>JAHLLK010000039.1 GCA_020444165.1 Deltaproteobacteria bacterium | reverse complement strand
GCCATGGCGTTGGCGGTCATGGCGATGATGGGCAGATCGGCCAGGGCCGGGTCCTCCCGGATGGTGCGGCTGGCCGTGTAGCCGTCCATCACCGGCATCTGCACGTCCATGAGCACGGCCTGGAAATCCCCGGCCTTGGCGGCGTTCACCCCTTGCAGGCCGTCGGCCGCGATGGTCACCACCAGGCCCGCCTCTTCCAGGATCTCCTGGGCCACTTGCTGATTGATCTCGTTGTCCTCCACCAACAAGACCCGGGCGCCGGAGAGATTCTCCACGCCCGCCTCGCCGCTCTCCCGCGGCCCGCCGGCCGGGCGGATCACCTCCTGGCCAAAGGCGGCCATGATAGAGTCCATCAGCATGGAGGGGCTCACCGGCTTGATCAGGAAGCCGTCCAGGCCCACCTGTTCGATGCCGTGCATCACCTCCTCGCGGCCATAGGCCGTCACCATGATGATGACCGGCGCCTGGGAGAGCCGCAGGTCCTCTTTGATGTGCCGGGCGGTGGTGAGGCCGTCCATGCCCGGCATGCGCCAGTCCAACAGCACCAGGTCATAAGGCCGGTCCTGGTCGGCGGCTCGCAGCTCGTCCAGGGCCTCGGCCCCGCCGGGGGCCTGGTTGGGCTCCATGGAGAAACTCCTGAGCATGTGGCCCAGAATCTCCCGGCTGGTGGCGTTGTCGTCCACCACCAGGGCCTTGAGCCCCCTGAGATCGGGATGGGGAGCCAGCTCCCGCCGGGCCCGGGCCTGGCCCACCCCCAACCGGGCGGTGAAGATGAACTGGCTGCCCGCCCCGGGCTCGCTCTCCACCCAGATCTCGCCGTGCATCATCTCCACCAGGCGCTTGCTGATGGTCAGCCCCAGGCCGGTGCCGCCGTACTTGCGGGTGGTGGAGGTGTCGGCCTGGGAAAAGGCCTGGAACAGCCGCCCCACCTGCTCCGGGGTCATGCCGATGCCGGTGTCGCGCACCGTGAAGCGCACCTGGGCCTCTTCCTCGGTTTGTTCCGCCAGGCGCACCGAAATGACGATCTCGCCTTTTTCGGTGAACTTGACCGCGTTGTTGGTGAGGTTGGTGAGCACTTGGCCCAGGCGCAGCGGATCGCCTTTGAGTTGCACCGGCACCTGGGGGTCCACGTCGAAGAGAAAGTCCAGGCCCTTTTCCTGCACCTTGGCGCCCACCAGATCCGCCACGGATTGCAGCACCTTGTGCAGGTCGAAATCAATGATCTCCATGGCCAGCTTGCCGGCCTCGATCTTGGAGAAGTCCAGGATATCGTTGATGATGCCCAACAGCGCCTTGGCCGAGGACTGAATCTTTTGCAGATAGTCGTGCTGCTTGGGGGTCAGTTCGGTCTTGAGCGCCAGATGGCTCATGCCGATGATGGCGTTCATGGGGGTGCGGATCTCGTGGCTCATGTTGGCCAGGAAATCGCTCTTGGCCTGGGTGGCGGCCACGGCATCCTGCTTGGCCTCGTCCAGGTCCTCCAAGATGTTCAGCATGGCCCGCCGGGCTTCGGAAAGCTCCCGCACCTGCTCCTTCAAATCGGCCTTGGCCTCCTCGGCGGCCAGTTGGGCCGTCTTCAGTTCCTCGGAGGAGCGCAGGATGTCGTCGTGCTTCCGTTGCAGGTCGGCGATCAGCTCCGCCTTGGAGGGCTGGGACAGGATCTCCCGCTGCCGGGCCAGAAACTCCGGGGACAACGTCCCGTCCCGCGCGGGCAGGCGCTGAAAAGCCACTACCCGGGGCAGGCCTTCCCGGGTGAGGCTCTGCTCGGCCCGGTGGAAAAAGTGCAATAATCCCGTGGGTATCTCCAGGGGACGGCCGTAGGCGAGCTGAATCTCCAGGCCCAGCCCACTGGGCCTTTCCCGGAGGCCCAGGGTCACCGCCACCCCGTGGTCCTCCGTCAGGCCCAGGCCCAGGAGTTCGGAGAAGGCCGTGGTCAGGCGGGAGGCGTTGTAGGCGTTGAACCCGCTTTCCTCTGCCAGGCGGAACAACTTGCGCCGGGCCTCCAGCAAGGCTTCATGGCTGTGGATGGCGAGTGTCGCCAGCTCTTTCATAGGCCATACCTTAGAACCAGGCAGGAGTAGTCATCGTTTTGCTTGCAGAAATTGCCGAACATCCTCTCGACTATCTGGCGGGCCGAACCCACCAGCAGCTCGGGGTGATCATGCAGGGAAAAGTGCGCCCTGAGCCCGTCCGAGGACAGCACCAGGATGTCGCCGGGCCCCAGGGGCACGGTCTCTTGCCGGGGCCGGGTCATCATGTAGCCCACCACGCCGTCCCGGGAGAGCAGGGTGTGGCCGTGCGGGCCGTAGATCTTGGCGTTGATGTTGCCGATGCCCACGAACTTCAGCTCTCCGGAAGCCTTGTCCAGCCGGCCCAGGGCGGCCACGGCTCCCCGGGTGTACTTCAGGTTCTCGTGCAGCTTTTCCATCAGCTCCACCAGGGGCAGATCCTGGTTCTCGTTTATGGTTTCCAGGGCCTTTTCCGCCACGGCATGGGCTTCCGGCCCATGGCCCAGGGCATCCAAAAGCACCACGAGGCAGTCGTGCTCGTGCTCGATGATCAGGCCCGCGTCGCCGCATTCCCCGGGCCTGCCCGTAAGGGCATGCCAGGCCACGTGATATTCCAGCTTGGGCTCCAGGTTCATTTCCATTTCCGGACCGTGATCAGGGTGCCCCGGCCGGGGGCGGTGTCAATAATGAACTCGTCCATGATCCGTTTGATGCTGGACAAGCCCAGGCCCAAGCCGTTGCCCGTGCTGAAATGATCGCGCATGGCCTGGTCCAGGTCGGCGATGCCGGGTCCCTGGTCCCGGGCCACCACCTGCAAACCGCTACGGTGGTCCTGATCAATCTCCCGCAGCGCGATTTCGCCGCCGCCGGCGTAGCGCACCAGGTTGGTGGCCAGCTCGGAGGCCACGGTGGCCACCAGAAATTGGTTGTTTTCGCTGAAACCCAGCTTTTTGGCCAGCATCCGCGTGTGGGTGACCACTATCGCCGTGTCGGAGTAGCTCTGGACCTGCAAGATCAACTCTGCCCTAGGGTTCATGGAGATCACCGGTTCCCATCATCGAAGAGGCGCGTCCCCCCTGTCTTTGGCCGCCGGACCCGGTCCAGGTCGGGTTAACCGGCGTCGTCGATGAAGCGGAAAGCGTCCTCCATGGTGATCACCGTATTGATTCCGTCGGTCTCCACGCCCAGGTCGATCAAGGCCGCGGCTACCCCGGCCGCGAACCCCACAAACACCACGGTCAGACCCAGCAAGGTCAACATCCGGGCGGTGGTGGCCAACAGCCCGAAGGTGGAGGTGTCCAGGTAGCGCACCGCGGACACGTCTATGATCACCCCCCGCAGAGGCTCTTCATGGGCTTGGGTCAACAAGCTGTTCCGCCACTGGTGCACGGTCAATTCATCGATCTCCGGGCTGACCGTCGCCAGCAGGCAATCGTTAACCACGTGCGCGCCCTGCATAAACTTCTCCCGCCGCCCTCACACCGTCCGCCCGGGGGCCCGGGCCGTCCCCGGACGGGCAACAGCCCCGGCCCTGGTGGTCTTCGGCTTTACTTCTTGGAGATTACTTCCAGGTTGAGCATGTTGAAGGCGTCGGCCAACGCGTCTTGCAGGGTGGAGTTGGTCACCACATCCCCCAGATCTATGCCCAACTGCACCAGAGTTTGCGAAACCGCCGGGGAGATGCCGGAGATGATGCACCGGCAACCCATGAGCTTGGTGGCCCGGGTGATCTTGATCAGGTGATTGGCCACCGCGGTGTCCACGGCCAGCACCCCTTGGATATCCAGGATGATGACCCGGGAGGAAGTCTGCATGATCTTGTTCAGGATGGCTTCCATCATCTGCATGGCGCGCACGGAGTCGATGACTCCCACCACCGGCAGCACGATGATGCGGTCCCACAGCTTGATGGCCGGGGTGGATATCTCCAGGATGGTGCGGCTCTGCTCTTGCAGCTTTTCCTCGTAACGCACCTGCTCGGTGATATCGATGATATACTCCAAGCCCCCTATCAACTCACCCCCGGCATTCAGGAGCGGCGCGGCGGTGTACTCGATGGGCATCGTCCGGCCATCCAGGGTGACCTCGTTGCGCGCCGTTTGCGCGGCCAGTTGGGACATGGCCACTTTCATGCGGCAGTCCGGCGTGTTGCAGTGCTTGGAATTGAAAAGTTCGTAACAATACCGGCCCTGCAGTTTTTCCAATGGGGTGTGCAATAATTGGCAGGCAGCGGTGTTCATCAGAATCACCCGCATGTCCTTGTCCACCGCCATGACCGGGGTGGGAATCTGGTGCAGGACCTCCAGAGCGAGATCTTCCGTAATGGCTATGGAACCGTTGCTCATGATAGCTCCCTTGGTAGCAGCCAAGCTATTTTGTGCGTATAACGTGTCAACTATCTAGATGGTTAGCCCGCCACATTACTTGGAGGTTTAGATCATATCCTCCCCGTCATTGTACGGTGGCCTCCTCCGGAATCTTGTACTTTTTCTGCATTCCCAGTTGCCCTAATAGGCCGTTGACTTCTTCCTTAAGCTCGATCATCTTCAACTCACGCCCGAGAGTCAAGCGGTTGAAACGCTGCAAATCATCGACGTATTGCCGCAGCTCTTCCTCGGCTTTCCGGCGTTCGCTGACATCGCGGAAAGTGACCACCGCTCCCAACAAACGCTCCTGGAGTTGCAGCGGGGTGCTGGCCAGCTCCACCGGAATGGGCGTACCGTCCTTTTTCCACAAAACCTCGTCATCCAGGTGATGCGTGGCGCCCTGGGTAAAAGAAGCGTGCAAAGGGCATTCCTGGGCGGGATATTCCCGGCCGTCCCCTCTCTGGTAATGGATAAGGGGGTGCACCATCCGGCCCATGAGTTCGTCCTCGGCGAAACCCAGCATGGTCAAGGCGGCGGGGTTGACAAAGGTCAGCCGCCCCTGGTCGTCCACCCCGAAAATGCCCTCGTCCACCGAGTGCAGGAACAGCCGGCTGCGCTCCTCGCTGGCCTGCAATTCCTCGGTGCGCTCCTGCACCAAGTGTTCCAAACGACCCTTGTACTGCTCGATTTGGGCTCGGGCCTCCTCGGCCTCCTGGCGGGCCCGTTCCGCCCGGGCGGCGGCCTCCTCGGCCACCTCCTTTTCCACCATCAGCGCCTCGGCCCGCTTACGCACGGTGATGTCCCGGAGGGTTTCGATGGCCCCCACCTTCCGGCCCTGAGCGTCGTAGAGCATGGCGGCCGTGCCACCCAAAAAGAGACCGTTTTCCCCCAGGTTGGGATGGAAGGATTCCGAGAGCAGATAGTCGCCTTCCCGCTGGACCGAGAGGTAACGCTGGGCCAGGCCCTCGTTCCAACAGGAGACCAAATCCACCAGGATGGGGCGGCGCTCGCCATAGAAAGGCAGCGCGTATTCGTGATCGCCCCGGCCCAGCATCTCCTCCTTGGGCACGCCGGTCAGGCGCTCCATGGCGCGGTTCCAGGAGAGCACCCGGCCCTCGTTGTCCACCACCAGGGTGGGGTCGGGCAAAAAGTCGACAATGTCGGCCAGGCGGCGCTCCGACTCCTGCAAGGCGGCCTCGGCCTCTTTGCGGGCGCTGATGTCCCGCACCGTTCCCACGGCGTACCACGCCTCGTCCACCTGAAAGGACGACAGGGTCACCTCCACCGGGAAGATCCGCCCCTGGCGGTCCTGGGCCGTGATCTCGGTGGTGGTGCCCAAAACGGGGCCGCGGCCGTCCCGGGCAAAACCCGCCAGGCCCCGGCGGGCCTGCTCCCGATGGTCCGGCGTGGCGGCCATGGCGTGGAACTCCAGGCCCATGGCCTCGTCCGCGGAGTAGCCGAACAGCCGCTCCGCGGCCGGGTTCCAGAAGCGGACCAGGCCCCGGCTGTCCAGCATGACCAGAGCGTCCTCCACGGCCTGGCTCATGGCCTTGATCTTGCGCTCGGTGGCCAGGTACTCCATCTCGGACAGCTTGCGGCTCGTGATGTCCAGGATGAAGCCGGTGACCGACCGGGCATCCCCCTCCCCCCTGGTCGAGGTGGCGTTGACCTGCAGCCACTTCACCTCACCCGCGGGCAGGAGCACCCGGCCGGTCAGGTTGAAGGCGCCGCCGCCGGCCGAAGCCGCGGCGATTTCCCGGGCGATGCGGGGGGCGTCCTCGGGATGCCAGGGCAAAGCGATCTTTTCCTGCACGACCTGCTCCGGCGAGGCGCCGAAGAATTCCTCGGCCCCCGGGCTCACGTAGCGGTACTCCCGACGGCCGTCCCCGAACAGGTCCAATTGGAAGATCACCCCGGGCACGTTGGCCACCATGGCGGCAAAGCGCTCCTCGGCCAGGGTGCGCTCGCCCACCTCGGCCTTGAGCCGGCGGTTGAAGCCGGCCAGGAACACGGCCAGCCCACCCACCAAAAGCAGCCCCCCCCCGGTGATCCCCCCGGCCCAGAAATAGGGGGTCAGATTCACCTCGGGATGCGGGTCGTACATGAAGCCCGCCAGGTCGTAGTTCTGGGGCGCCATGCCCAACCGGGCCAAGGTGTCGGCCATGTGCTGCCAGCGCCCCGGGTTCATGTGCCCCATCTCGATCATCTCCGGCTCCAACAGCTCGCGCATGGCCAGAGCCTCGTAACGCAGATGATCGCGGGTCTTCTTGGTGGGGTACTTGGTGAGAATAACCCCGATGATCTCCTCGGGGTGCTCCATGGCGTAGGACCAGCCCTTGAGGGTGGCGGCCAGAAAGGCCTTGACCAAGGCCGGATGCAGGGCCGCTTCCTTCTCCGAGGTGAACACCGCGTCGCCGTAGAAGTGGATGCCGTAGGTGGAGGGCCGGATGATGGTGTATGGCATGCCCTTCTGTTCCATGTAGTAGGGCTCGTTGGTCAGGTAGGCGTTGAAGACGTCGGTCTTGCCGGTGATGAGATCATCGATATGGAAACTGGTGGGGAGGCGGTGGATCTTGTCCAGGCTTATCCCCTCTTTCTGGAACATGGCCAAGAGCTCGGCATCGCCCAAACCGGGCAGCATCATCACCCGCCGGTCCTGCATGTCCTGGGGCGAGGTGATGCCCAGGGTGCGGCGGGCCAGAAGAATGGAAGGGGATTGTTGGAAGATGACCGCCAGGACTTTGACCGGTTTGCCCTGGAGGCGGGCCAGGAGCAGTTCGTTGCTGGCCGCGCCGAACTGGGCCCGGCCGGAGAGCACCTCCTCGATGGGGTCGCGGCCCGGGCCGCCCTCCTGGAGGGTCACCGCCAAGCCGGCCTCGCGGTAATAGCCTTTTTCCAGCGCGGCGTAGTAGCCGGCAAACTGGAACTGGTGCAGCCAGCGAAGCTGGACCGTGACCGGCTCGCCCGCCGCGGGCTCGGCCCAGCCGGGGACTGGTGCGGCCCACAGCACCGCCAGCACCATGGCCCCAAACAACACGCCCCCCCCGCTCACCACTTTTGGGGACATGGTACCTCCTGGTGGGTGCAGGATCCTGGAATCTTATGGGGCAATGGGATATTATCGCAAACCTAACCCATAAAAATCAATAAGGTTATGGCTTCCTTCCCCTTGGCGGCCGTCCGCCGCCGCTTCCCCTGCGGCCCCCGGGGTCCGGCGGGGGAGTGGCGGGTGAGCGGCCCCGGCAAGGTGATTTTTATTAAACCTTCTTTTATTCCCACCAACTAGCTCAGGCGGAAAGCGGCCGGGTCCCCTGCTGGCGGGCCGCGCCCCAGGCGTCCGCCGCCTTGATCAGGTCCACCAATATCGCGGGCGAGGTTTCATGCGGTTCGTGGGGCATGCTGTCCAAAGGATCGCAAGCCTTCTCCGCCACCCGGAAAAGGTCCTCGTCCGTCAACCCCTGGAAGCCCAAAGCGGCCAGGGTGGTGGGCAGGCCCACGGTTTCGCAGAAACCATAGACCTCGTTCATGATCTCCGGGGTCTGGCCGGTGAGGAACAGGGACACCAGGGTGCCGAAGGCCACCTTTTCGCCGTGATAGCGGTTTTTGGCCGCGGGCAACGCCGTGAGCCCGTTGTGCAGGGCATGGGCCGCGGCCAGGCCGGCGCTCTCAAAGCCCAAACCGGAGAGCAGGGTGTTGGCCTCCACCACCCGCTCCAGGGCTGGGGTCACCGCCCGGGCCGTGCAGGAGGCCAGGGCCGCCGGGCCGTACTCCCGGATGATGTCCCAACAAAGGCGGGCCAGGGACACCGCGGTGAGGGAGCTTAAGGCTCCGGCGATGTTCGGGGCGCGGCTCACCCGGCAGGACTCGGCCTCGAACCAGGTGGCCAGGGCGTCGCCCATGCCGGCCACCAGGAACCGGGCCGGCGCCGCGGCCACCACCTGGGTGTCCACGATCACCGCGTGGGGGTTCTTGGGCAGGTGCTCGGCCCGCTGGAAGGTCCCCGCCGGGGAGTAGATCACGCTGACCGAACTGCACGGGGCGTCGGTGGAGGCGATGGTGGGGGCCATGATCGCCGGCACCCCGGCCTGGTGGGCCACCATCTTGGCCGCGTCCAGGGTTTTGCCTCCGCCCAGGCCCACCACCAGGTCGCAGCCGGCCGGGGCGAAAAGCTCGCCCAGCCGCGAGATCTCCTGGTCACAGCACTCCCGGCCGAACAAGGCCACCTCCACCCCGCAGTGCTCGGAAACCCGGGGCAGCAGCCCGGGCAGCAGATGGGCCTGGGCGTGCGGCGAAGCGATGAGAAAGGCCTTTTGGCCCAGGCGGGCGCACTCGGGGCCCAGGTGGTCCAAGGCTCCCCGGCCCTGGAGGTAACGGCCCGGAAACAGGGTGATGCTCAGCATGGCGCTATCCTTGGCATGGCGGTTGAAAAGCAGGCTGACCGGCCGTCCGCAACGCCCCCGGCGGCGGCGCAGGAGGCCGCGAGCCCCGGGGTTGGCCGGACCGGCTCAAGTTACCACAAATTGAGGAAGGGTGGTGGGTGCCGAGGGGGAGGGGGAGAGCGGGAAGCTGGGCCGCCAACTGGCCTGGCCGCCCGCCAGTCTGCTTACTCTGCCTTGACCGCCAGATCGGGGTTATCTGTCAGGAAATTCAGCCGCAGCCAGGCGCTGCTGCGCTCCGCCTCACGGGCGCCGAACACCAGAGGCCAAGGGCCGGTTCTGTTCTGCTACTTGATGTAGTACCCGGCCACTCTCCATGCCGCCTGGTCCAACAGGCAGGTGACGGTTTCCAGCGCCGCCGCTTTATGCTGATAGGAGGTGCTGAACTGGATCACCACATACTCGCCGTCGGGAGCACCGGGCAGGGAGGTGTGGTGAGTCATGTCCTTCACCTTGCGCGCTAGGACCTTGCCCAACGGAGACCTGACGCCCTGTAGTGACTGAACCCATTGGTCCTCCGTGATGGCCCCCCTTAAGTACTCTGCCGCCTGTTGCCAACTCCCGGCGTAGTCGCCCTCATCAACCAACTTCAGCCAGCTCTCCGCGGCTGCCAGGGCCGCCACTCTTTTACCGTTGGGGCTGGCAGCGAAGGCGGAAAGGCAGGTGGTCAAAAAGACAAGTACCGAGATCGCGACAACTCGACCGATAATGCGGGCCATTCTATCTCATCCTTCGCCAGGGTGTCTTGATGGTCACGGGAAGGCATCTTGCAGGGCGATGCGGGCCACTGGTGCGGAAGCCTGATGGCCCTGGTATTCCCTCACCTTGGCCCTTAAAGGTATAATGCCTCAACGCGACCAACCAAGCCACCAAAACGGTCCCAGAGCGAAACTTCGCGAGGCTGGGGAGCGGTCACCAAACGGCAGCAGGAACCGGCCAAACGGACCTCGGGTTACACCCGGTTTACCTTTTACCTCTCTCGGAAAGCCCCGCGGCCATAGCCACTCGCCCGTGACGGCTGATCCGCGGCTCAGGCCTCCGGAGCAGGTTGGTCCTCCAGGAATTTCCGCAGCAGCCAGGCGCTGCTGTGCTCCGCGTCGCGGGTGGCGAACACCAGGGTGAGCGGGCCCTCGGCCGCGGCCTGGCGGAGGCGCGCCAACAGCGGAGCCCGGGCCGGCTGGGCCAGCTCCGCGGTGTAGCGCTGGGCGAACTCGTCCCAGCGGGCCAAGTCGTGCGCATACCACTGCCGCAGCTCCGGACTGGGGCCCAGGTCCCGCAGCCAGTCCGTGAGTTGCGCCCGCTCCTTGCTCACCCCCCGCGGCCAGAGGCGCTCCACCAGGAAGCGCGCGCCGTCCTGGGGCTCCGCCGGCTCGTAGACACGCTTGAGCTTGATGTCCAAATACCTCTCTCCCTGCTCCGCAGCCGCCCCCAGGGAGGTTACAGCCAGAACTCGGGATAGCGGCGCCCCTTGGCCAGATTATTGAAGATCAACCCCACCAACAGCATAACCACGGCCCCCATGCCCACGGGAAGCAAGGCGTAGAGGTAACCCAGGGAATGGATGGCGTCGCCGCCGATCACGGCGATCAGCGCCGTGGCCCCGCCCGGGGGGTGCAAGGTCTTGGTCAGGTGCATAAGCGCAATGGCCGTGGCCACGGCCAAAGCCCCGGCCAAGGGCACCTGGCCCGGCAGGAGCTGCCACACTGCGACTCCCACCAGGGCCGAGAGCACGTGCCCGCCCATAAGGTTGCGGGGTTGGGCCAGAGGGCTCTTGGGAGCGCCGTAGACCAGCACGGCCGAGGCCCCGAAAGAACCGATCAACAGACCCCGCCCGACCCCTTGCAGCATTTGGGCATGGAGAAACCCCACGGCGCCGATGCCCAGAAAGGCACCCAGCCACGACCAGATCACCTCGGCCGTCCCCACCCGGGGAGGACTCTGCCCCGCTCCCTTCATCTTGGCCAGGTACTTCATGACGGCTGCTTCCGGGGGGCTTGGCGCAGCAGATCGCTGCGGGTGACAATACCCAGCAAACGCCCTTGGGGGTCCACCACCGGAGCGCGGTTGATGCCCCGGGCCGTGAACAGCTCAGCCATCTGGCCCACGGTGTCCTCGGGGCCCACGCAGACCGCCGGGGCGCTCATGATCTCGGCCGCGGTTTTGCCGCGCAGATGGGCGACCAGGCAGCCCCGGGTGCTGAGGCAGCCAGCCACCACGGACATGAAGGTCCCGCCGCGCCCCTCTTGCATCAGGGCCAAAAAGTCTTTTTCCGAGATGACCCCGGCCACGGCTCCGCGCTCATCCAATACCGGCACCCCGGCCACGCCCTGGGCGGCCATGGTCTCGGCCACCTCCTGCAAAGGTGTCGTGTCGGCCACGGTCACCACCCGGGTGGTCATCACTTCCGCGGCCCGCCGGGAGTTCAGGAAACGCTTGCGGGCATGCTGAAAGGCCTTTAAATACAGCTCCTTGAAGTCTCCGGGAGTTATGTCCAGGTACCCCTGAATTTCCTGCATGGCTTCCAGGATGTCTTGGTCGGTCACTTCCAGATTCAAGCTGGCGGGCGAGCGGTCTTCGTTCATTTTTCCCCTTTTACTTGAGCCGGCGAGCTTCCTCGCGGGCGTTGGGGGCGGATTCGTCGCCACTCTCCCTGGTGGGCTCGGCGGCTTGGCTGGTTGCTGGTTATTAGTCTGACTTCATGCGGAGGTGCTGGCAAGGAGACTTGTCGGGTGTCCTGGCGCTTGGGGGGCAGAAGAGGGTTGGGCAGCCGTTGGCCGCTCGGTTGGCTGGTTGGCGGCGGGAGCCTGGCCGAGGGAGAGTCTTCCAGGCCCCGCCAGGCCCCGGGCTGGCCTCACCGCGGCCAAGTCGGGCGGACTTTCTGCCCGGGGCGGGTCAAAACCGGCGGGTAATGAGGTTGGCGAAGATGGAAATCAGGCCGCCCAACCTGACGTAACCGAGCACCACCTCGGCCATGACCGCGAGGCGGGCCCCATCAGAGTGCTGCGTGATATCCCCAAACCCCAAAGTGGGAAAGGTGACCACGCTGTAATACGGCATGGCCAGCTTGCTGTATTGGACTCTCGTTGGAGAGTTGAAGGCAAAAGAGGCGGGATCGTGGTTTTGGAGCAGGATGAAAAGCACGGCGAAGGCCAAACAAGAACCCACGGACCAAGCCATCCAACCCCAGGGGGACCGGCCGCTATCGGCGAAAACGTTCCAAATCCAGTAAAGAACTCTTCCGCTGGTGCTTTCTCTCAACTCCTCCAGAAACTCTTGGTGCTTGGCGAAAGCAAGAAACCTGGGGCTTCCGTAGGCGGAAGACAGGCGGCTCCCCAGGAAATTGAGACCATTGCACGGCAAGACCTGAAAAACAATTATAATAACGATAAGTTATCTAGTTTTTGGTGGTTTTGATGTTGCAATGGTCTCATGCGGGCCCGGTTTTTGCCAAGCCGATCGTTGCACAAGGCAGGGAGCCTTGTGCAACGGTCTCAATTTGAGGCCATTGCATGGTTATACACATAAAACGTGTTGATATTATGTCAAAAATGGCTGTGAAACATGATTACGTCAGGCAACGGCCGATGCGGGCCAAGGATGGCCCGCCAATTTGCACACTTCAAAAAGCTTGCAATTTGTGAGGCTTGGCAAAACCCGGGCCCCCGGCAAGCTCTGCTTGCTGGGGTGGAGTCACGTTTTTGCCAAGCCGACATTGCACGGGGCAGGACGCCCCGTGCAATGCTCTCCTTAGTTCGGTCGCAACAAGTTTGGCCCCGGTGAAGGTGGCCCGGCTGAAATCGGCAAAGCGGATATCTGCGAAGCTGAGGTTGGCCCCGCTGGGGATATGCGGCGGATTCCCCTGCCAACCATCTTTAACCCAATCTTCATGATCCTCTAAAATCTGCCGCAATGCTTCCCCAGTAGGCTTTTTACCCTTCCAAAATTTCGGCCCTGGTTGTTCCTCCGGAAGACGTCCGGGAAAGTAATTAGGCTCCATGCCACCCCCCATATTTTACTGACTTGTTCCGGCCTCAATACACGCCCGCACAAAAGCAGAAAATACCAGTGCAAGGCTAGGACTTTACCTCTTTCACAACCTCTTAAACAGCCAGCCTTTTAACCACAAAGCGGCCGTCTGACTCCGGCATACAACCCTGGAGTCATAATGAAACGGGCCCAGCCCCGGCCAAACGCGCCCAACTCGGCCTTCACCGAGCGCCCCTGGCTCGTTCGCGGATCCTGCGCCTCTACCTGGCTCAGCCTGCACTGAGTTTCAGGAGCCCCAACACCTACTAAAATTATACGCATTACCAAGGAAGCCTGCCTGCCAGGTAGCCCGCGAAATTGTGCTCAGACATTCCGACAAAGGCAGGCAAAATATACGCATGGCGTCCTTTTCGGGGCTGATAAGCGTTAGACTAATCCTAACCGACCCCCAGCAACCTTTAGCGGTTTACTGGGGGTCGGCCGCCGCTTGTTTCCGGATTTGCGCAATACGCTTTAACATCCCGCAAAGCCTCATAGGGGAGAGCAACCTTGAGTTCCCGTGGAATTTCCATCGCCCTGGTTTTGGTGGTGGCGCTGATTCTGGCCGGCACGGGTCTATACGCCATGTTCAGTTCGATGTTCGGCCCCCCCGCCAATCGCAGCCTTATGGCCGGCCAAGGCCCTGGCGAAACCTTGCAGGCGTCGCCAATCGTGTTTGCGCCACCCCGTCCGGAAGACGCGCCCGCCGACATCCGCGAGGGCGTAATGCTGGGTTATCACATCCTGATGGACACCCAGACCTATGCCAAGGAGTATGTGGGCAACACGCTGAACTGCCGCAACTGCCATTTCAACGCGGGCCGCGAGCGCAACACCCTGTCCCTGGTGGGGGTGGCGGCCACCTATCCCAAATACCGCGACCGCCAGAAGTACGTCACCGACCTGGTCACCCGCACCCAGGGTTGTTTTCAACGCAGCATGAACGGCAAGCCGCTTCCCCCGGAAGGCCGGCACATGCAGGCCCTCATGGCCTATTATCATTGGATCTCCAAGGGGCTGCCCATCTACGCCCAGATCCCCTGGTTGGGGCTGAAGAAGCTGGCGGAAGATCACCAGCCGGACCAGACGACGGGTAAAGAGATCTTCAGCCAAGTCTGCGCCCGCTGCCACGGCAACGACGGCTTGGGAAGCAATATCGCGCCACCCTTGTGGGGCCCCGCTTCCTTCAACGACGGGGCCGGCATGCACAAGATCAAGAACTTCGCGGCCTTCACCCACCACTTCATGCCCAAGAGCAACCCCACGCTGACGGTCGCACAAGCCTGGGACGTGGCGGCTTACGCCTTGACCCAGCCCCGCCCCCATTTCTCAGCGGCCAGGTGACCAAATGCTGTTTCCCGTTTTTTATGTCCCCGGTCTGGGCCAAGGCATGACCATCGCGCTGGTGGCGGTCCTGCACGTGGTGCTGAGTCACGGTTTGGCCCTTGGCGTGGTGAGCCTGGTGGTGCTCTTGGAGCACTTGGCCCTGCGCCGGAACGACCCTGCGTTGGCAGATCTGGCCCAGCACCTGCTCAAGCCCGCCGTGGTGATCATCACCGCGGTGGGCGCGGTGACCGGCGCCGGCATCTGGTTCACCGTGAGCGTATTGGCCCCGGCCGGCATCGGCTCCCTGCTGCGGGTCTTTTTCTGGCCTTGGTTCATCGAATGGATAGCCTTCACCTTGGAGGTGCTGATCCTCTTGCCCTATTATTTCCTGTGGGACCGCCTGCGGCCCGCCCGGCAAGGCTGGCACGTGGCCTTGGGTTGGTCGTACGTGGCGGTGGCCCTGGTGTCGGCTTTTCTGATCTCCGGCATCCTGGGGTTCATGCTCACCCCGGACGGGTGGGTGCAAAACCAGCGGCTGGTCTCGGCCTTTTTCAATCCCACCTTTTGGCCCCAACTGGCCCTGCGCTTTTTCGGCGGCCTGGCCTTGGGCGCGCTTTTCTGCCTGGGTTTTTTGCTGTTTTCCCGCCAGGCCCCGCCCTCGCTCAGAGAGAGCGTGGTCAGGCTCGCGGGGGGCTGGCTCCTCGCCGCCGGCGGGCTTTGCGCGCTGGCCACCTGGCTCTACTTTCAGCGCGTGCCCCAGACCTATTTCACCCACAGCCTCTTCGCGGTGCTCACCTCGCATCTGGCGCAAAAACCGTGGCTCTTTTGGCTGGGCAATCTGCTGGCCGTGCTTTTGCTGGCCGCCGTGGGGGCCGCCGCACTGACCCGCCGGCGTCTGGCCGCCAAACTGCTCATCATTCCGGCCCTGGTCCTGGCCATCGGCCTGGTGGCGGAGTTTGAGCGCATCCGGGAATTCATCCGGGGGCCCTATCTTATGCCGGGCTACCAGTACGCCAACCAGATCAACCTTTCCGAAAGCCTCTACCTTAAAAAGCGTGGTTTTCTGGCCCACGCGGCTTGGTACCCGGCGCAGCCCGCGGCTATCCAGCCCCGGGACCCGGCGGGCCATGCCTTGTTCGCCAGCAATTGCGGGGTCTGCCACACCATCGGAGGGATCAATGATATCCGCGGCCGCCTGCGCGGGCGGACCCAGCCTTCGATCTACGTGTTGATCAACAACGCCAACCGCATGGTGCCGTTCATGCCTCCCTTTTCCGGCACCGAGGCCGAGGCGAGAACCCTGGGCGCCTATCTTTACGCGCTGACCGGAGAGAAACGGTCGCTGCAAGCGGTTCCGCCCGCGGTCTGGAGCGAGGCCGCCCATGAATAATCTGCATGATTTGCTTTTGGGCAAACCCTTAAGCGACGCCCTCATGGAGCTTTTGCTCTTCGCGAGTTTTGCCCTGCATCTCTTGTTCGTGTTGCTGATGTTGGGCACGGCCATGATCGCGGTCTTCTTTTTTATCCACTCCTGGCTCACGGGCTACCGCTTTGAACTACGTTGGGACAAGCGGGTGCTGCGCATCCACCTGGCCTTGAAAAGCCTGGCCGTGGTGCTGGGGATCGCGCCGTTGTTGATCATCCAGGTGTTGTGGAGCATCCCGCTCCTGACGGCCGCCGCCATCTTGGCCCCCTATTGGCTGGGCCTGACCGGGCTCATGATCTTCGCGTTCCTTTCGTTGGACACCCTGGGCCACAAAATGACGGTGCATCCGTTGGGCCACCTGATATTCGGAGTTTTGGGCCTGGCCGCCCTGCTGGCTGTCCCCGCGGTATTCACCGCGGTGCTCACCCTGGTGGAGAGCCCGGACAAGTGGGCGCGGGTGGCGGCCAACGGCCTGGGGGACGAGCCGGGCCTGGTGTTTCACTGGCTCATGCGCTATCTGCACATCCTGGGCGCCGCGGCCCTGTTCGGCGGCGCCTTCCACTATTTGTTCTCCACCAAAGGCTCGGAGGACCGGCATTATCATCTGTCCAATTGGATAGTGGTGGCCACCCTGTTCCAGGTGGTGGCGGGAGTGCTGCTCTTGCTCAGCGTGCAGGAGCGGTTGACCCCGGCGGTGATGAGCGCCGTGACCGTGGGCGTGGCCGCGGCCATGCTTCTGGTGGGCCTGGCCTTCTACCGGACCCAGCCGCCCCGGCCCGCGCGCCTGAAGTGGAGTTTGGCGCTGCTTCCGGTGGTCTTCGTCGCCATGCTGCTGGCCCGCCAGTTCCTGCAACACCAGGCCGTGGCTCCGGTCCAGACGGCGCTGGCGGCCAGGGCCACCCAACTGAGCAGCCAACTTTCGCCTTTCCAGGAGATATCCTTCGACCAATTCCGCGGCCGTCTGGGCACGGTCTATGACAATGGCGAAACCATTTATGCCGGGTCGTGCGCGTTTTGCCACGGTATGGCGGGCGATGGCCACGGGGCGGAGGCGGCGCCCCTGATAATTCCGCCGGAAAGGCTGAACGCGGTGCGGGCCGAGCGAAATTACGCCAAGCAAATTATCCTGCAAGGCGTCATTGGTTCGGGCATGCCGTATTTCTCCATATTCGAGCAGAGCAAGCTGGACTCGCTCTTGGACTATTTGCAGGCGCGGTTCCAGCTTACCGCCCAGCCCCAGCCGGACGGACCTCCCGGGAATGCGGCGGCGGCGCGTGAGATTTTCGCCAATACCTGCGCCAAATGCCACGGCGAGCGGGGGCAGGTAAGCGTCTTCGGACACAATCTCTCGCCGGCGCCGCCGGATCTCTCCCAGTACGGGCTTACGCCGCAATATGCCTTCGCGGTCATCACCAGCGGCTACGACGGAACCGTGATGCAGCCCTTCAATGAGTTGCCCGAGGCGACCCGTTGGGGGCTGGTGAGCTTCGTTGCCTCTTTGCGGACAACCAATTGATGCCGGCCCATTGGGGCGGCAGCGGAAAGAGAGAGACGAGATGAAAATACTTTCCCCTTCGGTCATGGCCATCCTGCTGGTTTTGTCATTTGGTGCGCCAAGCTGGGCCATTGATTGGCAATATCCCGCCATAAAGGGTGAAGGCGGCATCGTCTCCTTGCCCCAGGCCGCGGTGCAGCCGGATCCCAGCCTGGAATATAAGGTCCTCTTCGACCTAACCGGCTGGCCCAAAATGGAGGGCAAAGTGGTGCCGGGCTTGGCCAAGGTGGCCCGGTTGCTGAACGCATTCGACTCCGCGGGCATGGGCCCGGATAAGATGAAGGTGGTGGTGGTGCTCCACGGCCCGGCCACCGAAGCCGTGCTGAAGCCTGAGCTGTTCCAAAAGAAGCACGGCTTTGCCAACGCGAACCTGAAGCTGATCGACCAGCTCAAAAAGGCCGGCGTGAAGCTGTTGGTCTGCGGCCAAGGCCTGGCCGAGCACGACATAGCGCACACGGACGTGAATCCGCAATTCGAGATCACCTTGTCGGCTCTGGTCGCGGTGCCCACCTATGAACTCAAGGGTTATGCTTTCCTTCCGTTTTACTAATCGCTCGCAAAACCAAAGTTCGCGGAAAAGGAGTTCCGATGACGCCTAAAATATTGGTCCGAATCCTGGTCGCCGCGGTCCTGGCGGTCGCCTGGGCTCTGCCGGCCTTGGCGGCCCAGGTATATCCCCCCTGGGTGGGCACTCCAACCGACGGCAAGAAATTCAGTCTCCGGGGCGTCAACGACTTGGCCGACCTGCACGGTGACGTGGTTGACCCGCAGTTGGTGGTGTTCTTCGCGGGCAACCAATTCATGGTGACCCATGAGCTGATGCAGGCCTTTCAAAAGAAGTATCCCCAATACCAGCGCATCTATTGGGAAACCCTTCCGCCGGGCATCGAAGCGCAGCAAATCGAGCAAGGCGCGGTGATCGTGGGGAGCCTGCGCATTGCCCACAAACCGGATGTGTACACGCGCGGCCGCGGCGGTCTGCTGAGAATTCAGAAAGAAAAAGGTTGGTTCGACCGGATGGAAGACTACGCCGGCAACCGCCTGGCCATCATGGTGTATGAAGGCAATCCCAAAGGCATCAAGAGCCTACAGGACCTGGGAAGAGACGATATAAAGGTGGCCATGCCCAACCCCAAATGGGAAGGTATCGCCACGCCCATCGAAAAAGCCTTTAGGGCCGCGGGTGGCGAGGATCTCGTAACCAGAATCATGCAGACCAAGCTGGGGGCCGGCACCACCTGGCTGACCCACATGCACCACCGCCAGACCCCCATCAGCATCATGCAAAAGCAGAGCGACTGCGGCCCCACTTGGTACACGGAACCATATTTTCAGGCCATGATCAAAAACCCCATCGGCATGATCGAGATACCCGACCAAATGAACCAGTTTGTCACCTACACCGCGGCGAAAATGAAGGACGCGCCGCATGCCCAGGCGGCCAACGACTTCCTGGATTTTCTGATCAGCCAGGAAGGGCAAGCCATTTACCGGAAATATGGTTTTCTGCCGGCGGCTAAAAAATAGACCGGGCAGATGAGGTGCGCCCGTCAAGGTGGGCGTCTTCGGATGGGGATACCTGATTTGCGGAATACCACCCAGCCCATAAGGGACTGTCAAAAGGCCAAAACGCGCCATCCCCCACCGGGCGTCTCCGGTGGGGGATGGCTTAGAAAGCTGATTTGCTTAATGTCTTCTGGAGCCGGCGATGGGAATTGAACCCGCGACCTGCTGATTACGAATCAGCTGCTCTGCCCCTGAGCTACGCCGGCTAAGTTGTGAAAAAACCATATACCCCAGTTGGTTAGCCCCGTCAAGCGCGACCCGCGAATCGGCTGAAATCTCCTGAAATAGGCGGCTACTCTTCGCATTTTGCAAAGAGTTTGCATAGACCTCCGGCGGCCTGCCGGTGGGGGCCTTTCCCCCCATATCCTGGGGTGTTCCGGCGCCTCCAAGAAGGAACCCCGGCCGTTGGGCCGGGGCGGGGGTGGGGTATCAGGTAGGGTGACTGGCGGGATGGGTGGTGGGTCTAGCCGTTTCCCATAAGCTCCTCCTCAGTAGTTGGTGATCAAGAGTTCCGGCTTGTGCTGGCCGTTGTCCGGCCCAACCGAATAGCGCTGGCGCACCTCCTTCCTGGAGAAACCGGCGAACAACTCGCGGATCTCCGGCACGTCATTGATGGACAGCATGAATTTCCCCGAGACGCCGGCCAGCAACTCGGCCAGAAGGCTGAAGTCTTCCCGGGAAAACACCCCTCGGCCGTAGTCTTTCTCACATCCCCAGTAGGGCGGGTCCAGGTAGAAGAAGGTCTCCGGCCGGTCGTACCGGGTGATCACCTCTCCGTACGGCAGGCACTCCAGGAGGATCCGGGACAGGCGGAGGTGGGCGGCGGACAGCTCCTCTTCGATCCGCAGGAGGTTCAGCCGGGGAGGCTGGCAGGCGGAAGCCCCGAAACTGGGGGAACAAGTGCGGCCCCCGAAGCATGTCTTCTGGAGGTAGTAGAACCGGGCCGCCCGCTGAATATCGGTAAGGCTCTCCGGCGGCAGGGCCCGGATGCGCTCGAACTCCTCCCGGCTGACCAGGGCCCATTTGAAATAGCGCAGGAACTCCTCCAAGTGGTATTGCAGCACCCGGTACAGGGTCATGATGTCCCGGTTGATGTCGTTCAACACCTCCACCTTGCTGGGCGGTTTGCGGAACAGCACCCAGGCCGCGCCGGCGAAGGGCTCCACATAACAGGTGTGCTCGGGGATCCTTTCCACGATGGTGCGGGCCAGGCGCGATTTGCCGCCCAGCCAGCCACGCAATGGGGCAGTTGCTATCACAGCGTTTCCTTTACACTCTTGGCCAAAGCTGCTATGGATAACCGCCCTTATGGAACAGCGGCCTTGGCCGTGGTCCGGTGCGCCCACACCGGGCCAGTGGGGGAGCCTCCACTCCCCCGCCTGTTCCACCTAGTTCTCCCCTCCCCCGCCCGGGGGGGTCTCCGTCTGGCTGTGATCCGAGTTGTCCGTGGGGTTGTCCCGGTTGTCGCCGTTGCCCGTGCCGTCGTAGCGGTTGCCGCCCACCGGCCCGGAGCGGTCCCCGGTGTAGTAGTCTCCGCCCACCTCGGTGTTGTAGGTCGGCCGGGCCTGGGCGGCCAGGTTCTCCTCCCGGCGGTCGGCGCTGGTGCTGGTGACCATCCATCCGGCAGTCAACCATGCAACCAGGTTTCCCCCGAGGGGCCGGGTGAAAGCGTCCACCGTTTCCGCCACTTCATTTCTCGGTGCAGCCAGGGGTCCGGCGTGCATCAGCGGATCGTCGGCCGCCACGTCCATCACGATGCTGGCGTTCTGCACCACAACGGGCTTCCCCGGGTCCAGGGGCCGGAACTCGATGCGGTGCCGCCGGGGGTTTTGGGCCATGGCCTTGCGGATCTGGGCCTGGGCTTCGTAGTAGGCGTCCTGGTTGGTCAGGGTTTTGGTCTCGCTAAGCACCTCCCCATTGGGGCCATAGGTCCGGGTGACCTTTGAAGTGCAACCCACCCCCAACAGGAGGAGCAAAACCAGGGCCAGCATTAAGCGGCAGCTAAGTTTCCTCATGGATCTCCACCCAATTTTTAAGCCAGGGTTAAACTGGCGTCCGCTAAACCTCATAGCTCTTTCCTCCCCAGCGGCCCGGCGCCGTCCTGGTCCGGCAGGGCGGTCACCGACCGTCCCCGCCGGCCCAGGAGCCGCCAGAGCCACAGCAAGAATTCCCCCAGCCGGTCCATCAGGCGGCCTGGGCCAGGGGCTCGGTCAACTCGATCCCTAGGAGCTGGGCCAGGCAGACCACGGCCATGTCGTCGAAGCTGTTGTCGGTCTGCAGGGCAAAGGCGTAGAGCGCCTGGAGCACCTCGGTCAGCGCCTCGCGGGCCACGCCGCTCATCTTGCGGGCGTTCACCGCGAAGGTCTTCAGGTCAACGCCGGCCAGGTCGCCCGGGGCCTTGGCGTTCAACAGGCCCAGGAGAAAGGCCGCGGTCCAATCGTCCCAGGCCACCTCGGTTTCCAGGGCCTTCTGGTAGAAGGCCTCCACCTTCTCCACGCAGAACTTGCGCGCGGCGCTGGAGAGCTGGGGCAGGGACTTGACGGCGTAGCCCATGGCCAGGGAGAATAGCCAGTTGGGCAGGGGCAAGGAACTGAACATGGAATCATCTCCTTTCGGAAGTTGAGAGAAGGTCTTGGCCGCGGCCAGCACCCGGTCCGGATAGCCGGGGTCGCCGCCGCCGTTGTATTTCAAAAGCCCTCCGACCAAGTCCCCCTTTGCCCGTTTGAGGCAAAGGGCCAGGTAGCGGGCCGTGTAGTCGAGGCCGACAGCCGGCTTGCAGAGCTCGGAGAACCAGCCCTTGAAGCCCATCTCCCGGGCGGTGGCGCCCATGATCTGGCCCGGGCCCCAGGACGTTTCCTGGCCATTGCGCTCGGTGGCCTTGGTGCAGCCCGGGGGGAGGTACAACACTTCCCCAGGACCGAAACCCACTTTCCAGCGGTAGTCTTTTTCGTAGCGCATGGCGTCGGGGTTTCCGCTGCTCTCGACCATGACCAGGCCGGCCAGGATGGCTGGCGGCAGGTTGTGTTTTTCCGCGGCCGCGCAGATTTGCGGCCTCAAGCTTTCAAGGTCCATCGTGCCCTCCGGCAAAGAGGTGACCATTCAGCCGGCCCTTGATCCTGGCGATCTCCTCCGCGTTGCGGGTGACCCGGGTGTGCAGCTTGTCCACCTCCAGGTCCACCGCGGTGCGGCAGGCGTCCTCCCGGCCCTGCATGCAGGCCAGCATGGTTTCGATGCTTTTCACCCGCTGGTTGGTGACCCCGTACCACACGGCCAGGCTCACCACCGGCGCGCCCACCCCGATCACCAAGGCCCCGACTTGCAGGAGTTCCACACCGGTCACGGCGCGCTCCTATTGCCCCACCAGGTCGGCGGTGGTCACGTCCGGGTCGGGGGCCTGGCTGCCGGCCACGCCGTAGAGCCCTTCCAGACGGCCGCAGGTGAGGTCCACGGCGTCCAGTTCCTCCGGGGTGGCGGCCGCGGCCAGGGCGGCCTTGAGGCTGAAGTATTCGGCCTGCACCGCGGCGATCCAGGCCTCCACCGCAGCCACCGCGGCGGGCTTGGCCTGGCCGGCCGCCATGGCGTTCACGCCGGCCATGATGACGTTCAGCTTCAGGTTGGTGTCGTAGCGGGTGCGGCCGTCGGGCTTGGCCTCAATGAACCGGTTGACCACGGCCAGGAGTTCCCCCTGGCGCTCGGCCCGCCGGGCCTCCAGGTCCACCACCGACTCTCCAATCACTCCGCCGGCCGCCTCCCAGGCCGCCACGGTCTGGCGGTCGGCGTTGGCCGGGTCGTCGGGCACGGCCAGAAGCCGGCCGTCGGCCAGGGCGACCAAGTAGTTGCCCTCCGGGGTGATGGTCACGCTCGTGATGTCCATGACTCCCTCCTAAAGCTCGGCGCTCAGTTCGCCCCAGTTGTCTTCAACGATGCTGTATCCGATGGTCGTGCTGAGGCCGGTCCATCCAGTCAGTCGATACTTGATGGCATGCGGGGTGAATTGGGTGGCGTTGATTGATAGCGGACTAGCCGTCGCATCGCCCCATCCGCCGCCTGTTGCCGCCAAAAGGGTGGTGGTAAGCAGTCCCATGGTGGGGGCGGTTCGCATCGGTGGCGACAAGGCCGCGTTGAAGGTAATGGTCGTTGCGTTAGAGGCCCATCCCGCGCCGCGATGCAACCGCCGGTAGTAGCGCTGGCACAGGGCCAGCTCCCCGCCCAGCGGCCGGAAGGCCAACGACGCCACGAAGTCGCTGTAGCCGGCCCATTTGTAGTACCCCGGCCAGACCCCGGCCGGGCCGATGGTGAAGTTCTTGTTGGTGACGTCCCCGGGGGAGAGTTGCAGCTCCAGCTCCAGGCCGTTCAGGAGCCCGGCCAGGGAGGCCCCCAGGATGGGGAGCTGGATAAGGCCGCTGGCGTCAGCCACGTCCCCATGCCCCAGCTCTGTGGTCGCGCCGAAATTGTCCGCGCTGTTGGCGTGGCGAAGGGTCAGCCGGCCGGGCACCGCCGCGCCCACGTCATGGAACACCACCAGGGCCGCGGTCAAATCCGCGCCCCCGTTCTCCAAGAGGGCCCGGCGGCAATCCTCGGCCCCGATCCTGGTGCGGGCGTAGAGCGCCCCGGCCCCGCTCCGGGTCACCCCGGAAAAGTGCAAGAGGCCCGTGGGCCAGGTGGCCCCGGCCGGAGTGGTGAAGGTTTGGGTCAGGGCGCCGGCCGACACCACCCCGCCGGTGGCCCGGCCCTCCCACATGTCCACCTTGCCGCGGCCCCAGGCCGTGCTGGTCAAGGTGTAAGCCGCGGTGCGCTGAGCCACCCGCATGCCGCCGTTGATCAGGAGGTTGCGAGCAGCGGGGATGGGCAAGTGATTGGTCGTATAGTCCTGCACGTAGGCCCGGACGCTGTGCTGGCTGGGCGGGGCCACGGCGGAGTCCGAGGCCAGGTCCTCCTCATCGATGAGCGCCCCGCCCAGGAGCACCCAGTCCGCGGCGCCGGGTGTCCACAGCCAGAACAGGCCGGTGTCCAGGCTCACGTACACCACCGGGGCCGGGCCGCTGGGGGCCAGCTCCAGGCGCGCGGCCTCGGAGCCGGAGAGGATCAGCCCGGCCGCCTGCACCTCGGCCAGCTCCTGGCGGGCGTCGTCCAGGATCACCCCCGCCTCCTGAAGCACGGGCAGGATCACGTCATTGATCCGCACCAGGCCCAGGTCCTGGACCTCCCGGACCGCCCCCTCCCAGTCGATCTTGAGGCTCTCCAGGGTGTGGATCCGGGCATCCACGTCACTGAAGCGCTTGTCGAACTCCGCCCCGGAGAGAGGGGTGGACCCGTCCTTGAAGCGGTATTGCTCGCGCTTTATCATGGCAATCCCTTACCCTTACTCAGCCGCCGCTAGTTGGTGGCCCAGTCCCAGCGCTTGGCCACGTGGAACACGTCCAGGACCGTGGTGGTGGTCCCCTCGATCTTGATCTGATAGGCGGAGATCCCCGTGCCCGGCAGGGGCTGGAAGTTGAAGGTGCGCTGAATGGTGGGCTCGGGCCCGTCGGTCATCACCACGTCGGTCACCCCGGCCGGGGCGTAGGTGCTGCCCCCGGACGTCAGGGACGCGGTGCAGGTGTGCTTGGCCGCGTCCCAGCCCTCCAGGCGGAGCATCACGTTGATGTCGTCGGAGGCCGCGGCCAGGGTGCGCGCCGTGGAAACGTGGGTGAATTCGGTGCCCATGCGGTTGGCCCGGAGCTTGGAGCCCGGCAGCGTGAGGCCCGGCATCACCTCGCGGGAGCCGGTGAACACGGCCCGCAGCTTGACCATGGCCGGCAGGTTGCGGAGCTGGTCGGCGGTGTCCGCCAGGATGCCGTACCAGCTCGCGTCGCCCTGCCGCTGGTACTCGAACACCACCTGGGTGTTGGCCGGGTTGACGCCTTGCAGGATGAAATCCAGGTCCGCGATGCCGTCCGACAGGCTCAGGGGGGTGAGATCCACCGTGGTGCGCGCGTTGTTGAACTGGGCGTACCAGAGCCGCATCATCAGGTCCTTGGTCAAATCGCCCTGGAAGTACGCCCCGTCGGTGCTCTGGAACAGGGTGCCGTTGGTGTAGGCGCTGCCGTCCACCGTGGCCAGGGTGTGGTTGCCGGCGGTGGTGATCAACAGGGCGTAGCGCTTGCCGGCCTGGATGAAGACGGGCTTGGGCAGCACGAACACGGTGCGGCCGGGCATGGCGTGCAGATCGGAGGGGGCCAGGCTGGTGTACCCCAGGCCGCGGGACCGGTTGGGCACCCCGGCCACATCGGCCTCCACCACGTGGACGTACACGTCGCCGGTGGCGGCCACGGCGCTGAAGCAGAGTTCTATCCGGGTCAGCCAGCCTGAGGCCGTGGCCAGGAAGGTCTGGCCGATCTGGGAGCCGTTGACCGTGTGGGTCTCATCCTCCAGCCAGTAGTACGGCTCCTCCACCAGGTCCTTCCAAAAGTAACGAATCCGCACGTAGTTGTAGGAAACGCCGCTCACGTCGTGGGCGTTGTAGGACTGCAAGACCTCGAACTTGCCGTAGTCCCAGGGGCTGTCGAAGACCTGGCCCACCTTGGCCCCTTGCAGGAAGGCGTTTTCCTGCTGGTTGGTGCAGATCACCCGCTCGGGGCCGTAACGCAGCCGCCAGTAGGTCTGCTTGGCCATCTTCAGAGTGTGGGTCTGGTACTGGTAGGTCCCGATGGCGATCTCCCCGGTCTTGCCGGTGGTGGTCAGGCGGGCCACCTGGGAGTGGGCCGGCAGGACCAGGCCGCCGAAGTTGATCACCGCGGTCTCGTAGGGGTTGAACAGGGCCGGCTGCTGCTCGGTCTGCCCGGCAAAGGGGAAGCGGATGCCTTCCTCCACCAGGGCGTGGTACTCCGGGTCCGTTTCGGCGCTTTCGTCCGGCGTGAGGTAGGAATCCGCCCCGTAGGAGCTGTAGGTGTCGGGCAGGTTGGACAGGTCCTTCAGGTAGGCCACGTCCTTGACCAGCTCGGTGAGCTGGTTGGTGCGGGTGAGTCCCTTGATGAGGGCGGCCAAGGCGGCCAGCTCCGCGAACATGGCGTCGATGCGCGCCCCCATCTCCCCGATCCAGGTGTTGTTGGCCAGGGCCAATTGCCAGGTGTCGAACAGGTTCATGAGCTGCTTGTTCTCGGCCAGCGCGATCTCCTGCACCCCGCCGGGCGACAGGCGCACATAGGCCACCAGGGTGTAGCCGGTGGGCGGCTCGGGCTTCATGGGGTCCGGGGACTCCAGGCCCGGTTGGATGTAGGTCACCACCTCCCGCCGCAGCTCCATGGCCACGGTGCGGGGCTCCTTCTGCATGGTCTCCAAATCGATTAGGAAATCGCGCGGCTGGATGTCGGTCTCGATCTCGTTGCCGATGACCGCCACGGCCAGCCATTTTTCATCGGTGACCGGCAGGTGGCTGAAGATGGACAGCCGCTCGGCCTGGTCCTTGCGGAAGACCTTGCCGGTCGGCCCGTCCCAGAGCCGCCCAGCCGCGATCTCGATCTCGGTCGCGGTGGGGCTGGTGACCCCCAGGCCCACGAACATGCGCTCGGTGGTGATGGCGTCCATGATCAGGTGTTGCAGGCTCTGGTCGACGAAAAGCTGAATGTTGTTGATGTCGGCGGCCTGGCCTTCCTGCCGGTCGCGGAGGATTACTTGGCGTTCCATGCTTAAAAAACCTCCAGTCGGTATTCCCCGGCCCGGGCCGCGCCGGCCAAGACGCCGGGGCTGGCGGTGACGGGTTGGCGGTTGGTGATGGCCAATAGGATCTTGTCCGAACGCCGGCGGGTCAGCCGGCCCACCTGGCAGACCCGGGCGATCTGGTCCGCCGCGTCGGAAACGTAGTAGTGGGATGTCCCCCAGTGCAGGCCGGCGCCCCAGTTGAGGCCGCGCTTAGGGGCCGGGCCGAGCATGTCCACGGCCACCTGGGCGGTGTGCGCCGGCATGCCGCCGAAGCTGAACGCGCCCCAGAACAGGCTGGCCCGGCGGGACGCCTGGCTCACCCGGGTGGGGTCAAAGAGCTTGAAGCGCTTGTAGAGCCGGTCCCCGGCCCGGCGCTCGGCCCAGAACAGGCCCCCGCCCCAGAAACAGGCCCCGCCCCGGCCGCGCACCGTCGCCGGCTCGTCGGGGTATTTGTTGGCCCAGAACACTCCGCCGGGGGACAGGGTGGGTTCGCGCACCTCCTGGTAGTAGGTGCTGAAAGGCGTGAGCCCCGGCCGGGCGGCCAGGGGGGTGCGGCGCTCCACCAGGTCCTGGTAGGGCCGGTCCAGGTGGAGGGTGTAGAGCCGCTGGCCGGCCTCTTGATCCACCCAAAAATTCGGCCAGCCGCCCGCCCCCCAGAACATCCCGCGGCCCGGGCCGCCGGGCAGCCGCACCTCGATCTCCTGGCGGGCCAGGCGCTCCACCCATGCGGTCTCGTAGAGGAGGCTGTGCAGGTTGCTCTCCCGGCCGGTCAGGGGGTCGTACAGGGCCACCCGGTCGCCCACCCTGAGCAGCGCATCGCTGTGCACGTAGGCGTCCCGGCCCCAGTGCATCCCGCCCCAGCACAGGCAATAGCTCTGGGTCCGGTGCCGGAAGGGGTAGAGGCGAATCTCCGGGTGCGGGGCCTCGAAGGCCTCTTGCTCGGCCTGGGTCAGGGTCTTGCCCCAATAGAACTTGTGCGGCGGGGTGGCGGACAGGAGCCGGCGGTTAAGGAGCACCCGCCAGTACAGGGCCAGGCCGTGCACCGTGCCCTTGTAGCGGTGCCAGTCGTGGAAGTGCTCCACCAGCCATTGCTTGAGCGCCCGGCTGTCCGCGAACTCGTAGCCGTCCAGGTGCAGGTGCCAGGCCAGGTGATCCAGCACCGCCTCCGGCGCCTCGCCCAGGCGGGACCAGATGTGGATCAGGGGGATCAGCGTGCGGATGCGCTCCTGTTCGTCGCCGGCGGCCGCGGCGGCGCCCTGCATTTGGGCATCGTGGGTGATGCTGGGAGGCAGCAGGCTTTGCAGGTTATTGGCCACTCAAGCCTCCGTAGGTGAGCACCGGCGCGCCGGGCGCGGCCACCTGCCGGGGCTCCAGGGCCTGGTACTCCGGCGCCGTCACCTCCACCCGCTGGACCCCGGGCACGGACTGCACCCGGTCCACCAACACCGAGGGCAGGATGGCCCGGCCCAGGGCCTCCCGCTGCCAGGCCACGTAAGCCGCCACCTCCTTGGCCACGGCGGCCTGAATGGCGAGCGTGCGGGTGGCGTGGCTCTGGAGGATGTAGTAGGTGAGCGCCACCTCGCAGGGCGCCACTTCGGGGCTCACCACGTGCACCACGTCCGTCAAGGGCCGCCGCCGCACGTCGTTCACCGCCGCGTCCACCGCGTTGATGATTTCGGCGCTGGGCAGCTCGCCGCCGGCCATCAGCGGGGCGATCCACACCTCCCCCGGCGAGGGCGACCACACCGCCACGTCGCTGATGCCTTGGTTCACGCTCCGGGCCCAGTAGCGGTAGGCGTCGGCCGGCCCGCAGGTGGAGAAGGCCTCGGCCGCGAGCTGGATCCGGGCCCGGAAGTTGGGGTCGGTTTCGGCGTCGGTGCCCCCGAGGCTCAGGGTGGTGTTCGCCACCTGGTGCACGTAGGGGATCACGTCCACCGGCTTGTTGATCTGGCCGGGCACCAGGCCGTTGCCGGCGACGCCCGGGGTCTGGCACACCGCCTCCACCTCCACCCAGCTCTCGCCGGCGGGGATCCGCGCCTCGGCCGTGGTCTCGAAGACCAGGGAACCTCCCGCAGATGCCCGCGCGGCCGTGGGGATGATCACCTCCCAGGCCAGGGGGGCCTGCAGGCTGTAGCGGAGGGTCGTGCGGGCGGCCAGTTCGCCCAGGCGGTGGGTGGCCAGGTAATGGCCCAGGTGGTCCAGGAAGCCGCCCTGGGAGAAGTGCAAGAGGTTCATCTTGCCGGCATGGTCGATCAACAGCCGGGCCAGGGCCACCTCGTAGGCCACGGCCTCCAGGAAAAGGCGCTCCGGCGCGCCGGGGTAGAGGGTGCGGCCGGTGATCTGCTCATAGTCCGCGATGATCTGGGCTTCCACCTGGGCGGTGTCGGTCTCGCAGAACTGGACTTCGGGCAACTCCAGGCGGTTCATGCTTTTATCCTTAAACGCACGTGGGGGATGAGCTTGCCGTCGGCCGCGCCGGCCAGGTCGGGTTCAAAGGTCACCTTGACCACGTCGGCCCGGGGCTCAAAGCGGGCCACCTGGTCCACGATCTCCGCGGCCAACAGGGCCTGGGCCCGGGGGAGCGGCTGGTCGATCACCGAGAAGTCCAGGCCGAAGTCCCGGTCCAGCACCAGGGAGCCCTTGGGCGTGGTGAGGATCAGGCGCACGTTCTGGCGCACGTCCTCCAGGAGATCCGCCGGGGCGATGGTGAGGGGGCCCGGCTCCACCAGGAGCATGGTCTCGATCATCGGTACTGCCTCAGATCCACGTCGCCCTTGGTGTGCATCAGGACGCCGTTGGCGGCCACCACCCGCCAGTCGTGGTGGATCTCCTCCAGCACGAACTCGCCCAGCGGCGAGCCGCCGATCACCAGCTGGTGGGCGGTGTGCTCCTCCAACAAATCCAGCAGCCGCTGGAACTCGGCCGCGGGGTCGCAAAAGCGGTGGTGCAGGGTCATTTCGAAACGCACCACGGCCAGCTCCACCGTGAGGAACTGGAGCAATTGCTCCTGGTTGATCACGTCATGGGTGGCGTAGCGGGCCCGGCGCCGGTCCCGGAAATCGGCAAAGGTGAGGATCCGGGCGTCGGAGGTCTCGAAGACCACCGGCCCGTAGCTGCCCAGATCACTCATGGGAGGTCCCCCCGTCCGGCGGCTCGGCCGGGGCCGGCGGCCCGGGCGGCTCCAACAGGGCTGGCGGCACGTAGGGCTGGGGCATGGTGGGCTGGATCAGCGGCGGGATGGGCCCCATGAAGGTGGGCTTGGTCATGAGGATCCGCGGGGCGAAGATCTCTATCTCGGTCCCGGCCCGCAGAATGAGCTTGGTCTTGACGTGCAGGGCCATCTCGCCGGAGTTGCGGTCGTACTCCGCCCAGGCGCCGTCCTGGAAGCGGATATGGGCCTTGTCCTGGCTTTCCACCGGCACCGGGTCCTTGTCGGAGTAGATGGCTCCCAAGACGAAACCCACCTCGTGGCTGTTGGGCAGGAACAGGCAGAGCACCTGTTCGTCGCGGTCGGGCAGCCAGTAGGCCTTGTCCGCATGGGTCTTGTGGGCCACCACCCACAGCCAGTCGCTCTCCAACAGGTCTTGCTCCGGGAACAGCACCTTCACCTTGTGGCTCTTCGGGTCGGTCTGGGTGACCATGCCCACCCGCACCACCTGGGCCAGCATCTCCTCCAGCCGGCCCACCCGGCGGGAAACGGTTTCCAGATCGGTAAGCATCAGTACTCCAGCACCTTGCGGAGGGTGAGCTGGGCGGTGTAGCCGCCAAAGGCGTCCAGGCGGTGGCGGGCCTCCTCCACCAGGTACTTGCCCGAGAAGCGGCCGAACTCCGCCACCTGGCAGGTGAGCCCGGCCTTCAGGCGGATGTCGCCCATGAGCTGCATCTCGGCCGTGAAGTCGCCCTGGTTCTTGGCCCGGAGGAGGCTCTGGGCCATCTTCTGGGCGTCGGCGTTGGAGTCCACCCGGCGGTCGCGGACCATGAAGGTCTCCCCCGAGGCCTTGTCCGCCTTGGGTTCGTCAAAGCGGCCCTGGTACACCTCCTTGGTTTGGGGGTCGGTCCAGCGGACAATGCAGCTTTGGAACTTGTCGTGGCTCTGGTTCTGGAAGCGGTAGTTGGTGATGAGGGGGTTCTCGCCCAGGGCCTGGGAGCGCTTCAGGGTGAACGACGGCGGCCGGGCGTCCCAGGTCTGCCCCGCGAACACCACCAGGCTTTCGTTGACCACCTTCACCCCGTTGCCGGCCTCCCGGCACAGCCGGCGCAAAAAGGCCAGGTCGCCTTCGGACTTTTGCTCCTGGCGCTTGTACGATACGTCGTTGCCCTCCCAGATCAGGCCCAGGCCCATGCGGCCGGCGATTTCGGCCGCCAGCATTTGCAGGCTGGGGTTGTCCCAGGCCGTGGATTTGCGCTGGGTGCGGTTGTTCTGGCTGACCTTGGCCGAGTGGCCTTGAATGGTCACCTGGTCGGGTGGCCCGGCCACGGCGGGCTCCTCGATCTCGAACACCCCGCAGGCGAGGGTCTGGCGCTGGCCCGGGAACTCCCAATCCTCGGTGTGGATGGCCGCCACGATGGTGTCCATCTTGCGGGGCCACCAGGGCCCCAGCCAGTAACCCTCGCGATCCTCCAGGGTCACTTCGATGCCGTCCAGGGCGTCCTGGTCGTTATCGGTGTAGGTGAACCCCACGCAATGCCGGCCGAGGTCCTGGCCCCGGTAGGTCAGGGAGAGGGTGGCTTTCCTGGCTACCTTATCTGCCATGGCGGCGGCGCCTCCTCCCGGGGCGGGGTTACGGCCGGCACCACCAGCACCACGCCGGCCGGGAAAAACCGCAAATGGCGGTGGTCAGGGTTGGCCAGCACCAGGTGGTGCAGCATGCTTTCCCGCCGGCCGCCCCAGATCTTCTTGGCGATCCAGTCCCAGGTGTCGCCCTGGATGGTGGTGTAGGTCTCAGTTGCTGCCATAGCCGAAGCTCACCCGGCGGTCCCGCCGCACCAGGTCCTGCATCACCTCGCGGATCACCTGCACCAGCTTCTGGTTGCCGGAGCTGATGACCTGTTCCACCGCGTCGCGCATGAGGCCCGGGGCCAGGCTGATTTGCTGTTCCACCTGCACGGTCACCGGGGCGGGCGCGGCCGCCGGGGCCAGGCCCCGGAGCCCGGCCAGCAGCGCGGGCAGGTCGCCGGCCTGGGGCAACAGGGCCGCTCCGGCTGCCCCCCCCAGGCCCGCCAGCTCCGGGGGCCAACCCGCTCCGGCAGGCAGCAGGCCCGTAGCCGCCGCCGGCAACATCCCAGCCGCGGCGGGGATCCCCGCGGCCCCGCCCTCGGCCTGGCCGTCCGGGGCGGCGTCCCGCACCGCGCCGGCCGCGTCCAGGGCCAGGGACACGGCCGTGCCCACCCCGGGTATCGTGCTGGCCAGGCCGCTGCCCAGCTCCAGGGCCGCGCCCAGGTAGTCGCCGCCCATGACCCGCTGCAGGGCGAAGAGCCCCCCGGCCGCCGCGCCCAGGAGCGGGATCTTCTTCAACGCGCCCTTGCCCAGGCCCTTGAACAAAGACCCGGCCCATTTGCCGGCCTTGCCCAAGACCCCGCCGCCCACCTTGCCCAGCAGGCCCCCGGCCACGGACTTGCCCAATACCCCCCGGCCCCAGCCCATGGCCCGGCCCACCAGGCCGCTCATTTTCTGCCCGACCCGGCCCAAGATTCCCCGGGGCTTGGCCCCGGCAGCCCCCTTGCCCCGGCCGGGGGCTTTCTCCCCGCCCGGGCCGTCCGGCAAAAGGTCGCCCAAACCCAAACCACTCCCAGCCCCGCCGCCCGGCCAGTTGGTCACCGCCACCGGCACCACGGAGCCGCCGCCGGCCGCGCCGCCGCCCAGCACCCCGCCCAGCACCCGGCGCCACAGGGGAGCCTTTTGGCCTCCGGCGCCGCCGGGGCCCCCCGCGCTGCCGCCGCCCCCGGGCCGGCCGGTGCCGCCGCCGCGGCGGAAGATGCGGCCCAGGCCGCCTCCCCGCTTTTGCGGACCGTCCCCCAAAGCCGTGGGGTTCCCCACCCGGCCCAAGGTCAACACCTTTTGGAAACCGGTCCAGCCCAGCTTCGCGGCGTTGAGGGCAAAGCCCCCAGCCGTGACCACCGCGAAAGCCCCGGCCAGGCCGGTGACTGCGGCGCCGATCAACCCGGTGATTTTGGGGAAGGCCCGGCCCAGGTCCTGGAGGGCCACCACCACCGTACCTATGCCGGCCGAAATGGTGTCCACGGCCGGGGCCATGGCGGTGCCGAGCACGGTGGCCAGGTTGCCGAACTGCTGGCCCAAACGCTCGAAGGTCGCGCCAGGGCCGCGGTCCATGGCGGCCGCCATTTTCTCGGCCCGCTCCGTGCCCTTTTTCATCTCCTGATCCAGGGCCTTGGCCCCCTGGGCCAGGTCGGCGGAGCTGTCGTACAGGAGCGCCAGGAAGCGCACGGCGTCCTCGGTGCCGAAAGCCTTGGTGATCTCTGCTTTTTCCGTTTCGTCGATGGTGTCGCCGTAGGCTTGGCGGAGCTGGCCGAGGATCTCCGGCAGGGAGCGGAGCTGGCCGGTTTGGGCATTAACGAAGTCCAGGCCCAGCTCATTGCCCCCCTTGGCCGCGTTCTTCAGGAAGGCTCGATACAAGGTGCCGGCCGCGCCGGGCTCCACCGATCCCTGGAGCTTGCCCAAGACGGCCAATTGCTCGGCCAAAGTCACCCCAGCCTTGGTGGCGTCGGCCCCCAGGGACTGGAAGGCCTGGCTCAATTTGGACCCGTCGGTCTTGTAGGCCTGCACCGTGGCCGCGATGCCTCCAGAAAAGGCCTCAAAGAACTTGATGTCCTTTTGTTCCGTGCTGAGCTTGTTCCACCCCGGCACGCTTTGGCTGGCCTGAGCCTCGTACTGTTTGCGGAAGATGTCGTAACCCTGGGCAAAGAGGCTGGTCATCTCCCCCGCTTCGGCCTTGGTGCCCTTGGCCGTGAGCGCGGCCACCCGGGTCACCTCGGCCAGGGCCGTGTCGCCCAGGCTGGAGACGCCGCTCTTGATGTCGTAGGCCGCGGAGATAAAAGCGTCTTGGGTCACCCCGACCCATTTGTTACTGAATTTGCGCCCGGCTTCGGCCAGCTTGGTCAGGCCCGCTTCGCTCACCCCCAAGGAAGCCACCTCGCCCTTGGCCTTCTCCACCGCGGCCGGGGCTTGCATGAGCCGGGCCGCCCCATAGCCGGCCGCCAAGCCGCCCACCAGGCGGGACTTGTAGCCCCCCAGGCGCTGGCGAAGCACACCTTCCCGGGCGGTGAGTTCCCCCAGGCGGGCCTGGACCCGAGTGGCCCGCTCGGCCTCCAGGGCCAGCCGCTTCTGGTGGCGGCCCAACTCCCGGGTGCTCACTCCCGCCTGGTCCAGCCCGGCCTTCAGCCGGCGGAGTTCGTCTTTCTGTTCCTGGAAGGTCTGTTTCAGGGCGGCGGCGCGGCCCCGGGCCCGGTCGAAGGCCACCTGCAACTGGCGGGTGGGCTGGTCCGCGGCCTTCATCTCCATGGCCAGCCGCTGGACCACGGTTTGCGCCTCGCCCAATTGCTTGTGGGTGGCCCGCAGGGATTGCCCCAGATCCCGGAACCGCCCCATTTCCACCTGGGTGTTGGCCAGCTTCCCCACGCTCTGCCCCAGGGCATTGATTCTCTGGGAGGAATCGTTTAGGATACGTTTAAAGGAACTGTATCCCAGAACCCCCAAGCCCAGGGTGACGGCGGTGTTGGCAAAGCTGCTCATAAACTACGCTTTCGTGGCCGTGGTGGCGGCGCCATGCTGTTGGTGGCTTATTTCCATCGACATGTTCAACCTTCTGACCGCCCCTCTCATTTGCTGGGTGGTGGGCAACCTGGGGGGAGCTTTTGCTGGGTTCATGGTTGAACGCTTCCTCCCCCGCTATGCCCTGGGATATTGGGAACCACCTTGCCGGCCCGTCCGGCCCACACCAAGAGTTCGCCGACTTCCTGGTTGAGCCAGAACGGCAGCCCGGTGTGGGTGAGGTGGGCCAGGATCAGCACCAGGTCCCGCGCCTCCCCCGCCTTCAGGACAAAAAAGCTTCATAGGCCCGCTGGACCTTGCGGTAGTCCCGCATGTCCAGGTTCCGCAGCTCCTCCGGGTTCACCCCGGTCAGCCGTCCGAACAGGGCCAGCTCTTGCTCGGAATCATTGCCGCCAGACTTTTGCGCTTCCAAAAGGTCGCGCACCTTGGGCCGCCGCAGGGCCAGGCTGGTCACCTCGCGGCCGTCAATGGTCAAGGGGAAATCCAGCACGATGTTTTCCAAAGAGTTGTTAACTGCCTCCGTAGTCATATCCGCCTCCTAACCCAGGCCCAGGTTGGCCCGGACTTCCGCCAGGTAGTCTTCGCCGTCCACCACGTACACGTAATTGAGCTTGTCCATTTCGATGTAGTCGGCGCCGTCGTAGGAGAGCTTCAGGTAGTGCACTTCCAGCTCGGCCTTGTTTTCCTGGAGTTTGCCGGAGTCCAGCTTGCCCAGGTCCGCCACCTTGGCCAGGCCCCGCACCACCACCTTGCATTGCTTGGAGAGGAGCTTGCCCTCGCCGGCGTCGTGCACCTGCACCGCGCCGTAGAAGGCCAGGTGGTGGCTCTTGGGCGCGGCCAACTTTACGAAGTTCTGGGTGACCACCCGGAAATTGATCTCGCAGGTCATGGACTTGAAGTGGCCCAGCACCGGGCTGTCGATGGTGCCGGCCAGGCCGGCCCCCTTCAGCTCTTCGGTTTCGAACTCCATCTTGGGCAGGGTCACGTCGGCCACGCCCAAGAGGTCCACGTCCTCCAGATAGACCCGGAAGTCTTGCAGCTTCTCGGGGACTTGGTTGGCCATGTTCGGTTCCTCCCAGGGCCTGGGGTTACAAAAAGATCGTCATTTGTTTAGGTAAAGAGCACGCTTTGATAGTTGGGGTCGTACTCGGTGATGAACTCGATCACCCGGTTGGGGCTGGGCGGGGTGAACCACACGTGGAACCGCGCGATGCCGTCCATCAGGTCGGTCAGGGGGTTCTCCACTTCCAGGAAGGCGCACCGCCCGCCCAGGATCACCTCCCGGGCGGCCAGGCCGTTCAGCCAGATGTTGGCCGAGTCCACGATGGTGTGCACGTGCCGCCGCCGGAGGGGGTAGTCCACCCGGTTCCAGAAGGACAGCGTCAGGGTGTTGTGCAGCCAGTTGAACATGGCCCGCACGGGGATGAAGGAGTCCTTGGGGTCGGTGTTGGAAGGGTAAACTCCGGTGCGGTTGCCCCAGGCCTTCCACCCGCCGTCGAAGTTCAGCACCGTGACGATGCCCTCGGAGTTGAGGTAGTTGGCCTGTTCCGGCCCCAGCCACAGCTCCTGGCCGGCGTGGTCCGCCCCGGTGATGTTCAGCCGCTTGTTGGAAGGACTCACGAACGGGATATCTTCGTTGGCCTCGTCGATGTCCAGGCACAGCCCGGCCAGGTGGGTGGAGAGCCAATGGGTCTTTTCCCCCACCTTCACCTTGGGCCAACAGACGATCAGGTCCTCATCGGTGTAGTTGTAGTCGTTTTTCCAGGCCGGCACGCCGGTGTACCCGGCCGGGGCCCCCTCGCCGTCCGGCGGCACGTCCACCAGGGCGGCGGCCCGGAAAAAGCCGTTGATGTTTACGGACTTGGCGGCCAGGTAGATGGCCACCTCCGGGTGGATGGACCAGCCCGGGCACAGGAGCTGGCCCGGGATCAGCCGGAAGCGGGGGAAGATGCTGTCCACCAGCTCCAACCCGGTCTTGGCCCCCGTCTCCGGGTCCACCCCGCCGATGATGTCATCCACCGTGACCGCGCCCGGGTCGATGCGGTCATAGCTCACCTTCACCGTGGCCTCGGCCGCGATGGCCCCGTCCGCCAGCCGGGTCACCACCCCGCCGATGCGGTTCACGGTGTAGTCCACTCCGGCGGTGTAGGTGGTGGCCCCGTCCGCGCTCTTCACCACCAGGTTCAGGGGGTAGGTGTGGGCCAGGGTGATGACGCCGGCCGCGAAGGTGTAGTCCGCCTCGGCCACCGCCGCCTTGTGCTTGGCCGGGTCCAGCACATTGATGAACACCACCGGCGCCACCCGGTAGAGGGTGAGGAGCACCTCGGCCGCCTCGCAAAGGGTGAAGGAGGCCAGGTCGGTCGAGTCCTTGAAGGCGGCCACGAACTCATCCTTGCTGAAGCACAGCACCGGCTTGTTCACCGGCAGGTCCGCGCCCCCCTCCAGAATGTGCACCGGGGCCGTGCCCACCACCACCGGCATGCGGGCGTACAGCGTCCGCATGGGGATCAGGGCGGTGGGCAGCTCCTGGATATAGACGCCGTGACGGTAAGCCATGGCCTACTTTTCCTTTCTGGCCTGCTGCAGCCGGGCCAGCACCCGGGCGTAGGCCGCGGTGAGGTTGGTGGTGGGGTTCTTCAGGTCATCCCGGGCCGCGGCCAGGCCGCTCACCGGCACAAACAGGGCGTCCAGGTCGGGGTCCTCCTGGCGGGCCTTGGCGAGGTGGGCGGGGGTCCGGCCGCCCCGGAAGGCCTGGCCGGCGAACAGGCCCAGGGCCGCCAAGTTGGGGCCGAGGTAGATCAGGGGCCGGGGCGCGGCCGCCCGGGGAGCCGGCTTGGCCGCCGCCGGGGCGGCCGGTTTTTCCGCCGCCCGGGGGGCCGCGGCCGGGGCCTCCTCCGGGGGGGTGGGTTGCTTACTGTTGGTCTGGGTATCCCGCGCCATAGACGTTCACCTTTTCCTGGGGCAGCGGCGGCCCCGGTTGGGGGATGGGGTAGGAGTAGTTGGCTTCGATGGCCGCCAGGTAGAACGGCGGCCGCTGCTCTTCCGGCGGGCTCACGGTCCAGGCCAGGGCCGGGTCCAACTGGTAGCGCTCGGCCAAGAGAGGCCGGGCCCAGAGGGTGCGGCGCACCAGGCCCACCAGGCCCAGGAGGTCCTGCAGCCCCGCTTCCTTGCCCTCCTTCTGGTGCACTCCGCAAATCAGCTCCAGGTTCACCGTGTCAACCGCGCCCCGGCCCTCGGTTTCCTTGGCCTGGCCGTCCGAGGCCCGGATCACCACCAGGGGGTAGTGCTCCGGGTCCACGTGGGACTCCTTGGCCGGCGGGTCGAACAGGAAGATGTTCGGCGGCAAATAGCCTTCCTCGCCGCCGGCCAGGGGCGTGTTGAACCCCAGCCCGCTCGCGGCCTCCCGTAAGAGCTCCGCCACTTCCAGCACCAGTTGGTGGATCATGCTTTTCTCTGCCCGGTTACGAGATACCGGATGTTGCTGGCCAGGCGCAGGCGGGTTGCCGAGTAGCCCATGTCCAGCACCGCCTCGCGCACCTTTTCTTCCTTGAGCATATTGGGGATCGAATAGCTCCGGAGCACCCTCACCGGCAGCCGGGCTCCGCCCTTGGTTTCGCGCCTGGCCACGTGGAGGTTGACGCCGTCGCCGAAAATCTTGGAGTGGAAACGCAGGGGCGCTATGAACGCGCCGGGGATGACCGTGCGGCCCATGTCCCGCCGGGCCTGAAAGGACACGCCCCCCGGGGGTCGCTTGCCGCCCTTGCCAACCGGCTGGTTGGGCCGGGCCCCGAAGTAGATCAGCGGCACCGGGCCGCCCCAGGCCTTGATACCGGCGGTGAGGTTGGCGGAGGTGGCCTGGTACACGGCCAGGCCCTTGCCCCGCCGCTTTTTGAGCAGCCGGGCCACCGGCACGTTGTAGATCCGGCGGATCTCGCCCACCGCGCCGCCCCGCATTTTCAGGGCCCCCCGGTTCAGGGCCTCGGCCACGGCCTCCCCGGCCCGGGCGCCCAGGGCCCGGAGGGCGGCCGTGAACTCCCGGTCCAGCTCGGCGTCGAAGGTTATGCGCAGCATGCCCGCCTCACGCCAGGTTCCGGGCCAGGAGCACCCGGAGCACCGGCCAGGCCACCCGGGTGGAGCTGACCAGCCAAAGTTCGCCGTCCAAATCCACCTCCTGGCCCACCTTGGGCCGGGGCACGGCCGCGGCCGGCAGCTCCACCAAGAGCTCGCGCTGGTTCACCGCCGGCGGGTCCAGGCCCCGGCCGTCCACCCCGGCCGCCTCGCCGTCCTGGCGCTCCACCCGGCCGGTCACCTCCACCCCGTTCCACACCAGGCGGACGCCGAACTCCTCCGGGTCGTAGATCACCTGGGCCAGGTCGCCCTCCACCATCTCGCGGAAATTCACGGTCAGGCCGCCTTCACGCCGGTCAAGACCAGGGCCGCGGCGGTGAACACGTAGCACTCGTCGGTGTCGTGGTTCACCCGGAACACGTCGGAGGAGATTTGCTCCTCCCGGTACTGGCTCACCACGGTGAGGCTGGGGGTGTAGGCCTTCCACAGGAAGGTGCGGCCCAGGCAGGGCTCCTCCAGGTTCTCGGGCTGGGTGGCGGCCTTGCACACCAGCACCTTGTCCTCCGGCCACACCGGCCCGGGGATGAACTCCTTCTCCCCTTCCTGGGCCGTGTCCACGATGGCGTTGGCCACCAGCACCCGGTCCACGTCGAAGTACTCGGCCAGCACCCGGCGCTTGGCCTCGAAAGGCAAGGTGTCGATGTTGCGGGTGTACTTGTCGGACTCGCGGAAGGCCTTGGTCTTGAACACCTTGCGGAAGGTGGCCTTGGTCAGGGCCACCACGTTGGGGGTCACCCCGGTGACCCGCTCGATCAGGTCCACCGCCGCCTCCACGTCGTCGTGGGGCGTGGCGTTGTCCAAATCGCTCCAGGGCTGGGCCACGGCTTCGTGAGGCAGCTTGGTGGTGTCCGTGGCCAGGGCCGCGATGCGGCTTTCCTGGGAGCGCAAGAGGATGTCCATGCCGCGCTTCACCGAGACCTGCTCGGCCTGGAGCTGGGAGGTGAACTGGGCCCCGTAGAGGGCCCGCCGCCGGTCGTCCAGCTTCACCTCGGTGCCGTATTCCTTGGTGGCGAAATTGCCGTCGGTGAAGGTGAAGTCGCTCCGGGAGTAGGCCGCGCCCATGGCCCGGCGGGTCTCGATCTGGCGCAAGAAGGCCTTGGCCGGGATGATCGGGTATGTACCCGACTGCAAATGGCTGGGGAACACCGGGAACAGCTCCCGGCCGATGAAGCCCCGCTGGGAGGCCTCCAGGTCGTAGGCCATGGCCACCTGGCCCAGGTCCGGCCGGGGCAGCGCTTTGTCCTTGTCAAAAAACATCGGTTCCTCCTCAGGGAATGGCATTACCGGCGAGGGGGTGCGGGGAAGCCCCGGGGCCCGGCGGCCGGCCGGGGCTCCCCGCGAACCCTCCTTGGGTTTTTAGCTGGCCGCCAGCTTGGGCTTGATCTCCAGCCACGGGGCGCTCAGCACCAGGTCGTCCGCGCCCAGCTCCCCGGCCGTGGGGCCCAGGGCCACGCTGAGGATCCGCGCCCCGGCCGGCACGCTGGCCGCGGGGATGGTCACCACGTACTCGGCCAGCTCCGTGCCGGAGATCTCCGGCCCGGCCGGGGCCGCGTCCGGGCCGCCGTCCACATGGGCGCTGACCGAGAGGGCCGGGGTGTCCGTGGCCCCGGTCAGGGCCGCCAGGAAGCGCACCTCAATGTCCGCGGTGTCGTCCAAAAACCCCGGCAAGGGGAGCTGGAAGGCCACCCGCTGGGGAGTGGCGTGGTTGTTCCAGCGGAGCATCACCCCATGGGCCTCCTGGCTGAAGCCGGGAATGGTGCTGGACCCGTCCGCGAACTTGGCCAGCGGCGTGCCGTCCTCCCGGGTGAAGGCGGCCAGCGGGGCGGGGATCACCCAGCCGGCCGCCGTGAGGTGGCCGCCAAGCTGGGCCAGGGCCGCCTCCACCGTGTTGCCGTCGAAATGCGCCGCCGCGTCGGCCAGGGAAACCGTGGCCGCCGTGGTGGACAGCACGTGGAAAGGCACCAGCTCCACCCACACCCCGTCCTTGCCGGCCGGGTTCTTGGCCACCCCCAGGGCGGAGCCCACTGCCTGGCCGGAGACCTTGCCCTCGGCCGCCGCATAGAGCACCGCGCCCCGGGCGACCTCCCCCGCCGCCACCGCCTTGTGGGTGCCGGGGTGGTTCAAGAGCCGGACGGCCACCGCCTCCCCGGCCGCCGCCGGGTAATCGGTGAGGCCCACGTGCATTTCGCCCTCGCCGGCGTACACCACCGGGGGGGGAGAGGTGGCCGTGCCCGCCTGGAACTTCACCCGGCGGTAACGATCCAGGTCGGTCCCCGCCAGGAAACTCACCAGTCCGTGTTCGATCACCTCAGCCCTCCTTCCGGCCCCTCAGGATGTAGTCCTGGTAGGCCTGGGGGTGCAGCTCGCCCACCTTCAAAAGGGCCTGGTCGATGCCGATGCCCTCCTGTTTGGCCAGGCGGTTGGCCTCAACCAGGATGTCCGCCGGGGCCCCGGCCTCCCCGCCCTTGGGGTCCAGGGGGGCCGCGCCGGCCGCCTGGATGGCCGCCAGCATCTCCTGGCGCTTGCCGGCCTCGGACGCGGCCGCGCCGGCCGCCGCGTCGGCGGCTTCCCCGGGCGCGCCGCCCGGCGCCGGCTTCGGAGTCAGCACCCCGGCCAGGGCCTGGGCCACCTCCGGGGTGGCCCCGGAGTTCACCACCGCGGCGAACTTGCCATGGGCCTCCGGCCCGAACACCGCCTGGTGCAGGCCCAGGATGCGCGCCTTTTCCGTGTCCACCGCGGCCTGGGCCTTGGCCCGCACCTCGGCCTCGGGCGCCAGGCCCGCCGTGGCCTCCGCCTTCACGGCGGCCACCAGCTCGGGGTGCTTGGCCTTGAGTTCATTCAAGTCCATGCTCAAACTCTCCTTGATATGGTTGAGGAATTGCTCGCGGCTCATCACCAGGTCGATCAGGCCCAGCTCCCGGGCCTCCCGGGCCAGGAACACCTTGGCCTCGGTGGCCCGCACCACTTCCGGGTCAAGTCCCCGGCCGGCGGCCACGGCCGCGATGAATTGGGCGTGCAGCTCATCCAAGATGGCCTGGAAATACTCGCGGTCCTCCTGGCCCAGGGGGGCGCCGGGGTTGCCCGCGGCCTTGAACTTGCCGGCGTGCAGAAAGGTGCGCTTCACGCCCCGGGCCTTGTCCGCCTCGGAGAGGTCCAGGTGCACCCACAAGACCCCGATGGACCCGGTTTGCGCCCCGGCCGAAGCCGCGATCTCCTGGCACTGGGCCGCCAGCCAGTAGGCCGCGCTGTTGGCCCGGCCGTTGATATAGGCATGGAGCGGCTTTTCCCGCCGGGCCTCTCGCAGGTACTCCCCCAGCTCCGCGCAGCCGTCCGCCGAGCCGCCCGGGGACTCGATGTCCAGGAGCACCGCCCGGGCCGCCGGGTCGGCCAGGGCCTCGGCCACCGCCTGGCGGATCCCGGCGTAGCTGGCCCCGGAGCCGAAGATCGGCGCGCGCTTGACCATCTCGCCCACCACCGGCACCACCGCCACCGGCCCTTCCAGGGAGTAGGCCCGCTCGCTCCGCTCCGGGGCCGCTCCGGTCAGGGCCGCCACCTCCACCTTGCCCTCCCGGGCCTTGGCCTCCAGCACGTTGCACCAGGTGTCCAGCACCTCGGGCTGTATGGCCCAGGCCTGGCCGGTGAGATAGCTAAGCAGCCTGGCCGGCATCGTCGTCCTTTCTTGCGGCATGCTGCCGCTCCCAATGCGTGCGGGGGAAAGCCTTCATGCTGGCCAAGCCTTGCAGCCGCCGAAGTAGGCTCATGAGGAAACCTCCGCTGGCGGGTCGTCTGCGGAGGGAGAAGAAGCCGAGGGCACCCGGGTCAGGCCCAGGCGGCGCATTTCGTCCTCTTCCCGGGCCCGTTGCTTCAAGGCGTCCTGCCAGTCCCCGCCCAGCTCCGCGTGGATCTGGGCCAGGGTCAGCACGTTGTTGTTGAGGCCCTTCTCGTAGGCCTCCATCTCCTTGTTGGGGTCCAGCATGCCCCGGCCCGGGCCCGTCCAGGCCGCGTTGCACCAGGCCTCGCGGTTCTCGTAAAAGCGGTCCACCCCGCCCGGCACCTGCACCAGGCCCAGGCACACCGCCTCCTCCAGGACCATCTCCCAAATGGGCTGGCAGGCGCCTTCCACCTCCCAGGCCCTGAGGTAGGCGAAGAGCTTCCAGGCCTCCAGGTAGGCGGCACGGGCGCTGGAGTAGTTGACTTCGGAGAAGTCCTTGCTGGTCAGGAGGTGGGGCAAGCCCTGGGAGGCGGCGGTCCGCCGCTCCAGGGACTTCACGAAAGCGGGGAAGGAGTTGTTGGGCCGGGGGCTGGCCAGGATGTGCGGGCGGTAGGGGCCGTAGGTGATCTGGCCCGGCTCCAGTTGGTACACCGGGTCGCTTTTGAGGGCCGAGGCATCGGTATTGCCAAACCCCCGGAACATCTTCTCAGCCTCGCGGGCGTCACTGCCCGTGTCCATGTGCACCGCGAAGTTGGCCGCCGATATGGCCCCGGCCAGCTCCATGTCGAAGTATTCGTCCAGGCGCTTGATAAGCCCCATGGCCGCGTTCAGCGGGGAAAGGCCGCGGATCTGTTCGGCCTCGCCGTCCAGGATGCGGTGCAGGCAGACCCAGCGGTGCCCCCGGCGGGGCGGGAAGATCTGGAAATGCTCGCTGGTCAGCCCGGTGGGGAGCTGCCAGTCGGCCGGGTCGGCCAGGTGGTAGGCCAGGGGCTCGCCGCCCGGGCCCAGGCGGATGCCGTCCCGCACGGCCAGGTCCCCCACCAGGTCGGAGGGGGTGCGGAGCCTGAGGGGGTCCAGCACCTGCACCGCCAGGCTGAAGGGCCGGCCCGGGCCGGGCTCCCGGGAAACCATCAGCTTCAGGGTCTCGCCCAGCACCCCGGCGGTGCGGAGGTCCATGCGCTGGATCTCCGCGAAGCTGAGCCGCCCGCTGGCGTCGGCTTCCTTGGCCCAGAGGCCGAAAGCCCACTCGGCCTGGCGGGCAAAGGCCTGGGCCTCCGCCTCGCTGATGCCCAGCACCTCGGTTTTGGGTTGGGACTGGGGGGTGAGGCCCTTGCCCACCACGTTAAGGCATAGCGTCCGGATGGTGCTGGCGGCGTGACCGTCATTGGCGGCCAGGTCCTTGGCCCGGAGCGCCAGGGCCTCGCGGGAAAGGGTTTCCTCGCCCCGGGTGGTGACCCGGGGCCACCAGTTGCGGTATCCCCCCGTGCGCCCGCCGCCGCGCCGCTCCACCAGGGCCTGGGCCAGGCCCAGCCGCAAGCGGGCCACGGCGCGGTCCACCCCCCGCTGGGGCGACACCGCCTCAATGGCCCGGTCCAGGCTCCTGGCCAGGAAACTCACCGGACCACCTCGGTCCGGAGCACCCCCAACACGAAGCCGCCGCCGGAGAGCTTGGCCTCTTCGGCGTCCAGGAAAGCCAGGTGGTCGCGCAGTTCTTGCAGCCGCGCCCGCGTCGCGCCGTTATCGCCGGAGCGGTACTCCTGGGCCAGGAGGGCCTTACGGATGGCCTCCTTGGTGGCGGCCCGTTCTTCGGCTATTTCTTGGAGGGTGTATGCTGCCATAACGCCCCCAGGTTAGCCGGGGGGGCGTTATGACGCACGGACCAGACGGACTAGACGGACTAGACGGAAAGTTTTTTGGTCCACGCCGAAAAATTTAGTTCAAACTGTGAACTCTCAAGACAAACCCTAGGAAACAATCAGTTCGAAATATTAATAAATTTGCCATATCTTGGGTGAGGCCCATATCAGCTTCATGTATCCGGTTAAATACCCTAAAAATCCTATCCAAAACCCATTCGTCTGACTCCAAAACAACTGACAATATATCATGTGGCATGTTTCGATAAATAAATCTTAACCTGGCTCTTTTCTTGACTATTCCCTTGCTCCTATCTTGAAACAAGTGCTTATCGCTCATACTGCCATTGATTTTAGCCCATGTAATAACTTCCGCATCTGGAGCTAGTTTTTTTAACAAATTCTCCCACAGAGACCTTAGCGATGCTAGTAATTGTTCATACTTATCTGGGTTGTTGGAGTTTAACGCCAACTTAGCACCGCGGTACTTGTTTAATAGACGCGGGTCAACCATACCTAGTAAGCCCTCAAATTCACCGTCTACCCGAGGGAAGTTTGGGGGTTCTACTACAAATTCAGTTTCGTTATCTAATTCTCCCCCTTTCTCGTACTCGGCAATTTTGCGAACGACAAAATTATTTAGAAATAGCTCATGTCCGACTGTAGGAACAATACTTGACAAGACGATTTCTGAGTCTGGAAATTCTGCCGCATAAACCGCCAACCGTTCCGCAGAGCTGGAAAAATCACTCAACGCGTCCTGCAGAGATTGAATATTGGTCTCTTGGTACGCGAGATTACTTTTTAACTCATTAAAAAAATTGGGGGGAAGCAATTCTTCTGAAAGGCTTTTATAGATACGATACGAATCTATCTGTTCTTGTATTGATTGAAAGCGATCATCTAATGTAAGATCTGGCCTAAAAAATTCAGACTGTATATGTGGCAGGGCTGCCTCATACAATACTCTCATTTGCTCAGATGTTTCGTTGTAAGCAACCATACCGCTGGCTGAGTCTTCAAATATAGCTGTTGCGGCAGACGCAGCGTTAATTACACTAGCCGCACTCGAAGCCCGCTCATGATCCCACGTGGGCATGGTTTGACGCCTAATTAACTCCTGCCGGTCAAACTCCCTTTGTAAAGCTTCGGCAGCTGTTCCGCTGGACTCTAGAAGGCTATCATAAATTCCTTGTTTGTTTTGCAGCTCCAGGGCCATTTCCTCTAAGGCACTTAGATATTTCTTGCTCATAGCAATTTCTCCTCAAAAAGGACACCCATCAGCATTCGTTATCAAACTGCTATCCCGGTAAGTTGACAATGTGCAATATGGCCAGCAAATAGGCATTGTTATTTTAGATCAAATATACATCCCACCTTAGCGGGATATTATATGGGCTTTTTGGTCTTTTAGCAACTAACAGACATTTGGATCGATAGTGTTAAATTGCACATACTGCTCTACGCTGTCCTCCCAAACTCTGTAGCCACTTCCGATCCGGATATATTCGCCAAAGTGCCCCTGGTGTAGTAGTTCATAAAACTTGGTTTTTTTAATATTCAATCGCGCCATCACCTGGTCCGGCCGCAACAGCCGTCCCCGGCCCCTCTCATACGCGATGCCGTTGTGTTGGGGCATGCTCAGTATCTCCGTTCCTCGTACCAGCCCGGGCGCTGGGTTGGGTTCTCGCGGGGCGGGGCGGGCGGTTCGTTGGCGGGCGGCCCGGCGTTGTCCCCGGCCCTGGGCATCAGTAGCGGCTCCAGGATCTTGGCCGCCACCAGGCCGTACACCGCGCAGTCCCAGTAGTGGTTGGCCACCCCGCTCCGGCACTCCCACCCGCCCTGGTCGTTCACGTACTCGCTTGAGAGCTGCCGGGCGAAGCCCTCTTCGATGTCCTGGTGGAAGTTCAAGGAGCCGGGCAGGCCCGGGGCGATGGCCAGGCGGCGGGACAAATCGTGCTTGGCCAGGTTCACGTTGGCCGTGTAGAGCTTCAGCCCGCCGGGGATCCGCCGGCCGTCCGGAAAGGCCTCCAGGTGGCTGGCCTTCCACAGGGTCGCCCCCCGGTAGACGCCCTTGAAGGGGAAGATCGGCTTGTGCGCCCGGCACCAGTCGTACACCTCCTGGGTGCGCTCGCCGTCGCCGGAGTCCATGAGCCCGAAGTTCACCTGGTGCTCGCCCCCGGCCTGGCCCGGGAAGCGGCTCTCCAGGGCCACCTGGGCCACGTCCGCGAACTCGCTGAGGTAGGTCTCCAGCACCAGCCACAGGTTCAGCTCCGGCGCCGCGCCCACCCCCCAGATGCAGAGGTAGAAGCCCCGGCGCTGCACGTCCACCGCGGCCACCAGGGCCCGCACGCCTTCCGGCACCTGGCCCCGGCCGTGGTCCGCCGCCTTGGCCCGGGCCAGGAGATCCTCCCAATTGCGCTCCACCTTCTCGTCGGTGAAGGGCTCGGCCTTGATGTGGTTGGCAAAGTATTTGGCCGCGCCCCGGCTGGTCTCCCGGGCCAGAAACGCCGCGGCGCACTGGCTGAAGGTCACCTGGGGCGAGCACCAGGCCGGCAGGTGGAAGCCCACGGCCGCCGGCCGCTCCACCCCCAGGCGCGGCCGCCACTCGCCGGCCAGGATGGCCTGGTTGCGGTCCTGGTCGCTCCAGCGGCCGCCACAGGCGGGGCACTCGTACCAGGCCAGGCGCTTCCGCTTGATCAGCTTGCCGTCGTTCTCGCCCTCGGGCCAGCGGATCCCCGCGAACTCCAGCACCCGGCTTTCCCCGCAATGCGGGCACGGCACGTGGAAGTCGAAGTACTCCTCCGGCTTCTCCTTGTAGGCCCGCCAGCCCGGCGCGGTCTCGTAGGTGACCGTGGTGGGCGCGATGATCTTGGAATCATTGGGGTACTGGGCCGTGCGGGCCTGGGCCAGGCTCACCGCGTCGGCCTCCTGGCCCAGCTCCGCGTCGTAGAGGTTCAGTTCGTCCAGGTACACCAGCTTGTAGCTGAAGGTGCTGGCCGTGCTCACCGAGCCCGACCAGCCGAGGTCCAGCACCGCGCCGTTCAGGAGCTTGATCCGGGTGCCGGTGTTGTCCTCCTTGGCCGGGCTTTTGAGGGCGGCCAGGGCGTCGGACTGGTCCACCATGGGGTGCAGCCGGTTCAGGGCCACCTTGCGGGCCGAGTTGTAGTCCGCCATCATCAGGAGCGCCGGCGCCGGGTCGATCACCGCCTTGTGGGCCCAATGGGCGTAGATCACCCCCCAGGTCTTGCCCACCTGGCTGGCCGCGATGATCACCGCCAGGCGCACCCAGGGTTCCTCGATCACCCGGAGCATGCCGGGCACGTAGGGGGCCGCGGCGATGCGCCAGGCCGAGCCCTTGTAGGGGCCGTCCACCACCCGGAGGTTCTTCTCGGCCCAGCGCGCTGTGTCCAGCTCGCCCGGCCGGGCCAGGATGGCCCGCTCCGCCCGGGTCCAGGTGAGGGTCTGGAACATGGCCCCCTGCCCCGCCTCAGGCATGGTCCCCTCCCGTGGGGATCTCCACCTGGGGGCTCCGGGCCAGGCGGTCCATGGCCTGGTGGGCCAGCTCCACCAAACAGGCCTGCACCTCCGGGGCCCGCTCCGGCTCGCCGCCCGCCGTCTGGATCACCGGGCCCACCGCCTCCCGGCAAAAGGCCAGGAACGTCTCCTTGAACACCGCCGTGCGCTTGGCCACCTCCCGCTCGAACCAGTCCCGCTCCACCAGCTCGCCCTGAGCCTTCTGGAGCTTCAGTTCGTTCATCCGGGCCGCGGCCTCCTTGGCGCGAAGGGTCAGCTCCACCAGGGAGCGGTCCTCCGCTTCCCCCTCGGGGGTGGCCTTGGTCTCGGCCTTCTTCACGAATTTCTGGGCGTAGCGGAGCACGTCGTCTTCGTGGAAGAGGCCGTCTTTCCGGGGCTTCAGCTTGCCCGTGCGGGCGTGGTCGTACACCGTGTTCTTGGCGAGCTGATACCCCAGCTCGATCAAATGCCGGCGCACCGCCTGCAAGCCTTTGAAAACCCGCCCTTGGGTCTTCGCCTCAGGCATGGGGGGCCGCCAATCTGGCCCACCAGCGGCGCACCGTCTCCGGGTCCACTCCCGCGAACTTGGCAACCTGCCCGGCCGCCACCCCCAACGCCCCCAGGAAGGCGATGGCCGCCACCTGGGAGGGGGCCAGTTGCGCGCCCTCCAGCACGGTGCCGGTGCGGCCGGTGAACCACTTGCCGCAAGCGCACCGGAGCTTGCCCGCCCGCCAGAAGCGCGCCTCCTGGCCCGCCGGCACCGGCCGGCCGCAATGCGGGCAAGCGGGGCCCTGGGGATGACTTTGCCGGAGGAGCCATTCCAGGCACCCGGCGTCGTCGAACAGCCGGGCGTCCATGCCCCCGGCCCACCCGGCCAGGCCCCTGCCCTGCCCCGCCGCGCCGCCGGCCTGACCGTCAAGGCCTCCGCCCTGCCCCGCCGGGCCGTCCAGGCCTCCGCCCGCTCCGTCCAGGCCCGCGCCCTGCCCTCTGCCATGGTTGCGCCCTGGGCCTAAGCTGTTGGAATATCCCATTTTCCCATCATCCGTTTTCAACAAAAACCGCGCATTCCCCGGGGCTCACCTACCCGCTCGCGGAAAAAAGAGGGGGGAAGGACCCGCCGGGGGGTGGCCACCGGGCGGGCCACCGGGCGGGCCACCGGGCGGGCGGCCGAGTGGGCCACCGGGCGGGAGGCCGGGCGGCCGGCCGCCGCCCTCACGCGATCAGCGAGCCCAGCCACGCCCGCACCTCCTCCTGGTGTCCGGTCACCAGGTCGATAGCCCGCTCCACCACCGGCAGCACCCGGGCCGCCGCCTCCTTGTCCGCCTCCCGGATGCTCACCGCGCCCTCGCCGGTGCGGAACAGCTCCAGGGGGTGCGCCTCCACCAGGTCCACCAGCTCCCGCACCGGGGCCGGGGCGTCCCCCAGGGCCGCCGCCAGGGTCACCGGGCCGCCGTGCACGGCGAAGAGCGCCGGGAAGGCTTGCTCCCAGTCCGCCAGGCCCGGGGGGCCGGTTTCTCTTTTATTCATCTGCCCCGCTCATTTTAGATAACTCATTGTAAATACTACCTCTGTCGGGGTTGTCAAAGCCTGTCGGGGTAAGCTGTCGGAGTTAAAGCCCCGTAATCACTAACCCTGTCGGGGTTGGCGGGGTTCGTCCCGGGGTTCGCTCAGATTTTCAGGAGCAAACCCCCTCGCGCGCATACGCGTGCGCGTAAGGGTGCACCGAACCCCGCCAACCCCGACAGCCCCCGCCATCCCCCCGTAGTCGCGGCGCTTTCCCTGTCGGGGCAAAAACCGCGAACCCCGCCAACCCCGACACCAACCCCGACAGCCAGCCGGGCAGCGGCCGCACCTGAGCCCCCACCCAAACCCAAACGGGGGGTGCGGGGGGCGCGGCAAGGCGCGAGGCTATGCGCCGGGGCGATGATCAACAGAACACCTTTCCTTCGCTTACCCGGTGGCTTCCCGGAGATACAGGCCCCAGACCCAGCCCGGCCGCTTGGGGTCGCGGTCGCTGGGCCCGTGGGTATCTATTTTCACCGTGGGCTTGACCTGGCGCACCACCTTCCAGAACTGAGTGCTGGCCTTGGGCTTCTTGATGCCGTTGTCCTCACACCAGCTCCGATAATTGCCATACACCGGCATCTTGGGCCCGTCCGGCACGGTGCCATCGGCGTTCTCGGTCACGCACCGCTCCTCCAGGAAGCGGGCCACGTGGTTGTTCTCCAGCTTGTACTGGTTCAGGAAGCGCCAGCTTTCGGGGCACTGGGCGAACGCCCCCCGCCGCCGGAGGTGGTAGAGCTTGGCCATGGCCAGGTGGAATATCCCCGGCAGCTCGGCCAGGATCTTGTCCAACAAATGCGGGTCCGTGCCCGGCGCGCCCAGCTTGAACTGCCGCCGGAACTCCACGGCCAGGATGCGCTCGTAGAACGCCTCGCTCTGCTCGCTCACCCGGGGGAACTCGTTGGACGCGAAGATCAGCTTGGCCTGGGTGTTGAACGTGAAGGAGTCCACGCCCTTGTAGGCCGCCTGCACCGGGTCGCCGCCGGTCAGCTTCTTGAAATTGTTGCTGCTGTAGAAGTTGGCCGAGGTCTCGCCGCAGATGTTGGCGCGCTTGCGGTGCAGGGCCACCCGCTGGAACTGGTCCTCCAGGTCGGCCATGTCCACCGCGCTGCAATTGTCCGGCCCCAACAGCCGCCGGATCACCTCCTGCAACAGGCTCTTGCCGCAATCCTTCGGCCCCACCAACAGGAGCGCCTTTTTGTAGTGCTGCCCCGGCCAGAAGCAATAGCCGATGAATTCCAGCACTTCCTCGATCACCCCGGGGTGCTCCAGGCTCTCCAGGCAGTAGCGCTTGAACACGGGGCAGTCGGGCGGGTCGTGCGGCCGCCACTCGTAGGGGTAAAGGTAGGTGGTGCGGTGTCTGGGGTCGTGGGGCAGCAGGCGGCCGGTGTTCAGGTCCAGCATGCCGTTCAACAGGCAGAGCAGCTCCGGCCGGGGGTCCATTTCCTCGCCTTCCGGCAGGATGGTCTGGGCCAGGATCAGCTCCGCGCCCTCGGCCACCCGGTTGCGGGTGGCCACCAGCCCCATTTTGGCCATGACCAGGCGCTTCAGGTCCTCCGGGCAGGAGGCGGCCCAATGGCGGCCGTCCCAGCGGAAAATGAGCTTGGTCTTGCGCTCGGTGAGGATCAGGTTCTCTTGCAGGATGTCCCGCACCATGAGCACGGGCCGGAAGCGGGTCTCCTGGTCGAACTCGGACCAGGCCTTGTACTGGGTGAGCGCGTCCGCGGCTTCCTGCAGGGCGGCCACGCCCTCGCTCTCGGCCTCCGGGCCTTCCACCAGCTCCGCCACGTCGGCCAGGGCCTCCAGCTCGGCCGCTGTGCGGCCGTGGGCCATGAACCAGTCCGTGAGGTCCTGGCCCGGCCGCATGAAGGCCGGCCACTCGATGATCCGCACCCGGGCTCCGGCCCGGGCCAGGGCGCGGGCGATCTTGGCCGCCCCTTCCCGGCCCGCGTCGTCGGCGTCGTAGCAGATCACCACCTCGCGGCCGGCGAAAAGGCGCGACCATTCCGGCTTCCAGGTCCCCGCCCCGGTCGTGCTGGTGATGGCCTCCAGGCCGCGCGACACGGCGCACAGGCAGTCCGGCTCGCCTTCCACCAGCCAGATGCGGCCCTGGCTCGGGCCGCCCGGGGTGGGAGGGGACCAGAGCCGGGCCTCGCCAAAGCCCCGGCCCCAGGACACCACCTTGTTTTCCGGCGCGCCGGGCAGGTACTTCCGCACGTTGACCAGCAGGCCTTCCTGGTCCCGGATGGGGATGGCTATGCGTTGCCGCCCCTCGCGGTCCTCACAGAGGCGCAGATCTAGCGCCTGGATGACCTCGCGGCTCCAGCCGCGCTTCTCCTCCAGGCGTTGGATCCAAGCCTCGGGCAGGGGCGGCAGCCGGTCCCATTCGCGGTCCGGCACCACCTTGACCTTGCGCTCCTTCTTTCCTTTGCCGCCGTCGCCGCCCGTGGCGCCGCTGGGGCGCTTATCCCGGCCGGGGCCTTGCCCCGGGTGCTTGGCTAAATCAGATGCGTATTGGGCGCGGAATCCTTTGAGCGCCTGGCTGGCGTCGTGGATGCCCTGCAGGCGGGCCCAGAGGTCCACCAGGTCGCCGCTGGCCTCCGCCGCGTCGGGGTGGGAAAAGCAGCGGTAGCGGTCCTTGTCCGGGTCGTAGGTGAAGGAGGGGTGCTTGTCCGCGTGCCCAACAAAGGGGCAGTTGGCCATGAGCCGTTTGCCCGCGTGGCTGAATTGGAGCCCGGGCACCAGGTCGCGGGCGATTTCCTCGCACCGTGAGGGGCCTAGGTTGTCGCGTGCCCAACCCATCAAGCGGCGGCCTGTGATAGCATGCCTGAGTTGAACACACGTCCCGGGGGGATACCATGAGCCCAAACAATTTCTCTGGCGAAACGCCTGAGGGTCCGCACGTGCCAAAGAGTTGGAGGGGCGTCACGCCTACCTCGGAGGAGCTTACTGCGATCATTCGTGATCATGCTGCATGGGTAAATGATGGTTTTCAAGGAGACCCACCTCATGATCTGAAAGGGGTTATAATCGGCCATTATAGTTGCGGAGGAGCCGATTTCCGCAGAGCGAATCTCAGAAATTCTGATTTCAGCCGGACAATTCTCACTTGCGCCAATTTTCAAGGAGCTGACCTCGGGGGGTGTAGTTTCAGTGGAGTAGATCTAAGCGGAGCAAACTTTCTTGAGGTAAGCATGGTAGATGCAAGGTTCCAGAGTACCAATCTCCATCGTTCTAGATTTAATGGAGCTGATTTACAACATACAACTTTCTTCAGTTCCCGCTTAACCGGAACCTTTTTTAATGACGCCAACCTTCTAAAGTCAAAATTTACCAAATGCAAACTTTCAGGTGCATTTTTCAATAACGCTAAAATGCCATACGCTGTAATTAAAACATCTATTTGTGAACGAACAAATTTCAACGGCACGATTCTGGCGTACTCAAAAATAATCAGCTGTGATCTAGATAAAAACGACTTTCGACGCTCAAATCTCCAGGGAGCAATAATTCGCAATTCTGACATTACCTCTCCCACCTACAACAGGAAAATAACTTTTATTGGCATCAACCTCGCTGAATGTTCCGGCAGCCAATTATTCAAATCATTTGCAAGGCACCAAAGCTTCCTAGAAGAGTTGCGTACTGCATCAAAGGTAAAGAAGATACTTTTCTACATTTGGAATATTTTTGCTGACTGTGGGCGCACTCCTTGGTATTGGATCGGGTGGTCATCTGGTTTTTGTTTGCTCTTCGGTTATCTATATTTTCACATGGTAGGCGCATCTGGTTTCCGCGGCCTAGAGTGCTTAAACTTTACCTTTTGGCGCATGATCTATTTGAGACTGCTGCACAAAGACGCGCAGGTTCTTCAGATCGCTTTGTTGGTCTTGGG
>JAHLLK010000038.1 GCA_020444165.1 Deltaproteobacteria bacterium | reverse complement strand
AATAATTACAGAATATTAAAGCATTTTCGCACCGCCCGCGCCATGCAATGGTCTCTATTTCAGCGTGGTGACATTCACCACCCTCGGCTTCGGTGACATAACGCCCATCACATGGGTTGCCTCGCTCCTCGTAATGGTCGAGGTAGTTATTGGCTACATCATGCTGGGCGGCCTCATTTCGATATTCGCCACCCTTCTGGTAAAGCGAGGCTAAGACTCCCCTCACGCCGCCGCCCTGCCCTTCCCCTCCACCCATGCGGGCCGGGGATTGGCCAGCACGAGCTGGAAGGTAAAGAGATCCTCCTCCCGGCGGCAGTCCAGCACTTCCACCAGGCCCACCTCTCCGGGCAGGAACGCCGGCCAGGGGGCCTGGCGGCAGGGGTGCGGCCGGCGGCGCTCACGGGCCACCGCAACCAGGCGGGCCAGGGCCGCCGCGATGTCGCCGTCCGCCCCGGTCTGATAGACCCGGTAATCCCCGGGCGGGCATTCGTGGGCGTGCGGGCGGCTGTCGATGAGGCCCAGCATCAGCCCCACCCCCCAGGGGCTGGGAAGGATCAAGACCGGCAATCGGGCGGAATTCATGGCAACCTCCTACCCATGCTTGAATTACCCCTGGACCAGCTTCGCGCGGCTCCGGTGATAACTCATCGTGGCAGCTTCGCTCCGCACGCATTGGGAGCGGCAGCATGCCGCCGGCATTCCGGGCAGACCCAGCGCTCCGGGTCGCCCCCCACCTGGGCCCAGTCCGGCGGCGGCTGGTCCGCCGCCAGGGCCACCCGCGCCCCGCACTCCTGGCACTGCCAGGTGCGGCGCACCGGCTCGGGCTTAGGCGCGGGCATGGGCCGATTCCGCAGCCTCGGGCCGCCAGCCGGGCAGGCAGCCCAGGCCGGCCGCCTGGTCCAGGATCTGCACCAAGAGAAGCCCCTGGACCTGGACAGCGACCAGGGCGGGGTCCAGGCCGGCCAGGGCCGCTTGCAGGTTCGCCGCCGCGTTGCTGGCCAGGCGGCCCAGGGCCACCTGGGCCGCGTAGTCCCTGGGGGCGCGGGCGAGATCCCGCCGGCGGCGCGCTTCACAGGCCCGACAAAAGCCCCGGTAGCGCCCCAGCTTGTCTTGGGCCTGGGGCTGTCCGCAGTCCGGGCAAGCCGGCGGCTCCTCCGGCGGCGGGGCTTGGGGATGGCCGTCTCTCCGGCCTGTCACCCCGTTCGCCGCCCCCGAGGTTGGGTGGGCCTCCATTTCAGCCGGCGGAGCGGCCCGGCTCTCCGCCGCCTCCGGGGGTGCGTCCTCCCGGCACGGGGTTAAGCTCGCTGGGCGGTGGCAATCCCCGTGAGGCGTTGTCTGGTCCATGGCCGCGCCCTCCGGTTCCGGGTCCGGGCCCGGAACAGCCGCTTCGGGCGGCGGCGCGGGCGCGGCCGGGGCGCTGTCCTCCGGCGGCAATTGCTCCTCCGGCTTGTGGCAGAAGGCCACCTTCTGCCGCCAGTGTTCCGGGCAGTAGCCCATGGGGACACCATCCTTGCGCAGCCGTTGCGGCTTGCCGCAGATGGGGCAGGCCGGCGCGTAGGGCCGGTCCGCGGGCACGGTCACGAGTGTTTCTCCTTCGGGGGCCACGGGGTGCTTGGCGTCATCCCAGGCCGGGCCATCACAGGCCACGCAGGCCAGGTTGAAGTTGGTGGGCACCCAGCCGGGCTTGCCCTGCTGTTCCTGGAGCTTTTCCTGTTTGGGGCGGCAGCTCTTCTTTTGGAACATGCGGACGCGGGGATCGTGGCGGCAGACCCAGGGGAGTTGAGGGGAGGGGGCCAGGTTGGTCATGCCGCCCCCTCCGCCACCGCCCAATCATCCGGGGACTTGCGCAGCCCCCGCAGGGGCAGGTACCTGCCCGTGCGCCAGGTGTGGGGCTGCAGCGGCTCCACCTCGCTGGCGCAGAATGGCGGCCGGATGCCGTCGCGCGCCTCCCGCTTCTGGCGGTCCCGCTGGTTGAGGGTCAACTCGGCTTCCAGGGCAAGCACCTGGTCAGGGTAGTAGGGGTCTTCGGGGTCCAGCTCCGCCAGCATCTCCAGGATGTCGGCCAGGCTGAGTCCCTTCCATGGGGGTTCGCGCCTTGACTCGCCGCTCATGAGGTTTTCCTTTCCCCCGGGGCGGGGTTGCCGCCCCGGGGCCGGGCTGGGTAGCTTTGCCAAAGCTGGACGGATATTTTTCCGCGAGCCCAGCTTCGGCGGCTCCGGCGGCCGCTCATCGTGGCAGCCCTGCCCCGCCCGCTATGGGAGCGGCAGCATGCCGCACACGCCGCCGCCCGGTTTGTGGTTCTCGCCCTTGTCTTGCCTTTCGCGGCCGTGATCAGATCCCCATCCTTCCACCGCGCCGCCCGGGCCTTACCAAGGGTTTCGGTTTTGGCTGCCATCATCAGAGCGGGCTCGCCAGGTCCCGCTGACGCCGGGGGCGAGGCGTGGGGGGGGTTATGCGCCCCTGCCGGGCGAACGTGACCCGGCGCGCCTCCCGGCGTTTCGGCTATCGCTTCGCCGCCAAGGCGGCCACCTGCCCCTTCATGGCCGCCAAAACCTGTTCCAAATCGCGGATCTCCTTCAACACCGCCTGGGGATCGTCCAGCAGGCCGTCGGCCAGGTCGGCCAGAAGGGTGTCCAGGGCCTCGCCCAGCTCGCGGCAGCTCCGCCCGGCCAGGCTGTAGAGGCCGGCCGGGTCCGCGGCCCGGGCCAGGCGCACCGCCACCCGGCCCAGGTGGTGCTCGATGTAGTCCAGGGGCTCCAGGTCGCCGCTGGCCGCGGTCAGGAGCACGAAGGTGGCCACGCCCAGCTTGGCCCCGTCGTCGCCGGGGTTCAGCTCGCGGGCCAGGGTCTTGCGGTCGCGGCCGATGGCCCGGGCCAGGTCGGCTACGCTTTTTCCGGTGCGGTCCGGCATCTCGTGCAGGAGCTCCGCCAGGTAGTCGGGGTTGAAAAGCAGGAGGTTCATGCGGCCCGCCCCCCCTCCCCGGGCCATTCCACCAGGCGGTCTTCGCAGGCTCCGGCCTCCGCCCGCCCGTCCGGCCAGATGTCCGTGACCAAAAGGCCTATCTTGCCGGCCACCAGGGGGCGCACCTGGTCCCGCTGGGTGCCCGGGCGGCCGCGGCCGGCCAGACCCTGGCAGATGTTGGTGGGGTGGATGCCTTTGCCGGCCAGGAAGGTGGTCAGGGCTTGGCCGGTGACCAGGGGGAAGAGCTGGCGGGCCAGCTTGGAACCCGACAGGGGGGAAAGCTCTATGATTGACAGTAGAACTTGCCGCTGGCTAATATGAATCGGTTTATTGTCTGCCATGCCTGTGCGCCTCGCTTGGCTTCCCGCCGCCTGGGCGGCTGGGGGTTAGTCGGCCAGAGGTCATGGCTAAGAGAACTACAACGTTGTGTTGTTTTTTGTCAACCCCTAAAAAAGCGTTACGTTGTTTTGCCCAAAAAATCTGTACCTCTGGAAAATTACGAAGAGGTCTGCAAGCGCCTGAAGGAAGCCCGTAAGCGCGCTGGCCTCACCCAGAGCCAGGTTGGTGATTTATTAGACATTACAGGAGCTTTAGTTGGGGACTGGGAACGGGGACGGCTTGAGCCACCTTTGGGTGCGCTGGTCTTCCTCGCGAGACTCTTCAACGTTACGACGGATTTTCTTCTTACGGGTCAGCCGGCTGCATGCCAACCAGCAGCCACTGAGGGTACCGGTCCGGGAGGGGTGGCAATTATGCGAGAGAGCGGAACGGACGCGGTGCGTCTGCCTCGCGGGGATCCGCGCCCTCTCACCCCGCTGGAGGCGGACCGTCTGGAGAAGACCCTGGTGGTCCTCCGTGCCGGAGAAGAAGGCGAGGTCTTCGCCCAGGGCCTGATAAGCGGCATCGAAAGCGCGTACAAGGGGGTGCTGGTCACCAACAGCCAGTTGAGCGAGCCGGGAACCGGGAAGGAGAACGCCGGCTGAGCCCTGGGCAAAGTCTGCCGCCCATGGCCCAACCGGCGACTTCGGGGGGAAAGATCGTTAACCTGGCGGCCTGGCGGGCCGCCCGGCTCAAAAGATGATTGCGTGGGGGGCCTGCCAAGCCGAACTTAGCCTGTGGGGGGTGATCATGACAGTTTTGGATGAATACGGACAGCCGATCAGTTGGGCCTTGAACCTGCAAAGGCGCATTGACCGCACCCTGGACGAATTGGTGGGACTTTGCAAGGGTATGGCCGCTGACGGCCGCATGGTCCAAGCCGAGGCGGAATACCTCCTCAACTGGCTGCAGGCCAATGCCGAAGCACGTGACCGCTGGCCTGCAAATGTGCTCTGGTATCGCACCTCCGCCATGCTGGAAGATGGAAAGCTTACTCCTGAGGAAGAAAAGGAACTCCTAGGCTTGATCCGGGACGCCAGCGGGCCCGGTTCCTTGGCTGAGGAGCTTGCCAACACATCGTCCGCCTTGCCATTGAATAGCCCTTGCCCAGAGATTAACTTTGAAGACAAGGTGTTTTGCTTCACTGGCAAGTTCGTTTTTGGCACCCGTAACTCCTGTGTTGAAACCATTCAGTTGCTCGGGGGCAAATTTTCCAAACACGTGACTTATGACGTGGATTACCTAGTTGTAGGGGCTCTGGGCAGCCGCGATTGGATGCACACCGCCTGGGGGCGCAAGATCGAACAGGCTGTTGAATACCGCGACGCCTCGGGAAATCTGGCAATTGTTTCTGAGCAGAGATGGACTGATAAGATTTTCAGTGTGGTGCCGATGGGGTAGTTTAAAAATCACTGCAAGAGTTTCTTTTTTTGCGTTAACTTCTTATCTTGCTATAAACTTGTCCTCATTATAATCAGGAGGAGCTCTTTAATGCATACAGTGTTCGGTCTCACATCTGGGAAAGATTGGGAAGAACATTGTCACAAAATTCTTCACATAAGATATATCGATGATTTTCAAGAAATTGCGGCACAAAACGGTGGCGATTATGGAATAGATGGCTACACTAGGACAGGAATAACTTTTCAATGCTACTGCCCCGACGATGACCTTACCGGAAGGGATTTATACGTAAAGCAAAGAGATAAAATCACAAAGGACATTAAAAAACTTATAAACAATTCTCCAGAAATATCTAATTTAATAGGTCACGAAATACATGCATGGCATTTTTTAACCCCTAAGATCAGCGATAAAGCCTTAAACGAGCACCTCAGGACTAAAGAAGACGAAATACGCAACTTAGGAAGCTCACATTTTCACACAAAATTTACCGCTCTAATTCATACAGAAACTACTTATGCTAGAGAACTACAGCAATTATTAGGACTTAGTTACGGACGCATTTTCCCCCAAAGAACACCCGAAGAATTTCTCCTCGAAAACCTTGACGAGTTACCGCAACTAGCACAAGTTGCAGAACAGAAATTTAGCAGGCTCGAGAACACTCCAAAATCGGCAAAAGAAATGGCGCAGGAAATATTGCGAGACTATGCCGATTGGGTTTACGAACAGAATTCTTTATTGGAAAGATTTCCTCACGTCTACGAGGCAATAAGAATGATAGTAGAATCCTCTGAAAGGAGACTTACTTATGTTTCCTCTGTGGCGGACAAGGGAAACTTTCTAAAAAGTACATTGAATGAGCTTGAAGAAAAGCTGAGGACTGAACTGAAAAATAATTTGTCTGAACCCTTGATATCTAAAATCTCAGCAGGCACCCTTGCCGACTGGGTAGTTAGGTGCCCCATAAACTTTTAATTAATAAACGAGTGCGATGAAATGGACTACAAAGATTTACCCTTCAACTCAATAAAGGATATCACATTCACGCCTAGGCCGATCCCTGTTTTTTCAAATCTTAGGCCGGCTTATAAAATATCAATAATTACCTTAATACTGCACCTAAACTGCCGAAAGAATACGGCACCGCTATTAAATATTCACTTTTTCAATTGGGTTTTAAAATCATCATCCCTTAGAAATCAAGTCCTCATATCCAATAGTTATTCTGGCAATTTTTCTCTAGATTATATCCATTTAGATCCCACGGTAAACATTGCCTTAAAGTTCGCAGTTGGGTATGGTTTAATTACAATCATGGATAAGAATAAATTTGCCCTATCTAGCCGGGGAAACGTTTTAGCTTCATCTATTTTATCTTCATCGCCGCCAATTTTTTCAAACGATATTGAAACCCTAAAAGAGATTGGCAAAAAGATAACTAACGTTACCATTCGGAATATATTGCCATGAAAATTAAGCTAATATCAGCCAAGTTAAGAGCCTCAACATCCAAAGGACCCTTTGGATGTGACGCATATTTTGAAAACGGCCTAAACGTGATACGAGCCGAGAACACTAGCGGCAAATCCACCCTGATTAATTCTATTATATTTGCGCTTGGTCTTGAAAGAATAATTGGCAAACCTAACAGGGACTCCATGAAGCCAGTCCTAATAACCGGAGGCGACTATAATAACATCGAATTTCAAACTCACGAATCATATATAGATCTTACAATCCAGAACAACAAGAACGAAGCAATTACAATCAGAAGATATATCCAGGGCAACAAAGATCCCAGACTTGTACATGTAACATTCTTGGACCAAGACCATCCAGAAGACCTATCAAAAGCAACTTCTTCAGATTTTTATGTCAATGCGAGCGGAAGCGCAACCACAACAAAAGGGTTTCATTCCTTTTTGGCGCAATTTATGGGCTTAAACCTACCACGCGTACCAAAGTATCATGGCGGAGATTCCATTTTATATTTAGAGTGTATAGCGCCGTTAATGTTCATAGAACAAGTAAGGGGCTGGACCGGTATTCAAGCAACCACGCCAACCATGTACGGCATTAAAAATGTTGCCAAACGAGCCGTTGAGTACTTGTTATACCTTGATGTCGGAAGGAACAAAGCTGTTCGCCAAACCATCAACGATGAGGCCACAAAGATTAGAGATCAATGGTTAATTACAGTTGAGTCTTTGAATATTTTAGCCAATCAATTAGGCGGTAAAATCTTAAATGTACCCCATAACCCCACTGCATCATTTGATGACCTACCCTATATAGCCATTTATGAAAACGAGACTAACACAAGCGATTTAAATACATTTATAGTGAAGCTAAGGCAAAAACTATTAGATTCTAATCTTGAAATTCAACAATGCCATCCCGATCAAGACAAAACAGCATCAATACTGGTAGGGCAAGAACAAAAATTAATGTCTTTACAGGCGCTATGCGACAAGATCGATATTGAGCACAACAGGGAAAACACAGAGATCAAACGACTTTCCGAAATGCTAGACTTTTTAGAAAGCGAAATCAAAACCAATAGAGGCATTATCAATCTCAGGAAATTTGGGTCGGATGAATCTCAATCTATTTTTCGAAATGTTTGTCCGACTTGCTCACAACCGATCCAAGACAGTCTAATCCCATCTATGTCAAACGTTATGAGTCCTGAGGATAATCTAAATTTTTTAATTTCTCAGCGTGAAGCTGTAATATCACTAATTAAAGTCTCAAAAACTAAGATATCTGAATATGAATCAAAACGTACTGTTTATCGAGATCAGTTGTCTACCACAAGAACATCTGTCCGTGATATCAGATTGTCTTTGGCGGGAAAGCAGCACCTATCCACATCTGCAATCAGACGGACAATAGGCTTAGAGGAAAAAATAAAGTTTTCCGAAAGGACCAGAGATAGGATCGATGAACTTTTCTTTAAAATCGAGAACCTATCCTATGAATGGGGCCAAAACAGAGAAAAGCACCGGCAATTGGAATCGGACTTGGCATCTGAAAGTGATAAAGCTAAATTGAAATCCTTAGGAAATCATTTTAAAACCAATATGAGACGCTTCGGTTTTCGGAGCATCGGAATCAACAGAATCAGAATATCTGAAGATAACTATCGTCCTATATGTGAAGACTTTGAACTTTCACATGGCCTTTCGGCTAGCGATAATATTCGTTTGATATGGTCTTACACGCTGGCACTACTACAATCTTCAACAAGCTACCCAACAAATCATTGGGGTTTGATTATTTTCGATGAGCCTGACCAGCAAAAGATGAAAGATGCTAGCACTGACGAATTATATCAAATTATTTCAGAAATCAACCCCAACACGACACAAAGCATAATTGCTACAAGTGCACCTAAAGAACAAACTGAAATCCGCCTAAGTAGAATAGAGCACAACTTAATCGAGTACGGCGACAAGGTCCTTGTGCCCTTATAAACCTAGACTGTGCGCCCAAGAAACAATTCTCCTTGACACGCCCCTCCAGCTCAACTATCGTGTGCATACCCTATCTTTCCACCACGCCGCCCGGGCCAGGCGAGACCTGGCTTGGGCGTTGTTTCTGGACAAATCCCCCGGCAGTGGCTTAACCTTTCCCAGGCGCGGACTTACTCCGGCCTGGGCCGGGACATCCTGCGCCAGCTCGCCGACGAGGGGGAGATCATCTGTGGGCGCACACCCGGCGGTCACCGCCGCTGGAACCGTGAGTCCATAGATGACTACCTCAGTCGGGGTGAGGCCCAAGCCCTTGCCATCGCCAGGAGCCTGGGCCTGTGACCGGGAGGCTCACCATGCCCAGACTCTATCAGGACAAGACCTGGGGGACCTGGTATATCGAGGTCGAGCGGGGCAAGTGCCGCTCGCTCCGCACCAAGAACAAGGCCGAGGCCCTGGCCCGCTTCAACAAGATCAAGCGGCGCTGGGCCGAGGGCAAGCTGGCCCACCTCACGGGCACCTGCACCAAGACCCTGGGCGACTACGCGGCCGAGTTCGAGGCCTGGTCCGAGATCAACCAGCCGGCCGCCACCTGCCGGGCCAACCTGCTGGCCCTCAAAAAGCTGCGGGAGGTGGCCGGGGATGCCATCAAGTTGGACCGCCTGGGCCTGAAGCACCTGGACCAGATGATCACCGCCTGCCGCAAACCCACCAAGCAAAGGCCCCGCGGCCTCAGCGAATCGTCCATCAACAACTACATCCGCCATGCCCGGGCCGCCTTGAACAAGGCCGTGGAATGGGGTTACATCCAGGTCAACCCCCTGGCCAAGGCCAAGGAGATCCGCACCGAGAGCCGTACGCCGGCTTTTCTGCCCGGCCGGGCCGCGGTGACCGCCTTCCTGGCCAAGATCGAAGACCTGGACGTCCGGCGCCTGGCCGCGGCCTACCTGGCCACCGGCCGCCGCCGCCGCGAACTCCTGGCGCTGACCTGGGAGAACGTGGACCTGGCCGGCGGCCGCTACCTGGTCCGGCGGAGCAAGACCCACCTGTCCAAGTGGTACCCCCTCAACCGCGCCTTTCGCGCCGTCCTGGATTCCCTGGGGCCGGGCAAGGGGCGGATCTTCGGCCGCTGGCAGCACCCGGACACCGTGAGCAAGGTCATCAAGCGGGCTCTGGTCGAGGCCGGCTACGGCCACCTCAGGCTGCACGATCTGCGGCACACCTTCGGCGTGCAGGTGCTGGAAGCCGGGGGCACCCTGAAAGACCTGCAGGAGCTGTTCGGCCACACCGAGGCCCGCACCACCGAGATCTACGCCCACCTCACGGACGAACGCATTGCCGAGGTGGCCGACCGGGTCAGTCTTGGCGTGGTGGATCTGGGTTTGGGGAAGCGGAAAAAGTGATTTTGCGAAGAGTTTTCAAGGACTGAAGCGCTAACCAGCCGGAATTATTGGGGCCGGAAGTCTATTACGAATCAGCTGCTCTGCCCCTGAGCTACGCCGGCTAAGTTGTGAAAAAACCATATACCCCAGTTGGTTAGCCCCGTCAAGCGCCACCCGCGAATCGGCTGAAATCTCGCATGGAAACACAGGGGTGCGCCGCCCCGGCCGTAGCCTCCCCCGTCCTGGCTCACCACCGCCAGATGTCCACCGGGAAGGAGTTCCCGTCGGGTCGGCGGCCTTGGCAGTGGGTCCGGCCGTCGGGCCCCACCTGGCACTCCACCGTGGGCGGAAAGAAATAGCACGCGTCTCCACACCAGTGCTCTCGCACTGTCTGGAACCTGAGCCGTCCCTGATCATCGAAATATGCCCTAATGGGTGCGGCGCAGCGCAAACCATTCGCCCGGAGGATTATCGCAAAGCCCTCGCCATTCTCAGCGAAATCCAGTTCCGCGAGCACAGTATTATTGGCGCACAGCCCTCCCAGCCTGGATTCCGACACCCACTTTCCCTTCAAGAAGCGCATTTCCCGATTTTTCTGGTCCTCCCTGCTCACCCGGAGGGGCACTTTGACCGTTGGGGTGGGCCGGAGCGTGAGGACAGGCTGGGGTATGGGGGCAGGCTGCGGCCCCAGCGTCGGTATCGGCCGCGGCGTCGGCCTCGGCCGGGGCAAAGGTGTCGGCCGGGGCAAGGGCGTCGGCGTCGGCGTGGGCGGCAGCGGCGTAGGCGTGGGCGTGGGGGTCGGGCGCTGGGCGCACTCCTGGCGCCGCCGGGCCACCTCGGCCGCCAGGCGGGCCCGCTCGGCCCGGAGTTCTTCCCCCCGACGGTCCAGTTGGGCCAGCCGCACCTCCTGGTCGTCCAACCCCACCCCGGCCGCTCGCCTGTCGCAGCCAGGCGGCACCACCCCCCGGGGCATACAGCCGGGCGGCAAGAGCCAGGCCAGGAGGACCAAGAGGGCCAACAGTCCCAACAGGCCCCAAAGGCCCCAAAGGAGCTGCGGGAGGCAGCCGTCCCGGCCGGGGGGCGGCGGGGGCGGCGGGGGCGGCAAGGGGGGCGCGGGAGGAGCCGGGAGCGGCGGCTCCGGTGGGGGCACGGCCGCCCAGCGCGGCGGTTCCTCCGGGTTCTCCCCGGGGCCCACCAGGCGGTAGCGGGTCAGGCTTTCCGGCTCCTGGTCGCTGGCCCCTGGCGCGGTGCCCCAGCCGGCCAACACCGGCTGCCCGCCCACCAGAAAGAGACACCTAGCGTCGGGGTGTTGCAGGGCCAGTTGCAGCATCTCCCCGGCCGCGCGTTGGCTGGCCTCGGGCGAGGCGGTCAGCTCCTGGGCAAAGGAAGCCAGGTCGGCTACCAAGCGCCCCAGGGTGGCCAAAGCTATCTCGCGGTCGGCCGGCGCGGCCTCGGTCAGGGGGCGGGCCTCACCCGGGACCCGGCTGTACCAGTCAATGGCTTCCTGGGCCGGGTCGGCCACCGGCTCGGCGAACAGGGCCACGTGCTCCGGCCCGAAGTGTTCGCCCACCAGGCGCATGAGCTGCGGGTGGGCCTGGTAGACCGTGGTCCCCTGGTGGAGCAGAGGGCGGTAAGCTCCCCGCGCACTGGTATATATGGGCTGGCGCAAGCTCATGGACTTTTTCTGCTCCTGGGGTGCGGCCCTACTCCCGCTCCGCGGCCAGCCGCCAGCGGGCGCGGGGCCTCACTTCCGGCGAATGCCCACTTTGTAGGTGTTCCCGTTGGGATGGCTACCATGACAATAGGCCCGACCATCGGGTCCCACTTGACAAACTGTCTCCGTGGGATTGAACCCGCCGCCGCCCTCACAAATCTGCTGGGTGCCCCGAAAGACCAACTGGCCCTTTTCATCAAAATAGGCCTGCATGGGGCCGCGGCAGCGGCTGCCGTTCTCCCTGGTAGTGGTGACAAGGCCATGGCCTTTCTCATCCAATTCCCACTCCACGGTTATCGGTTTATTGGTGCCCCTCTCCACCAGCGGGGTCTCCGAGACCCACTGGCCCTTCAGGAAGCGTACATCCTTGTTTTTCTGATCCTCCTTGCTCACCCGGAGGGGCTCGTTGGGGGCCGGGGTGGGGGCAAGAGTGGGTGTCGGCGTTGGCATCGGCGTCGGCAGGGGCGTGGGCGTGGGCACAGGCCGTGGCGTCGGAGTCGGAGTCGGCCGGAGCGTGGGCGTAGGCATCGGAGTCGGCGGCAGCGGGGTGGGCGTGGGCGTCGGGATCGGCGTGGGCGTGGGGCGCTGGGCGCACTCCTCCCGCTGCCAGGCCACTTCCGCCGCCAAGCGGGCCAGCTCGGCCCGGAGCTCCTCCTCCCGCTGGTCCAGTTGGGCCAGCCGCACCTCCAGATCGCCCCCCGCCGGGACCTGGCACCCTCGCGGCAAAACCCCGACCGGCACGCAGCCAGGCGGCAAGAGCCAGGCCAGGAGGACCAAGAGGGCCAAGAGGCCCAACAGCCCCCACAGGAACCGGGGGAGGCAGCCTTCCCCGCCCGCTGGCGGCACGGGTGGCGCGGGGGGCGCGGGGGGAGCCGGTGGCGGCGGCTCCGGTGGAGGCACGGCCGCCCGGCGCGGCGCTTCCTCCGGGTTCTCCCCGGGGCCCACCAGGCGGTAGCGGGTCAGGCTTTCCGGCGCCTGGTCGCTGGCCCCTGGCGCGGTGCCCCAGCCGGCCAAAACCGGCTGCCCGCCCACCAGAAAGAGACACGAGGCGTCGGGGTGTTGCAGGGCCAGTTGCAGCATCTCCCCGGCCGCGCGCCGGCTGGCCTCGGGCGAGGCGGCCAGCTCCTGGGCAAAGGAAGCCAGCTCGGACACCAACCGCCCCAGGGTGACCAGGGCCGCCTGGCGCTCTTCCGGCCCAGCCTCGTCCAGGGGGCGCGCCTCACCCGGGACCCGGCTGTACCAGTCAATGGCTTCCTGGGCCGGGTCAGCCACCGGCTCGGCCAACAGGGCCACGTGCTCCGGGCCCAAGCGTTCGCCCACCAGGCGCGTGAGCTGCGGGTGGGCCTGGTACACCGTGGTGCCCTGGTAGATCAGAGGGCGATAGCCCCCCCGCGCGCTGGTATATATCGGCTGGCCTAAGCTCATGGAAGACTCCGACTCCTGGGGTACGGCCCGGCTCCCGCTCTGTGCCAAGCCGCCCGCGGGCGCCGCGGCTCAGCGCCGCCGGATGCCCACGTCATAGGTGTGACCGTTGGGGTGACGCCCCTGGCAGTGGGCCCGGCCGTCCGCTCCGGGTTGGCAGACCACCACCGAAGGATGGAACTTGCCGCCGTCCCCACAAAAATGAGGCTGGGTGCCCTGGAAGATGAGCTGGCCCTTATCGTTGAAATAGGAGCGCATGGGCGCCGGGCAACGGGTTCCGTTCTCCCGGATGATGGTGGCGGTGCCGTTGCCGTTCTGGTCGATATCCAGCTCCATGGTCACGGGCCGCTCGGTGTTCTCCTCCACCAGCCCGGTGTCCGAAACCCACTGGCCCTTCAGGAAGCGCACATCCTTATTTTCCTGATCCTCTTTGCTCACCCGGAGGGGTTCCTGGGGCGCCGGGGTGGGAGTGGGAGTCGGCGCCGGGGTGGGAGTGGGAGTCGGCGCCGGGGCGGGGGTGGGGGTCGGCCGGGGCGTGGGCGTAGGGGTCGGCTGGGGCGTGGGGGTGGACCGCGGTGTCGGCGTCGGCTGGGGCGTGGGCAGCGGAGTCGGAGTCGGTGGCAGCGGGATGGGCGTGGGCGTCGGGACCGGCGTGGGCGTGGGCGTGGGGCGCTGGGCGCACTCCTGGCGCCGGCGCGCCAACTCGGCCTCCAGTCGGGCCAGCTCGGCCCGGAGCTCTTGCTCCCGCCGGTCCATCTGGGACAGCCGCACCTCCAGCTCGCCTTCCCTGGGCCCGGCGCAGCCCCGGGGCAACATCCCGCCAGGCACACAACCCGGCGGCAAGAGCCAGGCCAACAGGGCCAAGAGCGCCACCAGGCCCAACAGGCCCCACAGGAACCGCGGGAGGCAGCCATCCCGGCCGACCGGCGGCCAGGGCGGCAGGGGCGGCGCCGGAGGCGGCGGCTTCGGCGGAGGCGCGGCCCCCCGGCGCATCAGCTCTTCCGGGCTCTCCCCCGCACTCACCTGGCGGTAGCGGGTCAGGCTCTCCGGCGCCTGGTCGCTGGCCCCGGGCGCGGTGCCCCAGCCGGCCAACACCGGCTGCCCGCCCACCAGAAAGAGACACGAGGCGTCAGGGTGCTGCAAGGCCAGTTGCAGCATCTCCCCGGCCGAGCGCCGGCTGGCCTCGGGCGAGGCGGCCAGCTCCTGGGCGTAGGAAGCCAGATCGGACACCAAACGGCCCAGGGTGGCCACGGCGGCCTGGCGCTCTTCGGGCCCGGCCTCGGCCAGGGGCCACGCCTCGCCCGGGGTCCGGCTGTACCAGTCGATGGCGTCCTGGCCCGGGTCGGCCACCGGCTCGGCAAACAGGGCCACGTGCTCCGGCCCGAAGCGTTCGTCCACCAAGCGCATGAGCTGCTGATGGGCCTGGTAGACCGTGGTTCCCTGAAAGATGAGCGGGCGGTAGGCTCCCCGCTCGCTGATGAATATCGGCTGACGCAAGCTCACGGGCGACTCTGACTCTTACGAGGTGGCCCCGAGCCCGGTCCGCCGCGAACGGCCCGCCGGCGGGGGCGGCCCAAGACGGTCACTGGGCCACCGCCGGCGGGCAGCGGGTCCCAGCTTGGGGCACGGCCACGCCATGCTCGTGCAGAAACTTCAGGAGATCACTGGCGGCCAGGGCGTAGTTGCCCTGATGCCGCGAGGTGCGGTCCATTTTGATCAGGGTGTTGATGCCCACCACCCGGCCACAACGGTCCACCAGGGGCCCTCCGCTGTTGCCCATGGAAACCACGGCGGTGTGCGCGATCACCGGCACCTGTCGCTCCAAGACCACCGCCACCTCGCCGGCCGAGAACACCAGCTCGGGCACGGCCTTCAGGTCGCCTTTCAGCAGCAAGGCCTTGAATTGGGGGTCATCGCTGGTGATGAGCCCGGGATAGCCCGCGGCCACCACCTGGTCCAGCTTGGCCACCCCACTGGCAAAGCCCAAGGGCAACACCTCCGGGGCCGGCGGGCCGTCCAGCTTCAAGAGGGCATAGTCGCGGTAAGGCTCCTGACTGATCTGCACCACGGTGCAGCGCCGCGCCTGGCCCAACACCTTGTTGGTGATCAATACCCCCGCGGAGCCGGTTTTCTGCACCACGTGCCGGTTGGTCACCAAATACTCCGGCGTCACGAAAAACGCCGTGCCCATGGTGGCGTCCGAGACATCGGCCGTGGGGGCCACCACCAACACGGTGCTGCGCTCCAAGAGCTCGGTCAAATTGCGGGGGGCCGCGGGGGCGGGGGTGGCGGCCGGGGGCAAGGGCGCGGTCACCGGGGAGGGCGTGGCTCCGAGCAGTTTGGCGCAGACGTCGCCGGTCAACAGTTCCTTTTGGCGGGCGATCTGCTCCTCCAACGAGCGGTTCACCGCTTCCCGGGCCTCCAGCAAATCCCGCAGGCGGCCCTCATCCGCCCGCCAGGCCGCCCAGCGGCCATAGAGCCCCCAGCCCAGGGCCAAGAGCAGCAAGAGAGCCAGCGGCAGCAACACGCCCCAGCGCCGATACCAAGGCAGCGGCGGCTCCCCGGGGGGCGGGGGTGGTGGTGGGGAAAGGGGCGGTCCTCCCCCCGGCGGAGGAGAGGAACCCGCGGACCCGGCGGCGCGCCCCGGTTCCGGGGATGGCGGGGGACCGGAGACCGCGGCCGCGGGCCCTTCCCCCGGCGAGAGAGGCGGCGGGGCGTCCTGGCCCCCGGCAGCTGGGAATTCCGCCGCGGAAGCCTCCGGGGCGGCGACGGTCGCCGGCCTTTCGGCGGCCAGAGCCTCCGAGGCGGGTCCGGCCGCCGCTCCCAGGGCCGCAGCTCCCAGGGCCGCCGCTCCGGCTCCTGCCGCCTGGCCAGGCTGCGCCGGGCCGGGCTCCGCCGGCACGGGCGGCTGCGGGCCGGGCGCTTCCAGGCTGGGCGCTTCCAGGCTGGGCGCCTCTGGGCCAGGCGCTTCCGGGGCGAAATCGGCAAAGCGCCCCAAGGTGGCGGCCCAATGGCTGGGGAAATAGCGGGGATCGCTGGCCGGGGCTCCCGGGCAAAAGCCCCAATCCACCAGCACCACCTGGCCGAACACCACCTTGCAGGCGGCCAGGTTGGGCACCAGCACCGCCCGTTGCAGGAGGCGGCCCACCCCGGGGTCGCTGAAGAATGGCTCCAGATCGCGGAGCAAGCGCCGCAGTTGGCTCTCCGCGGCCGTGCGGTCGTCGCCGGGCAGGTCGGCCAGGCTCTGCATCTCGCCCTGCAACGGCGTGTACCAGGACACGGTCTGGAAGCCGTGGGGGCCGGTTCGGCCCACCAAGGGCTCGGCGAACAGGTTGGCCAGGTCCTCCCGGCCCTGGTCCCGCAGGAAATCCCGCAGGCGCTGGTGCTCCTGGACCACATACCGCCCCTCCAGCCGCAAGGCGGTGAGGACGCCGGTCTCGGTGGCGGTCAGAAAACGGGCGGCTTCCATGTCCGGACTATCCTTTGCCTTTCCGTGGGCCGGGCACCGTTAGATCCCCGACAGGAGAATGTCGAACTTCTTGGAGTAATCAGCGATGGTCTCTTCCATGTTGGTTTTGGCCACCTTCAGCTCGGCCTGCTTCTCCTGTAGCCGGCCAGAGGCCCGGCCCATGGCCACCAGTTCGCCCTTGCCGTCCAAATTGCTGTTGGTGAACTCTGTGGAGGAGCTTAGGGTGGCGTCCTTTTCCTTGGGCAGGGCCACCATGATCTCATCCACCCCCACGCTGGCCTTGGCCGCCTCGTACTTCAGGGCCTCCTGGTACTGCTCCACCCGGCCATTGGCCGCGTCGCTGATGCTGCCCAGGATGGCCGCGGCCTCGGCGCTGCCGTCCTGAATCTCCGTGAAGCGCTTGCGGGCCTCGTCCTTGCTGATGGCCTTGTCCCGCATCAGACCCAAGAGCTGCTGGAACTCTTGGTCATAACACTTTTGCGCCCCGCCCGCGGCCACCAGGGTGCGATCCAGCTTGGAGGTATCCTCATTGATATCTGCCTGATAGCTGATGTAACGCATAGCGTCGGATTGAATCTGTTTGTTTCTTTCCATGGCGTAACCGGCCAGGCCGCCGGCCAGCGCGCCGGCCCCGAGCCCGACCAGGGCGCCCTCCAGCTTGCCGGTGCTCAGATAACCGACCAGCATGCCCCCCAGGGCACCCAAAAACACCCCGCTGGCGGTGGCCATCTTCAGGGATTCCTGCTGGTTGCGCAGTTCCTGGATCGGCGCGTAGCAGGCTTCGTAATATTCCACGTCGGTGGTCTTGCGGGGCAGGGTGCCGCAGCCGGCAGACCATATCCCCAACAAGACCAGGCCGGCCGCCACCAGGGCGGTGCAACTTTTTCTCCGCAGGGCCGTAAACATTCCTCCCCCCCTTTGCCGGCAGAAAGCGGTTTCTGCCTGACGGGACCCGCCGCCTTTTATTGCAGATTGGCCGGCAACAAATCCTGTTTCACCGCCGCCCGGGTGAAGCTGGCCGGGTTGAAACGGTATTGAATTATGTGCTTGGCCAACATCTCCCAATGCTCGCGGAAACTGCGGGTCACCTTGTCCTGCCCCCGGAGTTCATCGGAGATGCGCATCATCTGGGCCTGGAACTCCTGGGGATCATAGTTGGCGCTGTCCTTTACCCGGTCCATGTAGAAATTGAGCGAAGCATTGATGGTGTTGGCCAGACGCTCCAGGGCCTCCTGGACCCGGGCCATCTCCTGGGCCGCGGCCTGGCGGGTGGCCGGGTTCTGGTCCGCTTGGCATTTCTGCCGGAAGCCTTGCAGCTCCAGCTCGGTCCATTTGCGCCGCACCGCATAGCTGGCGACGGACTCGGCCGTGAACAGGGCCGTGCGGATGGCGCCCCGGGCGCTCTCGGCCCGCTGCTCGGCGATGACGCTTTGCTTGGCCTTGATCACGTCCCGGAGATACTGGAGGTTCTTCTTCTCGGCCGGGTTGGCCGAACTTTTCAGCAGGCGATCGATCTGGGCCAGGGGGTCCAGGGTGGGGTCCATCTCCCGGGCCAGCACCCCCGGCTCGGCGCCGCCGTCCCCCCCGGTCTCGCCCAGCTTGCTCCAGGCGGACCGCAGCTCCTGGTCGCGATCCTGGGGAGTCAGGATGCCGGCGATGACCAGCCGGAAGCCCAGGTCCGCGGCCCGGTAGGGCCCTTGGCCCAGGAAAAACGGCATCTCCTCGCGGCGTCCCGGCAGCACCTCGGCCTGGGTCTTCAAAAAGCTGCCCCCCTTGATCACAAAGCCGCCGGCCCCGCCGTGGGCGCGCTGGCCCACGGAAAAGCTGAACAGATCGCCCACCATCTCGCTGACGTTGCCCGCGGTGTCATAGAGCCCCAGCGGGTTGGGGCAGCGGCTGCCGATCCAGGCCGGCCGCTCCGGCAGCTTGGCCGCTCCCCGCAGGCTGAACACGGCGTAGGCGGCCAGCGGCTTGTCCCCCAGGGGGAAGATGTCCTCCTGGTTGAACTGCAATTCGCTCAGCTTTTGGCCTCCCCGGGCGGCGTATTCCCACTCCGCCTCGGTGGGCAGGCGCAGGAAGGCGGTGCGTCCCTGGCCGAAGCTGGGCAAGGGATGGCTTGGCTCTCGCAGCAGCCACTCGGTGTAGGCCGCCGCGAACTCCTGGGCCTCGAACCAGGAGATGTCCGTGATGGGGCGGGCGTCGTCCGGGCCCAGGGCGGGGGCCGGGGCGGGGGCAGCGGCGGAGGCAGCCGCGGGGGCGGCGTCCCTGCCCTGCCGCCAGCGTTGCACGGCCTGCCACTGCTGGCGGCTCACCTCGTACTTGCCGATGAAGTAGTAAAAACCCTGGGCCGTGCGGTCGGCCGGGTCCGGGCAGCGGCCGTCGCCCTGCCTGGCGCAGGCGGTCAGCTTGTCCCGCCAGGCCGGCGGCAAATCGGCCAGGCGGAAGCTGCCGGCCAGATAGACCCGGCGCCGGGCCTCCATGAAGGCCAGGTCCCGGCGGCCGCAATCCGTGCAGCCCAGATCCAACCGGAGGTCCCCCAACAGGCCGCTGGCCGGCACACAGACGTGGCGGAAGACCATCCGCCCCCCGCCCGGCAGGGGCAACACAAGGTCCAGGTCCGAGGGGTGGGGATTGGTGGCCCGGGCCAGGGTGGGGACCTTGGGGGTCAGGCCGCCCTCGGGCGGCGGGCAATCCTGGGCCAGAGCCCCGGCCGCGGCCAGCCAACCGGCCAGGACCAAAGCCAGGACCAGGGCCAAAGCCAGGGCCGCGCCCCTGCCCCAGGGCCCGGCGCCGGCCACGCGGCGGGCTTGCCGCGCCGCGGAGACACGGCGGGTTCCCCTGCCCGGTTCACACCTCACGCAACACCTCCGCCGGTTCCAGGCGGGCCACCCGCCAGGCCGCGGCCGCCGCGGCCAACAGGGACACCAATACGGTGAGCCCCAACACCGCCACGGCGTGGCGGGGCAAAAGCCGGCACACCGCTTCGCCAGGGCAGACCCGGGGGCTGAACTGCTGGTTGATGACCACGGCCACCACCTCGTAAAGACCCAGGGCCACCAGGGCGCCCAAGAGGCTGGTGATCCCGGCTTGCACCATGGGGAACCACACCAGATGGCGGGTCAAAAACCCCAGCAAACGGGCCACCCCCAGATGACGCATCTTGCGCCGCACATTGGCCAGGTTGCTGGCCAGGGCCGCCGCGAACCAGCCCAGCCCGGCCACCGCCACCAACAGCCCGAAGATGAGGCTGAAGGCCTGCTCCAGGCTTTTGACCGCGGCGATTTCCTCGGCCCGGGTGTGCACTTCCATGTCCTGGGCCAGGAGCTGATCCCTGAGCTCCCCCACCGCGTCCAGGTCGCGGGCGTAGAGCCGGAAGCTGGGAAAGACCCGGGGCGCGGCGGGCCGGGCCTCCCCGGGCCAGCCCAGGGCCGGCACGGCAAAGCCGTCGCGGAAGTCCTCGGTGGCCTCCAGGAGAGGCAACGGCACGTAAGCCGCTTCCCGGGCCTGGGCCTCCAGGGGCAGCACCCCGACTACCTTCAATTGCACCCGCCCCTCCTGGCGTTGGCCACCCTGCACCCGGCCCACCCGGCCCACCAGCCGATCCCCGGCCCGCGCCCCGGCCCGACGGGCCGCTGGCCAGGAGAGCACCACCTCGCGCGGGCCGGGGGCGGCCAGGTCCCAGCGGGCCAGGAGAGGATCGCCGGGGGCGCTGGGGGTGAGGTCCACCAAGACCGGGGAGGCCGCGCCCGGGCTCACCAGATGCATGGTGGCCGCGATGGCGCGGGTCTGGGGCAGCAGGAAAGCGGTCACGGGCTGGGCGGCCAGCCGGGCGAACCAGGCCGCGTCATAGCGCCCGCTGCCCACGGCCACCACCTCCAGATTGCGGGGATCGGCCAACAGACGTTGGGTCAGGGCCGCGATCACCCCGTATTTGATGCCCAAGAGGAGGAGCAGGGGGGTGAGCACCGCGGCCAGGCCCAACACGGCGCACAAGGACAGCAGCTTTTCGTGCCAGTAATCGGCCAGACCCAAGCGGCACACCTGCCGCCATCCCCGGAGATTCCCGCCCATGCCCTACCCCTTCACCTGGGCCACCACGGCCTTCCCCGTGGGGTCCTCGGTCAGGCGGAAGCTCAAGACCCGGAAGCCGGCGTCCTTGACCGCCGGCCAGTCGTGGGTGGCCAGCACCAGGGTGACCCCGGTTTGGGCCACCAGGTCACCAAAAAGTTGCAGGATCTGCCGGGCGTGCAGGGGGTCCAGGGAGGCGGTGGGCTCGTCGGCCAGCACCACGGCCGGCTGGTGGGCCATGGCCCGGGCAATGGCCACCCGCTGGCGTTCGCCCACCGAGAGCTGGTCCGGCCGCTTGCCCAGGTGGCCGGCCAGGCCCAATTGGGCGGCCAGGGCCTGGACCCGGCCCTGGCGCGGCAGACCCAGGAGGCGGCGGGTCAGGGCGATGTTGTCGTGCACGCTCAGAAAGGGCAGGAGCCCCCCGGTCTGCAACACATAGCCCAGGCTGGCGCCGCGGGCCCGGGCCAGGCGGTCCTGATCCCCGGCGGCCCAGGCCGCGGCCACGTCCAGGCCGGGCCCTGGTGGGGGCTGGAAGCGGAACTCCGTGGCCCGGTCCGGGCAGATGACCAGGGCCAGGAGGTCCAGGAGAGTGCTCTTGCCGCAGCCGCTCACCCCCACCAGGGCCACCCGCTCGCCCGGGGTGATGGTCAGCTCCGGCACCTGCAGCACGAAGCTCCGCCCCTGGGCGCGGCGTTTGACCACGCCCCGCAGGTGGTACAGGGCCTCCGGCGCGGGGCCGCTCCGCCCCGCCCCCTCCGGCGCCCGCGCGTTTCCCCCCGAGGCGCTCATGTCAGGGCAGCATGGCCAAGGGCACCCGGTACACCGCGTCACCGGGATTGCCCCCGCCGAAGTCCTCCCAGTTGTCCCGGTCGTCGTGGTACTCGGCGTAGCGCTGGATCTTGGAGCGCAGCTCGGCTATGAAGGCCGCCTGCTCGCCCACGCTCATGCTGTACCAATGCTCCTCGGTCATGCGCTGCACCGAGCTTTTGTAGGGCAGGTCCTCCAGGAACTCCCCCAGGACGCCCAATTGCCGCAGGTTGGCCCCCGGCGCCCGGCTGAAGGCGGCGGGGTCCCGGGTCATCTGGGTGGCGGCCGAGAGGATGCCCTGGAAAAAGTCCTTGGATCCCGTCTGGTGGGTGTGAATGGCGTTGTCCAGGATGATCTTGAGCCGCTGCTGCAAATCGCTCAGCTGGTTCTTGGTCAAGAGCACCGCGATGACGAAGTTGGGCTTCTGGGTTGGGGCGGCCAAATCCATGTCCGCCACATAGGCCTGGCGCACTTCCGGGGCGCGCACCTGGTCCCGCTGGCCCAGGAACTCCAGCTGCATGGCATAGCCCAGGGCCGCGATTTTCCGCTGCATCTCCTGCACCGGGTCGGGCGGGGCCGGGGTGGCGGCCGGAGCCTTGGCCGGGGAGGCCGGGGCGGCCGCCGGCGGGGGCGGCGGGGGCAGGGTCTCGCCCTTGGCCGTGGCTGCCACCATGCGCACCATGCCGGCCGAGGCGGTTTCCACCACCTGGCCGAAGCTGGCCACCCCCCGGTCGGCGCCGCCGGCTTGGATGGGAAAGTAGAGCTGGCCCAGGGTCTGGTCGTCCTGCTTGGTCAGGGCGCGGTACTGCTCCTCGGCATAGGCATGGTTGTTGCGGTCATGGGCCAGGCCGGCCGGGGTCTTCAAGTGCAGGGCCAGGATCTTGATGCCCTGGCTGCGGGCCAGGTCGGCCACCTCGTTCTCGTTCAGGCCGGTGCCGGACAGGGGATCGTCGTTGCGCAGCGCCCCGGCGTCGCTGATCAAAAGCACCAGACGCGAGGCATAGGGCTGCCAGGAAAGGTCCTGCAAGGCGGTCTTGAGCCCGGCAAAGGCGTCCTCGTTAAAGGAGTGGCTGGACACCTTGGCCTCGCCGACCTGGGCCAAGTCCCGCTCCAGCAGGGCCCGCTGGGCGCCGTCCTTGAGATCGCTGATGACGCGGGTGACGTACTCCAGGCCCGGTGTGGCCTGGAGGTTGCTGCGGAAGGCCACCATGCCAAAGGCCACCTTGTCCGCGAGCCCGGCCTTGGCTACGTCGTCGAACACCCGGCGCACCACCTGGTGCACCCGCTCAAGGTAGGGCCCCATGGAGATGGTGGTGTCGATGACGAACACAATGCCCGTGCGCTGGTTGTGCAGGTTGGCCGGCGGCCCCCCCGCGGGCCCGGCCGGAGCCTTGTCCGCGGCCGGCCCGCTGGCGGCCGGAGCCGCCGCGGCTGGCGTGGCCGGCCGGCCCGGGTTGCCGGGATCCAGGCAGGCCACCTCCAGGAACTTCACCCCCTCATAGGGCTCCTCGCTGGCCAGAATGGGCATGAGATAGAAGCGCTTGGCCGAAACCGCCTTGGCCGAGGGCTCCATGGCCAGGACCGGGAAACCGGCCGGGGCGGGCTTGCCGGCCCTGGCCGCGAACTCAAAGGCCAGCCGGCTGCTCGCGGCCCGCGGGTCGGCATCCCGGGCCACCTGGTCCAAGGCCTGGCGGCTCTGGAAGAACAACACCGGCTGGCGTCCCGTGCGCTCGCTGAACAGGAGAGTCAGGGCCTGCTTCCAGGGGGTGGTGAGCTGGTCCGCCACCCAGCCGGCGGCGGCGTTGGTGGCCGGACCCACCTCCACCCACTCCTGACCCTCCACCCTCCTGCGGTCGTACACGTAGTACACGGTGAAAGGTTTGATCACGCTGGACCCCGTCCCCGGTTGGGCGCCGGGCGCCTGGTGCAACCGCGCCCCGGGATGGGTGATGACCCGCTGGAACAGCGTCTTCTTGCCGGCCAGGAGCAAGGGACGGCGCTCCGCGGCCCCGGCCGGGGCCAAGCCCGGGGCCAGCCAGGTCAGGCCGCAAAGAACCAGGGTCAACCAGAGGGTGCCAGCCCAGGGCCGAGACTTGTGCTCCATGCTCATTCCTTTTCCGCCGCGGGTTGCCAGCGGGTCAAGAGATCCTGGGCCCGGGCGTCGCCCGCGGCCGCCTGGCGCGCCACGGCGGCCCGCAAATCGGTCAGGCGGGCCGCGGCTTCGGCAATGCCGGCGGCCCGGGCCTTCAGGTACCACTCCCGGGCTTCGGCCGGGTCCTTGATGATGCTGCCCGCGGGATTCTTGTCCCCGGGGTCGAAGAACTCGCCCACCAACAACGCCGCTTCGCCCTGGCCGGCCATGGCCGCGTACTCCAGATATAAAAAGGCCGCGTCCGCCGTCTCCATGCGGCCCCACAGGGCCTTGCCCGCGGCCAGGGCGGCCGGGGGGGGCATCTGGCGGCCCAGGTCCTGTCGGGCCTGCTCCAGGGGAGTCGGAGTGTGGGCCGGGGGCGCCGGGGGCGAGAACCAGCCGGCCCGCCAGCCCCACCAGCCCCCGCCGGCCAAAACCAGCCCCAGGAGCGCCACCCCGAGGAACCACCCCCAACCCGCGCCGCCGGAACGGGCCGCGCGGGTGGTTGGCAAGACCTCGTCGGCCGGCGGGATCGCCACTTCCACCAGGCCTGGGGGCGGCAGGTCGGGGCGCCAGCCCGGCGGCGGCGGGGGGGTGGCCCGACGGGGCGGCGGCGGGTCAGCCGCGGCGGGGGGAGCGGGGGGTTCGGCCGAGGGGTGCGGCGGGTCGGGCATACTGCTGCGGTCCCGGGCCGGGCTGGGCGGGATGTTGTGCCAGCCCATGCCGACGGCCACCCCGGCCGCGGAGCCCAGGAACAGCTTGAACACGTAGGTGCCCGAATCCAGGCGGTCCACCGCTTCCGGCCCCAGGTGGAGTTGCAGGCCGTCCAACAGGGGCTCCACCCGCAGGGCGCTGAGTTTGGCCTCGCTGCCCTGCCAGCCCTGGGGACCCAGGAAGTTGTGCAGTTGGCTGTGGATGGAAAACCGGACCCCGGCCGGGTCCACGGCCGGATCCACCCCCCGAACCTCGACGATGGCCGTGCCCGGCTCCTGGCCCCGGTAGGTGCTGACCTTCAACTGGATTCCTCCCCCCTGGATACGGCCTCAGACGGTCATCCGCGCGAGCAGGTCGCCCAAGCGTTGGTTCTGCCCTAAATCGACGGCGGTATCGCTGTCAAAGTCTACATTTTTCATCATCAGATGGAAAAAAGCCGCCATCCACCCCAGGATGTAAGGCTCTTCAAAGGGGGACTGGGTCTCGGAAAGCTCTGGCAAACCAATAAGTTCCGGCGGAGGCTCGAACACCACCAGCCGATTGTCCCCCACCGGCACGGTGCGGGCCTCCCGGCTGGCCGCGCGGGGGTCCAGGCCCAGCCAGGCCACGAAATCGTTCAGGGCGTGGGCCGCCCGGCTGGCCTGCTTCCAGATCAGCTTGTCGCGGCTTAGGTTGCGGTAACCAGCGGCCTGGCGGAGATCCTCCTCCATCTGCGCCCACACCCCCAGGCGTTCGGCCGCCTGGATCAGCTCATGGACCAGGGCGTTGGCTTCCCAGGGCTGGCTGGGGCTGAAATAGCTTTGCAGGGCCTGGTCGCCGGCCAGGGCGAAGAGCCGGGCCACCCAGAACTGCCCGATGACCTTGCAAAAGCGCGCGGTCTCGTCGCGATAGGCCGGCTGGGCCGGGACGCCCGGAGCCGGGGTGGCCGGCGAGCCGGCCGGGGAGCCTTGGAACAGCTTGCGCAGGAGGTCGTCGGCCAACACGGTCTCCCCCACCAGGGGGGGCGGCTCCGGCGGGGCGGCCGGGCTCTCGGCCGTGGCCTCGGCCGCGGCGTCGCCATAGCTCTCGGTTTGGAAATAGAGATCGTACAGCTCGGAGTCGGTCACCATCAGCCCGGTCAGGAGCTCGCCAAAGCGCTGGGCCTGGGCGCAGGCGGCCAGAAAGCCGCTCAGGCGGCGGCCCAGCTCGGCTTTCTTGCGGAGTTCGGCCTCCTTGTCCCCGCTCTTGTAGTAGGGCGTCAGCTTGGCCGTCAGGTGGGCCAGCTCCTCGGCCAGCCGGGCCCGGATCTGGCGGCGCTTGATCTCCGGCCGGCAGATGGGCTCCAGCTTTTCCCGCAGATAGCCCACGCCCCCATCGCCGATGGTGAGCGCCGCGTCCCAGGCCCGGGCCGGGTCCGCGAAGTGGCGGCGCACGTCCTCGTTGGCCAAAAACCCCTCGCGCAGCCGGGCCAGGTAATCGGCCATGTCCCCGCGCACTCCGGTCTCGCGGAACACCCCCTGGCCGGCCAAGGCGGAGTCATAGTTGAAGTAACCCGGCACGTGAAAGCTGGTGTTCCGCAGCCAGAACAGGTTGTTGAACGGCCCCCGCTTGTCCCAGCGCAGGGGCCACTCCGGCCCCTTGCCAAAGTAGTCCAGCAGGGAGGTTTGCAGGCGGGTGGACCAGCGCTGACTCACGTCTCCCGTGGAGCCTTCGGCCTCGCTGAAATGGAGATCCATCTTGGTCAGCACCAGGAACAGGCTCTTTTCCACCCCGGTGCGTTTGTCCGGGGTGGGGCCGTGGCTCTCCTTGACCCATTCCTCGATGACCCCGGGCAGGGTCTGCACCTCTTGCGGCCCCTCGTCCACGCACAACAGCATGCCGGTCAGCTCGCCCTCGGCGCAGTAGCGCTGGAAGAGATAGGCCACCTTGCCGCGCACGAACAGCCGGCGCACCACCGCTTCGTCAGCCAGGGTGGCGGCCAGGTCCTTGTACTTCAGGCGGGAGCGGTAACCCGGGAAGTCCAAGAGGTCGGTGTGCTGCAAAAACGGCGCGGTGCGGCTGGCCATGAACATGCTAACCTCGGCGATCAGCGCCGTGGCCAGGGAGCGGCTCACCTCCACCTGGCGCCGGCCGTCGGTGGTGCTGAGGTTCAGGCGCGGGCCATCCTCCCCCAGCTGGTCCTGCCAGGTGGCCACGTCGATGATGCTGAGGGGCTTCTCGGTCTGGGGGTCTTCCCGGGGCAACAGGGCGGCCAGCGGCGCGGCCACCTCGGCGGCGAAGTCCAACTGCTCCAGGATGCGGTAGAGCTGGCGGTACAGCTCGCTGAAGGCTTCCGCACCGTACCACACCAGGCCCAGGAGCCGGGCCCGGTCCTTGCTCTCCAGCCAGGGGGCCAGCTCCACGGCCGTGGGCCAGAACACCCGCTCCAGGGTGCGCACCGCCTCCCGGTCCGGGAAGTTGGCGGCCAGATAGGCCTGCACCTCCAGGAGGTCGTCCCTGGTCAGGCGGCCCACCAGGTTGGGGCTCTTGCGGGCGGACAGGGCGTCCAGGGTCTCCTTGATGATTTCCGGGGACAGGGCGTCCTTGTGGATGAAGTCCTCGTAATAGGAGTTGGCCAGGATCTTCACCAGGTCGCCCTCGCCGAGAAGCCGCAGGTGCACCGGGTAACCCGACGGCAGGCCCTCCCGGCGGCTGGTGGTGAAGCGGGTGACCAGGCCGGTGGACTCCTTGCCGCCCCGGGGGTTTATCTCCTTGAGGAAATTCACCTTTTGCCCGGCGAAGTCGGTCAACAGCGAGCCGGCCTCGTCCTTGCCCAGGCTGGAGACCAGATAGGATTTGCCGGCCTGGCTGGGGCCGAAGATGCCCACGCACATCTTCCGGCGGGCGGCCACGGCGTATTTCTGGAACAGGCGCGCGGCCTGGCCCAGGTCCTTGGCCAGGAGATCGGCCTCGCTCAACACCAGGGCGCGGTTGTCGGCCACCCAGGACCCGGCTTCCCGGGCCACCTCGGCCAGGTCCAGGCAGCGTCCGGCCAGTTCTTCATCTTCGGGGTACATTTTTCTCCTCAGTATATTCCTGCTAGGAGTGTGTCGAAGTAACCCTACCCTGGCTGTTTTTCACCAATTCCCCACATTCCACGGGAATCCCGGCTTGAAGAATCCTGTTGCTCAAGACCTCGTAAAATATGAAGTTTTTTTGGGGAAAGGGGTTTCCCCCCACATCTCCCCGTTTCTCCGACACACTCCTAGACCACCTTGAACACGCCGGTGTCCAACCAATAGCCTTCCTCGGACCGCATGGTTTGCAGGCGCAGCTCCAGATCCTCGGAGCGGACGTTGAAGCCATCCTTGTCCTCGATGGCCTCGATGGCCAGCACGCCCTCATCCCGCACCTCGGTGGGGTTCTTGTTGTCCGCCCGGTAGCTGTGGTTGAGGGTGATGCGGTAGGGCAGCCGGTTGGCGGCGTTGGCCACGGCCTGGGGGCCCGCGAAATCCAGGAGGTAGTAGCGCTTGGTGGTCCAGCGCTCCACGGCCAGTTGGCGGAAGCCGATGGCCAGGGGGCTGGCGAAGCTCACCTCGTGGGAGCGGATCTGGTCCAGCTCGGCCGGGTTGTCCGGGTCCACCTGGAACCAGACCTTGGAGTGGGGAATGCGCCCGTCCAAGTCCATTTCCCCCAGGTGGCGGGCGGTGGGCTTCAAACCCAGGCGGTTGGTGTCAAAGGAAAAGCCCTCCAAATGCCCCTCGGCCAGGGCCGAGAGGATGGCCCCCACCACCACCGTGGTCTTGGGGTCGCGGATGCGTCCCAAGGCGTCGGCATAGGGATACCAGCCGCCCACCTGCAAACGGTGCATGGGCAAGACCCGGTGGGGAGCCACGGGCAGCTTGGCCAACAACGCCGCGCCCACCGCGGGCCAGCGCGAGGGCCGCCCGGTCAGGAGCAGGAGGTCGCAGTTGTACAGGTGCACCAACTCAGCCAGATCGGCCAAGGCGTTGCCCAAGACCCGGCGGATGGTGGCGTCCAGCTCGGAGGCGTGCACCCGCACCGGGGCGTCCAACAGGGAGAAATCCCGGGCTCCGGCCTCCCGGGCCGCGTTTTCCACATAGCGGAGCACCTCCGGGGGCGGGGTCTGGCCCTGGGCGAAGAAGCCGGCCACCTTGCCCCCCAACACGGCGTTGCCCCGGGGCAGGTCGGTGTTCTCGTAACCGGCCAAGAGCCCCAGGGCCAGGGGCAACAGCACCTGGCGGGCCACCTGGCCCCGAAGGTTGCGGTCCTGGCGGGTCATGCGCGGCCGGTCGCCGGCGAACAGATCGGACAACAGCTTGCGGGGTTCGGCCGCCCCGGCCTTTTTGAGCGCGGTCTTGAGATCGCGCAGCACGTGGTCCTCCACCACCGCGGCCAACACGTCGTCACCGGCGATGTTGCAGCCCTCGCGGAACTCCTGGTGGGGCACCAGACGGGCGGCCATGGAGCCGTCGCCCTCGGCCTCGAAGGTGGTGATGGCCAGGTCCATGGTGCCGCCGCCCACGTCCAGGCTGGCCACCCTGAGGCTGGGGCGGCCGCCGGTGGCGGCCCGCGGCCGGCCCAGCAGCCGGAAGAAGGCCTGGCCGTCCCCCTGGTACTTCTCGGCCAACTCGTTGTAGAGGAAGACCATCTGGGTGCAGGTGGCCTCGTCCCAGCGGCAGCGGATCTCCGGGCTCAGGCGGTAGTCCTGTCTGGGCGGCGGCCCGCTGCCCGGCCGCCGCCGGTCCACCAGCCACGCCTCCCAGCCCAGGGAGCGCCACACCATGTTCACGGCCCAGCGGGCCCAGCGCCGGAAGATGCGTTGTTCGGCCAGGGGCATGGCCGTGGGCACGGTGAGGATGATCCGGCGCAGGCGCCGCGGCAGGTCGGAGTGCTCGCGGCTGCCCCGCTGGGCCGGGGAGTTGATGTTCACCAGGGCGTGCATGATGATCTCGCTCAGGAGGAACATCATCAGGGAACTGCGGGTGAAGCGGGCCTCAAAGGCCACCTGCTCGCTCTGGCGCTTCAGATAGGGATCGTCACCGATCTCGCCGGCTTCCTGGCGGAAGGCGTCCAGGGGGGTGCCCTCCTTGTTGATGTATTGCAGAAAGGCTCCCCGGGTGACCGGCGGCTCCCGCAAGCCTTCGGCCGAGACCCCGTTGTAGCGCCACTGCTGGCGGCGCTCCCGCTGGTCCCAGAGATAGCGCTTGGGGCTGGACATGCCGGTGTGCCCCTCGGCTCCGGTGGACTGGCTGGCCAGGCGCACCGCCTCCGGGCCCACCCGCACCACCGAGGGCCAGGTGAAGGCCTCGCTGGCCCGGCCCGAGCGGCGGCTGAGCCGCTCGTTGCCAAAGGTGGCCTCGGAGAACTCTACCCGGGTCTCAAAGGGCTCCTCGTACACCTGGAGGGGCCGGCTGAGGTCCCGGATCTGCAAGAGATAGCTGTCGTTCAGGTTGGTGAGGGCCTCGGCCCGGGTCTCCACCAAAATGCCGCAGGTCCTGGAGTTGCCCAGGTCCAGCACCAGGTCCACCTCCACCGGGGTGGCCTGGGAGGGGTCGGTGACCTTGAAGGTGGGCAGGACCGGCTTGATCTCCTCGCCGGGGCGCCCGGCGAAGCCAAAGAGAATCTGCAGGAAGGTTAGGTAGTTGGCCAAGTGATACAGCACCCAGGGCCACTCGCCGGGGCTGAAGGGGCGGTGGCGGCGCTTGACCATCTGGTGCGAGGTGAACAGGTCCTTCAGCCACTGGTCCACCCAGCCCTGATTGAGGAACCAGGAGTTGTCGCGCTCCAGATGGGCCAGGGCGAACTGGGCGTTGGCCACCACGTCTTCGCCCGACAGCGCGAAATAGGGCTCCCGGTTCTCCGGGCGCTCCTCCACCAGGGTGTCAAAGGCCAGGACCAGGCGGTGGGTGTAGCCGCTGGCGGGGTCGTCGTCGGCCAGGAGCATGGCCCGGGCCCAGTTGGCCGGGCCCCGCTCGAATTTGGGCCGGTCGTCCCCGGGCCAGCGGTCGGCCTGCAGGCGCAGGATGGGCAGGGGCGCCCAGCGGTCGAGATAAGGCTCCACGGCCTGTTGGCCCGAGATTTCATATTGCTCCTGGCCGGGCTCCCGGGTGAGGCGGTCCACCAGGCGGCCCGCCTCCGGGTCCTCCTCCAGGCAGTGCAGCACAAAGGGCAGCCCCTCGGGGGTGACCTCGGCCGCGGGGCGGGGCTCTTCCCGGAAATAGAGCTTCAGCCTGCGATAGGCGTCGAGGTTCAGGCCGAAGTCCAGGAACTGCACCACCCCGCCCGGGATCAGGCTGACCAACGAGCGATATTCCGGCACGTTACGCATAGGCACCTCTTCCGCGTTCCCCCTGGGCCAGATAGAGACCACGCCATCCCGCCGGCGCCGCGCCGCTTTCCCGGGGCGCTCAAACCTCCGGGTCCCGGGCCGGCTGGCCGAAATTGTGTTCAAAGGCCGCGGCCAGGGCCAGGTAATACAACGGGAGCGTGATGATCAAACCTACATAGCACAACAGCACGCCTGCAAAACCCAAGAGACAGATCATGAAAAAGAAAAATGCGTGATTCCAGAGATAGCCCCTGACCATTTGGCCCGAAAGGGTAATGGCCTCGCCGACGGAAACTCCCCGGATGGCCACCAAGGGCACCAGGTAAAGCAGGTAACCCCCCACGAAAAAGGCCGGAACCACGCAGAAGAAGGCGCCCGCCGCCACGGCCAGGCTGAAGATCAGCCCCGCGCCGAACACCGGCCCAAAGCGATCGAAACCCTGGAAAATGTCTCCCCACACCACGGTTTCGCCCGCCCGGGCCTTGTGCAGCATGATAGCCACCCCGGCCTGCCAGTTGCCGAGCAACAGGCCGAAAGCCACCGAGTTGATGAGCAGGAAAACCAGGTTCCCCAGGATGAAAGCCCCGGGATATTGTTTGAACAGGCGCCAGGCCTCGCCGAAGCAGGGGCCGAGGAGAGCCGGGCGGCCGGTGGCCGCCGCGGCCGAGGACCAGGACCCGGACGCGGTGGGACCACTCTCGTAACCCGAGCCGGCCCCCCTGGCCGACGCGGCGGCCGCGGGCGGGGGCGGAACCGCGGCGGCCACGCGGCGGGAAAACCGGGCCCGCAATTCGGTTCGCTCGGCCGGCAGCCAGTCGGCCAGCCCCTCCCGCCAGACCAGGGTGGCGGAGCCGACCTCGCCGGAGCGGATCAGGGCCGCCATCTCCCCGGGGGTGAGGGGCCCGATCTGCCCTCGCGCCAGCAGACAATACCATTGCGTGTCCGTAGGTTCCGGCATGTTCCCCCCTGGTGAATTGAGGCGGCGGCCCCCCTGCCCCTGGTCAAGGCGCGCCCAGGCTCCCCCGGGCCAGCTTGCCCAGCCAGCCCGCCAGGATGATGATGAAAAGGGACCAGGCCGCCCAGCGCCCCCGCCCCTGGGGCCATACCCGCCGGCCGGTGACGAGGTGCCCCAGCACCGCGGCCAGATATACGGCCAAAAGGCCGTAGAGCAGGCAGCCGGCCGGGCTGAAAGCCCAGGCCGCGGCCACCCGACCCTGGGCCAGGTTGGCAAAGGCCCGGGTCATGCCGCAAAAGGGACAGGGCAGCCCCGAGGCCCAGTGAAACAAGCAGGGGACCCGGAGCGGAAATTCCGGCGCGATCCCGCCGCCGGCGGTCAGGGGCAGGGCGGCCGGGACCAGGAGCAAGAACGCGGGGACCCCGAGGGCCGCTCCCCCCACCTGGTGGCGGAGCCTGGCCCAGAAGGGCGCCCACCACCGCTGCCTTGCCGCCCTGGCGTGGCTCACCGTGAAAATATCCGCTCCCCTGCCCGGCCGGCCGGCCGGGCGTTCCGGCGCCCTCTTGGGGACCGCCCCCCGGGTTCGCGCCCGGCCTCTCGCGGGCAATGGAGTCACCCTAACCCCGATGGCCGCGGCGAGTCAATCCCCCGCAAGCCGGCGAATTACCACAACTCACGGTAATTTGGTGGGAAATATTGGAACGGAAAGGAGGGAGGCCAAGAGGGCGCGACAACGCGGGAGCCGGCCCCAGGAGGCGCGTCCCGGCCTGCTCCCAGCCAAGCAGGGGTTCCCTTTTTCCAGACTCCATCCCAAAAATTTGGACGCGGCGTCCCGCAAAATGGAATGGGAACCTATTAGCCAAAAATATACACTACCAAAAAACTTCCCTATCATCGAAATTTTTAACAAATATATCAAATATATCCCCATGGCTTGGTATTTCGGAGTCGGGTTATAGTTAATTGGCACTTAAAATGCTTTCCTTGGGTTGCCCGCTCCGTCCCATCAGGGCAGGTTACCCAACATGATACGGCCTTATATTTTGGCCGGCCATTGCAGCGGCCACTCCTTCCTGCTCCCCAAGCAACCCGCCATCGCCCGGGTTTTTAAGCCCGGGCGCCAAACCCAGGCCTTTTCCCGGGCGGACCGCCCTGCCGGCCCGGTTTCCAGCGGTCTGCCCTCCCCCGGCGAGCACCCGCTGCCCCACGGAAACGAGAAATGGAAAGGAGGCCCCAAAACGCCAAGCGAAAACCTGCCCTGTTGATCAACAGCCGGCGGGCGCCCAACCCAGGCGCCGTTCCGGCGGCCAGGACCCAGGAGGAGAGCAACCATGCGTCAAATGAAGTTGTCCAACAAGCTTTTGATCTACTTTCTTGCCATCGGGGTGATCCCTTTCGCAGTGGTGGCCTGGCTGTCCCTGGCGAAGTCCAGCGAGTCCCTTAGCGAGGCGTCTTTCAACCAACTGATGGGGCTGCGCGAGGTCAAAAAGGCCCAAGTTGAAACATTCTTCCGCGAGCGTCAGGGGGACATGGGCGTGTTGGTGGCCACCGTGCACACCCTGCGCCGCGAGGCCTTTGCCAAGCTGGAGGCCATCCAGGAGATCAAGAAGGCCGAACTCCTGGCCTACTTCGCCACCTTGCGCGCCCAGCTCCATATCATCAAGGATGATGCCTTTGTGCGGGAAGCCCTGGCGGCCCTGGAAACGGCCTTCACCGCCGGAGGTGACCGGGTCGACGCCGCCCCCTGGCGCGAGGCGGTTAGCGCCATCGATCCCCGCCTGCAGGACGTGGTAAAGGACAATGGCTGGTATGATCTTTTCCTGATCTCGCCGGCGGGCACCATTGTCTACACCGTGGCCCGGGAGGCCGACCTGGGGCAAAACCTGGCCACCGGTCCCCTGGCCGCTTCCTCTTTGGGCCACGCCTTCGCCCTGGCCGGGAAGTCCGGGCCCGATGACCTCTCCTTTGCGGATTTCGCCCCTTACGCGCCCTCCAACGGGAAGCCGGCCGGCTTCATGATGGCCCAACTGCGGGAGGCCGGCGGCAAGCTGGGGGGCTACGTGGCCTTCCAGATCCCCATTGACAAGATCAACCGGATCATGGCGTTGCGCCAAGGCATGGGCCGCACTGGCGAATCCTACCTGGTGGGACCGGACAAGCTCATGCGCTCGGACTCCTTTCTGGACAAGGAAGGCCATTCCGTGAAGGCTTCCTTTGCCAACCATACCACGGTGGACACCGAGGCCGTACGCCAGGCCCTGGCCGGCCACGAGGGCGAAGACGTGATCACCGATTACAACGGCAACCCGGTGTTGTCCAATTGGGATATGCTGGATCTGGGCAGCGGGGTCAAGTGGGCCATGCTGAGCGAGATCGACGTGGCCGAGGCCTTCTCGCCAGTGGACGCCCAGGGTAATGAATACTTCAAGAAGTACGTGGAATTGTACGGCTACTACGACCTGTTCCTCGTCAACCCGGACGGCTACGTATACTACAGCGTGGCCAAGGAGGCGGATTTCCAATCCAACCTGGCCGACGGCAAGTTCAAGGATTCAAACCTGGGCCGGCTTATCCGGCAAGCGCGGGAAACCCGCCAATACGGGCTGGCCGACTTCGCGCCGTACGCCCCTTCCAACAACGAGCCCGCCGCCTTTATCGCTCAGCCGCTGTTGCAAGGAGACAAGGTGGAGGGCGTGGTGGCTTTGCAGCTGTCCCTGAAGGCGATAAACGCCATCATGCAGGAACGGAACGGCCTGGGCCGGACCGGAGAAACCTATCTGGTGGGGCCGGACAAGCTGATGCGCTCGGACTCCTTCCTGGACCCGGAGCGGCACTCGGTCAAGGCCTCCTTTGCCAACCCCAGCCAGGGCTCCGTGGACACCGTGGCTTCCCGGGAAGCCCTGAGTGGAGTCGCCGGCGAGCAGATCATCACCGACTACAACGGCAACCCGGTTTTGTCCGCTTACACCCCCGTCAAGTTGAACGGGTTCACTTGGGCCCTCATCGCCGAGATTGACGAGGCCGAGGCCTTTGCCGCGGTCCATGCGATGAAGTGGCTCATGGGCATGATCGCGCTGGTGGGCCTGGCGGCCATCGTGCTGGTGGCCTGGTTGGTGGGCCGTTCCATCTCCCGCCCCATCAATCGGGTGGTGCAAGGCCTCACCGATGCGGCCGGGCAGGTCACCGCGGCGGCCGGACAGGTATCCGGGGCCAGCCAGACCCTGGCCGGCGGCGCTTCCCAGCAGGCCGCCTCCCTGGAGGAGACCGCGGCCTCGTTGGAGGAGCTCTCGGCCCACACCAAGGGCAACGCGGAGAACGCCCAAGAGGCCGACGGCCTCATGCGGGAAGCCGGCCAGATCGTGGGCGCCGCCAACCTTTCCATTCAGGAACTGCGCCAGGCCATGGACCGCATCACCGCCACCAGTGAAGAGACCGGCAAGATCGTCAAGACCATAGACGAGATCGCTTTCCAGACCAACCTGCTGGCCTTGAACGCCGCGGTGGAGGCGGCCCGGGCCGGGGAAGCCGGGGCCGGCTTTGCAGTGGTGGCCGAGGAGGTCCGCAACCTGGCCATGCGGGCGGCGGAGGCGGCCAAGAACACCTCGGAGCTTATCGCCAGCAACCTGGCCAACATCACCGAGGGTTCCCGCCAGATGGGCAACACGGACCAGGCCTTTGCCGCCGTGGCCGAAAGCGCGGGCAAGGTGGGCCAGTTGGTGGGGGAGATCGCCGCGGCCTCGCGGGAGCAGACCCAGGGTCTGGAGCAGATCAACCAGGCCGCCGGCGAGATGGACACGGTGACCCAGCAGGTGGCGGCCAACGCCGAGGAGTCGGCCGCCGCGGCCGAGGAGCTCGCGGCCCAGGCCCAGACCATGCACACCATGGTGGAGGATCTGCACCGTATAGTGGAAGGCTCCCGGGCGGGGGACCGGTTGGCCGGGGCGCCTGCGTTGCCTGGGGGCTCCCGGGCCACGCGGGGCAAGCGGCTGTTGACCGGCCACAGCTCCCAGTTCTGAGCCGGCCAGGGCCGGCGCCTTTGAAAAAAGCCCCCCCTCCCCCGTCAGGGGGAGGGGGGTTTTCGTTGGGGAGAGGAGCTTAGTTGCCGCCGCCAGAGGGCAGCATGGGCTGGAAAGGACCGTACTTGTGCTGCGCAGCCGGGAAGTCGTCGGCCCAGGGGGGATAGGCCGCGTCCACCGGCTTCTTGGTCTTGTCCGGGTAGTCCCGGTCCAGGCCGGCCATCTCGGGCCGCGGCTGGCTGACCATGTAGGCGGTCAGGTCATAGGCCTGCTCCGAGGTGAGGTAGGGATCATCCCACACCACGCCCAAGGGCATGTTGACCCGCACGAAGGCGGCGGCGGTCAAGAGCCGGTCCATGCCCGCTCCGTTGTTGAAGCTGCCCTTGCCCCATAGCGGCGGAGTGAGGACGACCCCGGCCTTGTCCTGATAGCCCGCGCCGTCCCGGCCGTGGCAGGCCTGGCAATAGATGGCAAAGTCGCGCTGCCCTCCGGACAGCTCGGCCTCGCGGTTGGGATAGTTCAGGGGCGGGGCGCCCGCGCCGGCCATCTTGTCGGTGACGCCCTGGCTCAGGTAGGTGAAGTAGGCCACGATATCCTGCATGGCCTTGCCCTGGGGCGGCAGGGGCTGGCCGTTCATGCTGCGCGCCAGGCAGCCGTTGATGCGCTCCTCCAGGCTGCCCTCCCGGCCCATGCGGGCCGAGAACTTGGGGTAGCGCTGGGTGACGCCCACCCAGGAAAGCCCAAAGGCCTTGGCGCCGTCCGCCTGGTGGCAATGGGCGCAGTCCAGCTTGTTGCCCACGAACTTCTTGTGCGCCGGGCGGCCCAACAGGGCGTGAGTGTCGCGGATCAGCTTCCAACCCCGGCGGGCGGCCTGGTTGCCCTCTGGGATGTCCTGGGGTTGCGGGGGGTTCCAGCTCGCGGGCGCGTTCCCCGGCGTGGGGGCCAGGGCGGTGGTGCGGCCGCGGTCGGCCAGGCTGTTCAGGAACTCCAACATGGGAAGAATCTCGTCCCGGCCCCACTTCTGGTCCAACTGCAACCAGGCCATCAGCTCCACCGCCTCGGCCAGGGTCTCCACCTTGCCGTCATGGAAGTAGGGAGGCGTCAGGGTGATGTTGGTCAAAATCGGCACCTTGAACACGTACTTGTCCGCCGGGTTCTTGGTCACCTCGTAGCGGCCCAGGTCCTTTTTGTCGGCATAGGGATGGAACAAGCCGATCTTCTGATAGAGTTGCCCGCCCAACACCGGGCTGTTGTGGCAGCGGACGCAGCCCTGGTCCAGGAACAGGGTCAAGCCCTGCTTCTCCCGGGGAGTCAGGGCGTCCGCCTTGCCGGCCAGGAATTCGTCAAAGCGGCTGTGGGTGATGAGGGTCCGCTCATAGGCGGCCACCACGTGGGCCAGGTTGGCCTTGGTGATGGGGTTGATCTGCCCCGCGAAAATCTGGGCAAAGGCTATGCGGTAGGAGTTCTTGGCCTTGATCCGCTGCAGCAGGATGTCCAGGGTGGGCATGCCCATTTCCACCGGGTTCAGCATAGGTCCCGTGGCCTGTTCCGCCAGGTCCACGGCGCGGCCATCCCAGAACTGGGCCATCTGGAAGCCGGCATTGAGCACGGTGGGCGCGTTGCGGCCGCCCAGCTTGCCTTCGGCTCCCTGGGAGGTGGAGCGATAGTCCACCCCGGCCCGGTTCAGGTCCACTTGGTGGCAGTCGTTGCAGCTCTGGGTCCGGTTCATGGAGAGGTCTTTGTCAAAGTACAACTCCTTGCCCAGGACGGCCATGGCCGGGGTGTCCGTTTCGGCCCCGGGCATGGTGGCGGGCAGGAGGCCGAAAATGGCCCGGGCCTGCCGCTGCAAGACGCTCGCGCCGGGGGGCAAGGGAGGCGGGCAGGGCTCGCTGGCGGGTTGCGGGGCGGGGGCCGGCGCAACCGCCGGGGCCGCCTGGGTTTGCGGGGTCTTCTCCGGCGCGGCCGGCTCATGGGTCGGCCCGCAACCAACCCAACCCAGGAGCAACAGGGCGACGGCTCCCAATGAGATAGTTTTCAGGTTCGATGATTCCATGCAGCTTGTCTCCCTTCCCTTGGAACGTCCGAAACAAGATTGTGAAGTTGAAGATCGGCCGGGAGCGGCGACAGGACCGGGGAAACAAGCAGGAAGGTGTCGCAAGAGGGCAATTCCCCATTTTGCCCTGGGTGCTCGGCTGATGCGGGGCAGCCGGAAACTCTCGGCCCGAGAGTGATGCGCGGTGCGTCCGGCGCCGAGCATCGGCCTCGAACCAGGGAGAACCGCGCCAGTTGCCGATGCGGCGTGCCTCCAAATTCATCATACAATGTTTGGCTATTTGGACAAGCGGGAAGTTGCTGGCCAGGCGGAGAGCGAGGCCTCAGGCGTTCAGGCCGGCAGCGGCCGGCGGGGACGGTTGACCATGACCAACCCCAGGCTGATGAAACCCAAGGACAAAAACACCCGGAGGCCCACCGGCTCGCCCAGGAGCCAGAGGCCGCTCAGGAACACCCCGGCCACCGGGCTGAAGAAGGTGAAGGCCTGCACCAGGCTCACCGGGTAGAAATGGATCATCTTGAACCAGACCAGGTAGCTGAGGAAGGCCACGATGACCGCCTGATAGAACAGGGAAAACAAGCCGTAGGCCGTGAGGCTGACCGGGTGGCCGCCTTCCAGGAGGAGGCTGGCCGCCAACAGCGGCAGGGCGGAGAACAAAAGCTGGTAGAAAAGTAGTTGCGTCGGCAAGGCCCGGGAGACCAGATAGCGCTTCAGGTACAGGGTGGTGGCCCCCCACAGCGCGCCCGCGCCCAGGGAGAGCAGGTCGCCCAAAAGCGCTTGCGGCGAGAAGTTGCCCATCTTCTCACTGAACAGCACCATGAGCCCGCCAAAGGCCAGCACCAGGCCGCTGGCCTTCCAGGCGTTGAGACGGTCGCCAGGCAGCCAGTAGTGGGCGCCCACGGCCACGAAGAACGGCGAAGTGTAGAGCAGGAGGTAGCTCCGGGAGGCTGAGGTCAGGATCATGCCGGGGTACAAGAGGCCGAACTCCGCCCCAAACATCAGCCCGGTCACCAGGCCGTGGAGCACGGTGACCCGGTCCTCGAATGCCGCCACCCCCTGGAAACGCATCCAGGCGTAGAGACACGCCGCCCCCACCAGGGAGCGCAGACCGGCTTGCAAGAGCGGCGGCAGCTCGCCGGCCGCCAGCTTCACCACCGCCATGTTGGCCCCCCACAAGAGAGCCAGGCCCGCCATGACGGCCACGGCGCCGAGGCTCAGTTGCGTGGGAGTCTGTTTGTTCACCTCCACCGTTTCCTCCTGCCAGGGCTGCTTCACCCAGGCGACGGGCCCGTCCGGGGAGGCCGCGTCCCAGCCCTGTCTCCGGCGCCGATAGTTGGTCCCGGACCTTGTTCGGGGGGAAGTTGCGCCCCGGCTACTTTACTCCCCGGGGCGCCGCCTGGCCATCACCGGGCGTGCGCCGGGCGGGGTTTTCCGGCCCCTGGGGGGCGCTTCCCCGCCGGCCGGCCGGGCCGGGGCCGCCGGGCGCGCGGTTTTCTCCCGCAGGGCCTTGACCCGGGCCGCCAGGCCCAGTTTATTTGCAGGCAGATGAGGCAGGCCGGGCGCGGGCCTCCCCCCCGGCCAAACCCCTTTTCCTTTCTCCCAGGCAGGCCGAAGCATGACCATCCAGCAAGCCTTTGATGCCCACGCGACGGAGTACGACGGGCTCCGCCGTAAATTCATCCCCTGTTTTGACGATTTTTACGGGGTGGCCCTGTCGCTCCTGCCTCTGGCCGCTCCGGCCGGGCTGGGCGAGGCCTTCCCCATCCTGGACCTGGGGGCCGGCACGGGGCTGTTGGCCGCCCTGGCCCTGGCCGCCTTTCCCGCCGCGCAACTCACCCTTTTGGACCTCTCGGAGGGCATGCTGGCCCAGGCCCGGGAGCGTTTCCGGGGGCAAGAGAACCGCGTGAGCCTGGTGGCTGGCGACTACCTGCGGACCGAAGGGCTGGGACCTTTCCGGGCGGTCATCTCCTCCCTGTCCATCCACCATCTGGAGCACGAGGACAAGCCGCTTATTTTCCGGAAAATTGGGTCGTGGCTGGCCCCGGGAGGCCTGTTCATCAACGCCGATCAGGCCGCGGGCGCCTCCCCGGCCGTCCAGGAGTTCTACCAGGCTTTATGGTGGAGCCAGGTGCGAGCCGCGGGCCTCACGGAAACGCAACAGGCCGAGGCCCGGCAACGCCTGGCCTATGACCGCCTGGCCCCCCTGGCGGACCAGTTGGCCTGGCTGCGGCAGGCGGGCTTCCAGGAGGTGGAGTGCCATTACAAGCACTACGGCTTCGTGGTCTACGCCGGCCGCCAGCCCGCCGAGGACTGAGCTGCCGCCCCTGGCCGGTTCGGCTAAGGCCGGTCGAAGTACCCGGTCAGGGTGGCTGTATCCGCGCCTTGGGCCAGCCCCAGCATCAAGAGAAGCCTGGCCTTGGGTCCCCGCAGAGAGCCGCCCAGCACGCAACCGGCCTTTTGCAGGGTCAGGCCGCCGCCTTGATCGCCGTAGATGGGCTCCACCGCGCCTCCCTGAACCCGGCTGGTAATCACCACCGCCACCCCCTTGGCCAGGGCGTACGCGATGGCCTGGAACACCTGGGCGTTGACATTGCCCGCCCCCCCGCCTTCGACCACCAGTCCCTGGGCCCCGCGGTCCACGGCGTACCGGACCAGCGCCCCGTCGTCACCGGCGAACGTGGAGAGCAACACCACCTTGGGCAGCTTCTCGGGCAGGGGCAGCACCAGACGCTGACCCCGACCCCGGAAACGGATCACCCGGCCTCCCGTGATATAGCCCAAATAGCCCCGCTCACCGGAGTTGAAGGTCTGCACATTGGTGGTCTGGGTTTTGTCCACGTCCCAGGCCGCGTTGACGTACTGGTTCAGGGTCACCGTGACGCCCCAGCCCCGGGCCTGGGGTGAGGCCGCCTGGATCACCGCGTTCAGGAGGTTGGCCGGGCCGTCGGGGCTCAGGTCGCCGGCGTGGCGCATGGCTCCCACGAACACCACCGGCTTGGGGCTTTTCACGGTGAGGTCCAGGAAAAACGCGCCTTCGGCCATGGTGTCGGTGCCGTGGGTGACCACCGCGCCCGCCACCTCCGGATCGGCCAGTTCGTGATCCACGGCCCGGCTGAGCTTGACCCAGATCTCCGGGCACATCTGCGACGAATCCATGTTGCAGACCGTGGTCACCCGCAGCCTGGCCACTTTGGCCAGGGCGGGCACCGAGGCCACCAGATCCTCCCCGGAAACCGCGGGAACCGCCCCTCCGGTCCGGGGGTCGGCCTTTTCGGCAATGGTCCCCCCCGTGGTGACCACGGCCACCAGGGGCAGTGGCTCTCCTGCCTGGGCCGGGCCCGTGGCCAGCACCAGGGCCAGGCCCAGCCAAATGAAAATGCTTTGGAGTTTCATGGCAGCTTCCTCCCAGGCGCCTCCGCAGGATCAGAAAGGCCGGCCCGGTCACCATGACGGTGCTGACGGGGTTAACACCCCAGCCAATCCCGGGGCTGGCCAGGCCGGCCAAGTCTTTTGGTTGACGGCTTTGCGGGAAGCCTTCAGGCCCCTCGCGCCGGGGCAGGCGGGATAGTGATGACCGTATGGCGTGGGAGCAGGATATAGAGGTTGCCCAACCGGGTCAAGATGGCCGGAGCCAAGCCCACGGCGAAGCCCCCCGGAACCTTGCGGAACAGAAGGTCCGGAGCATGCTTTTTCTGGGGCTTTTTGATCTTCTTCGGCTATTTTATCGCCAGGATTGGCAAGGCTGAATGATGGGAGATGCAGGCTGCCCGGCCCGCGCCCGGCCGGGGGGGCGGGCCGCGCCGGGCCTCCCGGCGCCCTGCCCCGCTCCCCGCTCGGCGGCCGGCCTGCCCACCTTGCCCAAAGAGCGCCCGGCCCCTACCCCCGACCGGGCGCGGGCCGGCTAATCTTCCAACGATTTCGGCAGGCCCTCGACCATCTGGCGGATCTCGTCCCGCACCCGGCGGTAAGGCGCCAGGGCTTCTTCCTCGCTGGTGGCCCCCTGGGCCAGGAAAGGCGGATCGTCAAAGCCACGGTGGATCAGCCGCCCCAGGCCCGGGAAGTAGGGACAAGACTCCCGGGCGTTGTCACACAGGGTCACCACGTAATCCCAGCTCCGCCCCGTGAACTGGCCCGCGTCCTTACTGGTCTGGCCGCTGATGTCCACCCCGGCCTCGGCCATGACCTGCACGGCCCGGGGGTCCACGGGCTGGGGCGCGACGCCGGCGCTGGCCACCTCGAACTCCTCGCCCTTGAGCTGCCGGGTCCAGCCTTCCGCCATCTGGCTGCGGCAGGAATTTCCCGTGCAAAGAAACAGTATGCTGGCTTTTTTATCCATGCGTCTCTCCAAAACAGGCGGGGATGCGGGGTCTCTCCCCGCCCGCCAGATATCTAGGATGGTAGTAATATTCTACTACCGCGCCCTGGTCTCCGGGTCCCGGGGTCTGTAACAATCCGGCGACATTCCGCGTCAGCCGGAGGAAAGATGGGCCGCGCCATACCCCGGACCGGCCGGGCCTTCGCTTCCCGCCTCCCGCCTGGCCCCGGCCGGGCCAGGGCCTTTTTCCTTTGAATTCAGAGGGGAAAACCAGTAATAAGGTTGCAGGTGGTCGCCAGGTCTGGCTGGGAAAAGATTTATCGCCTGGTCAGTTCCGGTCTGGAAAACGCCTGGCCGGCGGAGGGATACCGGCCGGAACCGGGTGGCTCCTGGGCGGACCAGGCCAGGCCAGGAGGTGGCCGGCGCCGCCATCTCCGCTCTTCAGGAAGGATTCTGCCTGCCATGTTGTCCCGCAAAGAGCTCAGCCGGCAGCGGGCCGAGGAAATCTACGCCACGGCCGGTCAAATCCTCTGCCAAATGGGCTACGAAAAAGCTTCCATCCGGGATATCGCCGCAGCCACGGGCATGACCAAAGCTGGCCTGTACTACTACTTCTCCAGCAAGGAAGAGCTCCTGTTCATCATCCTGGATGGCTACATGGACCAGTTGCTGGCCGGCATCGACCAGCTACAGAAAAGCGTTTCCGATCCGGAAGAGCGTTTAAAAGCCTATATCAACTTCCAGGTACAGCTCTACTGCCGGGACGTGCACGGCAGCAAACTGATCATCCACGACGAAAACTGCCTTTCCGGCGAGTGGCACAGAATCATCAAGGACAAGCAGCGCGCCTACCTGGTGTACTGGCGGGACGCCCTGGAGGCATACTGCCGGCAAACCGGCAAGGAGCTCCCCTTCCCGTCGGCCCACGTGATGCTCCTGGTGGGCCTGTGCAACTGGATCTACCAGTGGTACGACCCCCAGGGCCCCCTGCCCCCGGACCAACTGGCCGAGCTGATCTTCCAGCGCTTTTTCCGGGGCTTCTCCGGTTAGGAGCCGGCAGGGGAAATCGCCCCGACCGGCTCCCTTCCCCGGCTCAGCGGCCGGCCCGCCACTCCAGCACCCGCGCCCAAAAGGGCCACAAGGGCCCCAGTTCCACCTCGCCTCCCCGCACGGCCAACGATTCCCCCTGGTTCAGCCGGTCGGTCAGCTTACCCTCGCCGAGGCCGGGGAGCTTCACCCGCCGCCAAATGGCCTGCGGGCCGCCGTTGACCGCCACCAGCACGGTGGATTCCGGGGTGCGGCGCAGGAAGATCAGGTGCAGGGGGCCCACCTCCACCTGCTGGTAATCGCCGTGCCTGAGGGCGGCCAGCTCGGCCCGCACCCGGCCCAGGCGGGCCACGGCCCGGGGCAGGTCCGGCTGGGGCGCCGCCGCGGCCAGGCCGGCCAGGTCCAGGGCCGGGCGGAGCGGCCAGTCATGCTCCGCGGCCTTCTCCCCCGGCACCCCGAACTCGCTGCCGTAATACAGGGAGGGGATGCCCGGCATGGTGAACAGCAGGGCGTGGGCCGGGTAAAGCGAGGCCGGATTGCCCAGCCGGCTGGCCAAGCGGGCCACGTCGTGGTTGTCCAGGAAGTTGTAAAGGTTGGCCGGGCCATACAGGCCGTATTCCCCGCACTGCCGCCGGAGGGTGTAGGCGATCTCGAAATAGTTGCCATCCACCTGGCTGGAGTAGAGGCCCTTGTAGGCCTCGTAGTTGGTCACCGCGTCCAGGCCCCCCTCCCCCAGCCAGGGCAGGTAATCACCCTTCACCACCTCGCCCAAGAGCCAAAACTCCGGCTTCAGGCGGCGGCAATGGGCGGCCAGGTCCCGCAGGAACTCCAGGGGCAGGTGATCGGCCGCGTCCAGCCGGAGCCCGTCCAGGTGATACTCCCGGAGCCAGGTGGCCACCGCCTCCCAGAGGTGGCCCCGCACCTCGGGGTTGGCCAGGTTCAGCTTCACCAGATCGCCGTGCCCCCGCCAGGTCTCATAGGCAAAGGGATCGCCCAGGGGGCTCCGCCTCTGGAAATCCAGGTAAAACCAGTCCACGAAGCGGGAATTCCGCCCCTGGTCCAGCACGTCGCGGAAGGCCCAGAAGTCGCGGCCCACGTGGTGGAACACCCCGTCCAGCACCAGCTTCAGACCCCGCTGCCGGGCCTCGCCGGCCAACCAGGCCAGGGTGGCGTTGTCGCCCAGGCGGCGGTCCACCTGGAAGAAGTCGGCGGTGTCGTAGCCGTGGGAAGTGGCTTCCCACACCGGTCCCAACAAGAGGGCCGTGGCCCCCAGGTCGCGGGCCTGGTCCAGCCAGGGGCCCAGGGCCTCCAGGCGCGGGGTGGGCGGGGCCGTGAAGTCATTGTGCCGGGGGGCGCCACAGAGCCCCAGAGGGAAGAGGTGGTAGAACAAGGCGTCCTGGACCCAAGCCGGCATGGTTTGCGCTCCTCTCTATACCGATTGGTATACTGATCAACCTAAAAAGACGGCCCCCGCCTCAGCCCAGGGCCGCGTTATCGACTCAGGAATAGATGCCGTGCATGAATTGGTGCACCACTTGGAACACCAGGGTGTCATCCAAGCGGGTAAAGCCCTGCAAGGCCAGGCCGGCCAAGGTGTTGACCATGCCCAGGAAGGTGGCCGCGTAGCGCTGGTGGCGCCCCTTCATGTTGCCGTGGTCCCGGGCCGCGGCCAGAAACAGCTCTTCCAGCATTTCCTGCTGCCGCCGGTTCCACGGGGTGACCTCCAAAAAAGTTTCGCTCTGGGGCGGAGCGAACCACATGGCCAATTGCCAGCGGTAGAACTCCTCGTTTTCCCTGGCAAAGGAAAAGTAGGCCTGGGCCAGCCGGTAGAGGGTGAGGGGCAGGTCGCCCGAATACGCCGCGGCCGGCCGCACCCGCCCCAGCAGGGCCAGGAAGCGCTCCTCCAGGATCTCCCGGAGGAGCCCCCTCTTACTGCCGAAATAGTGATAGAGGGTGGGTTTGGTCACCCCGGCCGCGGCGGCGATCTCCTGCACACCCACGGCGGCGTAGCCCCGCTGGCTGAAGAGCCCCAGCGCTTCCGCGATGATGCGGTCCCGATTTTCCAAGCCCTCCTCCGGGTGATGCGGTTGGTAGCCACTATACCATACGGTACAGTCAAGGCCACCGCTGCCGCTGCCCCGCACCAAATAAAATTCCGCCCGGGGGAGGCCCCGGGCGGAAGGTAGAGGTTTGGCTGGAGGACGTCCGCCGGCCGCAGCCGGCGGACGTTTCAGGTTAGGGTTACAAGCCCCGGCGGCCTTACTTGGTCGCCATCAGGGCGCGGGGCGCGGGCTGCGGATTCATCTGCAGCTCGGTGTTGCGGTAGCCCCAGCCCAAGGAGTTCGCCTGCAACCAGCTGGGCAGGTTCGCGATGATGAAGGCGGCCTCGTTGGGGTTCATGGTGTAGAGGTGGTTACCCGTGGCGGGCACGTAGAAGGTGAAGATCTCCCTGGTGTAGGGCTGGGTGGCGGGATACAGGTATCCCGTGATCTTCTCCAGGGTCCAGCCCAGGTTCAGCAGGGCGTCCTTCTCGGCCCCGCGCAGGGTCAGGTAGTGGTGCCCATCGTTGGGGTTGTAGAGCCGGAACACCGGCCGGGTGCCGTTGACCTGGTTCATCCACAGGCAGAACAGCCAATTGTTGCCGGTGAACTCGTCGGAAAGGCCGGCGTTAACCGCGTTCCAGGCCTCGGCGGCGCTGGTGGTGAAGAAGTGGCTCTGGTTGTTGGGGTTGTACAGCCGGTACATCAACAGGGCTTGCGAAGGCGCCGGCTGCAGGTTGGTGGTGATGGTGACCACGTTGGAAGGCACCGAGTCCACCCCCTGCGAAGAGAGGGCGATCACCCGATAGTAGTAGGTGGTCAAAGGCTGGGTGGTGGCGTCGGCGTAGCTCCGCTGGGTGGTCTGGAAGACCGGGAAGGAGGTCCAAAGCAGCTGATCGGTGCTTCGCTGCAGCTTGTAGCCGATCACCGGCCCGTTGGAAACGGTCCAGCTGAACCGGGACTCGTAGTTGGTAATGTAGTTGCCGCTCAACACCGGCGCCGTGGGCTGTCCGGCCGTGGTGGCCTGGGCCGGGGTGGTCCAGGTGGACCAGCCGGAGGCGTTGTAGGAGGTCACCCGGTAGTTGTAGGTGCTGGAAGCACCCACGGTGGTGTCGGTCCAGTTGACCCCGCCAACGGCCGTACCGTTGGACGTCGGGATCATGGCCACGGTCTGGAAGTCGGCCGTGACCGGCACATCCTGCCGCTGAATGATGAAGCCGGTCTCGTTGTCCGCCTGGTCGGCCCAGGTCAGGGTTACCGAGTTGGCCGTGGTGGCCATCGCCACCAGGTTGATGGGCGGCAAGGGGAGGTCCGTGGGGGTCAGCCCGGAGACCTCGGTCGAGAAGCCGCTCAGGCCCACCGCGTTGAAGGCCTGGACGCGGTACTGGTAGGTCTTGGCCACGTTCAGGGCGTCGGAGAGGTACTGCTGGGTGCCGGCCGGAATCACCGCGATGCGGTCCCAGTCCGCGGTGGAAGCCGGCAGGGTGGGATCGCTGGTGTCGGCGCCGTAACGCATCCACACGACGTAGCCGTCAACCCCGTTCACCGGATTCCAGGTGAGCAGGTGCGAGCAGGGATCGGGCAGACCCAGGGCCGCGTTGGTCACCGCCAGCACCTGCAGCCCGGTGGGCGCGGTGGGAGCCCCGGTCAGCTTGTTGTCAGCCTTGGCCGCGGTCCAGGGGGCGCCCTTGCCGGTCTTCAGCCAGGCGGCATAGGCCAGGCCGCCCCAGTTGTCCCGGAGCGCATTGCCGGCCAGGTCGGTCATGTCGGCCCAAGCCGTGCCGGTGGTCGTGGCGAAGGAGTCGCTCAAGTAGGTGGGGTTGTTGGGATAATTGGGATCCAGGATGTCCGGCGGACCCTGGGGACGGTAGGTGTTGGTGTTGTTGTCCTTCAGGAACTCCATGAACTCCCGGGTGTGGGTCTGCCACTGGAGAGAAGCCTGCACCCGCAGGTCGGCGCTGGTCACCCCGGCCGGGACGTCGAAGTTATAGGTCACCAAGTCCCAGTTCTGGCCGTCGGGATAGCGGTTGATGTCCTCCGAGGGAGTAGCCGCGGCCTCGGTGCCGGCGTACTTGTAGAACTTGGTGCCGGCGGCCGAATAGGAGGCGCGGTCATAACCCAACGGGGGGATGCGGTTGTCGAAAAGGATCTGATGGTTCAAAAGGCTCACCGACATGGCGTAGGGACCGCCGTCCGGGCCCATGCCGGTGCGCTTCTCGTAGATCATCACCTGGTTGCTGTCGCCGTCGATCACGGGCGTCTGGGCCCGGGTGATGCCGGCCATGGTGCCGTCGTTGTACAGCGTGGCGGTGTCCTGGTCGTAGTACCCGCTCTGGTACACGAGGTCCTGGTTGGTGTTGTTGAACACGTTCATCTGGATCCAGAAGCGCCGCCCGTCGGGGTAGCCCGAGGGGATCCGGTGACCGGCGTTGTTGGTCACCTTCACCTGAACCTGGCCGCGTCCCGCCGCCACGGTGGCCGACACGATCTCCAGGGTCACGGCGTCCCTGATCTTAAGCTCGGTGTACTCCCGGGTGCGGTCCCAGGCGATGTCCCGCGAGGAGAGCTGGCCGGGGAACACGCGCGGGTCGTTGCCCGTGGGCGCGCCCATGGGCTCCAAGTCCACCTCGGGGTAGAGGAGCTTCAGCATGTCCTGCAGGTCCCGGTTGGAACCCGACAGCTTGTGGAAGGTGGTGCCGCCAAAGGCGTTGCGGTCCTTGGCGTAGGGGAACCAGCCGGCCAGGGTCGGGTCGGGGTTCAGGGAGACCCTGGCGTTGTCGTCCCACTCATGCTTCATGGTGGGCATGTGGCAGTCCTGGCAGCGCTGGTAATCCGGCCCCACGGTGTTGGAATAGGCGCTGTACTTCCACTCGGTGTAGGTGCGCTGCTCGGGCATGCCGTGGTTGGTGACCGGTATGGTGAGGTCGTGGCAGGACCCGCAGAACTCCGGCGTGGTCATGAAACCCACCGTGCCGCCGCCCCAGGTGGAGTGCTCGGGGGAAACGGCCTGATTCTCGTAGATGGGATTGCCGCCCAAGTCCTCCGGCGGGCCGATGGGCACTTCGTTGACCATGGTCAGGCTGCCGTCGGCGGCATAGACCGGCAGGCCGGTGGTGGCGTCCACCCCGAAGATCTGGCCGGTGTAGGTGCCGCCGAAACCCCCGGTGGCATTGTCATCGCTGAAATACGGGTGCGTGATGCCGGCGTACTTGCCGCCGTAGCTCATGGCGTCGTTGACCTGGAAGGTGGAGTCGCCATAGGGGTTGCCCGCCAGGGGGCCCTGGGGGTAGTCGAGGCCGGCGTGGGGCCAGTCATAGAGGCCGGCCAGCATCTTCCACACCGGGTCGGCCGCGTTCAGGTCGGCCCGCTTCATGGTCACCGAACCCTGGGTGCGGTGACAGAACTCGCACAAGACGCCCTCGTCGTCGGTGGAGAGCACCAGGCTGTGGATCAGGCCGCTGGCGTCGCCCGTTCCGTTAAGGAAGGGATCGGTGCGGCCGGAGAACCAGGCGTTGGGGCTGTGGCAGCGGATGCAGATGTTGCCGCCGCCGTCCCCGATCTCGGTCTTCAGGGCGTCGTTGACGATCTGCTGGTTGGCCCGGAAGATGGGGTCCCGGGCCGCGTTGGCCATGCTGCTGCCGGACCAAACCGCGAAATGCCCGGCCTGCTGCATGATGCCGCCGCCGTGGCACCCGGCGCAGGTGACCACGAACTCGAACACGTTGAACTCAGCCGGCAAAGTGATGTTGGTGAGTTCCTGCGACTGGGTGCCCGGGTTGGGCACCGCGTGGTTGGCCGGGCTGGGCCGCCCGGGCAGGTCGGCCAGGGCCGGGGAAAGGCCCCATACGGTCAGGCCGGCGATCAGGGCCAGGCCCAAAATGGCCAGAGGCAGGAGTCTGGGAGCCGCTGCCTGGTTAATCCGCTTGCTCATGGCTGCACCCCCTTGACTCTGGCGGCCCGGTTCATTCTGGCGTTCAGACCGAACTGGAGCTGACCTTCAAAGTCTTCATTGCCCAAGAAAGTGCCCTTGGTGTTGGTGGGAACCCCCGAAGCGGAGGTCACCCGCACCTGCGCGGTGTAGTTGACCATCGTCTCAAAGGGATTGGCGGGCAGAGTGGCCTGGATGCCGCCCTTCACCAAGTTCTCGCTATAGCGCACCTTGGCGTCGGCCTCCGACCAATTCTCCGGCTGAATCTGCCAGGAACCAGAAAGGCTCCATTGACCGGCCTGCTGGCCCGGCATGGCCGCCGCCGGCTGGAACAGGGAAAACTCCAGCACGAACTTAGCCTGGGGAAGGGGGTTGCCGGCTTTGGCGCCCACCGCGGTGGCGGTGACTTTGCAACCGGTGATCATCACCCCATCCTTGGTCTGGACCTTGGTGCCGGGGTCTACCACGGAAGCGTTCATGATCTCCCAGCCGAGCTGCGTCGGTGGCAAGACGCCGGTGGCCGTGGCGGCGGCCGCCGGACCGGCGGCCAAACCCGGGACCATCAGGCTGACCAGCAACAGGGCCAGGATGAGTGGTCCACCAAACTTTCGTTGCATACCTTTTCTCCTGTGTAGTGGGTCTGAAAACGGATCGAATGTTACATCCCACCCGCCCGCCAGCCAGAAAACTGGCCAGCGGTGGGAATTTCCCCCTATTTTTCTTCAGGCCGGCAAGCTGCCGGGAAAGAGGTCCCCCGGAATTTACGGTAGGCGGTCTCCGCCCTCGCCGGGGGTTACCCCAGGGTCGGCCGGGAAGCTCCGCGCACGGATTTCGCGCTTTTCACGGCGTCAATTAGCCTTATGGGCCGTTTTCTTTTTTTGGCGTAGGTATTTTTCTCAGAGGCACAATCAAGGAAGATGTCCCACGACAAGGTCAGAGCAAATCCAGCGTCAGCTACTACAAAACCCGTAGCGGCATCAGATTTAGTAGCAGAAAAAGTGGCCATTTTTTCCGGGTGAACACGTTTGTTATTCCCGCAGCCAAGCGGTGCAAGCGAACATACTACAAACCTCCCCGCTTTGGCCTGCGGCTCCAACTGACCGTTTTTTTTATTTTTTATGTTATAGTTCTCCAATTTCTCCGCCCCTTTTTTTTCTACCGCGGCGTTTCCTTATGAAACGTTCTGTCCTGGTTATTAGTTTAAAGCAGGGTTTTGGCAGTGGGCAATTTTTTTTATTTGGAATTTTGTCTATTGCTCATTTTGCCAAGTATTCAAACCGCCGACAATCATTTATCCCGGAAACACTTCGTTGCGCGCCATTCCACGGCCGTGCCGGCCCCTCTCCGAGGGCAATGGCCTGGCGGTTCGAAAGGGTATTTCGCGGGCGGTTGTCACGGCCGCAGAAGCCGCGAAACCGGCCCTTATCCCCTCTTCCCCCGGAAATCGCGGCCCTCCCGCCTTGCCGGACCGGGCCCAGGGGCCCCCGGACGTCGACGCCAGGGCCCGCTCCCGTCTCCGAGGCGTTCCCGGGCCAAACCATTTAGCCGTTTTATTGTGGTTTTTATTGTGGTTTTTATTGTGGTGTTTATAGGTCTTTAACGGGCGGGGCGGGCCCGGGGGCGGGGTACGTCTCTCCTGGCCCGCCCCGTGTTTCACCCTGCGACATGACCGCACCCGGCCGGGCGGCCCCCAGGGTCACGCTTTAAGCATTTTTGCCGTAGGCGCATGGAGTTGTCCGGCGTAATCTGCTACGATATGTTCTTGCTTATCAAGAGCTAATGATCCTGCGCCCTTGCCCCTGCGGTTGGGCCCCTTTACTTGCCGAGGTTAAAGCTCATGCGATACGGTGTTTTCGGAGACCTGCCCTTCGCCCGCAATCAAAGTGAAAACCGGATGCTGGTGGCCCGTCTTAAACAGCTGCGGAACGAACTGTCCAAGAAGCCCCGGGACATCGGCGGCAGCATCTTTTTGGGCAACCTAAACGACGTTTACAGCGCGGCCATGATCTTCGAGATGGAGCGGGATTTCGCCAACGCCAACAATCTGCACATCGCCGGCGACGGGGACAACAACTTCCTGGCCCGCGCCCTGGAGGAGGCCCAGGACCTGGTGAACCGCTACCGCAACCTGCAGGCGCGCATCCAACGGCTGCAAAAGCTCACCGAACCGGTAAAGGAAGACCGGGACCAGCTGGCCTACGACGAGCGCGAGGCCGCGGCCTATGCCCGCAAGGTGCAGCTCATCAAGCAGCTCCAGCCTTTCTTCACGGACCTGGCCGGCGGCGGCGAGGCCAAGCGCTGGGAGATGCTGGGCGGCAAGTTCAAGGCCCTGGTCACCCGCGCCCCGGCCATCTTCAGCCGCGTCTGCCCCGAGGCCATGAACAACTTCCCCAAACTACTCCGGAACAAGACCAACACGGCCAAGCTCTACGAGATGATGAGCAAGATCGGGCACAATGTGCTGATCCTGGGCGGCGACAACAACCCTTTCTACTGCCAGATCAGCGAGCACAACTACGACTTCAAGACCCTGGACCTGAAGGCCATGGGCAAGGACGACACCCTGATCAAGATGTTCTTCGTGGACGACGACAAGGTGAACGTCATCGTGCCGGGCAGCCTCAAGAACGGCTTCTACGCGGTCTTGGACACCAACGAGGGCGGCAAGCTCTCCATCCCCCAGGTGTCGTTCTGCTATCTGCCGGACAAGAGCGGCGACGGCGAGGCATATATATAGATAGGCGATAAACGGCCGGGCGGGATTTTCCGCCGTGGGAAATAGCCAAATTGCCAGGCCGGTCCGGGGTGCTCCCGGGCCGGTTTTTCATTGTTGCGTGGCCCTGGATCGGCAGGTGGCGTGGGTGCGCTGCGGCCTGCGGCGGCTTAAGCGGCCTGTTCTGAGCCGGCCCGGTGGGAGCAAGCGGCTTCCCTGGCGGTGAAGCCCCAGGAGGAGCAACCGGGCGAAGCGGCCGGGTGAACTTGCTGATCAGACAGGGCCCCCTCTGCGCCAATTGGGGCGGTTGCCGGCGGGTTGGCCGACCCGCTTGGTGCTTGGCCCCTGAGCCCCGCGGAAAACAGGTTGGACTGCGAGGCAGGCGAGGTCCGGCCGCCGGCCCCTCGCGGTGCCTATTTGGCAAGTGAAAAACCCGGCCCCACCCTTCCCTTATTCCAAACCTCTTAGCTTTTTCTCCCTCTCCTTTTCCCGGTCCGCGCCGAGCACAGCCGCCTACTTCCCGGGACCACCCCGCTTCCGGGAATCCGCCCCTCCCGCCCGGCCCAACGCTCGTGTCCCGGATTGGATTCTGCCCCGCACCAACCACCCATCCCGGGTCTTTCCCCACCAAAACAAAACGCCGCAACCCCGGAGGATTGCGGCGCAGCTGCTTTTTTTGGTGCCGAAGGGGAGACTCGAACTCCCACGGGGATACCCCCACTAGACCCTGAACCTAGCGCGTCTACCAGTTCCGCCACTTCGGCATTTTCAGCCGGCAAGCTTCCAATCCGCCCGCAACGCGTTTGGCCTTGGAATCAGGGTAACTTGCCAACCAGCGAGGCGAAGTCTATAATCACAGCCTTTGCTTGTCAAGGCCTCAAACCGTGATAAATAAATATGAAGCGAGGATGCCGGCGGCAGGGCCCAGGCCGGCCGGCAGCCCCCCTCGCGGTGGCCGGCCCTGGCTGGTAACCTACCCGAAGCGGAACTTGCCGTCCAGTTCCCGGCCCCAGGACGGTACGGCGGCTTCGCCCAACTTTTCCCCCGTCCGGGCCCTTGTGTTTGCTTTGGAGTAAGCCCTCGATGATCGTGCTCAACGGATTGGACGAACTGACCACCCGCTTTGCGCGGCCGGTCATCACCATAGGTAATTTCGACGGCGTGCACCTGGGCCACCAGGCCCTGTTCCGCCAGGCCCTGGAACGGGCCCGGGCCATCGGCGGCACTTCCATCGCCATGACCTTCGAACCCCACCCCATGCGGGTCCTCCGGCCCGCGGTGAACCTGCCGCTCATCACCCCCCTGGAGCAGAAGACCGCCCTGATCCGCGAGTTGGGCCTGGACGTGCTCCTCTGCGTGCGCTTTGACGAGAACTTCGCCCTGCTCTCGGCCGACGCCTTTGTGGACAAGCTCCTGGTGGGGCGGCTGAAGCTGGCCGAGGCGGTGGTGGGCTATGACTTCACCTTCGGCCACAAGGGCCTGGGCGATCTGGACCTTTTGAAAGCCAAGGGCGTGGGCCACGGCTTCCTGGTTCACGTGGTGGGCCCGGTGATCGTGGATGGCCAGCCGGTCTCCTCCACCCGGGTGCGCCAGGAGGTGAAAAGCTGCCAGGTGGGCCGGGCCCGCCAGCTCCTGGGCCGCCATTACTCCATCGCCGGGGAGGTGGTCACCGGGCACGGCCGCGGCGGGCGGCTCTTGGGCTTCCCCACGGCCAACCTCCGGGTGTCCGACGAACTCCTGCCCGGCCCCGGGGTCTACGCCACCCTCATGGAGATCGCGCCGGGGCGGATCAACCCCGGGGTCACCAACATCGGCACCAACCCGACCTTCAGCGACGCGGAGCTGAGCGTGGAAACCCACCTCCTGGATTTCCACGGCGACCTCTACGGCCACCACGTGCGCTTGCAGTTCGTGGAGTATCTCCGGGGCGAAAAGCGTTTCTCGGGGCTGGACGAGCTGGCCCAACAGATCGGCCGCGACGTGGAGGAAGGCCGCCGCATCCTGGCATCGTGGGTGAGCTAGGAGTTTTGTTGGAGAAAGAGGAAGGTGTGGGGTGAAGGACCCTTTTTTGAAAAAAAGGGTCCTTCACCCCACACCCCCCATCCTCCAAAAAACTTCATATTTTTAACGAGGCCACGCTGTCCAGTGTCTGCCTAAGTTCAGGCTCACTCCTCCCCTGCCTCACTCTCATCCGCCCATTCCCCCGGGCTGGGGGTTTGCGCGGGTACGCGGCCGGGCATCTCGGCCCCCTCCGCGGGTTGCCGCCCAAAGGCCAGGCCCTCGATGCGCTCCAACAGGGGGATCAGGGTGACCGGGCGGAGGGCGCTCACCGCCACCCCGCCGAAGCGGTTCAACAGCCGCGCCACCATCTCCGGGTCCGCCGCGTCTTCCTTGTTCAACACCAACAGCCGCCCCGCTTCGGTCAGGTCCAAATCGTCCAGGATGCGCTCCACCGCGGCGATCTGCTCCTCCACCATGGGGTTGGAGGCATCGGCCACGTGCAACAGGAGATCGGCCTGGGCCAGCTCTTCCAGGGTGGCGGCAAAGGCCTGGGTCAACTCCTCGGGCAGGTCGCGGATGAAGCCCACCGTGTCGGTGACGATGACCTCGCGTTCCCGGGGGAAGCGCAAACGGCGGGTGGTGGGGTCCAGGGTGGCGAAGAGGCGGTTCT
>JAHLLK010000037.1 GCA_020444165.1 Deltaproteobacteria bacterium | reverse complement strand
GGGGTGTGGGGGGGAACCCTTTTTTGTTCACAAAAAAGGGTTCCCCCCCACAGCTTCCCTGCTCTCCCCCCTCCTACCGATAATACGCGGGCAAGCGTGAGACCTGGACTTCGTCCCGGACTTCCCGCACCCCTTCGGTTTGGGCGGCCAGGTCCAGGGCCTTTTGGCGGTCGGTATCCGAGGGCAGGTAGCCCCCCACCACCACCACGCCGCCCGGCTCGCCGCGGGCGGTCAGGAGCTTGCTGGGCAGGACCTTGCGCCGCACGCGGGTCTCCACCAGCTTGCCCAGGGCCAGGGCGGCCAAAATCTCCACCGGCGCCTTGCCGGGGTTAACCCGGGCCAGCTCTTCCCGCGCCTGCCTTATCAGGGCCACTACGCCGGGCACGTCCAGGGCCGAACTGTTGATGACCAGGTTGTACAGACTCCAGTCGCGGGGGTCGTGCTCAAAAATATTGCGGACCAGCTCGCGGCGTTCGTGGTCATGGCTTTCCAAATAGGAACGGGCCTCTTCCGGGGACAAGCCCAAGCTTTGGCCCAGGCGCGCCACCCGCACCTCGGTGGGCGCCACCACCCTGATGCGCACCACACCCGGCACGTCCTTGAGCACCACCTGGGCCCCCCGGCCCATGATGATGTATTTGTCTTGGCTGGCCAACTCGTAGATCACCGCCGCGTACAGCGAGGCGTAGTAGGCCCAGCCCAGGAGCAACTTTTCCCAGAAGCCGGGATGCCCCTCCCGGCCCAGCTTCTCCAGGTCCTTGGCGAAACCCGGGTCGTGCCCGGCCGCCACCTGGTGCACCTCGGCGGCGGTCAGTTGCCGGTAGCCCATTTCCTCGGCCAGGGCCGCGGCCGCTTCGTCGCCCAGGCTGCCCACCTGCCGCGATATGGTGATGATGGCCATAAGGTCCATGCTCCTCGTGAAAGCCGCCCCGGAGGCCGGGTGGGGTAGCGAGAATTTGACCTGACGCCGCCCCGGTCAGACTTCGGGGACGGTCAAGAGGCCCAGATCGATCTCCATCATCTTCAGGCTGGCCAGGAGTCGCGCGCAGTTGCGCTCCAGGGCGGGAAAGTCGCCGGCCTCCTGGCGGAGAGCCTCGCCCTGTTCCCGCAAGAGCCCCAGCCGCTCCTTGTATGCTTCCAGTTTACGCTGTTCCAACGCCACCCTCCGGGTAAGCTGTGGGTTCCTTGGGAGCCTGTCGGGCGGGGTTGCCCCCCTCCCCGGCCGGGCCTCAGTGGCCCTTCCTGAGGTCCTTGAACCGGCGGGCCTTGGCCTCGTAGCGGGTCAGGCTGCCGGTCGGGTGCACCTCCAGGGCGTAGCCCAGGTTGGTCTGGAGCCGCAGCTCGTTCTTGAGCCGCTTCAGGACTTCCTCGCCCAGCTCCGGTGCGCCGCCGCCGGGCTCCACCTTGAGCAGGATGCGCTCGCTGTCGCCGATCCGCTCCACCACCACCTCGTATTCGTCGGACAGCTCGGGGAAGCTCCGCACCACGGCCTCGATGGCCGAGGGCGAGAGCAGCACGCCCTTCACCTTGGTGATGTCGTCGGCCCGGCCCTGCACCCCCCCCTTGATGAGCCGGTAGGTGCGGCCACAGGGGCAGGGGGCCGCGGCCCACTCGATGATGTCCTTGGAGTCGAAGCGGATGCAGGGCTGGGCCAGGCGGTCAAAGGCGGTGATGATCATCTTGCCGGCCCGGCCCGGCTCGGTGATGATCTCGCCGGTCTGCAAATCCTCGATCTCCACCAGGAACAGGCCCTCGTTGACGTGCAGGCCGCCGGGTTGGGCGGCGCACTCGAAGCTCCAGGCCCCGATCTCGGTGGCCCCGGCGTGGTCATAGACCTTGGCGCCCCAGGAGCTTTCCAAACGGTCCTTGGTGCCCGGGATGGAGGCCCCGGGCTCGCCGGCGCAGGTGATCTTCCGGATGGTCAGGCTGGCCGGGTCGAGGCCCAGCTTGCTGCGGGCCACTTCAGCCATGTTCAGCAGGTAGGTGGGGGTGCCCATGAGGGCCGTGGCCTGCAACTCCTGGATCTTCAAGAGCCGGGCCACCGTGTCCAACACGCCGCCGGGCACCACCTCGCAACCGATTTTCTCGGCCGCGTAGTGCCCCGCCCAGAAGGCCACGAAGATGTTGTAGCCAAAGGGTAGGAAGACCCGGTCCGTGGGGCGGTAGCCCTGGGACCACAGGATGTAGCACCAGGCTTCGGACCACCATTCCCAATCGGCCCAGGCGTCGGCTTGGTAGATGGGCTTGCCCGTGGTGCCCGAAGTCTGGCGGAACTCCACCACCTCCGTGAGCGGCACGCACAACAGCCCGCCGTAGGGGAAGGGCTCGCCGGCCTGGGCCTCCTTCAACAGGGCCTTGTCCACCTTGGGCACCCGCCGGACATCATCCCAAGTCCGGATGTCCCCCGGCTCCAGGCCGGCCCCCCGGTAAAGCTCCCGGTAAAAGGGCGAGCGCTGATAGCCCCAGGCCACGATGCGCTGGAACTTTTTGAGCTGCAACTGCCGGAGAGCCTCGGGGTCCAGGGTTTCCAGGTAAGGATTCCAGTAAGGACTTGCGTCAAGCCCCGCCGCGGCGGCAGCCGTCCCAGGGCTGGAGACGCCGCTCCGGCCGGTTGTTTCCATGGTTTGCATGGGCGAGCCTCTTCCTAGTGATACATCAAATTGGGAAGCCAAGTGGCGATCTGCGGGACAAAGGTGATGATGCCGGTGCCCACCACCAGGGCCAACAGGAAGGGCAGGGCTCCCTTGAATATCTTTTCCAGGGGTACGTCCTGGGCAATGCCGTTGACCACGTAGACGTTGATGCCCACCGGCGGCGTGATGACCCCCATCTGGGTGACCAGCACGATGATGACCCCGAACCAGATGGGGTCGTAGCCCAGGTTGGTGATGATGGGATAGAAGATGGGGATGGTGAGCATGATCAGGGCCAGGGCGTCGATAAAGCAGCCGCCGATCAGATACACCAGGACGATCAGGCCGATGATGGCGAAGCCCGGCCAATTGAAGGAAGCCACCCAGTTGGCCACGTTGAAGGGTATGCGGGTCACGGCCAGGAAGTGGCCGAACACCACCGCCCCGGCGATCAGGAGAAGGACCATGCAGGAGGTCCGGAGCGTCTCGTACACGCTTTTGACAAAGCCGGCCCAGGTGAGCTGGCGGCGGAACAGGGCCACGGCCAACACCGCGGCCGAGCCCACCGCCCCGGCCTCGTTGGGCGTGAACACCCCCAGGAACAGCCCGCCCATGACCAGCACGAACACGGCCATGGTCTCGCTGGTCTTGCTGAGGGAGCGGAGCTTTTCGGCCCAGGTGAAATGCTCGCCGGCCGGGCCCTGCTCCGGGTAGATCAGGCAGTACACCCACACGGTCAGCGCGAAAATCAAGGTCATGAACACCGCCGGCACAATGCCGCTGACGAACAGGGCCCCGATGGACTGCTCGGTGAGGATGCCGTAGACGATCATCACCACGCTGGGGGGCATGAGCATGCCCAGCCCGCCCGCCGAGGCCACGGTGCCGGCGGAAAGCTCCGCGCCGTAGCCGTAGCGGCGCATCTCCGGCATGCCCACCGTGGCCATGGTGGCCGCCGTGGCCGGGGAGGAGCCGCACACCGCGCCAAAGGCGCAGCAGGCCAGGACCGTGGCCACGGCCAGCCCGCCCCGGTAGGAGCCCACCGTCTTGTAGGCCGAGTCGTAGAGCCGGCGGCTGATGCCGGCGTTGAAGGCAATCTGCCCCATGAAGATGAACAGGGGGATTACCGTCAGGCCGTAGGAAGAATAGATGTCAAAAAAGTCGCGGGACAACAGTTTCAGGGCGCTTTCGAAGCTGACCACATAGCCGAAGCCCAAAAAGCCCACCAGGGTCATGACATAGGCCACCGGCATCCGGCTGAAGAACATGATTAATAGAAGGGCGATTCCCAGAAGCCCCACCGCGGTTTGACTCATGAGCGCACGACCTTTCTGAGATTGTCCACCAGCTCCGTCAAGATCACCAGGAACAGCGCTCCGAAGGCTACCGCCACCACGTACACGATGAGGTAGCTGGGCAGGCCCACGCTCATGGAGACCTCGCCCGACCGCCGCAGGGTGCCGGCGTAAAGGAACATCTGCCAGCAAACCAAACCGAAAATCGCCGCGCTCAAAACTCCGGTGAAGCAGTCCACCAGCAACTGGACCCGGGGCGGGAACTTGCGCACCAGCATGTCCACCCCCACGTGGCCATGCTCCAGGTGGGTCAGCGGCATGGCGCAGGCCAGAACCACGGTGGCCAGGAGGCTGACGATCTCCACCGCCCCGAACAGGGGGAAGTTGACGCCGCGCATGATCACGTCCACGCAGGTCAGGGCCATCATCCCCACCAGGGCCGCCCCGCCCAGCCGCTTCAAAAGCCCCACCATCCCCCTTATCAACTGCTGCCAGGTTTCCACGGTCGTCTCCCCCAGGTCCCGATTGGCCAGGCGGAGCGGCCGGAGGGCCGCCCCGCCCGCGAGATTACTTTTGGGCCGACAGCTTGGTCAGCGTCTCGATGGTGAAGTCCAGGGCCGCCTGGCCGGGCAGGCCCTTGGCGTCGGCGTCCTTGACGTACTCGACCAACACGGGCTGCACCGCCTCCTTCCACTTCTGGGACTCCGCGGGGCTCAGCGCGATGTACTGGCCGCCCTTGGACTCGAAGAAGGCCTTGCCTTCCGCGTCGCTGTCCACCCAGGCCTGGCCGTGCTTGGGAATCCACTCCTGGTTGATCTCGGTGATGACCTTCTTCACGTCGTCAGGCAGGGAGTTCCACTTGTCCTTGTTCATGACCACGAAGAAGCCGGAGGTGTAGGCCATGGAATAGTGCAGGGTGCCGTACTTGACCACTTCGCCCAGCTTCCAGCCCTTGTTGGACTCCATGGGGTACATGGCGCCGTCCACCACGCCCTTTTGCAGGGATTGGTAGGTCTCGGGCATGGGCATGGCCACGGGGGTGCCGCCCAGGGCGGCCACGGTCTTGGCCGAGAAGCCATGGGAGCGGATCTTCAGACCCTTCAAATCCTCCAGGGTCTTCACCGGCTTGGTGCGGGTGTGCAACAGGCCCGGGCCATGAGCGTGCAGGTACATCACCTGCACCGCGTTCAGCTCGGCCGGCTTGAACTTGTCATATACCTGGTTGATGACCTGGGTGGCCGCCATGCCGTTGGGATAACCCAGGGGCAGGTCCACCACCTCCATGACCGGGAAGCGGCCGCGGGTGTAGCCGAAAAGGCTGAAGCCGATGTCCGACAGCCCTTGCACCACCCCGTCATAGACCTGGGCGGCCTTGGTGAGGGTCTGGCCGGGGTAGTACTCCACCACCACCTTGCCGCCGGAGCGTTTCTCCACCTCCTTGCACCACGCCTCGGCCAGCTTGGACTGGATGTGGGTGGGCGGGAAGAAGCAGGAATAGGTTAGTTTGATCGGTTCCGCCGAAGCCATGCCGGGCATCATCATGAGGCCCACGGCGGCTGCGAGCAAAAGACCCATCAGTCCCAGAAATTTTCGGCGCATCGCATCCCCTCCCTTGTCAGATAAATGGTCCGGACACATCTACGGCTGCTGGATAGAGCAAGAAGTGTACCGCTCTCATAGCCTTTTAATTAACGTAAGTTATTGCGGGTCTTAACTGCAAGGGCTTTGCGGAGGCCCGGGAGGGGGGTGGAAAGCTGAAAGCCAGGGTGGCTGATTTTTTTCCAGTTTGGCGAAAAGGGGATGGGTGGACCGCCGGGCGGCTGCCACGGGCCGCCGGAGCCCCGGCGGCTCCCGGCCGAGGCTGGGCAGAGGGGTTCAGGGAAAGGGGCTCCGCCTCCCCGGCCAAAAAGCGGGCGGCGGGTTTCTGCCGGGCCGGGCCCGGCGGGGAGCGGCGCGAAAGCCCGCCGGACGGGCCGGAGACGCGGCTAGCGCGGCTCCCGCAAGCGCACCAGGTTCAGGGCCAGCATGGTGCAGACCACCTCGCCGGTCTGGTTGTACATCTCGCAGAAGGAGTACACCACGCCGCGGTCGGGCTTGCTGTGGGAGGGCTTCACCTGCTGGATGGTGATGCGAGCCCAGAGCTGGTCGCCGGGGCGCACCGGCTTCAGCCAGCGCAGCTCATCCACCCCGGGGCTGCCCAGGCTGGCCGGCCCGGGGAGGTAGCCCTCCACGAACAGGCGCATGAACACGGCGCAGGTCTGCCACCCGCTGGCGATGAGCCCGCCGTACACGGACTCCCGGGCCGCCGCGGGGTCGGTGTGGAACGCCTGGGGGTCGTACTTGCGGCCGAACTCGATGATCTCCTCCGCGGTGAGGCTCACCGGGCCGTACTCGTGGACCGCGCCCTCCACGTAGTCTTCCAGATACCGCTCCTCGCGCGGGGTGGTGAAACCGCCTTGGCTCATGCGTGACGCTCCTCTTGGTCGGGGGTAGGCCGCGGGCGGCCGGGATGGGCCGCCGCCCTGGTCTCAGGGTACCCGGACCGGTTGCGGGGCGCCAGGGGAATGGGGGACGGGGTGGCGGAGGAGGGCCCTCCTGAGGGGTGTTGCTTCCGGCATATGTTCTATGGCACTGTAAAATATGGGTTTCGCGCCGTTGGGGTGGATGGGCCGCCCTCTCCGGGGACGGCACAAGGCTGCGCGGCAATTTCCCACTTTCCCGAGATATATCGAAACTGCATGAAAATGCTGTTCAAAATCATACCGGTTTTATTGGTGGCGGTTTTCCTGCCGTGCCTCGGCCCAGCGACGGCCGCGCCGCCAACGCCCCCGCCTGACACCAACTTCGCGTCCGCCACCCCGCCGCCCGACCTCAAATGGTTCCGGGAACAGATGGGCATCGCGCCGCAGTATCAAGAGCAAAGTCCGGGGTTGGGGGGCATTTCCTGGCCGCATTTCCTGGTGATGGCCTTTTTGGCGGCCTTTTTCGTGGTGGCCCTGGTGGCGGTGTTTCTGCGCAATCGGCGCACCAGGCAGATTCTTCTTGAACTGCTAAAAGAGGAATCCTGTGAGGCCGGTCAGGGCTGAGCTTGCGGGCTGCGCTCAGAACCGCCCCCTATCCCGGCCCCAGCGGTGGCCTAACCAGCCACCGACCGGCCGGAGAAATCCCGGCCCAGACGCCGGGTTCCAGCTTGGAACGGCACTTGGCATTCCAGCCCCCCTCGAAACGGCTGGGGAGCCCTTTTCAGCCAGCCCCGTAGCCTTATTTCCCAATGGCCCGCGCCACCGGAGGCCCCCTTTTCCGCCTTATGGTGAATGACAAAGTAATAAATCTGCTGCTGGCCGGCTTGGTCGGCTCCTTGTTGGCTGGGTTGTGGGCCATCCCCACCCATCCCTTCAGCGGATCCCTGGCCGGCCACGCCGTGGGCATTCTAGGCAGCATCCTGATGGCGCTGACCCTGGTCTACCCGTTCCGCAAAAGGGTGCTCAAAAAAAATGGCAAGAGCAACCCCTTGGGGCCGCACTTGATTTATGGCTTGGCCGGCCCCTCCTTGGTCCTGTTGCACGCAGGCGGCCAAACCGCGAGCCTCATCGGCATCCTGGTTTACCTCAGCCTGCTCCTGGTGGTATTCAGCGGGATCGTGGGCAGGTATTTGTTCAAGAAGGTCAGCCGCACGGTACGGGAAAGGGAGCGCGATCTCGAACAGCTACGGGGCCTATTGCAGGCCAAGCGGGCCGCGGTGAGCCAGGCTGACCTGGAAAATTACCTTGACGCCGGCCTCCTACCCTTGGAGGAAAACCGCGCCAGCCACTTGGGCCGGGAGTTGCTTTCCCTGGTTCATTCCATAGCCGAGTCCGAGCACGCCCTGGCGGTCTTCAGCCGGACCAAGGTCCTGTTCACCCGCTGGTCCCTGGTGCACCGCTACCTCACCGCCCTCTTGTTCGCCCTGCTGTTGGTGCATGTGCTGGTCACCGTGTATTACGGTCTCAGGTGGCTGCCATGAAGAAACGTCTGCCCCTGCTCGCTTTACTCCTCCTCCTGGGGCTCTCAGTCTGGCTGTTTTTGTATGATGAGGCTGCCGAACCCGGGCCGCTGACCCGCGGCCACCAGCAAGCGGCTGACTGCTCCGCCTGTCATGTCCCTTGGCGGGGCGTGGCGGAGAGCCAATGCCTGGCCTGTCACGCCCAGGACCAAGTCAACGAGCTGCGCCCCGCCTTGCGTTTCCACGCCGAAAAACGCTACTGCCTGCGCTGCCACCGCCTGCACGGCGGAAGCCCCGCGGAGCGCTCGCGCATGGACCACACCCTGCTGAACGGAGATATTTCCTGCGGGCTGTGCCATCTGGACCCCCACGGGCGTCTTTTCGGCCAGGACTGCCGCGCCTGCCACGGCCTTCGAACCTGGCGGGTGGACGGTTACCGCCATCCCCCGGCCAAGGACAAAAACTGCGCCCGCTGCCACCGCCCGCCAAGCTCCCACGGGGGAGGGCATTACCAAACCCTCATCCTGGGTTTTCACCTGCGGAATCATCCGGAGGTGAAAAACGTCCCCGTGGATGATTGCTGGCGCTGCCACGTCACCCACGATTGGCGTCATCTCCGGATGTCGGGTTACCGCCAGCCCACTTCCTGAGCCTGCCGGGAGAAAACGGGAAACGGCGGGCCGGGGCGCCCGCCCTGGTTGCCGGCATTTCGCGACCAAATCCCGGATAGTCAGCTATTTTGCATCGCTTACTTAGTCTTTTTCCCCGCGAAATATTCCCGCAACGCCGGGATCGACGGCATGCCGCGGAACACCACCTCGCCGTCCACGATGATATTGGGTGAACTCTTTATGCCGTGCTTCTTCTGGGTTTCGGGGTCGTCTTCCAGATAGAGGATGGCGTAAGGGATCCCCATTTCCCGGAATTCGGACTCCAACAGGGAACAGTGGTGACAACTACGAGTGACCGCCAGTTCGACTTTCATGTGCAAGCACCTTTCCTAGCTTCCGGCCGGAGAGCCGCCGCCCCGACGGCCTCCGCACCGCACCCGGACCAACCGCCTACCGGCCGCCGATTTTCAACAGCCTGGCGTTGATGGCCACGATCACCGTGGACAGGGACATCAAGACCGCGCCCATAGCCGGGCTCAAGAGCACCCCCTGGTGATAGAGCACCCCCGCGGCCAGGGGGATGGCCACGGCGTTGTAGCCCGTGGCCCAGAAGAGGTTCTGGATCATCTTGCGGTAGGTGGCCCGGGAAAGCTCCACCAGGCCCACCACGTCGGCCGGGTTGCTGCGTACAAGCACGATGTCCGCCGTCTCCACGGCCACGTCGGTGCCCGCGCCGATGGCGATGCCCACGTCGGCCTGGGCCAGGGCCGGGGCGTCGTTCACCCCGTCGCCGGTCATGGCCACCCGCCAGCCGCGGGCCTGCACCTCCTTGACCTTGGCGGCCTTCTCCTGGGGCAGCACCTCGGCGAAGAACTCGTCCAGGCCCAGCTCCCGGGCCACGGCCTGGGCCACCTTCTGGTTGTCGCCGGTGAGCATCATCACCCTGATGCCCATCTCCTGGAGCCGGCGCACCGCCTCGCGGGACTCGGGCCGCACCTGGTCGGCCAGGGCCACCGCGCCGAGCGCCTCGCCGTCGGCCAGCACGAAGCCCAGGGTGGCGCCCTGGGCCTCGGCCTCGGCCAGGGCGTCCGCGGGGTAGGCGATATTCTCCTCGGCCATGTAGCGGGGGCTCACCACCCGCACCAGGCGGCCCTCCACCTGCGCCTCGGCCCCCTTGCCCGGCAGGGCCCGGAACTCCGTGGGCCGGGGATGGTCCGGCACGGCCGCGGCGATGGCCCGGGCGATGGGGTGCTCGGAGGAGGACTCCACCGCGGCGGCCAGGCGGAGCACCTCGTCCTCGCTGGCGTCCTCCCGGAAACTCACCACCTGGTTCACCCCGAACTCGCCGGTGGTGAGCGTACCGGTCTTGTCAAAGAGCACGGCCTTCAGCTCGCGGGCCTGCTCAAAGGGGGCGCGGTTGCGGATCAAAAAGCCGTGGCTCGCGGCCAGGGCGGTGGACACCGCCACCACCAGGGGCACGGCCAGGCCCAGGGCGTGGGGGCAGGTGATGACCATCACCGTGACCGCGCGCTCCAGGGAAAAGGCGAAGCCCTCCCCGGCCAGGCCCAGCCAGCCGGCCAGGGTCAGCGCCCCGGCCGACAGCGCCAGGTAGGTGAGCCAGGCCGCGGCCCGGTCGGCCAGGTCCTGGGTGCGGCTCTTGCTCTGTTGGGCCTCGCGCACCAGCTTCACCACCTGGTTGAGGAAGGACTCCTCCCCGGTCTTGGCCACCCGCACCTGGAGCGCGCCGTCGCCGTTCACCGCCCCGCCGATGACCTGGTCGCCGGCCTGTTTCTCCACCGGCTTGGACTCGCCGGTGAGCATGGCCTCGTTCACCGCGGAGGCCCCTTCCACCACCTCGCCGTCCACCGGGACCTGCTCGCCGGGCTTGATGAGCACCAGGTCGCCCGGGGCCAGGTCACTCACCGGCACGTCCGTGGTGGAGCCGTCCTCGGCCAGCTTATGCGCCTCCTTGGGCACCAGCTTGGCCAGCTCCTCCAGGGCCCGGGAAGCGCCCATGACCGAGCGCATCTCGATCCAGTGGCCCAGGAGCATGATGTCGATCAGGGTGGCCAGCTCCCAGAAGAAGACCTTGCCGGCGATCCCCAGGGCCACCACGGCGGAGTAGGCATAGGCCACGCTGATGGCCAGGGCGATCAGCGTCATCATGCCCGGGCTGCCCTGGCGCACCTCGCCCACCAGGCCCTTCAGGAAGGGCCAGCCGCCATAGAAATACACAAAACTGGCCAGGCCCAGGAGCACCAGGCGGTCGCCCGGAAAGGCCAGGGTCTCTCTTAGGCCCACGGCCGCCTGGAGCAGGGGGGACAGGGCCAGGATCGGCAGGGAAACCGCCAGGCAGACGAAGAAGCGGCGTTGGAAATCCTCGGCCATATGGGCGTGGTGCGCGGCGTGCCCGCCGCCTCCCCCGCCACCTCCGCCGGGGCTCTGGTGGTCCATGTGGCCGCCGTGGTCCATGCGGCCCTCGTGGTCACCGTGGTTCATGTGGTCCATATGGCCCTCGTGGTCCATATGCTCCCTGGAGCCTGCGCGCCCCCCCCGGTTGGCTTGATCTTGTTGCTGGGCGTGCTTGGCTTGCTTCGTGGAGCCGTAGGCCGGCGTGGGTCGCGGCTGGGGCTGGTTTGCGGGCAATCCTCCTGTCCTTTCCGGGCCGGCAGGCCCGGGGCAGGCTTGCCGCGCACCAAAATGCCCTCCGGGCCGCCGGGCCCGGAGGGGCCACCATCCTGGGGAACGTCCTCCGGCTTACCAGCCCGGGCAGGACCAGCCGCGGTCGCCGAAGTTCTCGCGGCACTCCAGGAGATAGTGATCGCGCTGTTGCAAGAGCTTGGAGCGCAGCTCGGCCACTTCCTTGGAAAGCTCCTCGATCTTCTTGCGGTCCGGCTGGGGCTCCTGCCACAGGGTGTCCAATTCCATCTGCTTGCTGGTCAGCTCCTGGCGGAGCGGCAAGGTTTCCCGCATAAACTTGCGGCGCATCTTTTGCAGCTCCTCGCGCTGCTCCGGCGTCATGTTCTGCCAACCCTGGTAGCTGGGGCCCATGCGGTAACCTTGTCCGCGGCCGTAATAGCCGCCCATGTGGCCCCGGCCATAGCCCGGGCCCATCATGCCCGGGCCCATCATGCCCGGGCCCATCATGCCCGGACCCATGTAGTCATCGTCATATCCCGGGCCCATCATGCCCGGCCCCATGTTGCCGCCGCCGTAGCCGGGGCCCATCATGCCCTGCCCGCCATCGTACCCCTCGTTGCCGGGCGGCGGCGCGGGGGTGGAGTCGCTGTCCGCGGCCCAGAGGGGCGCGGCGGTCAGGCAAAGCGCCAGGGTGCAAAGGACGATTATCTTTTTCATGCTTCCTTCCTTTCCTGGAGCCACGGGCCGAGGGCAACCTTCCCCCCTTGCCCCGGAGGGCGGCGGGAAGGGCCCCGGTCACCCGGACCATGAGGGACGCCCCACCCCGGGGCGATCCCATGACTTGGCGGAGCGGGTGCGCGGTCGTTCAGCACTTCTCGCCGGGAGGGCCCATGAGCTTGTTCAAACACTCCGGCCCCTGGGGGCCGAACTCCTCCTCGTTGGCCTTGATGTGCTTGGCCAGGAAGCGGTCCCACCAGCTCTTGGGCTTGATGTACTGGGCGGGATCGGCCTGGAACTTCTCCCGGCACGACTCGGCGCAAAAGAAGTAGCGCTCCCCCTCGAAGTCCAGCCAGATGTCGGACTCTTGGGGATTGACGACCATGTAGCACACGGGGTCCACGTATTTGTCTTCGGAAATGCGCATCTGCTCTCCTTGTGGCGGAACGGCGGCCCTCTGTCGCGATCGGCCGTGCAGTTGATAGGCTTTATTTCAGGTTGACACAGCGGCCCCGGGCCTGCAAGTCTGCTGGCGGCTGTTGGCATTTATGCGGAAAAATCGCACACTAAGGTCAGAAATATGATTTGAGGCGGATAGGAACCAGCCCCGCCGGGCCAGCGCCGCACCTGTTTCAGCTTGGGGGGAAAGTTCCCGGAAAAACTAATTTACCCGCCCTCTGGCGTGAATCGCCGGGACGTGGGGGTATTGAACATTGTACATTGATAATAATTTTCCTATTTGGTCCCTTCGCGCCAACGCCTGGGAGGCCCCTTATGCCCGCCCGTAAAAGACCCAAGGACGCCAAGTCCGAGCCCGACACCCCCGAGGCTGGCGCTCCCGATACCGACACCCCCGAGTCCGGCGCCCCCGATACCGACACCCCCGATACCGACACCCCCGAAGCCGCCGCCGCGAAGAAAAAACCAGCCCCCCGGCGGAAACGCAAATCCGCCGAGGAAAAGGAGCCCGCCAGCCAAGCCGGCGGCTCCGGGGACGGCGAGCCTGCTGAGCCTCCCCTCCCCAAGGAGCCCATGCCTCCCGGCTTCCCTGTCGTGGGCATCGGCGCCTCGGCCGGCGGCCTGGAGGCCTTGCAGGAGTTCCTGCAAAACCTGCCGTCCGACGCGGACCTGGCCCTGGTGGTGATCATGCACCAGGATCCCCGCGGCAAGTCCCACCTGGTGCCCATCCTGCAACGGGTCACCACCCTGCCGGTGTCCGAGATAGCGGAAGGCCAAAAGCCCCAGGCCGGGCACGTACAGGTCTGCCCGCCCGGCAAGCTGACCACCCTGGCCGGCGGCGAGTTCCACGTCAGGGACCAGGCGGATATCCACGCCGTGGGCCTGGATGTCCTGTTCAGCTCCCTGGCCGCCGAGCTGGAGACCAACTCGGCCGGCATCGTGCTTTCGGGCAGCGGCAGCGACGGCGCCCGGGGCGTCAAGGACATCAAGGCGGCCGGCGGCCTGGTCATGATCCAGGATGAAAGCACGGCGCGTTATGCCGACATGCCCCGGGCGGCCCGGGCCACCGGGGTGGCGGATTTCATCGCCGCGCCGGGCGACATGCCCCTGGAGCTGAAGCGCTATTTTTCCCTGGCCCAGCGCCTGCGGGAAAGCCCCGAGGACCGGGAAAGCCAGTTTGACAAGGCCGCCGGCAAGATCTTCCAGTACCTGCGCCAGGCCACCCACCACGACTTCAGCATGTACAAGGCCAGCACCATGCGCCGCCGGGTGGAGCGGCGCATGAGCCTCCAGCAAATGGTCGATTTCAACCGTTACGCCGCGCTGTTGGCCCGCGACAAATCCGAAGCCCGGGCGCTTTTTCAAGAGCTGTTGATCGGGGTGACCTCCTTTTTCCGGGACCCCGAGGCTTTTGAGGCCCTGAAGGAACGGGCCCTGAAGCCCCAGCTCAGCCAGTTCAGGTCCGGCCAGAAATACCGGGTTTGGATACCAGGCTGCTCCACCGGCGAGGAAGCCTACTCGGTGGGCATGCTCCTGTGGGAGTGCCTGGAGGAGCTGGACCTGGACCTCAACCTCCAGATCTTCGGCACGGACATCGACCCCCAGGCGGTGAAGCGGGCCCGGGAGGGCGAGTACCCGGTCAGCATCGCGGTGGAGGTGCGGCCGGAGCGTCTCCGGCGTTTTTTCCGGCTGGAACACGAGTCCTTCCGGGTAAGGAAGGAACTCAGGGACTCCATCGTGTTCAGCGAGCAGGACGTGCTCAAGGACCCGCCCTTCTCCCGGCTGAACCTGCTGGTCTGCCGCAACCTGCTGATTTACCTTAAAAACGAGGCCCAACAAAACCTGTTGCCCCTGTTCCACTACACCCTTCTCCAGGGCGGGCTCCTGTTCCTGGGCAGCTCCGAATCCCTGGGGCGGCAGCCCGAGCTTTTCGAGGCCCTGGACCCCAAGTGGAAGATCTTCCGCAAGCGGGAGTCGGCCTCGGCCTTGCAGCCCCGGGTCACTTTCCCCGCCAGTTGGCGCTACGGGGGCAGGGAGTACGCCCCAACCCCCGCCCTGCCGGTGAAGGCCGAGCTCATCATGCCCCGGGAGGTCCTGATCCGGCAGGCCAAGGAGGCCCTGCTGGAGGTGGTCCTGCCCGCGGCCCTGTTGGTGGACGCCGAGGGGGAGATCCTCTACGTGCACGGCCGCACGGGCAAATACCTGGAGCCCGCTCCGGGGCCCTCGCGCATGAACGTGATGCAGATGGCCCGCGAGGGCCTGAAGGCTGAGCTGGGCTTTATCCTGCCGTTGGCCGCCAACCAGGGCCGCCCCCGGACCGCGCGGCGGGTGGCGGTGAAGACCAACGGCGGCTTCCAGGTGATCGACCTGAGCGTGCATCCCCTGAAGCTGGGCAGCGGCGGTTCGGAAATTTACGCCATCCTGTTCGAGGACGTGGACCAAAAGGCCCGGACCACGCCCCCCAAGCCGTCGGAGGCTGACACGCCGGACGTACTCGACCGGAGCCACCTCCAGGAGCTGGAAAACGAGCTGCAAGCCACCCGGGAGTCGCACCAGACCACCATCGAGGAGCTGGAATCCTCCAACGAGGAGCTGAAGTCCACCAACGAGGAGATGCAATCCACCAACGAGGAGCTGCAATCCACCAACGAGGAGCTGGAATCCTCCCGCGAGGAACTGCAATCGGTCAACGAGGAGCTTTCCACGGTCAACAACGAGCTGCGCTCCAAGATCGAGGAGCTGAGCCGGACCCAGGAGAGCATGACCAACCTATTGAACTCCACCCGGGTGGCCATCCTGTTCCTGGGCCGGGACTTGACCATCCGGCGCTTCACCCCCGAGTGCGAGAAGATCATAAACCTCATTCCTTCCGACGTGGGCCGGCCGGTGGAACACCTTTCCACCAAGCTGGAGTATCCGGGCCTGGTGGACGACGCCCGGCAGGTGCTCGCGACCCTGCAAACCCTGGAGCGGGAAGTCCGCACCAAGTCGGAGGAATGGTATCAGATGAGGGTGATGCCCTTCCGCACCACGAATAGCGTCATCGACGGAGTGGTCATCACCTTCAACAACATCTCCGCCCATAAAAAATCCCAGGACCGCTTGGCCCTCTCCCGGGAATTTTCCCGCGACATCCTGGACACCCTGCCCACCCCGCTGGTGGTGCTGGACGGCAAGCTGGTGGTGGTCCTGGCCAACCGGTCCTTCCGGGCCTGGTTCGGGAAAAATGTCCCGGAAATAGAGGGCCGCTATCTACGCAATCTGGGCAACGGCGAATGGGATGCCCCCGGTCTGGGGGAAAAGCTGGAAGCCGTCTTGCGGACCGGAACCGGTTTCGCAGACTTCGAGCTGGAAAATTCCTTGCCGAGGCCCGGCCGGAACCGGGTCACCCTCGCCGCCCATCCCATGAACACGGAGCCCGGCAGCATGGGACGCATTTTGCTCACGGGCCAGGTGCACGGCTCCCAGGACGGGGAAAGCAAGGACATATGATTTCTGATGATCAGGACCGGGAAACCACTCTGCGGCGACGGGCGGAAAGGCTTTTGCGGGGAACCGGCCAGAAGCTGGAAGGCCAGTCGCAGGACTTGCTGGAGCTGTTGCAGGAACTGAACGTGCACCAGGCCGAGCTTTCCATCCAAAACGAGGAGTTGCGAAACATCCAACAGGATCTGGAACGCTCCACCCGTTTGTATCATGCCCTGTTCGAGCTGGCCCCGGTGGGCTACCTGCGGCTGGACCCGGCCGGCCGGGTGTTGCAGGCCAACCTGGCCGCCGCCGGGATCCTCGGCCACGGCGGCCGCCTGGAAGGGACCCAAATCTCCGCCTACGTGGAGTTGGAGTTCGCGGAGGTTCTGAGGGCCCACTTCCTGCAAGCCAGCCAGGGGGGCACCGCCGTTTCGCCCGACATAAACCTCCTGGGCGACCATACGGGCCGGCGCACCGTGCAGCTTTTCACCTCCGCCCTTCCCCTCGCGGTGAGTCAGGGCGGCTACCTTACCGCCTTGGTGGATTTGACCTCCCAGCGGGCGGCCGAGGAGAGGGCCCAACAACGGCAGGAAAATCTGCAGGATTCCCAAACCGCCCTCCGGGTGGTGATGGACGACCGCCTCATGGAAAGGCAGAGCCTGGAAACCGCGGTGCAAGAAAACCTGCGCCGCACCGTGCTGCCGCGCCTGGACCGCCTGCGGCAGGCCAAGTCTCCGGAGCAGCGGGAGATCCTCCTGGACGCCCTGGAAGCGGGCCTGGTGGAGCTGACCTCCGGTTTCACCCGGACCTTGTCCTCGCCGGAGTACGACCTCAGCAACCGGGAGCTGGAGGTGGCGGGCCTGGTCCGGAACGGCCACACCACCGACCAGATCAGCGACTTTTTGTGCATCAGCCGCAGCACCGTGCTGTTCCACCGCAACAACCTGCGGGTGAAACTGGGCCTCAAGAAAAAGAAAATCAGCTTGGCCGCCTACTTGCGACAACTAAAATAGGTAATCGATCCTGCCTTCCGTTATCGAGTGCCGGCTCCAGACAAAAAAACTATCAGGTTTTACCTGATAGTTTACCAATACAATACTACGAATCATTTTTGCCTATCTTCCGCTAAAATCTAGACATATTAACTTCCCATATTTCCCCACGGCGCTCCCGGCCACCATCCTTGCCTTCTCCAGCTTGTTCGTGCAACCACCCCAGCCAGGGCGCCAATACCGAGAGGATAAGCTATGTCCGCCAGACTGCGGGCCAACCACTACCCTTCTGCCCCGGGGAAAACCCTTGCCCCCCCGGAGGCCAGCCCCCGGGCGCCGGCCACCCTGGAACCCGCGGAATTCGCCCCCCTGGGCTTCCGCTCACCGGCCCCGGCCCCCCAAACCGTGATCGGCCTGCCCGCGCGTTGCGTCCTGGTGGCCGAGGACGACCCGGATCAGCGGCTGTTGTATCAGCGGCTGTTGTCCCGCCTGGGTTGGCTGGTGCTGGCCGCCGAGGACGGCCAAGCGGCTTGGGAGTCGTTTCAAGAGGAGCCCAGTCTCATCGATCTGGTGCTCACCGATTTCAACATGCCCCGCCTGGACGGCGCGGGGCTGGCCCGGCGGGTGCGGGAGTTGCGGCCCGAGATGCCGGTGGTGCTGGTCACCGGCGGCCCGTATATGCAACAGGTTTACGCGGCCGAGCCACCGGCCAGCCTGATCCTGAAAAAGCCCTTTACCAAGGCCGAGCTGGCCGAAGTCCTGGATCTTTTGTTCCCCTGACGTATCCCCCGGCCGCCGGGGGTCGCCGGGACCCTTGTCGCCCCGGGGCCTCCGCTCCCGGCGGTCGTTATCAGTCTGCTCTGGGTGCGGGCCGGCCCTCCGCGGGGTCGGCCCGGTCCAACTCCCGCCGCACCATATCCAGGAGATCCCGCGCCACCAGAGGCTTGTGCAAGAGGAGGCGCGCGGCCTCGCCGTCCTCGCCGTCCTCGCCGTCCAGGAGCGACGCGGTGTAGCCGCTCATGAAGATCACCGGCAAGCCGGGCCGGAGGGCCAGTATCTCTTGGGCCGCCTCGCGCCCGTTCATCCGCGGCATGATCACGTCCAAAAGCGCCAGGTCCACCTCGTCCCCCCGCTCCCGGAACAGCTCCACCGCCGCCCGGCCGTCGGCGGCGGTCAGCACCCGGTAGCCGGCCCCGGTGAGAATGGTGCGGACGAGAATCCGCACCCCTTCCTCGTCCTCTCCCACCAGGATGGTCTCCCGCCCGCCCAGCGGAGAGGCCGCTTCTGGCGCGGGAGAGGCCACCGCTTCCGGCGCGTCTCCCTCCCCGGCCAAGGGCAGGACCACCTGGAACACGGCGCCCTGCCCCGGCGCGCTCGCCACCCGCAGCTCCCCGCCGTGTTGCTGCACGATGCCGAAGCTGATGGCCAGGCCCAGGCCGGTGCCCTCGCCCAGGGGCTTGGTGGTGAAGAAGGGATCGAAGATGCGCTCCGCCGTGGCGGCGTCCATGCCCCGGCCGTTGTCCGCCACCCGGATCACCGCCCGGGGCCCGCCGTCGCCGGCCCCCGCGGGATCGGGAGCCTCGGGGGCGCGGGCCAGGCTGACCTCGATCTCCCCGCCGGACTCCAGGGCGTCCCGGGCGTTGGTCACCAGGTTCATGAGCACCTGGCCCAGTTGCCCCTGGTCGGCTCTCACCGGAAGCGGCTCCCCGGCCGGCGTGAAAGCGAGCCCAATGTTCTCGGGCACCAGCCCGCCTGAGGAGGGCCACGGAGTCCCGCACCGTCTGGTTCAGGTCCCGCCGCTCCAACAGCGGCTTCCGGGGCCGGGAAAAGGCCAGGAGATTGCCGGTGAGGGATTTGGCCCGGTCACAGGCTTCCAGCACCCGGGCCAGTTCGCCGCGCCGGGCGTCATCCGGGGCCAGGGTGCCCCGCACCAGCTCGGAGTACCCGGCCACGATGCTGAGCAGGTTGTTGAAATCGTGCGCGATGCCGCCGGTGAGCGTGCCCACGGCCTCCATCTTCTGGGCGTGGCGCAGCCTCTCCTCCATGGCCTGGCGCTCGGTGATGTCCTCGAAACTCTCGATGACGCCCGTCACCCGGCCTTCCGCGTCCCTGAGGAAGTCGAGGTTCTTCAGGATGGTGCGCTCGCCGCCGTCCTTGGTCCGGATGGCGCACTCCCGGAGCATCACCGGCAGGGCCAGCCCGGGGTTGGTCAGGGGGCAGTTTTCGCCCGGGCAGGCCGGCGCGCAATAGGCGTCACAGCTCCGCCCCAGCATCTCCCCGGCGGTATAGCCGGTTATCTCCGCCGCCTTGTCGTTCCAGATGAGCACCCGGCGCTCCTGGGACAGGGCCACGATGGCGCTGGGCACCAGGCGGAAGATCAGCTCGGCCTGCTCCTTGGCCTGCCTGAGGTCCTCGGTGCGGGCCCGCACCCGCTCTTCCAGGGTCTCCTTGGCCCCCAGGACCTCTTGGAACCGGGCGGCCAGGGCCGCGGCCAACTGCTGGAAGTTGGCGATGAGCACGGCCGTCTCGTGGACGCGGCTGGCGGGCCACTCCACCGGACCGCCCTCCTGGATGCGGCTGGCCAGGCCGGTGGTGATCTGGGCCAGGGTGGTGATGGGCCGGGCGAAACGGCCGCTGAAATAGGTGGCCAGCCCCAGGGTGACCAGGCTGAGGCCCAACAGCAGCATGAGGGCCAGGGACTGGCGCTCCAGGAGGAGCTTTTGGTAGGGCGCGAAGGGTATCTCCAGGACCAGGGTCCAGGCCCCCCCCGGTCCCACCGGCGTCTCCTTGCCGTACCAGGAGCGCTGCACCCGGCTCCACAGGGTGATGTAGCTGGGCATGGCCGGCAGGAGCTGATACACCCCGCCGGCCAGGGGCCGGCGAATTTCGCCCGGAGCGGGCTCATGGGCTTCCCGGCGGGCCGGATCGGGGCGGTTGGTGAACAGCAGGCGGCCCCGGGGCCCCAAGAGCGAGAGCCAGGCCGGGGAGTCCCTTGCTTCCTGGTTGCTCAGCGGTCCGAAAAGGTGCCGGGGGTCCAGGGCGGCCCAGAGCCGGGTCCCGCCGGGTTTGCCTTGGCGCAGGTACAGCACGCGTTCGCCGGGGCGGCCGCCGGCCTGCAGCGGGCTCTGGTCCCCCGGTTCCGGGGGCGGGGGGGGATGGGGCCGGCTCTGGAACACCAGCCGGGGCCCCTGCCCCGGCGGCGCCAGCCACACCGCCAAAAGGCCCTGGACCGTGTCCGGCAGGCTTTCCGGCCCCTGGCCCTGGCTGCGCTCGGCCACCAGGGAGATCAGCTCCGCCTGGTCCGCCAAAAGCTCCTTGAGCCGCGCCGCAATATTACTGGAAGCCTCCACCAGGCGATTACTGATGGTGCGCTCGGCCTCGGCCAGGGTGGCCCGGCCGTTGAGCACCATGGCCAACAGGGCGGGCAAGAGCACAATGGCCATCATCAGGCTGAAGATGGCCTGGCGCATGCTGAGCGGCCGGCGCAGCTGGGGCCGGCCCGCCCAGGCGGCCAGGGGCAGCCACTCCATGAGGATGGTGGCGCACAGGGAGTTGGTGATGCCGATGAACCAGAACATGAGGGCCGCGGGCAGGGTGCCCACCCAGGGCAGGTGCATCACGAACCGGAAGAACACCCACAACAAGGGCATGCCCACCAGGGGCCAGTACAGGGTGTTGTAGAGCACCAGGTTCCTGGCCCCCCAGCGTCGGATCAAAAGCCCGATGAACAGGGGCTCCAGGGTGAGCCAGACCATGGCGTAGGGATGCCCGAACAGGACGTAGGTCCAACTGGCCGCCACCAAGCCGGCCACGGTTCCCCAAAAAACACCGAAATAACAGAGGGTGATGAGGACGGGGATGCTGCCCCACAGGTAATTGAAACCCATGAACAGCCGGGGGGCCAGGCTGTTCAGGAAGAGCCCGGAAGCCAAGAGCAATACCAGCGCCAGAGCCGTTCTCTTCATGCTGCGCGCCCGCCGGTTCGTCCGCCGTCCGGCCGCCGGAGCCGGGAGCGGGGCGGCTCCCGGCCAGGGTCCGGCCGGCCGGTGGGAGTCTTCCCCGCCGCGGCGCGGCGGGGGTGTGGTCCTGTAACACTTGGGGGCAGGGGAGAGAGCGAAGGGCGGAAAAGCCCGCCTCCCCCAGGGCGGCGCCAAGGTCGGGGGCGGAGGGATTCGGACATTACTACCCGGTAGGTGAACTTTAGCACACCCCTCGGCCGGAGGCAGGTTGTTTTCCCAGGGCCGCCGGGTTTTCCCTCCACCGCCGGCGGAAAGCGCGCGCTGCCCCTGGACAAAACCTCCCCGGATTGGGAAAAATGAAAAGGTCCCCCCTTGACCCGCGCCGACCTGGTCCGGGCCGGCGCCGGGCCGCATGGGGCCCCGGGCGGCTGGGCCGCGGCCGGGGCTCCGGGACACCTTGCCACCTATCCGCCGCCAGACGGCGCGGCCTGCCGAGGCCGGGGAGTGAACCATGACCGCTTTGGGCACCCGGACCAGGGTCCTTTTCGTATGTGTGCACAACAGCGCCCGCAGCGTGATGGCCGAGTATTTCGCGCGGGAGCACGGCGGCGGCCAGGTGCGGGCCGAGAGCGCGGGCTTCGAGCCCCGGGAGCTGTTGCCCCTGGCCCAGGAGGTGATGAGGGAAATCGGGCTGGACCTCGCGGGTCACCGCAGCCGGAATATCCATGACCTGGCCCGCCGGGGCGCCCGCTTCGACTATGTGGTGCTCTGCGCCCGGGAAACCCACGGCTTCGCCTTGCCGGTCTTCCCGGGAGCGCGGCTGTTGTCCTGGGATCTGCCCGAGCCCTGTTCCTTCCAGGGAGACGCCGAGGAGCAACTGGCCCAGACCCGCCAGGTGCGGGACCAGCTCCGGGACTGGGTCACGGCCTGGCTGGACTCCCTGGCCGCCGGGGAATAAATCCGCGCTCCCCCCCGTAAATTCTGGACCTGAGCCGCTTGCCCGTGGTATCCGCGGGGGAGCGGTTTGTCCCTTTCCCTCTGCCCCGTGGGAACCCCTACGTGAATTTGCCTGAAATCGAAGCGAAACTCCGGGAAGAGCTGGCCCGCCTGACCCGCCGGTGGCGGCTGGCGCCGCCGCCGGTCCTGGTGCTGAACCCGCGGCTCCGCACCGCGGCCGGCTGCTGCCGGGCCCGGGTGGCCCGGGGCGGCGCCCTGGAGCAGGAGATTCACCTGAACCCCCGCTTCGTGACCAGCATGCCCTGGGAGGACGTGCTGGGGGTGCTCCGGCACGAGGCGGCCCATGCCATAGCCAACCAGCAAGCCGGCCGCTCGGCCGGGCACGGGCCCCTCTGGAAGCAGATCCTGGCCGAGGTGGAGGGCCACCCCCGGGCCGCGGCGGGCGACTGGCTGCCCCCGGAGCGCTGGGAGTACCGCTGCTCCTGCGGCAACGCCTTCCGCCGCCGCCAGCGGGCCGGCCGCCGCTTTCTGGGCCGGCGCAAATGCCGCGCCTGCGGCCGGAACCTCCTGGCCTGGGAGGTGGTGGACCTTTTGGCCACCGCGGACCCCGGGCCGGACCCCGGCCGGGAGGACTGAGTTTGGGTAGGGCAAGAAGGTACCCGGGGAAGGAATGGCGCGGGTCGGCAGCGTGCCGGCAGCGTGCCGCTGCGGGCAATGCGGGTCGGGGCCGCGTCGCCGCGGCGGGCAATGCGTGTCGGGGCAGCGTGCCGCTGCTGGCGATGCGGGTCGGGCGGGGCTAACCTTCGGGCCCAGCTTGCGCGCTCCCGAAGTTGGCTCGCCGCAAATCACACCATCTCGGGCCGCATGCCGCGGCGGGCAATGCGGGTCGGGGCCGCGTCGCCGCGGCGGGCAATGCGTGTCGGGCGAGGCCAACCTTCGGGCCCAGCTTGCGCGCTCCCGGAGTTGGCTCGCCGCAAAACACACCATCTCGGGCCGCATGCCGCGGTGGGCAATGCGTGTCGGGGCCGCGTCGCCGCGGCGGGCAATGCGTGTCGGGCGAGGCCAACCTCCGCACCAAAGCTGACAACTCCCGAAGCTGGCTCGCCGCAAAACCCATCACCCCGGGCAGCGTGCCGCTGCTGGCAATGCGGGTCGGGCGGGGCTAACCTTCGCACGGCATCGCGCGTGCTCCCGAAGTTGGCTCGCCAAGAGACCCTGGCAGGGGGTAGCTGCCGGCCCGGGGAGGCGGCCGAGGAACGGTGCGGGCTAAAAGGGATAAGAGGTTGGGTAAGGCAAGAAGGTAGCCGAGGAAGGAATGGCGCGGCGCGCGCGGGCCTCCCCTCCCCTCGCCGGCCGGACCTAGCAGAGCACCGCGAGCCCGGCTCGTCCCCCTGAACCCCGGAAGCGAGGCCATCGCGAAGCGGACGGCCTGCCTCGCACCCCATCCCTTCCCAACCTTCCCCGCCCCCAACTCCGGCTCCCCCCCACGGCGGTACCCGGGGGATCACGCAAGCCGCCCTCGACCCCTCCCCGCCACACCCGGAGAGACCACCCCGCTCCCGCGAGAACCGGCAAGGCCGGGCCGTGGGCCGGGCTCCCCTTCCCGGCCATTTTTAAAGCCCACCGCCCCGGAGCGCGCCCGCTCCGGGTCCAGCGAGGCGGGGAAAAGTGGCGGGCTGACCTCCAGTTTTTCGCTGCCGCCCAATCCCGGGCCGGCGACACGACGGCGGCGGCCCGCGCCCCCCCGCGCCCGGCCCCGGCCGGCCGCCAGTTTCCTGCCATCACGAAAAAAAGCCGCCCCGCCAGATGGCGGAGCGGCCCCTAGTCAGCCTGTTATCGGCAGCCGGCCCCTAAAAAAAGATTCCCTGCACGCCGTCGCAGTTGCAAACAAGGCAAACAACGACGGCGTGCAGGGGTGGGGGGCTACTCAGGGGCTACCATGTCTCATCTTTCGATTCCCGCGCGGCCTTTATTCGGCGCCGCCCGGGTTGGTAGCCTGAACCAATCTTAGCAGGCGTTCCCAATCTGCGTCCACTCTTTTTTGTATGTAGGCCACATCTTCTTCCTTGAGGTGGCGGAAGCGGCGCTGGCCCTTGAAGTAGTCGCTGACCGGCACGGGGTCCTTGACGTCGCGGGACAGCTTGTACTGTCCGTCGATGACCTCGTACAGGGGGAACACCCGGCTCTGCACGGCCAGGCGGGAGAACTGGATGGCCGACTCCGGCGCGCAGCGCCAGCCGGTGGGGCAAGGGCTGTAGATGTGCAGGTAGGCCGGCCCGGGGGCGGCCACGGCGCGGCGGACCTTGTTCATCAGGTCCAGGTGCCAGGCCGGGCTGGCGGTGGCCACGTAGGGCACGTTGTGGGCCGCCGCGATCATGGGCATGTTCTTCTTCCAGGAGAACTGCCCCTTGGACTTGGACCCGGGAGGGCTGGTGGTGGTCATGGCCCCATAGGGGGTGCTGCTGGAGCGCTGCACGCCCGTGTTCATGTAGGCCTCGTTGTCCAGGCACACGTAGGTCATGTCGTGGCCCCGCTCCAGGGCGCCCGACAGGGCCTGGAGGCCGATGTCGGCGGTGCCGCCATCGCCGGCAAAGGCCAGGACCTTGGTGCCGGAGTCGGCCAGCTTGCCCTTGCGGATCAGGGCCTTGCGGCCGGCTTCCACCCCCGAGGCCACGCTGGCGGCGTTCTCGAAGGCCACGTGCAGCCAGGGCACGTTCCAGGCGGTCTGGGGATAGGACGAGGTGATGATCTCCATGCAGCCGGTGGCCGACACGGCGATCATGTTCATGCCCACGGCCTTGGCGACCATGCGCAACGCCATGACCTCGCCGCAGCCCTGGCAGGCGCGGTGACCCTGGGCCAGGGGCTCTTCCAGGGGCATTTTCTTGGGCGTGATCTTTTCGATGTTCTTGATGGCTTCGGCGGCTGTCATGCTCATTCCTTCACCCCCACCATCTGAGAGGGCATCACCTGGCCGGTGGCCGCGGCCTTTTCCGCCCTGTCCAGCATTTCGCGGAACTCGCAGCGGGTCACATCCCGGCCCGCCAAGCCCGCCACGTAGTCAGCCACGTAGACGTCCTTCTTGTGGGCATACAACAAGGCCCGAAGCTCGGTGGCCACCGGCCCGGCGAACACGCCCGGCGACAGGGCCCGGTCCATCACCACCAGGGTCTTGGCCCCGGCGACGGCCTTCAGGAAGTCGTCGGTGGGGAAGGGCCGCCACAGGCGGATGCGCACCTGGCCCACCTTCTTGCCCTCGGCCCTGAGCTCGTCCACCGCGGTCATGCAGGTCTCGCCCAGGGAGCCCATGGTCACGAACAGGGTGTCGGCGCCCTCGGTCTTATAGGTTTCGATGGGCAGGTACTTGCGGCCGAACACCTTGGCGAAGTTGTCCCAGTGCTCGCAGATCACCGGGTAGGAGTCCTCGAGGGCCACCAGGAGGGCCTTTTTGGCCTCGGTGTACACCTCGGGCACGCCCACCATGCCCATGCTGATGGGTTTTTCGGGGTCCAGGCGGTGGGCCGGCACGAACTCCGGCAGGAACTGGTCCACCTCGGCCTGGTCCGGCATCTCGATGGGCTCGATGACGTGGGACAGGATGAAGCCGTCCAGGTTCACGGACACCGGGAGCTGCACCCGGTGATCCTCGGCCACCCGGAAGGCGTGCAGGGTCAGGTCCAGGACCTCCTGGCCGTTCTCGGCGAAGATCTGGATCCAGTTGATGTCCCGCTCGCTCATCACGTCCGAGTGGTCGTTCCAGATGCTGATGGGCCCGGACAGGGAGCGGTTGGCCACGGCCATGACGATGGGCAGCCGCAAGCTGGCCGCGATGAACAGGATCTCGTGCATCAGGGCCAGGCCCTGGGAAGCCGTGGAGGTGAAGGTGCGCGCGCCGGCGGCGGCCGAGCCGATGCAGGCGCTCATGGCCGAGTGCTCGCTCTCCACCGGCACGAATTCCGCGTCCAGGTGGCCGTCGGCCACCAGCTCGGCCAAGTGCTCCACGATATGGGTTTGGGGCGTGATGGGATAGGCAGCGATCACGTCCACGTTGGCCAATTTAACGGCCTCGCTGCAGGCCAGGGAAACCTCAAGACCCACACGCCGGCCCATACTTGTCCTCCTCTTTCATTTCTTTCCAGCTGATGGCGCTCTTGGGGCACTCCGCAATGCAGATGCCACAGCCCTTGCAGTAGAACCCGTCCCAGTTGTAGAAGCCTTCGGCTTTGGGATCGGGGGTATAAGCCATGTCCGGGCAGATGATGTAACACAGCCCGCATTTGATGCATTTTTCTCGGTCGGTCACTGGATACTGGCGGCCGCGCCAGTCGCCGGTGTTGAAGCGGCGGCTGCTGCCGGGCTCGGTCATGGCGCAACCCAAGGCCAGATTCTTCCAGGAGACCATGCCTTCGTCGGCCATGATTTCACTCCTCGATTACGGTTTCGTTATAGGCCCGGGAGAGGGCTTTCAAATTCTTCGCGGCCAGACGGCCGAAACGGTCGTCCAGGGGCTTTTCGATGGCCGACAGGTCCAGGAGACCCGAAGCCTTCAAGAGGGCGCCCAGCATGGTGGTGTTGGTGATGGGCACGCCCAGTTCCTCCTGGGCCACCAGGTCGGCGTCCACCACGGCCGTCCGTCCGTTGAAACCGCACTCCCCGCGCACGGCGGCCACGTCCTTGGAGCTGTTGGCCACCAAGGTGCCGCCCTCTTTCAGGCCGCTTTTTACCCCCCCGGAAGCCAATAGCGACGGGTCGAGCACTACCACCATATCCGGCTGATAAATTTTCTCCCGGAGGCGGATGGGCTCATCGCTGATGCGCAAAAAGGCCTGCACCGGCGCACCACGGCGCTCGGGCCCGAACGACGGGAAGGCCTGGGCGTATTTGCCCTGGGCTATGGCCGCCAGAGCCATAAGCTCGGCCGAGGTCACCGCGCCCTGACCGCCGCGGCCGTGAAATCTGACCTCAATCATGGAAAACTCCTCGTACCTACATGGTTTTCTACCAATTTCCGGAAAGCGCCCCGGGGGGGCTCTCCCGCCGCCGGGGGCGCGAGGAGGCCACCGGAGCGAAAGGCCGCGCGGGTCCGGAAAGCCCCGCGGCAAGAAGCGGGCCCAATGGGGTCCGCCTTTTTCAACTGCGCACGCGACTCCGCCACTGTATCGGGAGCAAGCACGCGGACTTGCCAACTTGCCGGCGGAGCCTCGGCCCGGAAATCACCGCCCCAGGCGGACGGCCCGAGGCCTTGGGAAGGCCCGGGGGGTTGCGTTTTTTACCAGCGATGCAAATGATTTGTCGTTATTATGCGCCTGGGCGGCATAGCCTGTCAATAAAGTCTGGTAAGACCAATTAGCCATTGGCCCACAGCCCTGGGCGCCCACGCAATCCAGAGACCAGGCCATGGTCTCCCCTGGGGCGGCGGAGACCCCGCCACCCCCCAAAAAAAGTTCCCGCAGGAACTTGACGCCGCCCCGGAAGGGCGGCAAATGGCTGATCTAAGCAGGCGGTTGACAAAAAGCCTGCCGCGGGCCATGGACCGCCCGCCGTTTTGCGGATAATTACCGAATTATCCGCAAAACGCGCAGCTTGGCAAAACCACGCTTTTGCCAAGCTGTAAAGGACAAAGGCCAGGACGGCTTTTGCCAACAATCTGCTTCCTTGTCCCCTTGTATAGCACGGTTATCGTCAGGGGAAAAGAAATCTGACCGGCATCGCCGAAAAAAGCGCAAGGTCACACCCTGGTTGTTGAAAAACAGTCTGGTGCGGGCCATGAACCTGCCCCAAGCAAGCCGCGGGCTTGCTTGGGGACTCCCGCGGACGGCCCGCCGAAAGGTGGCGATTCACAAAATCGCCGCCTATCGTGCTAGCAGGCTGTTGAAAAACAGCCTGCTAGGCGCGCCATGGACCACCCCAAACAAGCTACGGCTTGTTTGGGGACCCCGGGGATGGCGCGCCGAATTGCGCGGCTTTGAATAAGCAAGCAATTTGGAAAACTTGACAAAACCACGCTTTTGTCAAGTTTGGTTGAAAAAGGCCATGGAGGGACTTTTTCAACATCCTGCTAGTTGGCAAAACCACGTTTTACCAACTAGCGGCTGACATAGGCCAGGACGGCCTATGTCAGTAATCTACATACGGACTGCCCCGGCCGCGACCCGCCCCAGGGAGGGCAAGCCGCGGCCGGAGAGATGCGATATCAGACCAGGGCAGGCTTCTAGCGACGGTCGCCCAGGAAGCGCAAGAGGAACAGGAACAGGTTGATGAAGTCCAGATAGAGGGTGAGCGCGCCGAGTACGGCCATCTTGGAGACGGTGACCTCGTTGGCCGCCTCCAGCACCATGGCCCGGAGGCGCTGGGTGTCATAGGCGGTGAGGCCCACGAACAGGCCCACGCCGATCAGGCTCACGATCCAGTCCATCATGGGCGAGCGCAGGAAGAGGTTCACCACGCTGGCGATGATGATGCCGATCAGGCCCATCATGAGGAAGCTGCCCGCCCCGGAAAGGTCCCGCTTGGTGGTGGTGGCCCACAGGGAGACCGCGGCGAAGGTGCCGGCCGTGATGAGGAAGGTCTTGGCCACGCTGGCCCCGGTGTAGGCCAACAGGACGATGCCCAGGGTGAGGCCGTTCAAGGCCGAGTAGGCCAGGAACAAGGCGATGGCCGTGCCCACGCTGAGGCGCCGGATGCCGGCCGAAACCCCGAGCACCAGGCCCAGTTCGCCGATGATGGCGATCCAGAACAACATGGTGGGGCCTTCGGGGGTGATGAATTGTCCCAAAAGCGCCGGGGAGTTCATGGTGAACCAGGCCAACAGGCCCGACAAGGCCAGGCCGGCCGCCATCCAGTTGTAGACGCGCCGCATGAACGCGGACACCACCGCGGCGTCCCGGCCCAGCACCGCTCCGGTGGAATACTGCTCGAATGATCTTGCCATGCTTAAGTGCTCCTTGACTTGACAGGCCAGAGGGAAAAGCCACTGGTCCATTCTGTCCTCATTTATACCAAAAAAAGCGGGCGAGGCGAGGGATCGTTGCATTCCGGGCTCCGCGAGCCCTCGCCGGGGCCTGGTTTTTTTGCCGAAGCTCTGGCCAATAGGAGCCTTTTCCGTTATCTTGGTGCGTGGTGTTTGGCCCCAACCTCCTAACCAGGCCATATTGCAGCCGCCTGCCAATGGAAGCCGTAAACACACTCCCCACCATGAGCACCAACCCAGCCATAGAAGTGTCGGGCCTGGTCAAGCGCTTCCGCCGGGAGTTCTTGCGCCGGGACTACTCCACCTGGAAGACCCTGGTCCTGAAGCCGTTTTCCAAGCGGGCCAAGCCGGAGATGCTCACCGTCTTGGGGGGCATCAGCTTCAACGTGCACCCCGGCCAGACCCTGGCCGTCATCGGCCAGAACGGCAGCGGCAAATCCACTCTATTGAAGATAATGGCCGGCATTTATAAGCCCGATGAGGGCCGGGTGGCCCTGACCGGCCGGGTCTCCAGCCTCATCGAACTGGGGGCCGGGTTCCACCCCGAATTCACCGGGCGCGAGAACGTCTACATCAACGGCGCCATCCTGGGCCTGAACAAGCGCCAGATCGCCGAGCGCTTCGACCACATCGTGGCCTACGCCGGCCTGGGCGACTACATCGACGCGCCGGTCCGCACCTACAGTTCGGGCATGTACGTGCGCCTGGGCTTTTCGGTGGCGGTCAACGTGGACCCGGATATCCTCTTGGTGGACGAGGTCCTGGCCGTGGGCGACGAGGCCTTTGCCCACAAATGCGAAGACAAGATCAACGAGTTCCGCCGCAAGCAAAAGACCATCTGCCTGGTGACCCACGACCTGGGCGCGGTGGAGAAGTACGCGGACGAGGCCATCTGGCTGGACGGCGGCCGGGTGGCCGCCCGGGGCGACCCCATGCAGGTGGTGGACGCCTACCGCCAAAAGGTGGCCAAGACCGAGGACGCCATCCGCCGCGAGGAGGAGGACGTCTCCGCCGAGGAGTTGGCCGCGGAGCTGGCCCAGAAGCGGTGGGGCGACGGCGATGTGCTGATCCAAAAGGTCCGGGTGACCGATCCCGCGGGTCAGGACAAGGCCGTTTTCCAGAACGGCGAGGCCCTGACCGTGGAGATGGAGTACGAGATGCAGCGCCCCACCAAGGACCTGGTGTTCGGAGTGGCCCTGCACAACGCGGGTGGCGTACTCTGTTACGGCACCAACACCCACATCGACAAGTTCCGCGAGGACAACCCTCCCCGCGCCGGGCGGGTGGCTTTCCAGGTCTCCCGCCTGGATCTGGTGCAAGGCAGTTACTTCCTGGACGTGGCCGCCCACGCCAAAGACGGAAGAGCCTACGACTACATCAAGGATATCAAAACTTTTGCCGTGCGCAGCTCCATCGGGGACGACGGCGTGTTCCGGCCCCCCCACCAATGGAGCCTCGACGCCCTGTAGCGAGGAGCCATGAGCGAGGAAAAGCACCCCGCCCCGCCCCCCAGCCTGCCCGAAACCCCGGCGGAGGCGGCAGAGCATTATCAGGACCCGGCCGTGGCCGCGCTCTTGGCCGAGATCGAGGCCTCCCTGGCGGAGAAGAAGGCCCGGGGCGAGATCGACCCCGCGGAGGTCCGCCGGGTGGAGGCCATGGAGGTCACCTTCCAGCAGAGCGACGAGGACGGCGCCCCGGCCGAACTCATGCTCCGCCAGGCCAACCTCACCAACCTCTGGGACGCGACCCAGTGGGGGGTGACCACCCACCGCAGCGGCGCGGCCGGCCGGGCGGTGACCCTGCTGAAGAAAATCATCTTCAAGCTCACCAACTTCCCCCTGAAGGTCTGGCTGGCCCGCCAGGTCAACTTCAACGACCAGCTCATCAAGCTCACCGGCCTCCTGGTGCCCCAGCACAACGACCTGCGGCACCGGGCCACCATGCTGGAACGCAACCTGGAGCGCGAGGTGGCCGAACTGGTGCGCCAGATCAAGGAGTCCCGCCAGGACCAAGCCCGCGAGGTGGCCCACCGCCAGCGCACCGCCGAAACCCGGCTGGACGCCCTGGAGGAGGCCGCCCGCCGCCTGGCCAGCGACCTGGGCGTTCTCTCCCGCGAGAGCCAGAAGGCCCAACAGGACCTGGGCAGCCGGGTGGGCACGCTCGAGCGCGAGGCCTCCCGGGGCAACGCCCACCTGGAAGACATCCTGGCCCGCTTCCAGAAGATGGTGGCCGAGCAGGCCAGCCGGGGCCTGGCCCCCTCCGCCCTGGTGGCCGAGACCCAAGCGCTCCGGGCCAAGAGCCGCGGCTCCTCCTACCTGGCCTTCGAGGACCTGCACCGCGGCAGCCGCGAGGAGATCAAGGCCCGCCAGCAGGTGTACCTGCCCCTGTTCCAGGAGGCCGTGACTCCGGAGCATCCCCTGTTGGACCTGGGCTGCGGCCGGGGCGAGTTCCTGGAAACGGCGGGGGCCGCCGGCCTGGCCGTCCGGGGCTTGGACATCAACCCCGAGATGGTGGCCCTGTGCCGGGAAAACGGCTTGGAGGCTGAGGAGGGCGACGCGGTGGAATACCTGCGCGGCCTGCCGGACAACAGCCTGGGCGGCATCCTTTTGGCCCAGGTCATCGAGCACCTGCCGGTGGACGACCTCACCGAACTGGTGGGCCTGGCCGCGGCCAAGCTGGCCCCGGGCGGGGTGCTGGCCGCCGAGACGGTGAACCCCCAGTGCCTCACCACCTTCTCCGGGGCCTTTTACCTGGACCTGACCCACATCAAGCCCATCCACCCCGAGGCGGCCCGTTTCCTGTGGCGCTCGGCCGGCCTGGGCGACGTGGAGGTGATCTACCTCTCGCCCTACCCCCCGGACCACCGTCTGGAAAGCTTCCTGGAGTCCGACGAGGGCCTGGCCGGGGCTTTCAACCGCAATATCCTGCGCTTGAACCAGTTGCTCTACAGCTACCAGGACTACGCGGTCGTGGGGAGGAAATAGCCGGTGACCGCCCAGGGCGATAGGGGCCAAGGGCTGACCGCCGCCTTCGTGGTCCCCTGGTTCGGCAAGGGCATCCCCGGCGGCGCCGAGGCCGAGGCCCGGCGCACCGCCGAAAACCTGCGGGACGCCGGGGTCACGGTGCGTATCCTCACCACCTGCCTGGGCGGGCTGGGCACCGACTGGGAAAAGCAGGTCTACCCCCCGGGCGAAAGCGTGGAGAACGGGCTCACCGTGCTCCGCTTCCCCACCGCGCCCCGGGACGGCAAGCGCTTCAATGACCTGAACACCGTGGTCTGCCGCGGCGGCCGCCTCTCGCCGGCCCAGGAGCGGGACTTCCTCACCAACATGGTGCACAGCCCCGCGCTGTTCCAGTTCGTTGCCGAGCACCCCGGGCTAGGGCCCTTTTTCTTCATCCCCTATCTCTTCACCACCGCCATCTGGGGCCCCCTGATCCATCCCGCCAAGAGCGTGATCATCCCCTGCCTGCACGACGAGGGCTATGCCCGCCTGGACGCGGTGAAGACCGCCTTCGAGACGGCCCGGGCCGTGGTGTTCCACGTGCCGGCCGAACGCGACCTGGCCGCCGGGCTCTACCGCCTGGAGCGGACCGACCCCCAGGTTTTGGGCGAGGGCATCGACATGGACTGGGAGGCCGACGCCGCCCGCTTCCGGGCCAAGTACGGCCTCACCAGCCCCTTCCTGCTCTATGCCGGGCGCAAGGACGCGGGCAAGAACGTGCCCCTTTTGATCAATTACTTCAATCAATATATCCGGGAGAAGCGCGGCCCGGAAAACTTGAAGCTCATACTCATAGGCAACCTCTCGGTGCCCATCCCCCTGGAGGCCGGCGACCGCATCCAGGACCTGGGTTTCGTACCCCGCCAGGACAAGTACGACGCCTACGCCGCGGCCGATCTGTTGGTGCAGCCCTCCCTTTTGGAGAGCTTCTCCATCGTCATCATGGAGGCCTGGCTGGCGAACACCCCGGTGATGGTGCATGGCGGCTGTCAGGTCACGGCCGAACACGTGGAGCGCTCCGGCGGCGGGCTGCCCTTCCGCGATTACCTGCACTTCGCCGAGTCCCTGGATATCCTTTTCTCCCGCCCGGAGCTGAGGCGGGAGATGGCCGCCAAGGGCCGGCGCTACGTGCTGGACCACTACTCCTGGCCCGCGGTCACCGACCGCTACCTGGGCCTCTTGCGGGAGCTGGCCGCCGAGCCCTGCCCCGAGCCCACCACCTGGGCCCCGCCGGCCCTGGCCGGCCGCGCGGTCCGGCCCCGGCCCGCCGGCCCGGCGGTGCACCAGATGCTCTCGGACTTCGCCTGGGGCGACGCCATCGGCGGCGACGTGCAGGCCATCCAGAAGGCGCTGACCGCCCTGGGCTTTCACTCCGAGATCTTTGCCCAAAACGTACACGAGCGGGTGGCTCACCTGGCCCGGCCCATCGAGGACTACCCGGCCGAGGCCCGGCCCGAAGACGTCCTGATCTTCCATTTCTCCATCGGCCACGAGCTTTGCGACCGCCTGCCCGGCTTCCCCGGCCGCAAGGTCATGCGCTACCACAACATCACCCCGGCCCGTTTCCTGGAGGCCTGCAACCCCGAGTCGGCCCAGCGCTGCCACCAGGGCCGCGAGCAGTTGGCCCGCCTGGCCCCGCTGATGGAGCTGGGCCTGGGGGTCAGCCCCTACAACTGCGCCGAGCTGACCGCCGCGGGCTGCCCCCGGGTGAGGGTGGTGCCCATCCTCCTGGATCTGGCGACCCTGGAGGCCCCGCCGGACGAGCGAGTCTTGGAGCGCTTTGCCGGCCACGGGCCCAAGGTGCTGCACGTGGGCCGGGTGGTGCCCAACAAGTGCCTGGAAGACCTCATCAAGAGCCACTACTGGCTCACCCGCCAGGCGCCCGGGGCCCGGCTCCTCTTGGTGGGCAGTGAGGGCGGCTGGGGGCCCTACGCCCAGGGCCTCCGCCAGCTGGCCGCCGACCTGCCCGCCCCGGGAGTGCATTTTCTGGGGCACGTGAGCTTCCCGGAGCTGATGGCCTATTACCGGGTGGCCGACGCCTACCTCTGCCTCTCGGAGCACGAGGGCTTCTGCGTGCCCCTGGTGGAGTCCATGCATTTCGGCCTGCCCATCGTGGCCTATGCGGCCACCGGGGTGCCCGGCACCCTGGGCCCCGGCGGAGTGCTGTTGGCCGACAAGAACCCCGCCCTGGTGGGCGAGGTGCTGGCCCGGGTGCTCACGGACGAGGGCTGGCGGCAGCGCCTGGCCGATTCCTCCCGCGCCCGCTTGGAGCGCTTCCGCCCCGCCCGGGTGGCCGCCGAACTCCGGGACGCCCTGACCCAGGAGCTGGGGCTGGAGATCCCCGCATGAACCCGCCCCCCGTGGTGGACGGCCGCGCGCTGCAACCCGGCTTCAAGGCCCATTTCGAGCGCGGCATCGGCCGCTACGCCAAGAACCTCCTCCGGGAGATGTTGGCCCTCACCGGGCCCGTGGGCCTGGAGCTGTTGGTGCGGGCCGATCTGCCCGACCCGGCCTTGGATGCCCGGGTGCGCCGCCTGCCCGTGCCCCCGCCGCCCGGCTGGGTGCTGCGCTATCGCGACGAGTACAGCCAGATGTTCTCCGTCGGCCAGGCCCTGGCCGCCTCCTGGCGCCGGGGCCAGCTGGTGCACCTCCTGGCCCATCTGGACGCCCCGCCGCTCTCCCTCGGCCCCAAAACCGTCATCACCGTGCACGACCTCATCGCCGAAAAGCTGGCCGCGCTGTACCAGGCCGGCCGCTCCTCCTGGCGGTTCCGCCTGGAGCGCCGCCTGGAGGCCCGCTGTCTGACCCGCGCCGCCCGGCTCATCGCGGTGAGCCAATGCACCAAGAACGACCTGGTGGAGCTGCACGGCCTGGACCCCGGGCGCATCACCGTGATCCCCGAGGCGGCCGACCCCGGGCTCACCCCGGTGGAGGACCCGGAACTGCGGGCCGAGGTGCTGGGCCGCTACGGCCTGGCCGGGGTGGGGCCGTTTCTGCTCTATATCGGGGGCATCGATCAGCGCAAGGACATCCATTCCCTGCTCGAGGCCCTGGCCGCCCTGACCCGCCAGGGCCTCGCGGTGCGTCTGGCCATGGCCGGCCGGGTGGAGAAAGACCGCCAATTCCCAGCTTTTTTAGCTAAGATAGAGGAGTTGGGACTGGCGCGGCAGGTCTACCTTCTGGGTTTCGTGGCCGACCGCGACCTCCCGGCCCTTTTCTCGGCTGCGGTGGGCTTTGTCTTTCCCTCGCTGTACGAGGGCTTCGGCCTGCCGCCCCTGGAGGCCATGGCCTGCGGTGCTCCGGTGGTGGCGGTGCGCGCCGCCGCGGTGCCCGAAGTGGTGGGCCGGGCCGGCCTCCTGACCCCACCCGGCGATCCCCGAGCCCTGGCCTCAGCTTTGGAAGCCCTGTGGACCCGCCCCGAGCTGCGCCTGGAACTCAAGGCGCGGGGCTTGGCCCGGGTGCGGGAGTTTTCCTGGCGCCGTACGGCCCAATTGACCCTGGCCCTTTATCAAGAGGTGGCGGGTGAAGCGAGGTGAGCTGGTTCTCCGCCTGGCCCGCGGCGGCTTGGAAGCGGCCCTGGCCCTGTGGCTGGGCTTGGCGGTGTGGTGGGTCTGGCCCCGCCTGCCCCTGAAGCGCCTGGGCGAGGAGGGCTGGTGGTTCGGCGTGGGCTGGGCCCTGGCCCTGGGCGTCCCGGCGCTGCTTCGTACCCTGGGCTGGCTCACCGATCAGGTCGACCGCCAGGAGGGCGAAAGCCTGGCCCTGTCCCCCTCGGCCTGCACCCTGGGCGCTTTTGTCCTGGGCTTCACCTTTCTGACCTTCCTGGTCTGCGGCTCCGGCCTGGGCAACTACAAGCTCTGGCTCGGCGCGGTGTACCTCACCGGGGTGACCCTCAGCCTGGCCGGGCTGTCCCTCTGGCTCCGGGACACCCTCTGCCGGCCGGACCACACCCTGGCCGCCACGCTCACCGCCATGGGCATCGGCTTCCTGGACGGCCTCCTGATGATGCCCTGGGTCCTGCCCGACCTGGTGGCCACCTGGCCCCCCGACCCGGCCCTGCTGGTCCGCCCCCTGGGCGCCGCGGCCCTGTGGGGGGGCCTGGCCGGGGCGGTGCTGCTCTTGATGCTGGCCCGGGGCGCCACCCGCCGGGTCATCTGGTTCGTGTTCCTGGGCCTGGGCCTGGGCTTGGGCCCTTCCCTGGCCGTGGCCTGGTTCGATCTCCTGCCCCTGGCCGTGAGCCTGGCCGTGGTGGCCGGCCTGGCCGCCATATCCCTCTGGCGCCACCGCGGCTCCTGGGGCTGCGCCCAGGAGCAGCCCGAGTCCGTGCCCGGCTATTGGGTGCTCCGGGCCATGGTGCTGTTGTGGTGGGGCGCCGGCGCGGCCGTCACCCTGGCCGTGGCCTGGTGGCAGCCCATGGTGGGCGAGATGTTCTACCGCGCCACCTGGCTCCGGCCGCTGTTGGTGGGCGGCTTCCTGGTCTGCTCGGTGGGCCTCTTGCTGGAATACAGCCTGCCGCTGTTGGGCTGGTCCGAAACCGGCGGCCTGGGCCGCGAGCGCAAGGTCCTGGGCATGAGCCTCTCGGCCGCCGCCCTCCTGGCCGCCCTGGTTCCCCTGTTGTTCCTGCCCGTGGACCAGCCGCCCTCGGTCCTGGCCAAGACCCCGGCCCGGGCCGAGCTGATGCACGGCCGCATCCTGTTGCACCCCGACGACCCCGAGATCGAGCTCAAGGCCCCCACCTGGCTCTACGGGGTGAGCCGGCTCTACTTCATCTCCTCGCTGTCCCGGGGGCTCGACGTGGAGCAGGGCCAGGCCGTGGCCCAGGTGGTGGCCGTGGACGACCAGGAGCTGCCCCATATCTTCTATCTCCGGGCCGGGGTGGACACCGCCGAATGGGCCCTGCACAAACGCAACATCTCCTCCCGGGTGGCCCACGAAGTGCCCACGGTGGCCCGGCGCTGGGTCATCTACACCGAATCCGGCGAGGCCTTTTGGGGCCAGGACTACCTCACCGGGCTCTACCTGGGCCGCGAGGTGAACCAGCTCAAGACGGTAAAGGTGCGCTACATCTACCATAACAACCCCAATGAACCCCCGGTGATCCTGGAACTCAAAAGCATATTTGTGAACTGATGACCGCTTCCTCCGCTCCCCAACCCGCCGCCCTGGTGCTGGCCGCCTTTGGCGCGGCCGACCTCCCGGCCCGCGCCGGCCTGGACCAGGTGCTCCGCCAGGTGCGCGAGGCCTTCCCGGCCTGCCATCTGGCCTGGGCCTTCTTCTCCGGCCCGGTCCGCGCCCTGTGGCGCCAGCGCGCCGCTGACCCGGCCTGGGCCGCCGCCCACCCGGACACGCCCCCGGAGTACCTGGCCGCGGCCAGCCCCCTGGCCACCCTGGGCCGCCTGCACGACCAGGGCTTTCGCCAGGTGGTGGTGCAGCCCCTGCAGCTCACCGCCGGCGAGGAATACCTGGAACTGGCCCAGCTCACCCGGGCCCTGGCCGCCGCCCAAGGCCTCCGCCCCGGCCACGGCCTGTTCACCAGCCTGGCCCTGGGCCGCCCCGCCCTGGGCCTCCCCGACCCCCGCCACCCCTACCAGGTCGATCTGGAACGCGCCGCCCGGGCCCTGGACCCCCAAGTGGCCGAGGCTCGGGAAAACCACGCCGCCCTGGTCTACGTGGGCCACGGCAACCCACTGTGGGACGGCGGACCCTACCGCGAACTGGAAGACGTGCTCCGCGCCCGCCACCCCCACACCCCCCTCTGCGTGGGCACCCTTTCCGGCTCCCGGGGCCAAGGAGCCATCCTCCGCGAGCTGGCCGTCCACCGCGCCACCCGCGTCATCCTCCGGCCGCTCCTGCTCATCGCCGGCCGCCACGCCCGCCACGACATCTGCGGGCCCGAACCAACCTCCTGGGCCAGCGCCCTGGCCCAGGCCGGCCTGGCCGTAGACTCCCGGCCCGAAGGCCTCGGCGAAAACCCCGCCTGGGCCAGCATCTACCCCGAACACCTGGCCGACGCCGCCCGCGAAGCCGGGGTGGAGTTGGGATGAGAGGGGAAGGGAAGAAGATGAAGATGTGGGGGAAACCCTTTCCTTTTGAAGCCAAAAGGAAAGGGTTTCCCCCACACCCCCTTCCCAAAGGAAAAGCGTAGTATAAGTCATTCTGGATAGTTGTCCCGCCCCTGACATAGCTGGCCTGCCCTTGGAATTGTCGGCTTTCCCCTTGAACGGGGGTTACTCTCCCCGGAGGGGGACGCATGGAAAGAATGGAAATGGAACAACCGGACCCCAAAGCTTACGCGGAACTCATCGCCGGCGAGATCAACGCCGCCGCCCGCCAAGTGGCCGCCGCCGTCACCCTGCTGGACGAAGGCTCCACCATCCCCTTCATCGCCCGCTACCGCAAGGAAGTCACCGGCGGCCTGGACGAGGTGGCCCTGACCACGGTGCGCGACCGCCTGGGCCAGCTCCGCGACCTGGACGCCCGGCGGGCCGCCATCGTGAAATCCCTCACCGAGCGGGAACTCCTCACCCCCGAGTTGGCCGCCAAAGTGAACGCCGCCGCCACCCTGGCCGTGCTGGAGGACATCTACCTGCCCTTCCGGCCCAAGCGCCGCACCAAGGCCACCGTGGCCAAGGAAAGGGGCCTGGAGCCCCTGGCCCTGGCCATCTGGGTCCAGGACCCGGCCCTGGACCCCACGGCGGAAGCCGCGGCCTTTGTGAACCCCGAGGCCGAGGTGCCCGACGCGGCCGCCGCCCTGGCCGGCGCCCGGGACATCATGGCCGAGATGGTCAACGAGGACCCGGCCGCCCGCGCCGCCGTGCGCCAGCTTTTCCTGGACCAGGGGCGCATCGTGAGCCGGGTCATCGAGGGCCACGAGGAGGAAGGCGCCAAGTTCCGCGATTACTTCGACTGGTCCGAGCCCCTGGCCGCCGCCCCCAGCCACCGCGTCCTGGCCATGCGCCGCGGCGAAAAGGAGGGCCACCTGGCCTTGAAGTTCGCCCCGGAGGAGGAAGCCGCCCTGGCCCTGCTCAAAGGCATGTTCCTCAAGAATGACAGCCCCGCGGGGCAAGAGGTGGACGCGGCCGTGATCGACGCCTACAAGCGGCTGCTGGCCCGCTCCATGGAGACCGAGGTGCGGCTCTGGAGCAAGAAGGAGGCGGACCTGGAGGCGGTGAAGGTCTTTGCCGACAACCTGCGCCATCTCCTCATGGACGCGCCCTTGGGCCAGAAGCGGATGTTGGCCCTGGACCCCGGCTTTCGCACCGGCTGCAAGCTGGTCTGCCTGGACGCCCAGGGCAACCTTTTGCACCACGACGTGATCCACATCATGAGCGAGGCCCAGCAGGCCGAGGCCAAGGCCAAGCTCCTCCGCCTGGCTGGCGAGTACCAGATCGAGGCCGTGGCCATAGGCAACGGCACGGCCAGCCGCGAGACCGAGGCCCTGGTGCGCTCGGCCGGCCTGGCCCCCGGGGTGCTGGTGGTCATGGTCAACGAGTCCGGGGCCAGCGTGTACTCCGCCTCGGAGGTGGCCCGCCGCGAGTTGCCCGACGTGGACCTCACCGTGCGCGGCGCGGTGTCCATCGGCCGCCGCCTCATGGACCCCTTGGCCGAGCTGGTGAAGATCGACCCCAAGGCCATCGGGGTGGGCCAATACCAGCACGACGTGGACCAGAAGGAGCTGAAGGGCCGCCTGGAGGACGTGGTGGTCAGCGCCGTGAACCGGGTGGGGGTGGAGCTGAACACGGCCAGCCCCGAGCTGTTGGGCTACGTGTCCGGGCTCTCGGCCGGCCTGGCCGGCAACATCGTGGAGTTCCGTCGGGCCAACGGCCCCTTCCCCAGCCGGCGCCACCTGACCCTGGTGCCCCGCCTGGGGCCCAAGGCCTTTGAGCAGGCCGCGGGCTTTCTCAGGGTGCGGGACGGCGAGCACCCCTTGGACGCCACCGCGGTGCACCCCGAGTCCTACCCCGTGGTGGAGGCCATGGCCGCCGACCTGGGGGTGGAGGTGAAGGCCCTGGTCAGGAACCAGGACCTCATCGCCAAGATCGACTTGGCCCGCTACGTCACCGAGCAGGTGGGGCTCCCCACCTTGCAGGACATCGTGGCCGAGCTGCAGAAGCCCGGCCGCGACCCCCGGGAGAAGTTCGAGGCTTTCTCCTTTGCCGAGGGGGTGGAGAACCTGGCCGACCTGGTCCCGGGCATGAAGCTGCCGGGCATCGTCACCAACGTCACCAACTTCGGGGCCTTCGTGGACGTGGGCGTGCACCAGGACGGCCTGGTGCACGTCAGTGAGCTGGCCGACGAGTACGTGGCCGACCCCCGCCAGAAGGTCAAGGTGCAGGACCGCGTCCTGGTCACCGTGTTGGACGTGGACCAGGCCCGCGGCCGCATCAGCCTCTCGATGCGGGCCAACCCCGGGGCGGACCGCCGCTCCCGCCCCGCCGCTCCGCCGGCCGAGGGCGACCGACGGCCCCCGGCCCGTTCCGGCGGGGGCAAGGGCCGCGGCAAGGCGAGGCCCCGGGACAATGGCGCCCCGGCCCCGGCCCCCACCGGGACCAAGACCGGCGGCTCGCCGTTCAACGACGCCTTTGCCCGCGCCTTCAAAGACCTGAAAAAGAGCTGAAAAAACCCCGGCCGGGGGCTCCCGCTCCCGGCCGGCTCCGCCCCCGCTTCCGGCCGACCGGGGCGGCGGGGCTTGCAGATTCCTCCCAATCAGGCATGATGGAGGGAAGGCGGCGGCCTTGCCTTTTTCTTTCCACCCCGGAGCGTGCATGGACCAACTGGCCCAGCAGTGGGACCACATCTGGCGGCTGGTCCAGGGAGCCTGGCGGCACGGTTTCCTGGGCACCCCTGTGGGCGACTACCTGGTGGCCCTGGGGATCGTGCTGGTCGGCATCCTCCTCAGGGGGCTGCTGGCCTCCCTGGTGCTGAACCGTTTGCGCCGCCTGACCGCCCGCACCAAGACCACCCTGGACGATGAGCTGGTGGAGGCGCTGGCCGCGCCCTTGCGCTTCGTGCCCGTGGTGGTGGCCGTGTACCTGGCCACCGAGTATTTGCCGCTGAAGGGCCACGCCCAGACCTGGGCCGGCCAGTTGAACCGCACCCTGTTCACCTTCCTCGTGTTCTGGAGCCTGTATCACGCGGTCTCCCCCCTGTTCTCCGTCCTGGACGGCACCACCCCGTTTCTCAACCGCTCGGTCACCGGCTGGCTCCGCAAGGGCGCCAAATGGGTCCTGGCCCTGTTGGGCGGGGCCACCATCCTGGACACCTGGGGCGTGGCCGTGGGGCCCATCATCGCCGGCTTCGGGCTGTTGGGCGTGGCCGTGTCCCTGGGGGCCCAGGACATGTTCAAGAACCTCATCAGCGGCGTCACCATCCTGGCGGAAAAGCGCTTCGACCTGGGCGACTGGGTGGCCGTGGACGGGGTGGTGGAAGGCACGGTGGAGCAGATCAACTTCCGTTCCACGGTGATCCGGCGCTTTGACAAGGCCCCGGTGTTCGTGCCCAACAACAAGCTCACCGAGTCGGCCATGATCAACTACACCCAGATGCCCCACCGCCGCCTGTTCTGGCACCTGGGCCTGGTCTACGGCACCACGGTGGAGCAACTTCGCCAAATCAGGGACGAAATAGAGGGACTCCTGCTGGGCGGCCCCGCCTTCATGCAGCCCCCGGACTACCCCCTGTTCGTGCGGGTGGAGGGGTTCTCCGACTCCTCCATCGACCTGTTGGTCTATGCCTTCACCACCACCAAGGAGTGGGGGGAGTTCCTGGTGGCCCGGGAGACCCTGGCCCTGCAAGTCAAACGCATCGTGGAGGACGCCGGCTCGTCCTTCGCCTTCCCCAGCCGCTCGCTTTACGTGGAGTCCTTGCCCCTGGGCCGGCCCGAGATTTTCGTGCCGCCCCCGGACGAGGCCCCTTCCGCCGCCGACCCCGCGGCGCCCCCCACGTCCGCCCCCCCCGCGTCAGACCCCTCCTGAGAGCATTGCACGGGGCGTCCTGCCCCGTGCAATGTCGGCTTGGCAAAAAAGCGGTTTTGCCAAGCCTCACAAATTGCAAGCTTTTTGAAGCTTGCAATTTGGCGGGCCATCCTTGGCCCGCATCGGCCATTGCCTGCCGTAATCATGTTTCACAGCCATTTTAGACATAATATCAACACGTTTTATGTGTTTAACCATGCAATGGCCTCCTCCTGACCTTCCGCCCCCCTGGGCGGCCCGGCTCCTTCCCGCCGGAAAAATCCCGCGCTCATATAAATATCTGTTGATATGTTGGCGGCCAACCATTATATAAATAACCATTGATATCGGTGAAGCAGTCTGTTTCACTGATATTGAATCGCTTTCCTCTATGAGTTGGCAACCTTGGCGAGGAGACGCCATGTCCGGATTGCGCAAGACCATATTCGCCGTGGCCGCGGTGGCCCTCACCGTGGGGCTGTTGTGGTTCACCAACCGTGCGGTGACCCCCAAGGAGGCCACCCTGGCCGACACCCAGGCGGAGGCCCAAGCGGGCGGTTACCGGCTGATCACCACCCAGGAGGTCCACGACCGCTACCTGGCCGACCCCCAGGGCATCCTCTTGGTGGACACCCGTCAGGAGTGGGAATACCGCTCCGGGCACATCAAGGGCGCCCGGAACTTCCCCATGGAGCCCACGGCCTGGTCCCGCTGGCGGAAGCAGGGGGCGCTGGAGGCCTTCCTGGGCCCGGACAAGAACCGCTTCCTGGTCTTTTATTGAGCGGGCCTCACCTGAGTCCGCAGCGACTCGGCGGCCCGGGTGGCCGTCTCCCTCGGTTACAAGCAAGTTTACCGCGATCCCCAGGGCTACCCGGATTGGCAGGCCGCGGGCTATCCGGTGGCCAGCGCCCCGGCGGGCTTGACCACCGCGGCTCCCCCGCCGCCGGAGCGGCCCCTGTATGGCTGGGCCATGCTGGCCACCCTCTTGGGGGTGTTCCTGGGCGGCCTGGCCCTGAACCTCACCCCCTGCGTCTATCCCCTGATCCCCATCACGGTGAGCTACTTCGGGGGCCGCAGCGGCCAGGGCAAGGGCGGGCTCCTGGCCCACGGCCTGTGCTACGTCCTGGGCCTGGCCCTGACCAACTCGGTGTTGGGGGTCACCGCCGCGCTCACCGGCGGGCTCATGGGCGCGGCCCTGCAAAGCCCCTGGGTGCTGGTGGTGGTGGCCGGGGTGCTGGTGGCCTTTGCCCTGTCCATGTTCGGGGTATGGGAGCTCAGGCTGCCGGCCCGGCTCACCAACGCGGCCTCCAAGTCCCACGCCGGTTATTTCGGCAGCCTGTTCATGGGCCTCACCTTGGGGGTGGTGGCCGCGCCGTGCCTGGGGCCCTTTGTGCTGGGGCTGCTGACCTGGGTGGCCAGCCTGGGCAGCCCCTGGCTGGGCTTCCTCGTCTTCTTCACCCTGAGCCTGGGCCTCGGCCTGCCGCTCTTCATCCTGGCCATGTTCTCGGGCCGCCTGGAGGCCCTGCCCCGCTCCGGCGAGTGGATGATCTGGGTCAGGAAGCTCATGGGCTGGGTGCTGGTGGGCATGGCCGCCTACTTCGTGGGGCCCATGTTGCCGCGCGGCGGCCGCGACCTGCTCTTGGCCGCGGTGGCCCTGGCCGCCGGGGTGCACCTGGGCTGGCTGGACAAAAGCAAGGCCGGTTTCCGGGCCTTTGGCTGGCTCCGGGGGCTGGTGGGCGCGGCGGCCCTGGTCCTGGCCACCTGGCTGGCCGGCTCCTGGCTGCTCCTGGGGCCCGGGGTGGCCTGGCAGGACTACTCCGCCGAGGCCCTGGCCCGCGCCCGGGCGGCCGGCCGGCCGGTGATCATGGACTTCTACGCCGACTGGTGCGCCCCCTGCCGGGAGCTGGAGGACATCACCTTCCACGATTCGGCCGTGGTGGCCGAGGCGGGCCGGGACTTTGTGATGGTCAAGGTGGATCTGACCCAAAAGGACAACCCGGCGCATCAACAGGCCCTGGCCCAGTACCAGGTCAAGGGCGTGCCCACCGTGGTCTTCCTGGACCCCACGGGCCGGGAGCGGCGGGATCTCCGCCTGGTGGATTTCCTGCCGCCGCCGCAGTTTCTCACCCGCATGGCCAAGCTGAAGGCCGGGCCGGCCGGCGGAGACTCAAATCCCAGCAGCAAGGAGTGAAGCAATGGTTACGGTGCGGTTTTTCCTGAACGAGCCCAACGGCAAGCCTTGAAAGCATTTCCAAGCCATGGCGCCCAGGTTGGCCGCCAAGTATGACGTGGAGATCGCCTACACCTCCAAGCCCAGGGACGAGTACCAGACCGATGAGTACTTCGAGCTGGACCTGCCCACCGCCCCGGCGGTGATGGTGGGCGAGGAGATCGTGGTGGAAGGCGCGGACGTGGACGAGTTCGAGCTGGAAAAGGTGATTTGCCGGCAGTTGGGCCTGCCCGAGCCGGCCAAGAAGGGCTTCCTGGGGCGGCTGTTCAAGGGCTGAGCCCCGCCGCCGCGGGGCAACCCGCAAGTATGTCCATCCCCCCCTGACCGCCCGGCTGCCCGTCGGCCCCCCCTTGCGGCGGGCCGCCGGGCGGCGGCAGGGGTTTGTTCCCCGGGGCCCCCCGGGCTGGAAGCCGCCCGGGGCCCCGCGCCGCGGGGAAAGGAAAAAGTCATGCCCTCCACCGAACCCGAAAAACCTGCCCGGCGCTGGCTCCGGCCCGCTCTCCTGTTGGGCCTGGTGGCCGCCGGGATAGTTCTGTTGCGGGTGAGCGGCTTGGCGGCTCACCTCAGCCTGGAAAACCTGCAAGAACTGGCTCGCCTGGTCCGCGGCCTGGGCTGGATCGCCCCGGCGGCCTATGTGGCGCTGTGGGTGGTCACCTGTCTGTTCTTCTTGCCGGGCCTGCCCGTGACCCTGTTGGGCGCGGTGATTTTTGGGGCCTGGTGGGGCGCGTTGTGGGTGGTGGTCGGGGCCAACCTGGGGGCGAACCTGGCCTTTTTGGCGGCCCGCTACGCGGTGCGGCCCCTGATGGAGTCGTGGGCCGGCAAGAACCCGTTGTTCCGCCGCATCGACGAGGGCGTCGCCCGTCACGGCTGGCGTATGGTGATGGTCACCCGCCTGGTGCCCCTTTTCCCCTTCAACCTGCAGAACTACGCCTACGGCCTGACCCGCCTCAGCCTGCCCACCTACGCCCTGGTGAGCCTGGTCTGCATGCTGCCCGGCACCCTGGCCTACTGCTTTGCCGGCGGCGCGGTGGTAAGCGGCCAGGGCAATCTAGGCCAGACCCTGCTCTATCTGGGCCTGGGCGCGGTGTTCTTTGTGGCGGTCTCGCTGTTGCCCGGTTTGCTCCGCAAAAAGGTGGCGGCCTTGGACCCGGATGCCGGGCCCGCCGACGCCTCCCGCTGACCTTCCCCCGCTCGCTGGCCTCGCCGCAAGCATTTAAGCTCTTGCTAGAAGCTGGCGAAGTCCTCGTCGTCCCCGTTTCCCTCGCCCAGGCCCCCGGCCGGCTGCTCCTCCGCGGCCGGCGGAGGCAGGGCGCGGCGGGGCTTTTTCTGGGCCGGTGCCGCGCGGCCGCCCGCGGCCTTGCCGCCGTTGACCAGGTTGCCCAGCTCGCCCACCAGACCCCGGAGCGTCTCGGCCTGGGAGGCCAGCTCCTCGCCGGCCGCGGCCGATTCCTGGGCCATGGAGGCGTTGTCCTGGGTCACCCGGTCCATCTCGGTCAGGGCCTGGTTCACCTGCTCGATGCCATGGGCCTGCTCCGCGCTGGCCCGGGCGATGCCCCCCACCAGCTCGCCGGACTTGCGGCCCGAGGCGGAGAGATCGGCAAAGGCCTGGTTGGTGCGCTCCACCAGCTCGCCGCCGGCCATGGTGCGGCTCACCGCCTCCTGCAACAGCTCCTCGGTCTGTTTGGCCGCCTCGGCCGCCCGCATGGCCAGATGGCGCACCTCGCCGGCCACCACCGCGAAGCCGGCCCCGGCCTCTCCCGCCCGGGCCGCCTCCACGGCCGCATTCAGGGCCAACAGGTTGGTCTGGAAGGCGATCTCGTCGATGGTCTTGATGATCTTGCCGGTCTCCTTGCCGGCCTTCTGGATGGCCTTGAACGAGGCCGTGAGATCGGCCATGGCCTGATTGGCCCGCCGGGTCACCTTGCCCGCCTCCTTGGAGAGCCGGTCGGCCGTCTCGGCGTTTTCCGCGTTGGCCCGGGTCACCGAGGACATCTCTTCCATGGAGGAGGCGGTCTCCTCCAGGTTGGCCGCCTGGGCCGAGGCGCCCTCGGCCAGGTTCTGGCTGGCCCCGGCCACCTGCTCGGCCGACCGGGCCACCTGGTCCGCCCCGTCGTTGAGGCCTTTGAGCACCCGCTTCAAGGGACCGGTGAGGGAGCGGCCCAAAAGCCAGGCCAGCACCAGGCCCAGGATCACCCCCACCAGGGTGGCCCCGCCCATCTGCCAGCGGGCCAGGGTCACGTCCCCGGCCAGGCTTTGGCGCTCCTGTTCATAGGCTTCCAAACAGGCCTGGGTGGCCCCCCGGGCCGCGGTCACCATGGCTTGGTCCGTGGTCAGTTGGCGGTCCCACAGCCCGGTGTAGGCGGTCAGGGCCTTGCCATAGGCCTCCACCGCCGCCCGCACCCCGGCGGCCTCCTTCTGCTCCGCCGGCGCGGTCACCCGGGCCAGGAAGCCCATGGCCGTGACCCGAAGCCGGGTCACGCTGCTGGTCAGCTCCTGGGCCGCGGCCTGGCGGTCCTTCTGCTGCGGGTAGTCCCGGGCCGCCAGGCTGTTCTCCAGGAACCAGCGGGTGAGGTTGGCCGCGTCCACCAGGTTGGCGATGCTCCGGTCCAGGCGGGCGTCGCTGTCCTGGCGCACCTCTTCCAGGGCGTCACGGCCGGCCACCTCCAGCTTGGCCACCATTTCCAACACCGCCTTGCCCAGGCGGTTCATGCTCTCCTCGGCCTCGGCGGAGTGGTTGGCAAAGAACTCCAGGCTGGCGTCCTTGTAGGCCAAAAGCCCGGCCTCGATGCGGCGGGCCGTCTCCTGCTCCTCCGGGTCGGAGAGGGAGTTCTCCAGCTCCCGGGACAGCTCGGTCAGGCGGCCGGTGGCCTTTTGCCATTCGTCATAGGCCGCGTCGCCCCCGCCGAACAGGGCCCGGGTGCGTAGCGCGTTGGCTTGCAGGGAGAGCTTGGTGAGGTCGCCGGCCAGGGTCACCACCCTGAGGCGGGCCTGCACCGCCTGGGCCGCCTCGCCCTTGGCTTGGGACAGGCCCTCCACCTCCAGCTCCAGGATGGCCCGGCAGCGGTCCAGGGCCGCGCCGGCCTGGCGGGCCATGTCCTCCTCGGCCTGGGCCCGCTGGGCGTGCAGGTCCAGGTAGGTGTTGAAGGCCTTCTCATAAGCCTGCACCCGCTCCACCGCCTGGGCCAGGGCCTGGCCCTTGTCCGTGCCGGCCCACTGGGCCGCCAGGTCCCCCGCCTGGGACAGGAGCTGGGCCGTGATGGTTTTCACCTTCGCGGCGTAGGAGGCCTCGCCCCGCAGCATGAAGTTCTTTTCCTGGCGGCGGATCTCCCGGATGTCGTCCACCAGGCGGCTCACGCGCTCGGCCTGGGACACCCCGCTGGTCACCCGGGCCAGGGCCCAGAAGCCCAACCCGGACACCAGGCACAAGATGGCCAGGACTGCGAGAAATCCCGCGAAAAGGCGATTCCCCAAAGATGCGTTGCGCAAGACCATAACCTCCCCCACGGTTAGCCGTTTCCGGTTGGCAAGCCGCCCTCCCCTTCCGCCCCGTCCGGCGGCGCGTCCGGCGCGGGAGCCCCGGGCCCTTCCCCGGGCTCTTGCAGAAACTCCACGATCAACTGATCCACCGTGGCCGCTTCTTGCAGGATGGACTGGTGACCCGCCCCTGGCACGGTGGCCAGGCGGGCGGCGGGCATGGCCTTCTGGGCCCAGCCGATCATCTCCCGGCTCACCAGGGGGTCCCGGTCGCCCCAGATCAGGAGCACCGCCCGGCGGGACAGGCCCACCGCGCGGTAGGCCGGCAAATGGTCGCCCAGGGCGTCGCCCCGCCATTGGGCCAGGACGCTCCGCTCGAAACCCCGGAAGGTGGTCTGCTCATTAAAGGCTTGGCGGAGCGCCGGGCTGGCCCCGGCCGCGGTCAGGGACTGGTTCACTCCGAAGATGAGCCGCGGCGCGCCCACGAAGCGCATGAAGATCTCGCCCACCACCGGCCCCACCAGCCAGCCCAGCCGCTGGCCGGGGCCACGGCCGCTGATCCGGGGGCTGATGAGCACCAGGCGGCGCACCCGCTCGGGATGGAGCGAGGCGAAATCCACGGCCACGGCTCCGCCCAGGCTGTGGCCCACCAGGTCCACGGGGTTTTTCAGACGCAGGTTGTCCAGGAGGGAAAGGAGCTGGTCCTGGTAGGTGCGGCGGTCATAGGCCAGGGCCGGGCGGTCGGAGAGCCCCCGGCCGTATTGGTCGTAACGCAGCACCTTCAGGCCGGCCGCGGCCAGGCGGGGGGTGGTCTGGTCCCACACCTTCATCAGCGCGTTGGCCCCGTGCAAGAGCACCACCACCTGCCCATCGGGCGGGCCGGAGAGCTCGTAGTGGGTGACCCCGGCTGGCAGGTGCAGATAGGTCCCGCCCAGGCTGCGCCGGGTCTGTTCGTCCAGCCCGCGGGTCTCCGGGTCGGCGTACAAGTAGGCGCCTCCCGCCACCACCAGCAGAACCAATAATAAAAGAGTTAATTTTTTCAGCATGTTTACCCCCCGGTCCGGCCGTGGGGCCGCCCCCGCCCTCCGCCCCGGGTGCTGGGAACGGCGGGGTGGCGGGCCCGGATGCCAGGCCGGAAACCGGGTTTCAGGGGTGGAAGCCCGGTACAGTCCAATTAAAGTTGATACGGGCCTGGATTTGCAAGTGTTGATTGCAGGATGGCCAGGCCCGGCGGCCGGAGGAGAGGCGGGGCGCCCGCCGCTGGGCGGACGCCCCGCAAGGCTTGCCGTGGGGGAAGCGCCGCGCTCAGGCGCGGTCGAACACGTAGTTGAGCTGGCCGTTGGCCAGGGTGTTCACCCGGGCCTTCAGGGCCATGCCGTGGCTCAGCTCCTCAAAGGGCACGTCGCCGATGCGGCCGAAGACCTTGTAGTCGCCGTAATCCACCACGCAGATGGCATAGGGCAGGTCGTCGCCAAAGCCGATGGGGGCGTAGCGCAGGATGCTGTAGGTCAGGAGCTTGCCCGCGCCCTCCACGGTGAACCAGTCCATCTCCGCGTCCAGGCAAGCATAGCAATGCGCCCGGGGCGGGAAGAACTTCTGGCCGCATTTCCTGCACACCGTGCCGGCCACCTGCCCCTTTTCCAGGTAGGCGATGAAGTCGTTGACCTTGGTGGTGGCGGTGAAGCTCACCGTTCCGAATTTGCTGAAGCGGGTATCCAATTCTGGTTTGGGCACGACCTCACCTCCCGAAGATGGTGACGTTGCCATACAGGCCCACGCCGCCGATATTGTGCACCAGGCCGATCTGGGGGTCCTTCACCTGCATGGCGCCGGCCTCGTCCCGGAGCTGCAACACGATGGTGCGCACCTGGCTGCCGCCGGTGGCCCCGATGGGGTGGCCCTTGCTCAACAGGCCGCCGTCCACGTTCACCGGGATGGAGCCGTCCTTGTAGGTCTGCTTGGCCCGGATCAGGTCCTTGCCCTGGCCCCGGGGCGCGAAGCCCAGGTCCTCGTAGGCCATCATCTCGGCGATGGTGAAGCAATCGTGCACCTCGGCCACGTCAATGTCCTTGGGGCCCACGCCGGCCATCTTGTAGGCCGTCTCGGCCGCCAACTGGGCCGCCTTGAGCCCGCTGAACTGGTCGCGGCCGGCCATGTTCACCGGCGCGCTGGCCGCGCCCACGCCCAGGATCCACACGGGCTTTTTGATGCCCAGCTCCCGGGCCTTGGCCTCGCTGGCCACGATGACGCAGGACGCCCCGTCCGCGTTGGCGCAGCAGTCCATGACCTTCAAGGGATTGGCCACCGGGTCGGCGGCCAGGCACTGCTCCAGCTCCACGCCTTTCCGGTACACCGCCTTCTCGTTGATCTGGCCGTAGGTGGCCGCCTTCACCCGGATCAGCGCCAGGTCCTCGGCGGTGATGCCGTAGGCGTCCATGTAGCCCTGGGCGTGCATGGCGTAGTAGGCCGGCATCATGGTGCCAAAGGGCGACTCCCACTGGATGTCCGCGCCACGGCCCATGCGCTCCTGGCTCTCGGCCGAGCTGATCTCGCTCATCTTCTGGAAGCCCAGGACCATCACCGCCTGGTGCAGACCGCTTCTCACCAGGGCGTAGGCCAGCTTGACCCCGGTGGAAGACGACGAGCACAGGGTCTCGGCGTAGAAGGTGGGCTGGGGGGTGAGCCCCAGGTACTCGGCGATGACCCCCGCGGGGGAGCGCTGCTTGTCATATTCCGGGGCCGAACAGATGACCGAGGCGTCGATGTCCTGGTGGCTGAATCCGCCATCGGCCAAGGCCTCTTTGTAGGCTTCGAAGGCCAACTCCCGGATCGACCCCGGGTAGCCGCGCACAAAGGCGCTTTGGCCCACTGCTATTACTCCAACCTTTCCCATGGACGCTCCTTTGCAAACGTCACCCGAGGGTGATAATTTACTTTTTCCCGGCTTTGGCCTGGAAGCTAAAATGTAGCTACAAACTAGCCCATATCGGGGAAAGGTACAAGAAAAACCTGCAAGGAAGCCGTTTTACCCCTTTGACACCCCCCGCAGGGTATGCTAGCGTGCGTAGTAGCGATATGTAGGGGAAATGTCAAAATAAACAGGACCGCAGGCTATCCCCGGCAACCTCTGAAGGAGCTCCTCTTGCTCGACTTGAAATTTGTGAGGGAAAACCTGTCCGCAGTGCGCCAAGCAGTGGCTAACCGTCACACGGCGCTGGATCTTTCCGTTTTCGCCGGCCTGGATGAACAACGGCGGGCCGTGCTGCCCGAGCTGGAGAGCCTCCGGGCCCGCCGCAATGAGGTCAGCGCCCTGGTGGGCCAGAAGAAAAAGAAGGGCGAAGACCCCGGCCCCGTGTTCGAGGAAATGCGCGAAGTTGGCGCCCGCATCAAGGAGCTGGAGCAAGAACTCACGGAAGTGGATGCCCAGCTGAGCGAGGTGCTCCTGACCATCCCCAACCTGCCTCACGGCTCGGTGCCGGTGGGCGGCGGCGAGGAGGACAACCCGGTGGCCGCCACCTGGGGCGAGCCGCCGGCCTTTGACTTCGAACCCCTGAACCACTGGGACCTCGGCGTTGGCCTGGGCATCCTGGATTTCGAGCGGGCGGCCAAAATCACCGGCAGCCGCTTCACCGTGCTGCTGGGCGCCGGCGCCCGCCTGGAGCGGGCGCTCACCAGCTTCATGCTGGATTTGCACACGAGCGAGCACGGCTACACCGAGGTGTTGCCGCCGTTCATGGTAAACTCTCGTTCCATGACCGGCACGGGGCAGCTCCCCAAGTTTGCCGAGGATCTGTTCAAGCTGGAGAACAGCGACTACTGGCTGATCCCCACCGCCGAGGTGCCGTTGACCAACCTGCACCGGGAGGAGGTGTTGGACGGGGACCAGCTGCCCTTGTGCTACACCGCCTACACCCCCTGCTTCCGGGCCGAGGCCGGCAGCCACGGCAAGGACGTGCGGGGGCTTATCCGGCAGCACCAGTTCGACAAGGTGGAGCTGGTGCGTTTCACCCGGCCGGAGGACAGTTACGAGCATCTGGAGCTGTTGACCTCCCACGCCGAGGAGGTGTTGCGGCGCCTGGAGCTGCCTTACCGCAAGGTGGTCCTGTGCACCGGCGACCTGGGGTTCTCCGCGGCGAAGACCTATGACCTGGAAGTTTGGCTGCCGGGGCAGAACCGTTACCGCGAGATCAGCTCTTGCAGCAACTTCGAGGATTTCCAGGCCCGGCGGGCCAGCGTGCGCTTCAAGGACAAGGGCTCCAAGGGCACCACCCTGGCCCACACCCTGAACGGCTCGGGCCTGGCCGTGGGGCGCACCCTGGTGGCGATTTTGGAAAACTATCAACAGGCGGACGGCAGCGTGAAGCTGCCCACGGCCCTGGCCCCCTATTTGGGGGGCCTGAGCGAGATCCGTCCGCCTCAGGGATGAACTGGCGGGCCAAAGACCCATCCCGCACAGGGCTATGGCTTGTGCGGGGACCCCGGGGCTGGCTTGATCCGAAGCTAAGAATAGGGAAGCCTGGAAGGTTTTAGGGGGACCCTCCCGGCGGTATTCCGGCCCACGCGCGGTTCGGCCGGGACACCCAATTGGCTGGTCCATGTCTCACCGCGCATCGGCGGGCCACCGGCCCGCCTGGCGGGGCGTTATGGAGCGCTCCGTCAGGGGAAAGAAACGGCGAAAATGCAGGCGAAAAACCAGTTACCGACCCGGTTGATCTGGGTCCTCGGTTTCTGCCTTGTTCTTTGCGGCGCCGCCGCGGCCCTGGCGGGTCCCTCCAGGGTTTCCATCCCGATTCTGGGCAAACAAGAGTTGGCCCGGCTTTTGGCCGACCGTTTGGCCCAGATCACCGTTGGCAAGCCGTTCGTCGTGATGCATCCCCGTTTGGGGCGTTTGGTGGTGGAGCCTACCATCGACCCGGAGCTGCAGGCCCGGGCCAACCAGCTGTTGCAGGCGGGCAAGGACCCGGGCGCGGCCCTGGTGGCCGTGGAGGCCACCACCGGCCGGGTGCTGGTCCTGGCCGGCATGCGGCGGGGCCGGGGCAATCCCCAGATGGCGCTCTCGGCCGACGCGCCGGCAGCCAGCTTGTTCAAGGTGGTCACCGCGGCGGCGGCCCTGGAGGAGACCAAGCTCACCCCCGCCAGCCTCATGCAATTTGTGGGCCGTCCCCACACCCTGTATGAGTTCCAGGTGAAGGAGCTGAAGCGCAGAAAGGCCAACAAGCTCTCCCTGGAAAAATGCTTTGCCCAGTCCAACAACCCCGTGTTCGCCCGCTTGGGCATCTATGACCTGGGCTCGGACGTGCTGGCCCAGTACGCCAAGGCCCTGGGCTTCGGACGGCCGCTGCGGGCCGAGGTGCCCACTTCGGCCAGCCGCCTGGTGCGGCCGGTGGACAAGTTCTCCCTGGGGGAAATGGCCTGCGGCTACAACCGCTACACCACCATGAGCCCCCTGCACGCCGCGGTCATGGTGGCGTCCTTCGTGGGCTCGGGCCATCTGCCCGAGCCTTTCCTCATCAGCCGGGTGACCAACGCCGCGGGCCAGGTGCTCTACCGCGGCGGCCCGGAGCGGGGGCCCCAGGTGGTCAGCCCCAGCACCCGCCGGGACATGCGGGAGCTGTTTGGCGAGACCGTCCGGGTGGGCACCGCCCGGCGGGCCTTTTCGGGCTACCGGCGGGACAAGGTGCTCAAGAACCTGGAAATCGGCGGCAAGACCGGCACCATCCGGGGCCAGGACCGCAAATACCTGTTCGAGTGGTTCGCGGGCTATGGCCAAGACCCCAGCACCAAGCGGGTGGTGGCCGTGGCCTCCATGGCCATGCATGACAAGGTGCGCTACCTGAACCCCAAGCGCCTGAGCCGCCAGCTGATCCGGGAGGCTTTCCGCATCAATTCCCTGGCCGCCGACGACGACTATCAGGACTTCAAGCTGGAAAAAATCACGGTCATCCGCCCCGGAGGCTGAGCCCTGCGGCAGCCCGGTGCTTGGGAGGCTTGCGGAGAAATGGGAATGTGGGGGGAGACCCCTTTTTGTGAACAAAAAGGGGTCTCCCCCCACATTCCCCTTCCCCAAAAAAACTTTATAGTTTTATCTTGTAGTTAGCGACATCCATTTTTGCGGGCCGTGGATTATACCCAAGCAAGCTTCGCTGGTTTGGGGAGCCTTGAGATGGCTTGCCGGGCGTCCGACCTTTACATCAGGTGACACCACCGCGGCCCCGGGGCCGCACCACCCAGGCCGGGCCCGAAACAGCCGACGGGAGGAGAGGTTTTGGCGGAGGGTCTTACTAGCGGTTCCCTGGACCCCCGGGAGGTGAAGGCCCGGGTGCTGGAGCTGGCCGAACCGGCCGACCAAGCCCTCCGGGACAACCTCCAGAGTCACGTGCCGTTCATCGAGGAGGTGAGCGGCTACATCATCTTCAGCGGGGGCAAGCGCCTCCGGCCGGCCTTGTTCATGCTGGCGGCCGCCGCGGCCGGAGGGGAGCCCGATCCCCGCCTGGCCGCCATCTTCGAGTACCTGCATGCCGCCACCCTGTTGCACGACGACGTGGTGGACGAGGCGGGGCTCCGGCGGGGCCGCCCGGCGGCCCGGGTGCGCTACGGCAACGACGCGGTGATCCTGGTGGGGGACTTCCTCTTCTCCAAGAGTTACAGCCTGGCCGCCCTGGCGCCGGACCACCGCTTCATCACCGCGCTCACCGACTGCACCACCATCATGGCCGAGGGCCAGGTGTTGGAGCTGTTGTACACCGGCGACCTGGAGCTTTCGCGGGAGAACTACCTGCGGGTGATCGAGGCCAAGACCGCGGTGCTGTTGGCCGCGGCGTGCCAGATGGGGGCCATCCACGCCGGGGCGTCCTCGGAACTGGTGGACGCCTTTTACGCCTACGGCCGCAAGCTGGGCCTGGCCTTCCAGATGGTGGACGACGCCCTGGACTACGTGGGCACGGAGCACGAATTCGGCAAGCCGGTGGGCCACGACCTGGCCGAGGGCAAGATCACCCTGCCCTTCCTGCACGCCCGGGACACCCTGGCCCCGGCCGCCCGGGCCCGGCTCCTGGAGCTGGCCGAACAAGGCGCCACGGCGCCGGCCGGGCTGGCGGAAGCCCGGGAGCTGGTGCGGGAGTCCGGAGGGGTGGAGCACACCTTCGCCCGGGCCCGGGAGGAAGCCGCCGCGGCCCAGGCCGCCTTGGGCCCCGTGCTGGCAGCGAGCCAGGTCCGGGACCTGGAAATCCTATGGGGCCTGGCCCACTACGTGGTGGACCGCCGGGTCTGACCGCGTGCCGCGGCCGCGGCCGCGGCCGCGTCGCCGCGGCTGGCGTAACGTGTCGGGGGAGGTCGCCCTTCGCACAGGGGCGTGTTCACTCCCGAAGATGGCCTGAAGTCACCCCAGAAGAGCAGGCCGCGTCGCCGCGGCTGGCGTAACGTGTTGTCTAATCGGTGCTAGCTTGTCAAGGGCTGCTTTCCCTTGTTGTGAAAA
>JAHLLK010000036.1 GCA_020444165.1 Deltaproteobacteria bacterium | reverse complement strand
AAAACCAGGGCCCCCGGCAAGCTCTGCTTGCTGGGGTGGAGTCACGTTTTTGCCAGGCCGACATTGCACGGGGCAGGACGCCCCGTGCACCGCTCTCAGTAGAGAGCGGTGCTCCAGGGTTACAGGGCCCGACTTGGCCCCTTGCCCCGCACCCTACCAAAGGCGATATGGCCGCGACTTTCCCCGGCAAAAGCCGCCGGTACAACGCCTTACCCTCTCAAAACAAATACGAGTCATCACCCGCAACTGACAGGCGGCTCGGGGTTGGACGGGCGGACGTAGCCGCCGGCGGAAGCGGTATTTCGACCTTCCCCAAACACCCCTTCCCGCGTCAGAATCCCCGTCTCAGCGTTGCTTGAAGGTTGCGCTACGAAAAAACCTGAGGCTGAATTGCTCCCTGTTGCATATTCCCAGCCGCCGGCCGCTGCCTCATCGTAATACATGAAGGGTCTTGCATACGGCGATTCGCCTGGAGCCAAAGCCGGCTGACGATTCGAAAGGAGTACGGGGCCCCCGCCTGGCCGGAGCACAATTTGTTTTCCACTCCCCGGGCCTGCCCCCAGGCTTGCAACGTCCCGCACCCCGGCCCGGAAGCCGCGCCGTCCGACTCCCGCGCGGTTTACCCCCCCGGCCCCCGCTGGCCGGCGTCAAGGGCCGCGAGGAAGCGAACCGGTCCCGGGGAGCCGGCGAGCGGGTCCATTCCGGGTCGCGCCAGGAAAGGGGATGTCCATGACCAGACGCCACCGGACCCCGAGCCATGCCTTCGAAATCCTCTGCTGAACAGGCCGGCCCGGCTTTGGGCCGCATCGCCTCGGTGCGGGGGAGCGTGGTGGACGTGCGTTTCGCGGAGTCTCCGCCGCCCCGCCGGCGCCTGATCATCACCGGTGCGGCGGGTGAGGTGGTATTGGAGGTGCTGTCGCTCTTGGACGAGACCCTGGTGCGCTGCATCTCCTTGACCTCCACCCAGGGGCTCAGGGTGGGTGAGCCGGCCAAGGACACCGGCCGGACCCTGGAAGCCCCGCTGGGGCCGGAGATTTTGGGCCGCATGCTGGACGTATTCGGTCAGCCCATCGACCGCGGGCCGCCTTTGGCCCAAGTCCAATCCCGCCCCATCTACCAGCCGCCGCCCCCCTTGGAGCGGCAGGCCACCTCCAACCGGATCTTTCAGACCGGCATCAAAGCCATCGACGTGCTGGCCCCCCTCGAGCTGGGAGGCAAGGCCGGCTTGTTCGGCGGGGCAGGAGTGGGGAAAACCGTGCTCATCATGGAGATGATCAACAATATGGTGGGCCAGCATCAAGGAGTGAGCCTTTTCTGCGGCATCGGCGAGCGCTGCCGCGAGGGGGAGGAGCTGTACCGCGAGATGAAACAGGCCGGGGTCCTGGACCATACCGTAATGGTTTTCGGTCAGATGAACGAGCCGCCCGGCTGCCGTTTCCGGGTGGGGCACACCGCCCTGACCATGGCGGAATATTTCCGGGACGACCGGCGCCAGGACGTGCTCCTGCTCATCGACAACATCTTCCGCTTCATCCAGGCGGGCATGGAAGTATCCGGGCTCATGGGTCAATTGCCTTCGCGCCTTGGCTATCAGCCCACCCTGGCCAGCGAGCTGGCCGAATTGGAAGAAAGGATCTGCAACACCGTATCGGGCGCCATCACCTCGGTGCAGGCGGTGTACGTTCCGGCCGACGACTTCACCGACCCGGCTTCGGTGCACACTTTCGGCCACTTGAGCGCCTCCATCGTGCTCAGCCGAAAAAAGGCCAGCGAGGGGTTGTATCCGGCCATGGACCCCCTGCAATCCAACTCCAGCATGCTGGTGCCGGACACGGTGGGCGAGCGCCATTACCGCCTGGCCCGGGAAATCCGGCGGGTGCTGGCCGAGTACGAGGAACTGAAGGACATCATCGCCATGCTGGGTCTGGAGGAGCTGAGCCAAGCCGACCGCCAGACCGTGCGCCGGGCCCGGCGGCTGGATCGTTTCCTGACCCAGCCCTTTGGGGTGACCGAGCAGTTCACCGGGCACCCAGGGCGGGTGGTGAGCCTGGAAAAAGCCCTGGAGGGCTGCCAGCGTATTCTGGAGGGAGAGATGGATGACCGCCCAGAGGGGGATCTCTACATGATCGGCGCCCTTGACGAGGTGAAGAAGTGAAGCTCCGGGTCATGCAGCCGGCCGGGATGGTGCTGGAGACCGAGGCGGGCAAAGTGCGCGCCGAGGGCCTCCACGGCAATTTCACCCTGCTGCCCCGGCATGTGGATGTCACCGCGGCGCTCACCGCGGGCATCGTGGAGGTGGTGGACCTTCAGGGGAGGGAAATTTTCCTGGCGGTCAACGGTGGGCTTCTGGTCAAGGTGGGTGGCCAGGTGCTCATAGCCTCTCCCCAGGCGGTGGAAAACCCGGACTTGGCCGCCCTGCGGCGCACCGTGGAGGAGGATTTCCAGCGCCTGGACGACCAGGAGCGCAAGGCGCGGGGGGCCATGGCCCGTCTGGAAGCGGGCATGGTCCGCAAATTCCTGGAGTTGTGAACATGCCCGGGGAGCAGGAGCCATCTCAGGAGAAATGGGCCGGGGAGGTGGGCCGCAAGCTGGAACGCAAGCTGGCCCACCGGCGGGAGGGCGAGCGGAGTGTGTGGTTCGGCCTGGGCATGTTTGGCCTGGTGGGCTGGTCCGTGGCCATCCCCGCCTTGCTGGGGGTGGCCCTGGGAATCTGGTTGGATGCCAAGTTCGAAAGCCGGCGTTCCTGGACCCTCCTGCTCCTGGGCGTGGGCATCGTGGTGGGCTGCCTCAATGCCTGGTGGTGGGTGCAAAAGGAAAACAAGGAAAAATGAAGGCCGGGGCCGGGGCCGGCCCCCCGGCCAAGGAGAGATCATGAACCTGGCGCAATTGGTCCCGTTTTTGACCGCGGCCGGAGTGGGCGCGGCAGCGGGAGCGGTGTTCTTCCTGGGCCTGTGGTGGACCGTGCGACGGCTGCCCCGTTCCCCGCGGCCGGGCTGGCTGACCCTGGCCAGTCTTTTGGTCCGCGGCGCGGCGGCCGCGGCCGGATTCGCCCTGGTCATGCAAGGGGATTGGCGACGACTGGCCGCCTGCCTGGCCGGCTTCCTTTTGGCCCGGGCCGCAGTGGTGCGCGCCATCCGGCCCGCGGGGCAGGCCGGCGAAAGGGTCTGAAATGGGCATAAAGGAGATCACCCCCGATCAGATCGTGTTGGGGACCTGGGGGCCGGTGGAACTGAACGCCACCATCCTGTTCACCTGGCTGGTGATGGTGCTCCTGGCCGGCGGAGCCTGGCTCATCACCCGAAACCTCACCACGGGGCCCCGCATGAGCCGGTGGCAAAACCTCCTGGAGGTGGTGGTGGGGTACATGCGCAAGGAAATCCGGGATATCAGCCAGGGACGGGCCGAAGGCTACCTGCCCCTGGTGGGCACCTTGTTCTTGTTCGTGGCCCTGTCCAACCTCCTGGCGGTGGTGCCCGGATTCATGCCGCCCACGGCCTCCCTCTCCACCACCGCCGCCCTGGCCCTCTGCGTCCTGGTGGCCGTGCCCTATTTCGGCGTCAGGCGGCAGGGTCTGGGCGGCTACCTGCGGCAGTACCTGCAACCAAGCCCCCTGATGCTGCCCATGAACCTCCTGGGGGAGCTTTCCCGCACCCTGGCCCTGGCGGTCCGCCTTTTCGGCAACATCATGAGCGGCATGAAGATCGCCGGCATCCTGCTGGCCGTGGCGCCCCTGGCGTTCCCGGTGGTGATGCAGGCCCTGGGCCTGTTGACCGGCATGATCCAGGCCTACATCTTCGCGGTGCTGGCCATGGTGTACATCGCCTCGGCCACCCGGGCCAGGCAGGATACGGAGAACCGGGCCGGGGACCGGAACAAAGGAGACGCTTGATGGATACGCTTAGCCTTATCGGACTGGGTTCGGTGGTGACCGCCGGCCTGACCATCGCCATTGGATCGGTGGGGCCGGCCCTGGGCGAAGGCCGCGCCGTGGCCCAGGCCCTGGCCTCCCTGGCCCAGCAGCCGGACGAGGCCAACACCATAACCCGCACCCTCTTCGTGGGATTGGCCATGATCGAGTCCACGGCCATCTACTGCTTCGTGGTCTCCATGATCCTGTTGTTCGCCAATCCCTTCTGGGATCAGGTGCTGGCCAAGGCGGGGGGATGACCCGTGCTCATAGACTGGTTCACGGTGGTGGCTCAGGTCATCAATTTCCTGGTGCTGCTGGCGCTGCTCAAATGGCTGCTCTACGGCCGGGTCATCAAGGCCATGGACCAGCGCGAAGCCGACATTGCCCAGCGGCTGGCCAAGGCCGACCAGGAAAAGGAAAACGCCACCCTGGAGAGGCAAAAGCTGGTGGCGGAGCGGGAGGATTTGGCGCAAAGCCGCGAACGGGAAATGGCCACGGCACAGGAGGAAGCCCGGGCCCAAAAAGAAAAGCTTTTGCGGGAAGCCCGTGGCGAGGTGGAGCAGGATTCGCGGGCCTGGCGGGAAGAGCTGCGACGGCAGCGGGAAGAACTGGCCCGCCACTTGGCCCAGGCCGCGGCCGAGCAAGCCTTGGCCGTGAGCCGCCAAACCCTGGCCGGCCTCACCGGGCAGGGAGACCTGGCGGGAGCCGTGGAGCGGTTTCTGGACGAGCTGGCGAATCTGGACCAGAACCAAGTGCGGGAACTGGCCGAGGCCGCGGGCCAAGGCGGTGTCACCATCACCAGCGCCCGGGATTTGAGCGAAGACGATGAGCAGCGGTTGCGCCGGGCGGTGGAAGAGCTCGCGGCCGGCCCATACGATGTGGCGTTCAAGACCGACCCCGAGTTGCTTTTGGGCCTGACCCTGACCGCGCCGGGAGTGCGGCTGGCCTGGAGCGCGGCGGAGTACCTGGAGGATTTGCGGGAAGTGGTGCGGGAGGCCCTGGACCGGGAGCTGCGGGAAGGCTCCCAGGTCCGACAAGCAGGGGACAACCAGCCGGCAAACGGCGGTGACTAATCTCATGGCCCGGGAGACCGACAGCCTGGCGTCGTGGCGGGAACGCCTGGACCGCGGCTTGGCCCGGGCCTGGGGCCGGGCCCTGGCGGACCACCCTCCGAGCTTGGCCTTGGAGGAGGTTGGCCGGGTGGCCGCGGTGCAAAGCGGGGTGGTGCGGGTGGAAGGCCTGTCCCGGGTGCGCTCCGAGGAGATGTTGGTGTTCCCCGGCGGCATCCTTGGCGTAGCTTTGGATCTGCACCCGGACCACGCCCGCGTGGTGCTCTTGGACGAAGCGCCGGAGCTGAAAGCAGGCCAGGAAGTGCGGCGCACCCGGCGGGTGTTGGAGACTCCGGTGGGCGAAACGCTGTTGGGGCGGGTGGTGGACGCCCTGGGCCGCCCCCTGGACCGGCGGGGTCCGGTGCGAACCTCCGACAGCCGGGCGGTGGAGCGCCCGGCTCCGGCCATCATGGACCGCGCCCCGGTGACCGTGCCCCTGCAAACCGGGCTCAAGGTGGTGGACGCCATGATCCCGGTGGGCCGGGGCCAGCGGGAGCTGATTCTGGGTGACCGCCAGACCGGCAAGACCGCCCTGGCCCTGGACGCCATCCTGAACCAGCGCGGCACGGGGGTGATTTGCATCTATTGCGCGGTGGGAAAGAGGGTCAGCGCCATCGCCCGGCTCATCGACACCCTGGAGGGCAAGGAGGCTTTGGCCTACAGCATCGTGGTGGCCAGCAGCGAGGAGGATCCTCCCGGCCTGGTTTTCTACACCCCTTACGCGGCCACCAGCATGGCCGAGCATTTCATGGAAAAGGGCCGCGACGTCCTGGTGGTGTACGACGACCTCACCCGGCACGCCTGGGCCTACCGCGAGATCTCCCTGCTCCTGCGGCGGCCGCCGGGACGCGAGGCCTATCCCGGCGACATCTTCTACATCCATTCGCGGCTCCTGGAACGCTCCACCCACCTGGCCCCGGATTTGGGCGGCGGTTCGCTGACCGCGCTGCCCATCATCGAAACCCAGGCCGGGAACATCGCGGCTTACATCCCCACCAACCTGGTCTCCATAACCGACGGGCAGATCTACTTGTCCCCCCGCCTGTTCCAGCGGGGCGTCCTGCCCGCGGTGGATGTGGGGAAATCGGTCTCCCGGGTGGGCGGCAAGACCCAGCTCCGGGCTTTCCGCGACTTGGCCGGGGACCTGCGGCTCAGCTACAGCCAGTTCGAGGAGTTGGAGGGTTTCGCCCGTTTCGGCACCAGGTTGGACCAGGAAACCCGGGCTAGGCTGGAGCGGGGCCGCCGGGTGCGCACCGCCTTGCAGCAAGCTCAATACCAGCCGGTGCGGGTGGCTGAACAGGTGGCGGTCTTGGCTGCGGTAAACGCCGGGCTCTTCGATCCGGTGGACCCCTCCCAGGTGCCCCAGGTGGAAAGGGCGGTGCGGCGGGCCATGGAGAAAGAGCCCGCACTTGGCCGGCGCATCGAACAAGGTGAGTCCCTGAGCGAGGAAAACCGGCGGGCCTTGGAGGACATGGCCCGGCGGGCCGTGGAAAGTTGGAGGCAGGAACATGGCCCAGACCACTGAGTCCCTGGGTCGGCGGCTCCATACCACCCGCGAAATCGGCGCCGTGGTCAGGACCATGAAAGCCCTGGCCGCGGTGAACATCCGGCAATTCGAGCGGGCTTCCCAGGCCCTGGAGGATTACCGCCGCACCGTGGAGCTGGGTCTGGGCGCCGCCCTGCTGGCCCGGCCGGGCTACCTGGCCCAAACCCGCGCCGCCCAGCCGGGCGGCCCCGTGGCGGCAGTGGTTCTGGGCACGGATCAAGGCATGTGCGGCTCGCTGAATGAGCAGGTGGCCGAGCTGGCCATGGCCTCGCTCCGGGATCTGGAGCCCCGGGAGGCGTCGCGCACCGTGCTGGCGGTGGGGGAGCGCCTCGCGGGACGCCTGGAGGACCGGGAGCAGGCGGTGCACGCCAAGCGGGACGTGCCGGGATCAGTGTCCGGCCTGACCCCGGCGGTGCAACAGGTGCTGGTGCTTCTGGACCACTGGCGGCAGGCGGGGCAGGCTGAGCGGGTCTTCGTCTATCACGCCCGGCCCGTGCCCGGCGCGGCCTTTGAAGCCGTGGGCCGGCAGCTCCTGCCCATCGACCGCGCCTGGCTGAGCCGCTTCGCCCTGGAGCCTTGGCCCACCAACCAGTTGCCCCTGGTGGCCGGCGACTGGCGCGGGACCTTCGCGGCTCTGCTGCGGCAAATGCTCCTGGTTTCCCTGTTCGGCGCATTTGCCGATTCCCTGGCCGCGGAGAACGCCAGCCGGCTGGCGGCCATGCAGGGAGCCGAGCGCAACGTGGAGGAACGGCTTGCCGAACTGACCCAAGCCTACAACCAGGCCCGGCAACAGAGCATAACCGAGGAGCTCCTGGATATCGCCGCCGGCTTCGAGGCCCTCGCCGGCGGGCCTTGAGCTTCAGGCCCCCGACCGGGCGGCCAGGCCGAGCAGCGCCTGCCCCAGCCCCAAAGGCAGGAGGCTTCCCAGGGCCACCAGGGCCCAGCCGGCCGCGGGCAACGGCGTCATGCCCAGAACCTCCCGCAACCCCGGCACGAACTGGGCGGCCAGAAGCAGGGCCGCGCACAGGGCCAAGGCTCCCCACACGGCGGGATTGGTGGTGATCTGGTTCACCAAAAGGGGCTCGGCCGGGCCGCGCATGTTGAACACATGCCATACCCGGGCAAAGGCCAGGGACAAAAAGGACACTGTAACCGCCTGATCTTGCGGCATGCCCAGAACCCTCAGCGCCAGCCCGAAACCGGCCAGATTGACCGCCGCAATCAGGCCTCCCCACCCCAGAATAGCCCACCAGTGCCCTGAAGTGAGCACTGGTTCATCAGTGCGGCGCGGCGGCTGCTCCAGGTACTTCGGGCCGCCCCGCCCCACCCCCAGGGCCAGGGCCGGAAACACATCGCCGAGCATGTTCAGGTAGAGTATCTGCAGGGGCAACAAGGGCAAGGGCCAGCCCGCCACGATGGCCAGGGACACGGACAGGATCTCCGCGATGTTGCCCGACAGCAGATAGATGATGAATTTGCGGATGTTGGCGAAGATGGCTCTGCCCTGACGCACCGCGGCCAGGATGCTCCCCAGGGCGTCATCGAGGAGCACCATATCCGCCGCCTCCTTGGCCACTTGGGTTCCCCGCTCTCCCATGGCCACCCCGATGTCCGCCTTTTTCAGAGCCGGAGCGTCGTTCACCCCGTCGCCGGTCATGGCCACCACCTCCCCGGCCTCCTGGTGCAGGGCAATGAGGTCCAGCTTCTGCTCCGGTGACACCCGGGCCAGGATAGCCGCTTCCCGGATGCGTTGGCGGCCCGCCTCGTCCAGTTCCTCCGGGGGAGCCAGGTCTCTCCCGGTGAGAACCTTCCCCCCCTCCCGCAATAGCCCCAGCTCGCGGCCCACGTAGCGGGCGGTGGCTTCCTGGTCGCCGGTGATCATGATTACCCGGATGCCGGCCCGGCGGCAGGCCTCTATGGCCTCGGCCGCATCCTCGCGGGGCGGGTCCCATAGGCCGGCCAGGCCCAGGAAGACCAAGCCGTGGTAAGGGTCGCCCTGGAGTTGGTCGCTTTGCCGCTCAGCCAGGGCGATCACCCGGAGCCCTTGGGCGGCCAAGTCCTGGTTGGCCTGGTCCCAGGACCGGCGGGCGGTTTCGTCCAGGGGCTCTTGGTCATCCGGCGTCCCTTGCCACTCCGAGGCCGCGAGCACCGCTTCGGGGGCGCCTTTCACCGCCACCCGCCATCCCCCTTTATTACCGGCGTGGTAGGTGGCCATCATCTTGCGTTTCGGGTCAAAGGCGTCCTCCCGCTCCTCGGGCCATTCCCGCAAAACACGCGAACGCTCCAGACCGGCCCGGCGGCCGGCCCGCAACAGGGCGCCTTCCAGCGGATCGCCCAGGGTGCGGCCGTCTTCGTCCAAACTGGCGTTGACGCAGAGCACCCCGGCCTCCAAGGCTAGGCGGAGGCCGGGGTCCCCTGCCAGGGGCAGATCCTCCCGCCCCGCCCATCGCCGGAGCCCCTCCGGGCCCGGCAGGACCAGGGTGGCCAAATCCATCTGATTCAGGGTGAGGGTGCCGGTCTTGTCGGTGCAGATGAGGGTGGTGGAACCCAGGGTTTCCACTGCCGCGAGGCGGTTCAGCACCGCATGCTGCCGGGCCAGCCGCCACATGCCCCGGGCCAGGGCGATGGTGGCCACCATGGGCAGGCCCTCGGGGATCGCCGCCACGGCCAGGGCCACCGCGGTTTCCACTATGAGCAACAGCGGCCGACCGGCCAGCCAGCCCATGAGCCCCACGGCCAGAGCCACGGCCAGGGTCACCCAGATGAGGCGGCGGCCCAACCTGGTCAGCCGCTGCTGCAAGGGGCTGGGGCCTTCCCCGGCGGCCTCCTCGGTCAAGCGAGCCACCCGGCCCAGCTCCGTCGCGGCCCCGGTGGCGGTGACCAAGCCCCGGGCCGAGCCCGTGGCAAGGGAGGTGCCTTTCCACAGCATGGCGCTGCGTTCGGCCAGGAGAGCCTCCGCATCCACGGGGGCCGGATCCTTGGTCACGGGCAGTGATTCTCCGGTGAGCGCCGATTCATCCACCTCCAGGCGGTTGGCTTCCAGCACCCTGAGGTCGGCCGGCACCACTTCCCCGGCCTCCAGCTCCACCAAGTCCCCCGGGGCCAGTTTGGCCACGGGCAAGGCGCTCACCCGGCCCTCCCGGATCACCCGCGCCTTGGGCTGGCCCAGCTTGCGCAGAGACTCCAAGCTGCGCCGGGCCCGCAGCTCCGTGAAGAAACCGATCAGCGCGTTGAGCAGGATGGCCGCCCCGATGGCCAGGGCCTCCCGGGTCTGGCCCGAGAGCAGGGACATGGCCCCGGCTCCGGCCAGGAGGCCTATGATGAGGTTGGAGAACTGCGCCACCAGGATGCGCCAAGCAGGGCGGGGGCCACGCACCCGCAGCCGGTTGGGCCCGTAAGCTGTCAGCCGTTGGCGGGCCTCCTTCCGGGTCAGCCCCCGCACCGGGTCGGTGTCCAGTCGCGAGGCCACGCTCCCGGCCTCCAGGGACCAGGGGTGGTCCACCAGCTGCGGAGTTTCCTCGGCTGTGGACAGGGTCATATCAGTTCCACTTTCCGCTCCGGGCCTCACTGTGGGCAGGTTTGCCGAGCATGCTCAGAGCCTCCAGTTGGTGGCGGCCGGCTGGAATGCCCCAAAACAGCTCCAAGTATCCGGGAGGTTCTCCGGTTTTGCCGATCCGGCACCCCGCGGTGTGGTGCAACACCGGTTTCAACTGCGCCCAGCTTGCCGTATCCTGGGGGGGTAGCCCGAGTTTTGGCGTTCTGGACTTGGAAAGGAGCGCAAATGCAATTTGAGGCCATTGCATGGTGAAACTCATTAAACGTGTTGATATTATGTCATAAATGGCTATGAAACATGATTACGGCAGGCAAGGGCCGATGCGGGCCAAGGATGGCCCGCCAAATTGCAGGCTTAAAAAAACTTGCAATTTGTTAGGCTTGGCAAAACCCCGTTTTTGAGTAACCTCGACTCTCCCACAAATCCTGCCGTCAGGGTGACAACGGGGCCGGCCTGGCCGGGCGGGCGCCCTTGCCGGCCCGCGCGAGCCGCCCGGCCGTCCTTCCTCAATACCGCATTATGGCCGCGGCCAGGCTGCCGCCCGGCACCTGGCTCGTCTCGAGCGCGAAGACCACACCGCCGCCACCGAGGGTTTCCAGGGCCGCCTGGTTGAGAAGGTCCTCCAAGCCCGGCTCCTGCGCGTCCGCGACCTGCACTTGGCCGGTAGCGGAGTCCCGGCGGCCCCAGACCTGCCGGTCCAAGGCCACGTACAGGGTGTCCACGCGATGGTTGGCCGCGGCGGCCAGAATCTCGCGGAGGCCATGACTGGCCAGGCCCTGGGCTTCCTTTTCCTGGTAGCGTCCGGTTTCCTCGGCCAGACGAAGCTCATGGAAATGGGAAAATCCTTGCCAAGCCTTTTCGTGCAGTTCCTTTTGGCTCAAGCTGTCCGGATTGATATCCAACACTTCCTCGCTCGGCTCCAGGCCGGCGGCCCGCTTCCGAAAGACCGACAGGAGAGGTTGCCCGCCTGCCAGCATCAGCGGAATCCGTTTTTCCGCCAGGTACTTGGCCAGGGGGCGCTGGAGGGCCAGGGAGAAGCGCTCCAGATGCTCCAGGTTGTCATCGATCCCCACCCCCTGGCCGTGAAACATGGCGGCCCGGCCTCCCGGGCGAGGCTCGGTTCCGCTGTGCATCTGCAACTGCTTCTCCGGATCGTCGAAGCGCAGCACCTCGGCCATGCTCACCGGCAGATCCGGCACCTCCAGTTCCTTGATGCTCAGGCGCGATAGCAAATAGAGGCGGGTATGCTTCTGGCTGAGTGCCAACAGATGGAACAGGCCGTCGGGCGAAACCAGGGGCAACAACGGCTTCAAGTGGAACCGTTCGCCTACCACGGCCAATTCCTGAAAATCCAGAGGAAGGCGGAAAGTTTCGGCTCCGCCGGGCCACCCGAAGACGGCCAGGCCGTCGCCGCGCGGTCGCCAAAGGTCGCCGCTTTCGTCCTGCTGCCGCAAAGACCGCAGGATATCCTGGGCCTCCGGCCGGGAGAGGCCCGCGCTTTGGAGATCCTCCTCCACTTGGGCCAGCAGGTTTTTCAACCTGATGCGGTCTTCCTGCGCCCCGGTGGGCTCACGGTGCATGGGCAGGAACAGGGAGATCAGGGGGCCGCTACGGGGCTGAAGCAGCCTGTCCAGGTTTTCGCGCTGTAAACGGTCCAAGAATCCATTCTCCTTTCGTCGCGAATCGGCCTGCCGGATCATCCGGAAGGTGACCGAAAACGGGCCGGGACCCGGACCCGGACCCGGGATCAAGCCGCCGCCTTGCCGATACCTGCCGCGGGCCGGGGCCTTGGCACGGCGGTCCAGGCAGGCGGCCTACTCCCCCCGGGAGGAGCAGCGGCCGCCGCGGATGACAAGCAAAGGTGGGGTCGGGAGGTTGCCGGGACGGCATGGGGACCGGCCGGCTCGCAGATGTCTCAAGCAGTTTCCCCCAAGGCCCTGCGGGAAATGGATCGGTCAAGCGGCTGAGCGAGGTCTTCTATTTTGAGGCCGCTGCACGGCAATTACGAATATATTGCATTTAAAACAGTCGCTTGCGTCATATTTAGACGGTTTGTTGTGCGCAATCGGCCTCAAGCGGGCCCAGGATGTTCCGCCAAATCACGCCCCTATAAGGCGAGTGATTTGTGAGTATTGGCAAAACCACGCTTTTGCCAATACTCCAAGATGCACGGTGCAGGACACACCGTGCATCGCTCTCATTTTAAGTTTGGCAGATACCTTTAAGAAGTTAATGCTCCAATGCGATTATTTGACTCTAAGCGGATTAGGTAGGCGCACAAGCAACCCAGGCGGGCTGCGGAGATCATGACGGAACCCTGAGCGCCATACGAGCCGGTTTCTTCCCAGGGGCAGGGCTGCCCTCCCCTTCCGATGGCGTCCGCCCCATTTGCCTGGCGATAGGCCCAAGAACGACTTCCCAACATAAAGCGCCAACAAAACAATTAGTTATACTTTAAGGTCTGACCAACTGAGCCTTGCTTCCAGAGAGATGCAGGGAAAATCCCAGACCTCCCAGCCCTCCGCTGCCACCCCCAAAGACCCCAGCTGCCTTGCCGTTGCCTGTGGCGTCTCGCTCAAAATCTGATCGTTATTCGCTTTCCAGAAAATCACAAGGCGGGGGATACTGCCCCAGGAAGCCCTGGTCCTTTTGGGTTTGGTCCCAATCCTTGGTGCAGGTTTCCACGAAATAATCGAAACGATCCAGCCGTATTTCCACCGGCACATGCCGGGCCAACCAGGCGGCCTGCGGCCGCCCTACGGGAAAACTGGCCAGCATGGGGTCATCGGGCGGCCGGCCCCAGGCTCGCTGCATATCCCTGGTGGAAACACCCTTTATCTCACACTTGCCGGCCAGCTGATCCGATTCCCGGGGGAACCAGGACAGCTCCCGCACCAACCAGAGGGGATCATGCATATCCTGCAGCTCCTCAAGCCTGAGAATCCCGGGAGCGACCTCGCACTGGAGGGCAAGGTTTTTGACTGGCCCCAGGGTTTCAAGCTCCGGTCAGAGCAACCCGGTCAACCAGTTGGAGCACAATGGCCGCCAGCAAGGTGACCGCAAGGAAAAACACGAAAAAGAAGGGATCATGCGGCGTGGCTTCCGTGAGGAACAGGATGAGGAACCAAACCGCCTCCCCCAGGGCGGCCACGAGCGCATGGGCTTTCAGTTTACCGTAAAGCCGCCAGGTGCTTTTCCTGGCCTTGGTCAACCTGAGCAGGGTCCAGGCGGCGGCGCCCGCGCCTGCGATGCCGATCAACACCACGACAGGCACCACGAAATCCCTATCCCAGTCCAGCTCCCCCATGACGCGCCCCAGCAACATGGCGGCCAGCATGCCCAGGATAAGCGCCGCCATCTGAACCAGAAAACGCAACAAATGAACCAGCACGGGCGACGGGCCGACCCCGGCCCGGGTAGTTGGCGCTGCCGGCGCCGCGCCGCGAGCACCCCCCGCGGGGAGGGCCTGGGAGTGCAGGCTTTGGGGCGGTTCCGCCGGGGCTCCCCCCGGGGATTCCACGCGTCCGGCAGAGCCCGGGTCCGGCGGGTAAGCCTCGGAGGGCGGGGCCGCAAGGGCGGGGCCCCCCTTGTTAGCGCCGCCCCGCGTCGCGGCGTCCGCCAGCTTTTGGCCGCAGGCCCCGCAGAATTTTTCGCCGGGGCCCGTTTCCGCGCCACAGCTTGGGCAATTAGGCATCGTTATCTCCCCTGCCATGGCGCGGCTTACAACTTCGCCCCGCAGTTCGTGCAGAAGTTGCGACCTGGCTTGAGTTTGGCGCCACAGGCCGTGCAAAACCTTTTTGGCGCCGCCGCGCCGGGTTCCCGGCTTGCCGCCTTCCCTGGTTCGGCTGCCGGGGCGCTTACCGCTGCTTCCGGCTTGGGCTGGCCCGCCGCCAGGATAGCCGCCGCGAAGAAGCCTTGGATTTCCGTCAGGAGCACCAGACCGTCCACGGCGCGCAGCCTCACTCCCGCGGTGCTTTCCGCCGCCTCCCCGCGGAGTTCCCCCAGCCACAAGGAATTCCCTCTGACTGCGATCAGTTGCCGGGGAGCCGCGGAGTCCGTCCCCCCGCCTGCCAACCACAGGGAGCCCAGGGGCACCAACAGATTCTGGGCCATGCCCACCAGTTCCCCGGCGGGAGACCAGCCCCCCTGGCCTTGCTCCACGGGCAGCAGCAATCCCACCTGGCTCAAATCCGCAATCCCCGCCGCCAGCCCGGCGGGGTCAGCGGATATCAGGCTGGGCGCCAAGGCCTGCCACAGGGCCACCAGCGACCGGTAGTCCCGGTTCTCCTTGGCGGCGCTCAGCTGGGCGGCCAGATCCTCCCGGCGGATCAGGAGACCCGGCAGTCCCCGGCGCTCCAGGAGCGAGGCGGCATAAAGCGTCCGCAGATAGTCGATCACCGTGGCCAAAGCCGTCAGGGCCGGCCCGGTAAAGATCCCTTCGAACAGGGGCGGCGGCGCAGCCTCCACCGGGCTCAACAACCCGGTGGTTTGCCGCAACAACTCCACCTGATCGGCCGGATAGGTGAGCCGGTAATCGCCGCCGGGGCGCTGCCAAACCAAAAGGCCACCGGTCCCTGCGGCGCCCCCCTCCCCCGCGAAATACAGCCCCCGGCCCAGGGCGTCCAGATCCGCGTATCGCGCTTGGAGCGTGAAACCCGTCTGGACCGCAGCCCGCAAGGCCGCGCCCAGGTCCTGGTTTAGGAACCCGGCATCCCGCAGGCGCTCCTCGGCCCCGTCGTCGGCCGCAACCCTTGCCGCGGCCTGGAAAAGGTCGCAGGCCGCGGGATTTACTCGATGGCGAGCCAGCAGCCAGCTCAGTTCAGCGGCGGAGACATTCACGCTGGCCGGGCCAGTTATTGAGGACATCGGCCTACCTTTTTTTGCAGTAAGAGAGCACGCGAGCGGTATGCGGCAACCGTCTCCCGGCTAATCGTCATCTTCCCGGTCCAGGTCTTTCAGCAAGTCTTCGATTTGTCTGTCCACCCCTGCCGGGCTGTCGTCACCTTCCACGCCGGCCCAAGGCTGACCCGGCGGGGGGCTGTCCGGCGCCGTGGCGGTTTGGGGAAAAGGTTCGGCCGGGGGCAAGTTTTCGTCCAGGTATTGCAGGCCTTCCTGGGCCGCGGCCGCATCCACTCCCGCCCCCTGCCTGACGACCCGCAGGCTGTTGTCAAAGCGCATCTGGTCCACCATCAACTCGTTTTCGCCGGGCTGGTAATCCGCCTGGGCGTTACCGATCAGGGGGCGGTACTCACCGGTGTTGGTGTCCAGCACGTAGGTTTGACGCGAGAAACCCCGCCTGCCTTCCTCGGCTGAGCCCGCTCCCAGGTCATCGTGGGTGCCTTCGTTGGGGGCCGAGCCCCCGCGCAGCTCTTCCGCATCCTCGCGATAGGTGCCGCCCATCTCCCGCATTATTCCGCGGAGTTCGCCAGCCACCTCCTGGCGGTCGCCGGTCTGCACCGCGAGGCCGGCCTCCGGGCCGGCCGGGGTACCGGCCTCCGCGGGGGAGCTTGGGCCCGGCGCCTCCGCGGGGCTGCTGGGAGGACCGCTGGGGGGAACAGCGGGCGGGCTGGCGGGGGGGTTGTCAGGAGGACCAGTTGGCGGCGCCTCGGGCGCGCCGCCCCCGCGCCGCGCCTCATAGGCGTCGCGGGCGTCCAGGGCGGCCGACATTTCCTCGCCCTCTGCCCCGCGCAGCTCCGAGGCGGCCGCGCGGGCGTCCATGCCCAGGCCGGTGTTCCCGGGATCGGCCTCGTACTCCGCCCGGGCCCGGGCCGCCCGCTGCTCCGCCTCCCACACCACGCGCCGGCTGTCCCGATGGGCCGCGCTGGCCGCGGCTTCCCGGTCCGCGGGGGTTTCCGGGGGCGCGCCGCCCCCGCGCGTGGCTTCATAGGCGTCGCGCGCGCTGCGGGCAGCCTCGGTTTCGCGGGCCTGGGCCGTGCGCAGCTCGGCTGCGGCCTGCTGGGCCGCGTTTCCCTTGCCGGCGTGCTGGGGATCGGCTTCAAATTCCGCCTGGGCCCGAGCGGCGCGGCTCTCCGCTTCCCAGACTCCCCGCCGGGCATTCATCCATTCCGCTTCCCGGGCGGTTGCCTGCTCCGCCGGTGTCATTTCCGGCGCGGCCCGCCCGGGGGGTTGCCCTTCGGGGTCGGAGGCTTGGCCCTGGGTCCGCGCCTGGGTCCCGCTTTCTCCCTCCGCCGCCGGGGTCCCCGCCCCGGCCCCCGGCGCGGCTTCCGCCTCGCCCCGGCCGGGCAAGACGCCAGCCCCTTCCTCCGGCTCCCCGCCGCTCACCGCCCGGCCGGGGGCTTGGTTCGGCGCCTCTGCCGGGGGCAGGTCGGTCGCTTGTCCGGTTCGTGACGGCGCCGAATCTCCCTCCATGCCGGTCCCGGTGTAACCGGGGTGGCTGGTGGCCGCGCCGAGCAGGCCTTTGCCGCCCAGACCCAGGGCTTCGGTGTACAGGGCTCCGCCCACCGCGTCGGACAGCCCCTTGTCCTGGATAAAAACGCCCTGGGCGGTGTTGTGCATGACACTGTTGGCGCTCTTGGAGGCGGCGTGCCAAATGTCCGTGGCGTTTTGGCCCAGACTCTGTCCCGGGGCCAGCCCAGCCGTGGCCCGATCCAGGGCGCGTTGGTCCAACACCTCATCCGTGGCCCCCTTGACCACGCTCATGGCGCCGGAGATAAGGGTTTTTTTCACGTCACCGCCGGTGACGCCATAGGTCTCCCCCATGTCCAGGGCCGCTCCGGTGGCCACCTTGGCGGTGGCTATCACGCGGCTGCCCCCGGCATCAACCCCGCCGATGGCCGCGGAGGCGGCGGCCTTCACGCCCTTGACCATGCCGATCGCGCCCTGGCGGGTGTCAAAACGGATGCCGGTGCCGTCCTCGGTCAAAACGGTGCCCTCTTCGGCCGCCCCGACCGAGCCCAGCGCGGCGCCGCCGGCCATGGTGGCCACGGCCACCCCGGCGGTGGCGGTCAGTTGGGCGGTGGCGGCGGCCAAGGCGGCCTTGGAGAGATCGCGCGCGATGATTGCGGTGGTTTCCGCCTTTCCCCAGGCTTCGCCTCGCTTGGCCGCCTCCTTGGCTTCCTGCTGCCAGGCGTCGAGTTGGGACTGCCGTTCCCCGCGCAGATGACCCCAGAGCAGCGCGGCCCCGGCGGTGTCCCCGCTCTGCAACAGGTCGGCCAGCTCGCCCAGCAGCTCCCCTTGGCGGGGATCGCCGTCCAGGTCGGTGAGAGTGTGCTGAATACCGGTGAGCAGGGCCTCGCGTCTGGCGTCGTCCTGTTCCCGGGCCGCCTGCCGTTGGGCTTCCCGCTCCCGCCTGGCGCGCCGCTCCGCCTCGTCGCGCTCCCGGGCCTGGGCCTGGGCCAGGGCCGTGGCCTGGCGGCTGTCCTCCTCAAAGTCCCGGCGCTCCCGGCCCCGCTGGTTCAGCTCGCCTTGCAGGGCCGCGGCGGCTTCCAGGGCCTCCCCTGCCCCCAGCCATTGCCACTCGCCGTGCTCGTTGGGCGCCCAATAGTTGCCTTTCCCATCCGTTTCAAAAGGAGCGCCCTCGTAGGGATTGATGATGTCCGGGGTGGGGCGGGTGGGGGGAGTGTAGTCGGGGAAGCCGGTGTCAGGGGGAGGGGGCGGCGGGCCGGCCTCCCCGCCGCCGGGCTGGCCGCGGAAATCACCGGGCTGAAGCGCGGCCGCCGCCGCTTGGCCGGCCTGGCGCATGGCCTCGGCCATGGCCGTGGAAACGCTGCCTCCCATGGCCCCGAGCAAGATCAGAATGGAGCTGATCAGGCCGGCGTCGGCGGCTTGGGGGTTGTCCAGCAGGTCCGGCCATTTTTTCCCGTCCCAGATCATTACCCCCACGGTGGGCGTGCATTCCCGGCATATGAAGGTAGTTGGATGGGCTTGGCAATATTTTCTTATGCTTACCACGTGCGGACGGCTTTCCAACTTGCGAAAGCCGGGCTGGCCGGGAATATCAATATGCCGGTACCAGTACAACTGGCCGGTTACGGAACACCCCAGGGGGTCCACCAAATCGGGGTAGAACTGTTTGCCGGGGGGGATGGGCGGCACATATTCATCGGGGGCGGGCAGGCCGCTGGCCACGGCCAGGGATAGTCCCCCCAGAGCGCTGCCCGCCAGGAACATGGTCAAAATGACGGCCAGGGTGCTTTTGGAAAGCGCCAGCTTCAGGGTTTTCTTTTGGTTGGCATATTTGGCCAACAACATCAGGGATACCGCCAGCAGCATGGCGGTGGAGAAGGCGCCGCTGACCCGGCCGATGTTGACCAGATTCTTGTGCCCCAGCATGCTGAAAAACTGCCCCAGTAAATAGCAAATCAGCCAGATGAACAGATAACCGATGGTCCGCCGGGCATAGATCGCCTGGCCCTTCACAAAGACCTCATGAGTGCGGCCCCGCACGATTCCCACCACCAAGCCCGCCAGCGCGGCCCCACCCAGCCAGAGCAGGTCGGGCTTCCCTCCAAAAACCGCGATCTGCGTGAGGTAGGAAGCGGCGGCGACCAACGGCGGGCTCAGGCAGGCCAACCACAGCAAACGCCATTGCCTGCGGTAGGTCCAGGCCATCATGGCGAAAGAGCCCAGCAACATCCAGACCCAACCCAGAAACGGCTGCTGCAATTGATGGGTCAAGAGCAGGCCGCTGCCCAGAAGCACCCCGCTGAGCACCAGGCTCTTGGCCAGTCCCTTGGCGCCGGCCTGGATGACGGGGCCCCAGCGGCGCGGTGGCTGGTTTTGCTGCATTTGCGCCTCCTGGCTTGGCTTTCAGGGCCGGACCATCGCACTCGCCGGGCAACGCGGCCGTTGCCAAGCTGAAAATCCCCCGGAATCAGCCCACCGCGTACAGGTTGCCGTCCGCCGTGACGTAGAGGCGCCCCGTCCCGTCGGGGATCAACTGGTTGACGTCGGCGTTCTGGGTCTGGAGCTTTTTCTCCCGCTTGCCGTGGAGGTCGATGAAAATATTCTCCACGGTCCTGGCTGGCAACGCCACTTCCCAAAGGGTCTTGCCGGTGGCCGGGTCCAGCGAGGCCACCCGGCCTTGGTCCGTGCCCAGATAGATAGCGCCGGCCGCGGCATCCAGGGCCAGGGCGGGAATCTCATATTCCCCGGCCCGGGCCTGCCAGATGAGGCTGCCGTTTTCCGGCTGCAAGGCCGAGAGCCGTTCGCCGTCGGACACCAGGAGCAGGCCATCCTGCGCCCAGAAGGCGGACATGTCCGGCTCCAGGTTGTCCAAGGCCCAAATTTCCGCGCCGTTGGCCAGGTCGAGGGCGCGCAGGCGACTGTCCCAAGTGTGAACGAACAGCCGCCCCGCCGCGTGGCCCAGGCCCTCGATTTGCGGGATGTCGCCCGCTGACCAGCGTTCCTGGCCCGAGGCCGGATCCAGGGCCACCAGCGTCGAGGCGCCCCGCGATTTTTTCTGACCGGCCACGGCTACGAGGGCCACGCCTTGGGCCAGCAGCTTGAGCTGGGCCCCGGGCAGTTGCTTCTGCCAGAGGACCGTTCCCTGCTCAGGCTGCAAGGCCACCAGGCCGCCTTTTCCGGTGGCGGCCAAAACAATCTTTTCATCGGCAGCCAGCGTCTCGGGCGGGGAATCCAGCTTGGTCTGCCAGACGGTTTGGCCGCTGTTCCCCTCCAGACCCACCACCGCGGGACCGTCGCCCACGGCGAGCAATCCTCCGGCTACCGCCCGGGGCAGGTTCCCGGTTTTATGTGCCAGGCGATAAAGCCAACTGGGGCGGCCGCTGGCCAGGTCCAAAGCCAGGAGCGACCCCCGGTCCAGCAGAGCCACCGCCAGGCGTTCCGGCGAAAGAGGGTCCACGCCGAAGGCTTCCTTGCCGAAGCCCACACTCCAGAGGGTTTGGCCGTCCGCGGGGGACAGGGCGCACACATGCCCACTCTCGGGCCCGCCGAGTTCGACGAGGTCTTCTTCCAAGATGCCGCCAAGGGAAGAATCAGCTTCCAGGCTCTCATCCGGCAGCCCGATGGCCCGGACCAGGAGCGAGCCGCCCTCCCGGGAGCCGCGATGGGCGAAGCGTCCGCGGCGGTCCGGAATGATTTCCGCCCATTCCCCCGGCAGGGAAACCTGCCACAGCAGCCGGCCCGCGGCCACGGCGGGAGGGGGAGGAGGCGGCTTGGCCGGCGCGGGCTTTTCCCGGGCCTCGGCCGCCAAACGGGCGCCGCATTGCCCGCAAAATCGATCGTCATCCGCCACGCGGCTGCCGCATTGCGGGCAGAAACCAGGCATTCATGCCTCCATGCTCCGGGGGGTCACCGTGGTGTCTGAAACAAGCTGGATACGGGATGCGGACTTAAAGGGGGAAGCCCCCGGGTTGCCGTCAGGGAGCCAAGCATGGGCAGGCGGGTGGAAAAACTGTGGCTGCGCGTTCGGGACCGCGGCCGCTAACAGGCTGTTGAAAAACAGCCTGTTAAGCGCGCCAGTGATGGCGCGCCAAATTGCGTGGCTTGGAAAAAGCAAGCAATTTGGTAAACTTGACAAAACCACGCTTTTGTCAAGTTTGGTTGAAAAAGACCATGGAGGGACTTTTTCAACATCCTGCTAAAGCAGGCAGCGGCCCAGCCGCGCTCCTTGGCGGTTTTTCCTTACTTATATTCTAGCAAGCGGCGCCTGGCCAGTTACGCCAATTTGATTTTGCCGGTTCCGCGCATACCGTAACGCTCCAGTTCTTCCTGCCAGGCCGCGAGGTTGCGGGCCTCTTGCCGGGTGATGGCCCCCAGCCGGCGGGGGTTGCCACAGCAAAAGGGGTGGGAACACAATGTGCGGGTCTTGCGATAAATCCCCAACTTGCTGCTCCGGAAACGCTCCACGTCCTCTTGGCTTTGGGGCCAGCCATCATCACCGGCAGCGTGACGGTCCGGATCGCCGTGATAGCGCTTGAACTGTTTCAGGGCCCGTTTTTGGCCTTGTTTCAGACGGATTCGGGAAATCATGCGTAACTGCGCAATTCCTGCCGCCGCTGCCCCGCCTCCCCGGGAGTCTGCGAGGCCAGCTCAAACGGGTTCGCGGTGAGCCCCGCCAATTGCTGCTCCCATGCCACCAGCCTTGGCGCGCACTCCCATGACGGGGGTATTATGATCATGAAGACGTTGCTACCGAATTTTTCTTACCCCATGGTTGGTGGATGCCGCACGGTTCTGGAGCGGTGGCCTTTCGGGCGCAACTGGCGGGGTAGCATGGCCCAGGGCATGACCCAATGCGCCAGGCGTTCGGGGCAGATCGTTGCACCGGGCTGCTTTCCGAGGTGCAGTCAAATACTTGCCGGCGAAACTTTGCGGAAATCTTCCGCCTCGGAGCCCCCTCAGTCCCAAGGCTCCAGCATCTTTTTCAGGCTGGCCAGAAACTCCGTTTTTTGCGGTGGGGGGCAGGCGGCCGTAAAAGACTTTATGTTGGCCTCCTGCAATTCCCGGATCTCCGCCAGCACTTGCCGGCCGTCCGGCTGCAACTCCAGGATGGTCTTGCGCTCATCGGCCGGGTCGCGGCGGCGGAGGATGAAGCCGGTCTTTTCCAGGCGTTTGGCAATGCCGGACAGGTTGGGCGTGGAGACCAGGAGCCGGCTGGAGACCTCGGTGATGCTGCCCTGCCCCCCGGGCAGCGCCTCCAGCACCCGCAGCACGTTGTATTGCGAAAAAGATATTCCGTAAGATGCGAAAATGGCCGATGATTTTCGCTTGAAACGCTCCGAGGCCCTGACGATGGCCAGCATGATCTTCTCGTCAAGGCTGGTGGCCACACCCACTGTTCCTGCCATAACCTCTCCTCCGGGGCCGTCCCGGGCCTTAGGGCCCTGGCGCGCCCGCCTCGAATCTCCGCCAAGACGGCACCCGCGCAAGCGCTGCCCAGCCCCCTGAATTCCGCTCCCAATTCCATTGACACGATTTTATATAACATGTTATCCAATTAAACGTTAATTTAATCTGGCTCAGCAGTCCCGACCCTGGCCAGCCACTCCCCCGGGCCCTCGGGTGAGGCGCGGTACGCCCCCGTCTATTCCCCGGCAGGCGGGCCGGGGAACCGGGGGGAGCGGCTTTTCGGCCTTACCCCTCGGCCGGGGATGGGTTTATGGTGGCGGAACGGGATCGGGTTCCGGATTATGAGGCGCGACAGGCCGGCCGCGGCGGCGTCGGCTAAATCTCCCCCAGGCAGAGGAAATCTTCGCTATGAAAAATATCCTGAACGGCTTCATCTCCCCGGCCAGCATCGCCGTGGTCGGCGCCAGCCGCGACACGGCCAAGCCCAGCGGCAAGATCGTGGAGAACCTGCTCTCCCAGGGCTATGCGGGGGAGTTGTTCCTCATCAACCCCCAGCCCGCCCCCATCCAGGGCCGGCCGGTGGTGGCCGCCATCAAGGATCTGCCCCATGCGCCCGACCTGGCCTACATCGCCATCCCCGCCCGCTTCGTGGCCACGGCCCTGACCGAGCTGGCCGAGCTGGGCGCCCGGCGGGTGATCATCCTGAGCGCCGGTTTCGGCGAGGTGAGCCCCGCGGGGCTGGCCGAGGAGCGGCGCCTGGCCGAGATCGCCGACCGCTACGGCGTGGTGCTCCTGGGGCCCAACTGCCTGGGGGTCACCAGCCCGGTGCACCAGGGCAAATTCGCCGGCCTGCTGCCGCAGATGCGCCCGGGGGGCATTGACTTCATCAGCGGCTCCGGGGCCACGGTGGATATCCTGGCCGAGCAGGCGGTGCGCCGGGGGCTCAGCTTCCACACCTTTTTCACGGTGGGCAACTCGGCCCAGACGGGCGTCACCGACCTGGTGGCCTTGTTTGACGAGCAGGAGTGGGAGCAACCGCCGGCCCATATCATGCTCTACCTGGAAAAGGTCGGCGATCCCCAGAAGATGCTGCGCCACGCCCGCAGCCTGGCGGAGAAGGGCGCGGTGATCATGGCCATCAAGGCCGGGGTCACCGAGGGCGGCCGGCGCGCCGCGGCCAGCCACACCGGGGCCATGCTGGCCAAGGATGCGGCCGTGCAGGCGCTCTTCGACAAGGCCGGCCTGATCCGGGTGCAGAGCAAGCTGGAGATGGTGGACGTGGCCACCGCGCTGGTGTTGGCCCAGGGCCGCTACGACGGCCGCCGGGCCTGCGTCATCACCGACGCCGGCGGGCCGGGGGTCATGGCCACCGATGAGCTGAACCGGCAAGGCATCGCCACCCCGGCCTTCAAGCCGGAGACCAAGAAGCTGCTCCAGGAGCTGCTGCCGCCGGGGGCCGGGGTGGCCAACCCCGTGGACATGCTGCCCACCCGGAGCCCCGAGCAGCTCACCCGGGTCCTGGAGATCCTGGCCCGGGAAGAGGCCGACAACCTGGACTACATCCTGCTGCAATTCGGCCAGCCGGGCTTCACCGACAACTGGCCCCTGTTCCAGGCCATCATCGCGGCCATGGACAACTTGCCCCTGCCGGTCTTCCCCAGCTTCGCCGTGTCTCTTTCCGCGGGCGACGCCATGGCCAAGTTCCGCGCCGCGGGCAAATGCCATTTCGAGGACGAGGTCTCCATGGCCCGGGCCGTGGGCCGCATGGTCAACCGGCCCCGCCTGTTTGCGCCCGCTCCGGACCCGCCCGGCTATGACCGGGAGCAGGTGACCGCGGCCCTGGCCGGGGTGCGCGGGGTGGCGCCCCCCGCGGCGGCCCGCCGGGTGCTCACCGCGGCGGGCATTCCGGTGCCCGGGCAGGCCGAGGTGCATACGCCCGGGGAGCTGGCCCGCCTGGCCGAGACCCTGCCCGCCCCCTGGGTGATGAAGGTGCTGGGCCCCCTGCACAAGAGCGACCTGGGCGGGGTGCTCCTGGGGGTGGAGCCGGCCCAGGCCCCGGAGGCCTTCTCGCGCCTCATGGGCATCGCCGGGGCCAGCGGCGTGTTGGTGCAGGAGACCCTGGCCGGCCCCGAGGTGCTGTTGGGCCTCAGCCGGGAGGGAGAGTTCGGCCATCTGGCGGCCGTGGGCCTGGGCGGGGTGCTGGCCGAGGCCCTGCACGACATCCAGGTGGCCCTGGCGCCCCTGTCGCCAGAGGAGGCCGCCCGGGCGGTGCACGCCATCAAGGCCCTGCCCGTGCTGCAGGGCTGGCGCGGGCAGCCGGGTATGGATCTGGACCGGGTGGCCGACCTCCTGGTGCGGGTGTCGCTATTGGGGCGCGACGTGCCCCAGCTCCGGGAGCTGGACCTCAACCCCCTGAAGGGGGTGGGCGACCGGCTGGCCGCGGTGGACGTGCGCATCATCCTGGATTAGCGGCACCAAACCAGCGATGGTCACCAGTTCCTCGCGCCGGCCTGCCCGGGCCCGGCCTTGCGGCAGGCGCCAGGGCCGGCCGGCCGGGGCTCCAGCGCCGGTTACTGCGCGGCCAGTTCGGACGCCGGATAGGGCGCAATCGCTTTGGCCAGGGCCATGGCCTGGCCCAACCAGGCAATGGTCTGCCCGAGGTGGTCCATGTTCCGCAGGGCTTCCTCATCGGCCCGCACGTCCCCAGGCTCCAGGCCCACGCCCAGGTTCCAGTACAAGGAACCGGGGACGATCATGGAGGACATCAGGAACAGGTGGTTGATGGAGTCGAAAACATGGGTGGCCCCGGCGCGGCGGACCGCCACCACCGCGGCCCCGATCTTGCCGGCCAAGGCCCCGCCATTGGCCAAGGCCACAAAGCCGGCCCGGTCGATCAGCGCCTTCATCTCGGAGCTTACGTCGGTGAAATAGGTGGGTGAGCCCAGGAGGATGGCGTCGGCCGCGAACAGCTTGGGCAGGTAGTCGTTGAGCGCGTCCTTTTCGATGGCGCAACGCCCGTCATGGTTTTCGACACACTTCATACAGGCCAGGCAACCCCGTAGGGGCTTGCCGCCGATGCGCAGGTATTCCGTGTCCCAGCCGGCGGTTTCCAAGGTGGCCAAAACCCTTTGGAGCAGGATTTCCGTGTTGCCCCCAGGCCGGGGGCTTCCGTTGATGGCCAGAGCTTTCATGACAATCTCCTTCCATTCGCTGGCAGTAATCAAACGATATTATCAGCGTTGAGTCGAGGCCGGGAGCCCATCCCCGGGTGGGATTCGGGCATACACCTTCCCCGACCAGATTTTGCTCATTCGCCTTCCTTTATCCGAAGTTTGAGGGGAGGATATAACTAAACCCCAACCCAAGGAGACGAATATGATCACGAGTAAGCAACCCAAAGGCCCCAGGGTTGCCATTGTCACGGGATCTTCCCGGGGCATCGGGGCGGCCGTGGTCAAACGGTTGGCCGCCGATGGCCTGGCGGTGCTGGTGAATTACGCCGGGCGGGCGGCGGACGCCGCGGCCGTGGTGGAGGATATCCGGGCCCAAGGCGGCCAAGCCATGGCGTTTCAGGCGGACGTGGCCGACCCGGCCCAAGTGACGGCCCTGTTCGCGCAGGCCGCCGCCAAATTCGGGGGGGTGGACATCCTGGTCAACAACGCCGGTGTCATGCAGCCCGGCTTTGTAAATTTGGCCGATACGGACGACAAGCTGTTCGACCGCCTGGTGGCCATCAACTTCAAAGGCACCTTCAACACCCTGCGCGAGGCCGCCCAAAAGCTGCGCGACGGGGGGCGTATCGTCAACTTCTCCAGCAGCGTCAAATACCTGGCCCTGCCCGGCTACCCGGTTTACGCCGCCACCAAGGCCGCGGTGGAAGCGATGACCAGCATCTTGGCCAAGGAACTCCGGGGGCGCAACATCACGGTCAACGCCGTGGCCCCCGGCCCCATCGCCACGGAGCTGTTTTTTACGGGCAAGACCCCGGAGCAGGTCGAGCACCTGGCCAAGATGCCGCCCCTGGAGCGCCTGGGCCAACCGGAAGACATCGCCAGAGTCGTCTCGTTCCTAGTGAGCCCGGAGGCTGGCTGGGTGAACGGCCAAACCCTGCGGATCAACGGCGGGCTCATTTGAAACCAGGGTAAAACGGCGGTGGGCTGGGAACCGGCCCCCGCGGAGGACGGGAGTTTGGCCTCGGGGCCGGCTACAGATCTTCCTGCCGGCCCTCCCACTTGATGATCTTCAGATCCAGCACGAAAATGGCGTACAACACCGGCACCAGCAGAAGCTCGATGAAGGTGGCCAGGGCCAGGCCGCCGATCTGGGCGTAGCACAGGGGCTGCCACAAGGGGCCGCCGTGCATGGCCAGGGGGATCAGGGCCAGCACCGTGGCCCCCACCGTGATCATCACCGGCCGCAGGCGGATGATGCCGGCTTCCAGCAGGGACTCCCGCAGGGGTTCGCCTTCCTCGCTCTTCTGCTCGATGAAATCAAACAGCACGATGACGTGGCTCACGATCACCCCCACCAGGCTGGCGATCCCCAAAAAGGCCATGAAGCCGAACGGCTCGTTCATGATGTCCAGGGCGATCAAGGCGCCCACCGCGCCATAGGGCACCGCGGCGAACACCAGGAACGGCTTGACTGCGTTGTTGAACTGGATCACCAGGGCGACGAAGATGAGGGAAACCGAAATGAGCAGCACGATGGCCAGGTTGTGGAACCCGATGACCTGCTTGGCCTTCTCCCCGCCGATCACCATCTTGTAGCCCGGCGGCAGGGTTTTCTCGAACTCCCTCAGCTGGGGCAGGGCCGCCTCGAGCACCTCGGAGGACAAGGCCCCGGGCACGGGATAGCCCTCCACGGTGACCGTGCGGAAATGCTCCAACCGGTTGATCTTGCCGGTCTCCATGGAATAGGCGATTTTAGAGATGTTCAGGAGGGGCACCTTCTGGGTGCCTTCCGAAGAGTAGATGTAGAGGTTTTCGATACTGGATAACTGGGAGCGCTCCTCGGGCAAGAGCCGCACCAACACCGGTATCTGCTTGTCCCCCTTCAGGAGGGTGGTCACCTGGATGCCGTTCATGGCCGCGGTGGAGGAAGCGGCCACGTCCTGATTGGTGACCCCGGCCTGGTTGGCCCGGTCCGAGTCCACCAGAAGCTGGACCTTGAAGTTGGGGGCGCCCCAATCGTCGTGGATGCGGGAGGCCTCGGGCGCAGCCGCGAGGATCTGGGTGACCTGCTGGGCCAAGGCCCTGAGGGTGCGGATCTCCTCCCGGCTCTTGGCCGCGCTGATTTCCGAGCGGCCGGAAATGCGGATGGCGATGGGCTTCTCCACCGGGTTGGTCTGGAGCTGCCGCACGCTGATGCGCGCCCCGGCGATCTCGGCCGAGAGGCGCTTTTGCAAGGGCGCCACCAAGAGGGGCGTGTCCTCCTTTTTCTGCACCTCCACAATGAGCTGGGCGTAGTTGAGCTGGTTGAGCTGGGGGGTCAGCGAGAACCAGAAGCGCGGACCGCTGCCGCCCACAAAGGTGGTCACGTGCTCCAACACCCGGGGCGCCCGGCCGTCCTGGCCCGCCCGGGCCTGGGCGAACTTGGCCACCTCCTCCTGCACGATGGCCGCCACCCGCCGGGAGGTGTCGTCGGTGGCCGACAGGGGCGCGTTGTTGGGCAGCCACACGTCGATATAGAACAGATACTGGATGTCATCCGGGAAGAACGCCACCTTGAGCTGCCGGGCCTCCCAGGCGCCAAAGACCAGGAAGGCCAGGGAGCCGACGAACACCAGCCAGCGGTGCCGGATGGCGAAGTTGCCCACCCGGTAGTAATGGCCGCTGAAACCCGTTTTGGTGCGTTCCTCCAGGGACCGCTCCGGCTTTTTGGAAGGCCGCAGGAGGTAATAGCCCAACAGCGGCAAGAAGGTCATGGAGACCAGCCGGGAGGCGATCAAGGCGCAGGCCATGACAATGGGCAGGCTGTAGAGGAACTTACCCGTGTTGCCTGACAACAGAAGGAAGGGCAGATAGGCCACGATGTTGGTGATGGTGGCGAAGAGGATGGCCTTGGCCAGCTTGGTGGGCCCCAGCCAGGCGGCCAGGGAGGGGGGATGGCCCACGGCCAGGTCCCGTTTGATGGCGTCGCCGGCCACAATGGGGTCGTCCACCAGCAAACCCAGGGCGATGATGAGGGTGGCGATGGAGACCTGCTGGAGATCGAGGCCCAGCATGTAGATCATGGCAAAGGTCAGGGCCAGGGTGATGGGGATGGAGATGGCCATCAACAAAGCCGAGCGCCATTCCCAGAAACCCAACAGCGCCACCACCACCACCAAGAGGATCGCCTCGTACAAGGCGGTCATGAACAGGTCGATGTTCTCCTTGACCTGGCGCGGCTGGTTGGAGGTCTTGGCGATGATCAAGTCCGCGGGCAGGCGCTGCCGCAGCTCCCGCAGGGCCGCGTCGATGGCCGTGCCGAACTGGTTGATCTGCTCCTTGTCATGCATCATCACGGACAGGGTGATGGCCTTGCCGCGGATCCAGTTGCCCGCCGCGTCCCGGCTGGAGAAGTAGTTGAGGAAGCGGGGCGGGCTTTGATAGGAGTCGTAGATGTCCACCAGATCGCGGAGATACACCGGGATGCCCGAGGAGGTGGCGGTGATGATCACGTCGCCGATCTGGCCCGCGCTGGTGAACTGGCCCGAGGGGTCGATGTAGATGTTGGTGTCGGCGATCTGCAACACCCCGCCCGGCAGGGTGATGTTGCGCGCGTTCAGGATGCTCTTGATCTTGTCGGGCTGCACCCCGTAGGCCGCCAACTTTTCCTGGGAATAGGCCAGGTAGACCTGCTGGGGCAACACCCCCGAGCGGTCCACCTTGGACACCTGGGGCACGCCCTGCACGGTCCGTTGGATCAGGTCGGTGAGGTCGTCCAGCTCGGCGTAGGAGTACTTGTCCCCGGCCACCCGGGTCAGCCGCGCCAGGGTCTCCCGGGGGTCGCCGATGGTGATGGTGGGCCAGGCGTCCGGATGCAGGCCCGAGAGCCCCAGGCGCTCCTGGGCAAAGCGGTCCACAAAGGCCAGCACCGCGGCCTCGCTGGCCGCGGTGGTCATATCCAGCCCCACGAAACCCGGGCCGTCCAGGAGCTTGATGCCCGTGCCCAGGCCGGCGGCCGCGAGGCCCTTGGCCAACAGGTTCCGCAGGCGGAGCGGGATGGTGGGATCCACCGCGCGGGCCAGGGGCACCACCACGGCCAGGCGCTTCCCGCCGGCCCCGGCCGGCAGGGCCCGGCGGACCCGGGCCAGGGCCTGGTTGAGGTCCCGGGCCCGGATCGCCAACTCCACCGGGCTTTCCTTGGGGCTGGCCACGGTGAGCATCAGGGCCGCGGTCTCCCCGAAACCGCTGTTGAACTGAATGGGTCCCGCCCCCTGGGGCAGGCTCGCGTTCTGGGCGTTCAGCTTCAGGTTGATGTCGTTGAACTCTTTTTCGGTGTCGTCCACCCCGTCGCCCAGTTGGATCTGGATGACGGCCAGGCCGGGAATGGTGAAGGATTTGATGCCGTAGGAGTCTGCCGCGGGCTGGTGGATGGACAGGTTGGTGGCGATGGTTTCCTCCACCGGCCGGGTGACCAACTGCTCCACCTTTTCCGCGCTGACCCCGGGCCAGGGGATCACCGCGGTGGCCACCCGCACCGGGATGACCGGGTCCTTCAGCTTGGGTATGTTGGCGTAGCCGTAGAACCCGGCCAGGAAAACCGCCAAGAGGAGCACGCAGGAGATGTGCCGGTTCGTGGTGAAGAACCGGGCCACATTGTGCTTTTCCTGAATCAGTTCCGTTTCGTCCTGATATGCCACCGTACCATCCCGGACCTTAAGGAATTACCCGCACCTTTTCGCCGTCCGTGACCAGGCTGGCCCCGGTCACGATGATCCGCTCCCCGGGCTCCACGCCCTGGGTGACCGCGATCAAGTTGCCCGCCACCTGGCCCAGGCTCACGTCGCGGAGTTCGGCCGCCTGCTCGTCCGCACTGCCGGGCAGCACGTACACGGCGTAGCCCTGGGGATCAGTCTTGGAGCGCACCACCGCGCCGATGGGCACCATGGTCAGGGAGGGCTGGGGCAGGCCGCGGTTCACTTCCAGGGAGGCGATCATGCCCGGTTTCAGGAGGTTGTCCGGGTTGGGAATGGTCAGCTCCACTTCGAAGACCCGCACCGAGGTGTTGGCCGCCGGGGAGATCGCGGTGACCCGCCCCTGAAACTCGCGGTCAGGCAGGGAATCGGTGACAATGCCGAACCGCTCGCCCATTTTCAGGTGCGGCAGCACCAGGCCGGGCACCCCGAACACCGCCTTGACCGAGGATACATCGGAGATGACAAAACCCAGGGTGCCGATGCCCACCAGATCGCCCACCTCCACACTGCGCTGCAACACCACGCCCGGGCTGGGAGCCTTCAGGAAACAATAGGCCAGGGTGATCTCGGCTTCCCCCAGTTGGGCCACGGCGCCATCCACCTGGGCCTGGGCCTGGCCCAGCTCCTGCACGGCCGCGTCGTAATCCGGCTTGGTGAGGCTCTGGGCGCCATAGAGGGCCTGGGCCCGGCCCCAGTCCAGTTTGGCCTTGGTGAGCGCGGCCTGGGCCGAGGCCAACTGGGCCTGGGCCTGGCGCACCTTCTGGCGGTAGTCGCTGGGGTCCACCGTGGCCAGGACGGTGTCCCGCGCCACCACGTCGCCTTGCTGCACGTCGCGGGGGCGGCCGTCCACGCCCGGGACCTGCAAGATGCCCCGCAAATAGCCCCCCGCCTGAAAGGCCAGGTTGACCTGGCTGAAGGGCTCGATGTTGGTGGAGTAGCGCAACGCCCGCTGCACCGTGTGCTTTTTCACCACGGCCACCCGCACCGGGCGCAGGGGATTTTCATAGGAATCCTGGCTGCCGCAGCCCGCCACGAGCAACGCGCAAAGCAGCCACGCTCCTGACAGCTTGGTGCAGGCTTTCATTCACGCTTCTCCCAGCGCCTTTTCAAAGGCGGCCTTGGTTTTCCAAAAGGCCAGCAAGGCGTCTTCATATTGCCGGTTAGCCTCCGCCACATCGCTTTCCGCCTGTAACAAGCTATCCAGGAGCACCGCCTTCTGCTTGTACTGCTGCATGGTTACCCGCAGCTTGGCCCGGGCCGTATCCCGGGACAGGGCCGCCACCTTGAGGCGGGCCCGGGCCTCCGTGAGCTTGCGGTAAATCTTGTTGACCTGCAAGAGCACCTGGTCCGTGGTTTGCTTGATGCCGTTCTGGGCTTTTTGCACATCCTTTTTCCTGGCGGCCAGTTCGCTCTGCTTGCGCCCCCAATCGTAAAACTCCCAGCGGAACAAAATCCCCACCGTGGCCAGGTCGCCGGGGATCAGCTCCACGTCGTAAAGCTTGTCATAGCTGGCCGTGAACCACAGGTCGGGGATGTACTCGGCGACCTTGATGCTGCGGCTGTTCTCCGCGTGCAGGAGCTTCAGCTTGCTTTCGCCGATCTCCGGGCGCTGCTCCAGGGCCAGGGCCTGGGCCGCGGGCAGATCGACCTCATAGGCCTCGCGCTCCGGCACCTTGACCACCGAGACCGGGGCGGTGAGATCCCGGCCCAGCAGGTTGTTGAGCCGCTCCTTTTCATCGGCCAGCTCGTTTCCTTGGCTCAGGGCCTGGAGTTCGGCCTTGGCCAGGCGGGTTTTCACTTCCAGTTGATCGGTTTCCAGCACGGTTTGCTCTTGGAGATAGTGCTGGGTGATCCGGTTCAGCTCGCGGTAAAAGACAATGGATTCTTCCGTGGCCGCCAGGGCGCTCTCTTTTTGCAGCACCTGGTAATAGGCGTCCTTGACCTCTTTGGCCACGGATTGCTGTTGGGCCCGCAGCTCTTCCTGGGCCATTTCCATCTTGATACGGTGCTGTTCCACGTTCAGATCGATGCGGTAAAGCTGGGAAAGGGGCTGGCTCAGGCGGGCGGAAAGGATGGTGGTGAAACCGCTCTGAGTCTCGATATCGATGTCATCGCGGGGGATGGGCCCAATGCCTTCATAGGTGCCCCAAGTCCCCTTTTGGAAGCTGTAAGACTGCTCGGTCAGGTTGTAGTTCACCGTGGTGTCGAAATGCAGGGAGGGAAAGAATTTGGTGGTCGCGGCGTCCACCGCGTCGGAGGCCCTTTGCACCTCCAGGCTGGCGTTCTGCACCTTCAGGTTGTTTTCATAGGCCAGTTGCAGGGCCGCCTCCAGCGACAAGGCCCCCTTCCCAGCGGCACGGGCAGCCTGGCTCCCGGCGCAAGCAGCTAATATCAAGATCAAAAAAATGGCCGCCCGGCGAACCATGCCCACCCCCTTTAACCGGCCGTTGAACCACTCGCGGTAAAAACCATTATCTGTTCGAATAGCAGGCTGTTGAAAAACAGCCTGCTTGGCGCGCCAAGGACGGCGCGCCAAATTGCGCAGCTTTAAAAATGCAGGCAAGCGGAAGCGATTCTGACGCGTCAAAGCGTCATTGCCCTGCACAAAATTGCGTCCTGCCCCGGGAACGTTCGCCCTGAAGGGCCGAACCCGTCGCGGTTTGCCGCCGCAGAGCGGACGGCCCCTCAACCTCGGCAGCCCAACCGCTGCGGCGGCCCAAGGTTGGGCCAGTCCCCGCGGCTCATAGCACTTTGGCGGCGGTAAGGCAGGGCAAGCATATATCCAGGGTAACCCCGCAATCCTTCCAAGGGGAGCTTTAAATGCCCCCCTTTTCCCGCGGAAAGGAAAAAAGCCGGCCGGGGCGTCCGGGCGGTTTTTGCCCTGGCCGTCCAACCGCGCTTTGGCCTAAAAAAAACGCCGCGGCCCAGGGGGCCGCGGCGTTTTGCAGTAGAGATCACCACCCTCAGGTGGTCTTGAAATGGAAGATGCCCCAGGTGAGGTGGCCCTTTTCGCCGCCGTCCACCCAGTGGCCCAGTCCCTTTTTCATGCGCGCGAGATAATCCTCGCTGACCTTCTCCCGGATCTCGGCCTCGCGGGCCTCGGTCTCCTCCAGGATGCGGGCGTAGTGCCGCACCAGCTGGGGAGTGTACGCCTCGAAGCAGCTCTCCTGGAGACCCGCCTGGCCGGCGGCCTGGCGGTAGAAGCCCGGGGAGCCCAGGTCTTCCAACAGGATGCGGTCCAAAATGGGCTGGAGCACCTCTTGGGGGCAGTCGTCGGTCCGCATGGGGTCGGTGAAGATGAACTCGCCTCCGGGTTTCAACACCCGGGCCACCTCGGCCACCACCTGGCCGCGGTTGCCGCTGTGCAGGATCGCGTCCTGGGACCACGCCACGTCAAAGGTGTCGGCCGGGAAGGGAATGTCCTCGAAGCTGCCTTCCACCACGGTGATGAGGTGGTCCAGACCCTGCTCCCGGTTCTTGCGGCGATGGCGTTCATTCTCCACCGCGCTCAGATTCAGGGCGGTCACCCGGCAGCCGAAACGCCGGGCCAGATAGCGGGCCGCGCCGCCATAGCCGGAGCCGCAATCCAGCACCTGGCTCTGGGGGCCCAGGCCGGCCAGCTTGGCCGCCATCATCTCCACGGTGCGGCGGCTGGCCGCGGCGATGTCCTCCTCCGGGTGGTCGTACATGCCGATATGGATGTCCTCGCCGCCCCAGATGCAGTGATAGAAGTTGTCGGCGTCGCTGGAGTTGTAGTATTGGCGGGCCGTGTCCACGACCTTGTTGTCACTACTCCCCACTGGCGAACTCCTCGTCGCTGATATAGGCCTTCTCTGCCACGTGGGTGAAGAAGTCCGGATCGTCCTTGGCCCACTTCTTCTGGTAATCGCCAAAGGTGGTGACCCGTTGGAAGCCCACTTCCCTCATGAGCCGGCGCAGGTATTCCCGCCGCAGGGGGAACATGTTCAGGTGGTAGACCGAGCCGTCCTTGAACTCGTACTTGAAGCGGGCCAGGCCCTCGTCCACGTGCTCCGGCTCGGCCGTGCAGGACTCGCCGCAGTAGTGGTACTTGTGCTTGCTGGTGAAGCCGCTGTCGATCATGGTGTCGTAGTTGCGCTGGTCCATGACCAGGATGCCGTCGTGCTTGAGCATGGCGTAGTATTCGGCCAAGGCCTTGCGGCGGTCGCGCTCCTTGAACAGATGGGTGAAGCTGTTGCCCAGGCAGATGATGGCGTCGAACTCGCCGTGCACGTCCCGGTTCAGGAAGCGCCAGTCGGCGCAGCAGGTATTGAGCACATGCCCGTGCTTGCGGGCGTTGTCAAAAGCCCGGGAGAGCATGGCCGGGCTGCCGTCCACGCTGGTGACGTCAAAGCCGGCCTTCAACAGGCGCACCGAGTGGAAGCCGGTGCCGGTGGCCACGTCCAGGATGTTCTGGGCGCCGTGCTTTTTGAGGGTCTCGATGAAGAAATCCCCCTCGCCCTCGGCCCGGGCCTCCCAGTCGATCAACTCGTCCCATTTGTTGACAAAGGGGATGATGTACTCGTCGGTGTAATGGTCCGACTCGCGGACGTCCACGGGGTTCTCGCCAAAGTCTTGCTTGAGCGCGGTATTGATTCTACTCATGGTCTGTTCTCCTTCTGAAATCTTGAAGAAATTACGCGGCTCCGATCCGGCAGGCCGGGGGGGCGGCCCCGGTCAGTAGCGGTAGTGCTCGGGCTTGAAGGGGCCGTCCACCTCCACCCCGATGTAGTCCGCCTGCTCGGGCCGCAGTTTGGTCAGTTTGGCGCCCAGCTTGGCCAGATGCAGGCGGGCCACTTCCTCGTCCAATTTCTTGGGCAAGGTGTAGACCCCGGGCTCCCGCCGGCTGTTCCACAGGTCCATCTGGGCCAGGGTTTGGTTGGTGAAGGAGTTGGACATCACAAAGCTGGGGTGGCCGGTGGCGCAGCCCAGGTTCACCAGGCGGCCTTCGGCCAACAGGTAGATGCTGTGGCCGTCGGCAAAGGTGTACTTGTCCACCTGGGGCTTGATGTTGGTCTTGGTCACCCCGGGCAGGTCGTTCAACGCGTCCACCTGGATCTCGTTGTCGAAATGGCCGATGTTGCAGACGATGGCCTGGTCCTTCATCCGGCTCATGTGCTCGGCGGTGATCACGTCCCGGTTGCCGGTGGTGGTCACGTAGATGTCGCCGTGGGCCAGGGCGTCTTCCAGGGTGACCACCTTGTAGCCGGCCATCAGGGCCTGCAGGGCGCAGATGGGGTCGACTTCCGTGACCCAGACCTGGGCCCGGTGGTTCTTCAAGGTCTCGGCCGAGCCCTTGCCCACGTCGCCGTACCCGCAGACCACCGCGGTCTTGCCGGCGATCATCACGTCGGTGGCCCGCTTGATGCCGTCCACCAGGGACTCCCGGCAGCCGTAGATGTTGTCGAACTTGCTCTTGGTCACCGAGTCGTTGACGTTGATGGCCGGCACCAACAGCTCGCCCTTGGCCGCCATCTGGTAGAGGCGGTGCACCCCGGTGGTGGTCTCCTCGCTCACCCCGCGCCAGGCGGCCACGGTGCGGTGCCAGAACTCCGGGTCTTCCTTGAGGGTCTCCTTCAGCACCCGGTTGACGATGCGGAGTTCCTTGTTGTCGGTCATCTCGTCCAGGAGCGCCGGGTTTTCCTCGGCCTGATAGCCGCGGTGGATCAAGAGGGTGGCGTCGCCGCCGTCATCCACCACCAGTTCCGGGCCCTGGGCGCCGGGCCAGGTCAGGGCCTGCTTGGTGCACCACCAGTATTCTTCCAGGTTTTCGCCCTTCCAGGCGAACACCGGGTGGCCGGCCGCGGCCATGGCCGCGGCCGCGTGGTCCTGGGTGCTGAAGATGTTGCAGGAGGCCCAACGCACCTGGGCCCCCAAGGCGGCCAGGGTCTCCATGAGCACCGCGGTCTGGATGGTCATGTGCAGGCTGCCGCTGATGCGGGCGCCCTTCAGGGGCTGCTCCGGGCCGTACTTCTCGCGGGTGGCCATGAGGCCGGGCATCTCCTGCTCGGCGATCTCGATCTCGCGCCGGCCCCACCCGGCCAGGGAGAGGTCGGCGACCTTGTATTCGGTTTGGTCCAGGGGTTTGGTTTCGCTAGCCATGGTCATGTCTAAAACAGTCCTCGCAAGTTTGAAGATGTCGGGAGGGTGATCAGGCCGCGGAGCGGTCGCGGGTGGCCTGCTTCAGGGCCTCCACCTTGTCGGCCCGCTCCCAGGGGAAGCCGTCGCGGCCGAAGTGGCCGTAGCTGGCGGTCTGTTGGTAGCTCCAGCCCCGGGGTTTGAGGAGGCCCAGCTCGTCGATGATGGCCGCGGGCCGGAAGTCGAAGACCTGGCCCGCCTCCAGGACCTCCTGCAACTGGCCCTCGGACACGCGGCCGGTGCCGTAGGTGTCCACATTGATGGACAGGGGCCGGGCCACCCCGATGGCGTAGGCCACCTGGATCTCGCACTTGTCGGCCAGGCCGGCGGCCACGATGTTCTTGGCCGCGTAGCGGGCGTAGTAGGCCGCGGACCGGTCCACCTTGCTGGGGTCCTTGCCGCTGAAGGCCCCCCCGCCGTGGCTGCCCACCCCGCCGTAGGTGTCCACGATGATCTTGCGGCCGGTGAGCCCGGCGTCGGCCCAGGGCCCGCCCAGGACAAAGGCGCCGGTGGGGTTGATGAAGTATTCGGTGTCGCGGCCGAGGAGCCCGGTGGGCTCCAGCACCGCCTTGACCTCGGCCACCAGGTCGCGCCGGATATCTTCCAGGGGCACGTCGTCGGTCTGGTGGCTGATGACCACGGTGGTGATCTCGCTGGGCCGGCCGTCCAAATAGCGCACCGAGACCTGGGCCTTGGCGTCGGGCCGCAGATAGCTGATGGCCCCGGATTGGCGGCTCGCCTGCAAATGCTGGAGCAGGCGGTGGCTGTAGGCGAGAGGGGCCGGCATCAACTCGGGGGTCTCGTTGGTGGCGTAGCCGAACATCATCCCCTGGTCGCCGGCGCCCTGCTCCTGGTACAGGCCCTCGCCCTCGCTCACCCCCTGGGAGATGTCCGGCGACTGGCCATGGATGTGGCTGGTGTAGCTGAAGGACTCGTGCCAGAACTTCAATTCCGGCCGGTCGTAGCCGATTTCCTGGATCACCCGGGCCGCGATCTCGTGGGTGTCGATCAGGGGCCAGCCCTGGCAGGTGATCTCCCCGGCGTGGGCCACCATGTCGTGGGCGATCATGGTTTCGCAGGCCACGCGGCTCCGGGGGTCCTGGGCCAGGCAGGCATCGAGCACCGCGTCCGAGATCTGGTCGCAGACCTTGTCCGGGTGTCCCTGGCTCACGGATTCCGAGGTGAAAACGTGGTCGGCTTGGATTTTGCTCATGTGAGTAACTCCTTTGGCTGGGGCTGATTCGAGAGCGAGGCACGGTGCGTCCTGCACCGTGCATCTTGGGGTTTTGGCAAAAGCGTGGTTTTGCCAAAACTCACAAATCACTTGCCTTTCAGGCTCGTGATTTGGCGGGCCATCCTTGGCCCGCACGCGGCCGATTGCATACGATGAACCGATAAATCGTTACGCAACTTGCTGTAAATACGTCAATAATTTTACACACACCGTGCATCGGCCTCGATTCAGCTCGTGTTGCAGCCCGCCACGGCACCCTTGGTGCGTGGCGGTTGTGGTTCGGGTTTGGTCTGGGTTACGCGCCCGAGATCCCGGCTGGCCGCCGAGGGGCGGTGAGTATCCGCGAAATCGCCCGCTTTATTGCATCAAGCGGGCCAAACTTCGGCCCGACAAGGGAACATCTTTATTTATCAGCATATTTTAATTTGGCAGGATAGGACGGACCCGCGACGGACAGGGTTGCGGGGCCCGCCCAAGTGGCATAATGTGCAATATATTTACATTTTAATGACGGGAAGCCGGATTGGTGTGTACATTACGCGCGGTCCTGCTCCCCGAGCCCCGAGGCGGCTTTCAGCCAATTTAATTTTAACCGTCCAATAAATAGCACAAATAGCCCGGGTTAGGACCAGCAGCCCGCCGGCCTTGTCCCCAGCCCGCCGCTCGGAGAGATTTGTGCGCAAAAAATGCACATAGACTTGCGGACCCGACCTGATTGGCCTATAGAGTTACCTGCGTCCCCAACCCCAGCCAGGGAGCCCCATGGCCGAAAATCCCCCCAAAATTCAAATATTGTGCGTGGAAAAAGGCGGCGAGATCTCGCCGCGGATGAACGCCGTGCTGGGGCCCAAACGCGCGGCCATCACCTCGGTGCGCTCCATCGACCGGGTGCTGGAGCGTTTTGAGCAGCAGGAATTCGACATCCTGGCCATCTCCAGCCTCGCGCCCGGCGCCGGGGTGATCAAGGCCATGGACGTCCTGGAGGTGGTGAGCGACAAATCCCCCCAGACCCAGATCCTGTTTTTCGTGGAGCCCCGGGACATCGGCCTGGCCCGCCACGCCCTGGCCGCGGGCACCTATCAATACGCCAAGACGCCCATCGGCGACGAGGAGCTGGCCCTGTTGGTGGAGTCGGCCCTGGCCCACCGGCCCGAGTTCGGCCCCAACCTGCTCTTGAAGCAGCCGGGGCAACAGACCACCTTTGAACAGATGGTGGGCGGCTCCCCGGCCATGCAGGCGGTGTATACCCAGATCCGCCAGGCCGCGAGCACCGACATCCCGGTGTTCCTCTCGGGCGAGACCGGCACGGGCAAGGACCTGGCCGCCCAGGCCATCCACCAACTGGGGTCCCGGGCGGCGGCGCCCTTTCTGCCGGTGCACCTGGCCGCCCTGCCCCCGGAGCTGGTGTCCAGCGAGTTGTTCGGCCACGAAAAGGGGGCCTTCACCGGGGCCACCGGGCGCTACCAGGGCAGCTTCGAGCGGGCCCACCAGGGAACCGTGTTTCTGGACGAGATCGGCACCATCAACGACCGGGTGCAGGTGGCCCTCTTGCGGCTGTTGGAGGAAGAGCAGTTCCACCGCATCGGCGGCCGGCGCAAGATCAAGGCCGACGTGCGCGTCATCTCCGCCACCAACGAGGACCTCAGGCGCAGCGTGGACAAGGGCCGCTTCCGCGAGGACCTGTTCTTCCGCCTGGACGTGCTGCACATCGACATGCCGCCGCTCAGGGAGCGCACCGGCGACGCGCCCCTGTTGATAGACCATTTCCTGAAGCGTTACAACGACACCTTCAACAAGCGCATCCTGGGCATCAGCGCCGAGTGCATGGCCCTGTTGGCCGGCTACTCCTGGCCGGGCAACGTGCGCGAGCTGAAAAACGTGATCATGCGGGCGGTGGTGATGTGCTCGGGCGAAGTCCTGGAGGTGAGCCACCTGCCCAAGGCCATCCGCCAGGGCAAGGGCGGCCCGCCCAAGATCGAGTTCGCCATCGGCACCCCCCTGGAAGACGTGGAACGGCTCATGGTGGAGCAGACCCTGGTCCACACCGGCAACAACCGCAAACGCGCCGCCGAAATCCTGGGCATCAGCCGCCGGGCCCTGTACAACAAGATCGCCCGCTGGGACCTTTAGGCTAAAATTTCGTGACGGGGGCGGCTTCGCCAGATGCCCGCCGGCTGCGTTGCGTACCTCGCTCCAACCTCGACGTAGCTGCAGCTACGCCTCCGGTTGTCGCTCGTCCGACGCCTTGCCGGCGAACCTCTGGCTGTGCCGGTCCGAGGCCGAACGTCAGCTCAAGAAACGGGAAGGCACCAACGTGCATGCCCGCCCTTCAGAAAAGAGATGAGGAGCCAAGCCAGACTGGCAGGCTGTTTCCCAACAGCCTGCCAGCAAGAACTTTAAAGTTTTTTGGGGGATGGGGGGTGTGGGGGGAAGGACCCTTTTTTTCAAAAAAGGGTCCTTCCCCCCACATCTTCCTCTTCCTCCGAAACCCTCTTAGGAACTGGTGGGGGTAGCTTTCGGCTCGCCGCCCAGGGCCTGGTACAGCACTAAATAATTCAGGTAACGATTCAAGCTGTTGGTCAAGAGCGAGGTTTCGGCGGTCTGGCGTTTTTCCTGGGCGTCCAGCCAGACCTGCATGGAGTCGAGCCCGCTCTTGTAGCGGGTTTCGTAGATGCCCTCCACGGTGCGGGCCGCCCTGAGGGCTTCGGCCAGCTTCTGGCCCTGGGCCGTGTAGTATTGCCCGGCTGACAGGGCGTCCTCCACTTCCTTGAGCGCCTCGTAGAGGGTCTGGCGGAACTCCACCACGGCCTGTTCATACTGGGCCTGGGCCAGCTCATTGTTCAGCTGCATTTCGTTCCATTGCAAGAACGGCAGGCTGAGGCCGGCCACCAGGCTGGCCACGGGGTGGTTGATCACCTGCAACAGGGCCGAGCTGGTGGAGCCCAGGGCGCCGGTGAGGGTCAGGGTGGGGTAATAGCTGACCCGCTGCACGTCCACGTTGCCCAGGGAGGCCCGGAGGCGCCATTCGGCGGCCTGCAAATCGGGCCGGCGGCCCAAAAGCTCCGCGGGCAGGCCCTCGGCCACCTGGGGCAGGGAGCCCTGGGGCAGGTTCCGGGGGTCCGCCACCTCGCCCTCGGGCGGGGCGTCGAACAACACGGCCAGGGCCGTGCGCTGGCTGGCCAGTTGGCGCCGCAAGTCCTCCTGGGCGGCCTCTTGGCTGGCCAGGGAGCGCAGGGCCTCCTGCACCTCCAGGGAGGAGTCGGCTCCGGCCCGGTGGCGGAGCCGCGCCAGCTCCAGGCTTTTGGCCGCCCGCGAGATGCTGGCCTCCCCCAAAACCAGGGACTCGTTCAGGTAGCCGATCTGAAAGTACAGCTCGGCCGTGGTGCAGACCAGGGCCAGAGCCGCGGCTCGCCGGTCCTGGTCCGTGGCCTCGGCCTCCCAGGTGGCCAAGTCCCGCGTCTTGGCCAGCTTGCCCCAGAGGTCCACCTCGTAGTTCAGGGTGCCGCTGGCCGCGTGGGAGCTGTCGTTCTCCGCGTCGTGCAGGTCGCGGCGGTAATCGCCGCTCACCGTGGCCCCCAGCTGGGGCCACAGGGCGTCGGCCTTGAGCCCCGCGGTGAGCCGCGCCTGGCGCACCTTCCAAGCCGCGGCGGCCAGGTTGTTGTTCTTCGCCAGGGCCGCCAAGAGGAGGCGCTCCAGCTCCGGGTTGTGGAACCCCAGGGCCCCGGCGGCCAGGGCCCGCACCTCATCCTCGGTGAGGGCGTCGGGCCCGGCCGTGGCGGGAGCGGTGGAGGCCGGGGCCTCTCCCGAGGCTTGCCCCGCGCCCTGCCAGGTGGCGGGGAGGTTCAAGGCCGGACGCGCGTAATCCGTGGTCAGCGCGCAGCCGGAGAGTCCCCAGGTCAGCGCCAACAGCGCCCCAACGATAGTTTTGCCCAAGTTTGCCATCATTCCCTCGCCAAGGCCTCCACCGGGTCCAGCTCTGCTGCGTTCTTGGCCGGTAGATAGCCGAAAGCCACGCCCACCAGACTGGCGCAGGCAAAAGCCGCGACAATGGAGGCCGGAGAGTAGATCATGCGGAAGTTGCTGCCGGTCCAGGAGAACACCACCCCCACCGCGAGGGCCGCCAACACGCCCAAAACCCCGCCGCCCAGGCACACCAGCACCGCTTCCACCAGGAACTGGCGCATGATGTCGCCGCGGCGGGCCCCCACGGCCATGCGCACCCCGATCTCTCGGGTGCGTTCGGTCACCGACACCAGCATGATGTTCATCACCCCAATCCCCCCCACCACCAGGGAGATCAAGGCGATCATGGAGATCAACAGGCGCATGGTGGCCGTGGTCTGCTCGATGGTCTGGCGGATGGCGTCAGTGTTCAGGGTGAAGAAATCCTGGCGGCCGTGGCGCTGGGTGAGGAGCCTGATGATGCTTTGCTCCGCAGCGGCGGTATCCTCCGTGTCGGCCACCCGCACGTTGATGGAGCCCAGGTAGGGCTGGCCGCTGATGCGCCACATGGCCGTGGTGTAGGGGACCCACACGGTGAGGTTCTCGCTGTTGCCGAAACCGCTGCTCTTCTTCTGGGTGACCCCCACCACCCGGGCAGGCACCTTGCCCAGGAGGATCACCTGGCCGATGGGGTCGGCCACCTGGCCCAGTAGCTTGTTGCGGGTGTTGTGATCGATCACCACCTCCTGGGCCACGTCCTTCACCGCCTCGGGCCCGAAGAACCGCCCCTCGGCCAGTTCATAGCCGCGCACCCGGAAATACTGCTCGCCCACCCCCTGGATGGAGCCGGACAAGGACAGGTTCCCGAAGCGCAGACTGCCGTTGGCCGCCACCTTGGGGGTGACGCTGTCCACATAGTCCTGCTCCGCCAGCGCGTTCGCGTCACCGGGGACCAGGGTCTCGATGCGGCCGCTCCTTTCGTCGCCGAAATCCTTGCCCGGGAACACCTCGATGGTGTTGGTGCCGATGGAGCTGATGTCCTGCAGGATGCGCTGGCGCGAGCCCTCGCCCAGGGCCACCACCGAGACCACCGAGGCGATGCCGATGATGATGCCCAGCATGGTGAGAAAGGTGCGCAGGCGGTGGGAGGCCATGGCCAACAGCGCCATGCGGGACGCTTCGAGGAAGCGGCTCCAGTCCGCCCGCCAGGCGCGGCGGCGGGGGGCGGCCGAGGTCGCGTCCGGAGCGGCGGCGGAGGGCGCGGGTCCGGGAGAGGCCCCTGGCGGGAGCGCCTCCGGCGGGTTCGCCTGGTCGGAGACGATGACCCCGTCCTTTATCTGGATGATGCGCTGGGCCCGGGCCGCCACCTGGGAGTCGTGGGTCACGATGACCACGGTGTGCCCTTCGGCGTGCAGGTCCTCCAACAGGGCCAGCATGTCCTGGCCGCTCTTGCTGTCCAGGGCGCCGGTGGGCTCGTCGGCCAGGATCAGGTGCCCGCCGTTCATCAGGGCCCGGGCGATGCTCACCCGCTGCTGCTGCCCGCCGGAGAGCTGGCCCGGCCGGTAGCCCAGCCGGTCGGCCAGGCCCAGGCGCTCCAGGAGCTCCACGCTCCGGGCCCGCCGCAGGCGGCGTTCCTGCCCGGCGTACACGGCCGGAATCTCCACGTTGCCCACGGCCGAGAGGTCGGGCAGCAGGTGGTAGCGCTGGAAGATGAAGCCGAAATGCTCCCGCCGGAGCCGGGCCAGCTCGCCCGAGTCCAGGGCGGCGGTGTCGCGGCCCTCGAAGAGGTAGGTCCCCGTGGTGGGGCGGTCCAGGCAGCCCAGGAGGTTCATCAAGGTGGACTTGCCCGAACCGGAAGCCCCGATGATGGCCACCATCTCCCCGGCCTCTATGGTCAGGTTGATGTCCTGGAGCACGTCCTTCAGCTGTCCGCCCGAAGGATAGGCGCGGGAGACCCCGCGAAGCTCGATCTGTGGCGTGGCCATTTTTATAACCCCATGGGCGGACCGCGCCGCCGGCCGTTCTGGCTGGTTTCTTCCCCGGCCGCCAGGGCCTGGCCCACGATGACCCGCTCCCCGGGCTGCAAGCCGGCCAGCACCTGCACCCGGGTGTGGTCGCTGATCCCCACCCGCACGCTCTTGGTCTGGGCCTGGCCCTCCGGGCCCACCACCTGCACGGTGTAGGCGCCGTCCGGGCCCTTGGCGCCCAGGGCCGTGGAGGGGATGCACACGGCGTCCGGGGCGGCGGACACGATGATGGTGCACTGGGCGGTCATGTTGATGCGCAGCTTGCCCTCGGGGTTGGGCACGTCGAACTGGCCGATGTAATAGATCGCCGAGCTGGAGGAGGACGTACTGCTGCTGGAGCTGGAGGTGCTGTCCGTCTCCACGGACTCCGGAGCCGGCTTGATGGTTCTCAGCGTGGCCTCGTAGCGGTGATCCGGCTCGCCCAGGATGGTGAAGTACACCTTTTGCCCGGGCCTCACCCGCACCACGTCGGCCTCGGAGATCTCGGCGTTGACGGTCATGGTGTCCAGCTGGGCCAGCTTGATGATGGTGGGCGCGCTCTGGGCCGCGTTGACCGTCTGGCCCTGCTTGGTGATCACCGCCACCACCACCCCGTCCATGGGCGCGGTGATGCGGGTGTAGCCCAGATTCACCTCGGCGGTGGAGACGTCCACCTGGGACTCCTCGATCTGCGCCTCCAGGGCGGCGATCTCGGCCCGGGTCACATCGCGGTTGGCCCAGGCGGTCTCGTAGTCTTCCCGCGAGCCGGCGTCGCCCTTGAGCAGCATCTTCTGCCGGGCCAGGGCCGCTTCCTGTTGGCGCAGGGTGGCCCTTTTGGCCTGGAGTTGGGCCTGAACGCTCCGGAGCACGGCCTTGGCCGTCTTCAGGGTGTTCTGCTGGGTCAGGGAGTCGATCTCCGCGATGAGCTGGCCCTTCTTCACCCGGTCCCCCACGGCCACGTACAGGGTCTTGACCTGGCCCGAGGCCTGGGCTCCCACGCTCACCAGCTCGTAGGCGTCCAACTCCCCGGTGGCCAGGACCGAATCGGTCAGGTCGGCCCGCACCACCGGGGCGGTGATCAAGGCCGGCCCCGCGGGGGAGGCGAAAAAGGCCGCGTGGGCCACCACGGCCAGGGTGGCCAAGCCCAGGGTGGCCAGGAGCCAGGGCAGGATTTTTTTCGGCAGGTACTTCATGCTCTCACCCCTTGCATTGATCGCGACTCGCCGGCTGGGCGGGGGCCAAGCCGGCCCCGTGCTGGAAACTATAGCCCTGGGGCCGCGGAGTTACGGTCAGGGAAGCGCAAGGCCGGTGTAAAAATAGTGTAAAGATGGGGGAGTTTGGGCAGACGGGCTTGGCCTGGGGCCTAGCAAGAAGGTATCTAATTATAAACCCGGGGTGTGGCCACCCGCCTTTTCACCTCTTTGACCTGGAGGCTCCCGCCATGGCCAATCCACGTCCCCCCGCCCCGGTGCGCGTCCTGTTGGTGGACGACGACGCCGAGTTGGGCGCCATGCTGGCCGAGTACCTGGACCGCGAGGGCATGGTCACCAGCCTGGTCCATAACGGCGAGGACGGCGTGGCGGCCGCCCTCGGCGGCGAGCACGACGTGGTGGTGCTGGACGTGATGCTGCCCGGCCTGAACGGGGTGGAGGCGCTGCGCCGCATCCGGCAGACCAGCGCCATCCCGGTCATCATGCTCACGGCCAAGGGCGACCACGTGGACCGGGTGGTGGGCCTGGAGATGGGGGCGGACGACTACATGCCCAAGCCCTGCTACCCCCGGGAGCTGGTGGCCCGCTTGCGGGCCGTCCTCAGGCGCAGCGAGCGCGGCGGGCCGGAGCGGGACCAGGCCCGGACCGTGGGCGGGCTCACGCTGCGGCCCGACCAACGCCGGGTGACCTGGCGCGATACGCCGCTGGACCTGACCGCCACGGAGTTCAACCTGCTGGCCGCGCTCCTGGAGGAGCCGGGGCGGGTCCTGACCAAGGACGAGCTTTCGTTAAAGGCCCTGGGCCGGGCCCGGGAGCCCTATGACCGCAGCGTGGACGTGCACGTGAGCAACCTGCGCCAAAAGCTGGCCGCTGCGGCCGGCCCGGCGGTGGAGATCGCCACGGTGCGCGGAGTGGGCTATTGCCTGCAGGAAGGCTGAGCATGCGGGGACGGTTGTTCTGGAAGATCCTGATTGCCTTTTGGATCACCTTCATGCTCATCGTGGAGGGGGTCTGGGTGGTCTTCGCCCTGTATGGCAGCGCGCGCAAACCCCTGGACGTGCGCCTGGCCGAGCGCCTGGGCCGGCAGCAGTTGGCCGCCGCCGTGGCGGTGCTCCAGGCCGGCGGCCCGGCCGCGGTGGCCGGGTTCGTGCAGACCTGGCCGGCCGAGGAGCGCCCGCTCCTCACCATGCGCCCCGGCCCGGCCCCGGCCTTGCCCGCCCCGCCGCCCGACCAGGCCCTGCCGCCCTTGACCGCCACAGCCCCTGGCCCGGACGGCCGGGACTGGCACCTGGCCTATGACGCCGACCAGTTGCGCCGCGATTTCCATCCGCCGGGGTGGCTGAACATCCCCTGGCATCTGGTGGGCCTGGGCATCCTGGGCGGCCTCATCTTCAGCGCCACCCTGGCCTGGTACCTCACCCGGCCGATCCGGCGCATCCGGGGCGGCTTTGCCGAGCTGGCCCAGGGCAATCTGGGGGTGCGCCTGGCCCCCCACCTGGGCCGCCGCCGCGACGAGCTGATCGACCTGGCCCGGGCCTTTGACCAGATGGCCGGACGCCTGGCCGAGCTGATGACCGCCCGGGAGCGCATGCTCCACGTGGTGTCCCACGAGCTGCGCTCGCCCCTGGCCCGGTTGCACCTGGCCGTGGGCCTCTTGCGCCAGGACCCGGCCCGCCTGGAGGCCACCCTGGAGCGCATCGAGCTGGAAACCCGGCGCTTGGACGAGATCGTGGGCGAGGTGCTCACCCTGGCCCGGGTGGAAGCCGGCGCCCCGCCCCTGGACGACTACCTGGACCTGGGGAGCCTGCTCTTTACCGTGGCGGCGGACGTGCGCTTCGAGGCCCAGCCGGCCGGGGTGGCGGTGGCGGCCCTGCTGACGCCGGAGGACTCCGCCGCCTGGCCCACGGTGAAAGGCAACGCCCAGCTCCTGCGCCGGGCCTTGGACAACGTGGTGCGCAACGCCCTGCAACACAGCTCGCCCGGCCAGGAGGTGAGCCTCGCGGCCCGCCCGGACTGGCCGGCAAAGCAGTTCGTCATCCTGGTGTCCGATCAGGGGCCCGGCCTGGCCGACCAGGCCCTGGAGAACCTTTTCGAGCCGTTCGTGCAGGGCCGGGGCCGGGCCGACGGCCAGGGCTTCGGCCTGGGCCTGGCCATTGCCCAGCGGGCCGTGTTGGCCCATGGCGGGCGCATCGCGGCGGCCAACCGGCCGGAAGGCGGCCTGGAGGTGCAGATCACCCTGCCCTTCGGCCCCCTGGGGTAGTCAGCGGCAGAGCCCAGGATTTGGCGGCATGAAAGGCCAGGGGCTTGCCCTCGGCCAGGGCCGGGACGCAGGCGTTGCAACTGGAGACCATTGCACGGCATTTTCTGGCAAACAATAATAATAACAGGAAATTATCTAGGATATTGATAGTTTTGCGTTGCAATGGTCTCGTGCGGGCCATGGATTCACCCCAAGCTAGCAAGGCTAGCTTGGGGACCCCGGGGATGGCCCGCCGAATCACAAACCTGAAAGGTTTGTGATTCGTGAGGCTTGGCAAAACCAGGGGTCCCCAGCAAGCTTTGCTTGCTGGGGTGTAGTCACGCTTTTGCCAAGCCGATAGTTGCACAAGGCATGGAGCCTTGTGCAACAGTCTCAACTGGTGCAGCGGGCCCGGCCCGCCTCGCCGGCCAGCCAGCGCCGGATGAGCCGGGGCCGGGTCCCAGTTCCGGACGCCGGGGGTGCGTCCCACCGGGGATAATCCCAGGGCAGGCGGCCTGAGGTCAGCGGCGCGGGCGCACCGCCTGCTCATTATTCCGCATTTTTGGCAAGGGAAAAAACCGGCCGGCCCGGGTGCTTCTCCCCCCTCCGCTGGCCGGGAAGCGCCCTACTCAGGCTGGCAATCTGTCTTCAGGCCCGTGAAGTTGCCGTCATAGCAGCTGGTGCAAACTGGGACGGCCGCCCCGTCCGAAAACACGGAACCCTGCAATTTGCTGGCGGCGATCTTTAGGGCGCGCGGCTCGTCGGTATCAAGAAAAACCGCAAAGTTCTCGGAACTGGCCCCCTTGGCGATCACGTTGCAGGCCTGCAACTCCGATTGGGCCTGAAAACTCTCTATCAAAACACCTATGGTTTTTACGCCATTACTGGCCGTGATCGTGGTGCCCAGTACGTTAGCCCTTACTTTGCCCCAGCATTCGACCCCGATAATATTTTGGGAGCTGCTCCCTCCCACGGCCTCGATGGCACACCCCGTGACCTCCGCGTCGGAACTGTACAGCAACTTTAGGACCACGCAGGCCCATGAGTCCAGCGCACGCAAACGAAGATTCACCAGGCGGACGGACACAACGTTATTACCTAAGATGGCCGTAGCAACCATCAGAGATCCGTTGCACTGCAAGGTCAATTCCCTGATTTCCGTGTTCGAGGCCGCTATCAACGTGGCCTGGTTTATGTCGTTTGAGTCGGAGTAGGTGATCTTGGTGGCCTCCCGGCCCGAGCCGGCCAAATCCACATAGGGCTTCATGGTTATCCGCTCGGTGAACACCCCCGGCCCCACCCAAACCAGGTAGCGGTTGTCCGCCGCCGCGTCGGTGATGGCGTCGATGGCCGCCTGGATGGACTGGCCCTCATTGACGACCACCACCCGGTCCGGGGACGGGCCGGCCGGTCCCGTGGCCCCGGTGGCTCCGGTGGCTCCGGTCGCGCCCGTGGCCCCGGTGGCCCCGGTGTCGCCCTGGTCGCCTTTGTCGCCTTTGTCGCCTTTGGCCCCCGTGGCTCCAGTGTCGCCCTGGGGGCCTTGGGGACCGGTGGGGCCGGCCGGCCCGGGCTCCAGGGCATAGGCCGCGGCCGAGAGTGGCCGCCGGGGGCTCATCTCCGCCGCCCCGTTCACGGCCAGGGCCAGCCAATAGGGCTGGTCAAAGGGCAGGCCCAGGGGGGTGGTGCCGCCCAGAGTCACCGTGAAGACGCCCGCCTTCACGGTTACTCCGGGGTGGTTCTCACTCCACAGGGCCGCGCCGCCCGACGCCTGGCCAAAGATGGCAAAGGCGAGGCTCAGGGTGGCGTTCACCGGCCGGTCCTGGGTGTCGGTGAGATAGCCCTGGTAGGTGAGGGTGCGGGGCGCGGCGGCCAGGGCCGCGGCCGGCCAGGCCAGCAGGCAAACCAAGAGCAGGGTCGGCCAGGAGAGATTGGACATTTTTGAAGGCACGTGGCGGGCTCCCTGAAAATTGGATCAGACCAGACCACATCAGGGCGGACGAAAATCCGTACAACGGCCGTGAGATTAGCACACCGCGGACATCGCTCCCAACTCATTTTTCAGGGTTGGCAATCCGTGCCCAGGGCGGTGAGATTGCCGTCATAACAGCCGGCGCAGGTAAAGCTGGAGGAGGCGCCGGGATTGGCGCCGCCCGCCAACTTGCTGCCCGCGGCCTGCACCGTGGCGGCGTAGCCGAAATTACCCGCCAGGCCGAGGGTAACCGTGCTGGCGCCGCTGGCCTCGATGACCGAGGCGCGGAGCACCAACGTCACCGTCCCCGGCAGGCCGATCCCCGTGGCGTTTGACCCCAGGCTGGCCGAGATGGTGGTGTCCTCCAGGGTGAGCGCGGCCGAATTGTACAGCAGGCCCCCGTAATTCAGGGTGGCCGCGGCGTCGCTGACCGCGATGGCCAGGTGGCGGGCCTCGCAGACCGAGGTCCCATGGAGTTCCAGGCCCACGTTGCTGGCCCCGCCCCCGGCGGATAGCCCCAGGTTCCGCAGGCGGACCGGGCCCGCGTTGTTGCCGTACACGGCCTTGGCGTAGTAGGTCGGGCTGCCCCCGGTGTTCTCCACGGTCATATCGCGCAGCTCCGCGTGGGAAGCCAGGGTCACCGTGGCCCAGGAGCTGGAGGTGTTGCCCGCATAGGTGAGCTTGGTGACCTCCCGCCCCGAGCCGGCCAAATCCACGCAGGACTTCATCACCACCTTTTCGGTGAACACGCCCGGGCCCACCCACACCAGGTAGCGCTGGTCCGGGGCCGCATCCGTGATGGCGTCGAGCGCGGCCTGGATGGATTCGCCGGCGTTGACCATCACCACCCGGTCCGGGGCCGGGCCGGGGTCGCCCTGGGGCCCGGTGGCGCCCGTGGCCCCGGGGGAGCCGGTGGCCCCGTCCGGCCCGGTGGGCCCGGTGGCCCCGGCTGGCCCGGCCGGACCGCTGGCTCCGGAGTCCCCGGCGGCTCCGGTGGGGCCGTCCGGCCCGGTATCGCCCTTGGCGCCCTGGTCGCCCTTCTCGCCTTCCGCGCCCGTGGGCCCCGTGGTACCCGCGGGCCCGGTGGCCCCGGTGGGGCCGGCGGGGCCGGCGGGGCCCGTGGCCCCGGTGGGGCCGCTGGGCCCGGCCGGGCCAACGGCCCCGGTGGGGCCCGCGGGGCCCGGGGGTCCGGTGTCACCTTGGTCGCCCTGGTCGCCGGCCGGGCCCGCGGGGCCGGTGGGGCCGGTGGGGCCGGTGGGGCCGGGGTTCAGGGCCGCGGCCGCGGCGCTCAAGGCCCGGCGGGGGGCCAGCTCCGGGCCGCCGTCCACGGCCAGGCCCAGCCAATAGGGCTGGTCAAAAGCCAGATACAGCGGCGAGAGGCTCCCCAGGGTCACGGCGAAGACCCCGCCCCGCACCGCCACGGCCGCGTGGGTCTCGCTCCACAGGGCCGCCCCGCCCGCTGCCTGGGCGTAAATGGCGAAGCCCAGGCTCAGGGCGCCGTTCACCGGCCGGCCCTGGGAGTCGCTCAGATACCCCCGGTAGGCCAGGGTGCGGGGCGGGTCGGCCCCGGCCAGGGCCGGGGCGCCCAGGCCCCAGCCCAGCAAGAGGGCCAACCCGACTATTAGAAAGGCGCAACGAGTCATGCCTTTTCTCTCTGCCGGCGCCAGGCCCCCAGGACCGGGCTTGGCTTGCGGCCACCCGCTCTCACGGCTGGCAATCCCCGCCCAGGGGGTCGAGGTTTCCATCGTAGCACCCGGTGCAGGTGAAGGTCCCGCTGGCCCCGCGATAGGCATAGCCCACCAACTCACTGTGCGCGGCCAGGAAGCTGGCCGCCAGGTTCGTCCCCCCCACCACCACGAAGTTGTTATCGCCGTCGCGGGCCTGGAGGGAGCAAGCCTGCAATTCCACCGCGGCCGATCCGTCCATATCGATCCCCGCCGCCCAACTACCCTGGCTGGCGGTGACCGTGGACTCGCGCAGGCTGACCGCGCTCGAGTTCAACACCCAAAGCCCGATATTATAAATGCCGGACGCCCCCGAGGATTCCAGGGAGGCCAGGTAAAGCTCGCAGGTGGAAGTTCCCCGGAGGTAGAGGCCCGCGTTGTAGTCGCCCGCCTGGGCGGTGAGGCGGAGGCCGCGGAGGCGGAGCGAGACGACGTCATCGCCATAGACGGCAAGGGCGTAGGTGAACGCTCCCCCGGTGTTCTCCACGGTGAGCCGGCTGATTTCCGTATTGCCGGCCGCGATCACCGTGCCCTGGTCGGCGGCGGCGCTGCCCGCATGGGTGATTTTGGTGGCTTCCACCCCGGCGCCGGCCAGATCCACGTAGGGTTTCATGGTCACCCGCTCGCTGAACACCCCCGGCCCCACCCACACCAGGTAGCGTTTGTCCGTGGCCGCGTCGGTTATGGCGTTGATGGCCGCCTGGATGGACTCGCCCGCGTTGACTATCTTCAGGCGCTCCGGGGCGGGGCCCGCCGGGCCCTGGGGTCCGGTGGCCCCGGCGGCTCCGGTGGCCCCGGTGGGGCCGGTGGCCCCGGCCGGACCGTCCGGCCCGGCCGGGCCGGCGGGGCCGGCGGCGCCCGTGGCCCCGGTGGGGCCGGTGGGACCCGTGGGACCGGCGTCGCCGGTCTCGCCCTGGTCGCCCTGGTCGCCGGTGGCCCCGGTGGCTCCGGTGGGGCCGGCGGGACCCGTGGCCCCGCTGGCGCCGGTGGGACCGGCGGGCCCCGTGGGCCCGGTGGGACCCGGGGGGCCGGTGGGACCCACCGCGCCGGTGGGACCGGCCGGGCCCTGGGGGCCCGCATCGCCGTCAAGGCCCTTGGCGCCTTTCACACCTTGGGGACCCTGGGGGCCTTGGGGCCCAGCCGGGCCGGCCGGACCGGGCTCCAGGGCGTAGGCCGCGGCGGCCAGCGCCCGCCGGGGGGTCATCTCCGCCCCGCCGTTCACGGCCAGGGCCAGCCAGTAGGGCTGGTCAAAGACCAGATTCAGGGGCGTGGTGCGGCCCAGGATCACCGTGAAGACGCCGTCCCGCACCGCCACCGCCGGGTGGGTCTCGCTCCACAGGGCCGGGCCGCCCTCTTCCTGGCCGTAGATGGCAAAGGCCAGATCCAGGCTGGCGGTCACCGGCCGCTCCTGGGTGTCGGTGAGAAAGCCCTGGTAAGTCAGGGTCTGGGGCGGGGCGGCCGCGACCAGGCCCGCGCACCCCAGGAGCAAGCCCAGGGCCCAGACCAAGCCCGCGGCCCAGACCCGCCCCCGTCCCAGATTTACGATCCCGTTTGGCTGCAGAACGAAACTCCTTTTCCTCCCCCCATGGCGTTCCTCAGGGCTGGCAATCGCTGCCCAGGACGCTGAAGTTGCCCTCAAAGCAACTGGAGCACTTGAAATCCCCCGCGGTGTCGGGGGCTACCTCGCCCACCAGCTGGCTGTTCACCGCCCGCAGGGGACCTATGTAGCCCAGCGTTCCCATGATCGCGTAGTTGGCGGTGGTGCTTCCGGAGGCGCGGATGGTGCTGGACCGTATCACCACCTTGTCGAAGTCCGTCGTCTCGTCTCCCCCCGCCAGCAGCCCATACACGTGGTCACCTTGGCTGGCAATGACGGTGGTCCCTTGCAGGGTGATACCTGCGCCAAAAAGCATTATGCCGTAAGTGTAACCGCGTCCGGCGTTGTCCGATTCGACCGTGACATCATAAAGACGGCAGGCAGTGGAGACATTCAGGTTAATGCCTTCGCAATAGTCACCCTGGGTGGCGACCACCCGCAGGTTCCGCAAAGTGACCTCGGAAACGCCGTTGCCTGCGATGGCAATACTATATGCCGCGCCCGCACCTCCGGTGTTCTCCACGGTCATATCCCGCAGCTCCGTGTGGGAGGCCAGTCGCAAGGTGGCGGTGTTCGCGGCGTCGGGGGCGGTGAGCTTGGTGATATCCCGGCCCGAGCCGGCCAGGTCCACGTAGGCTTGCATGGTGACCCGCTCGCTGAACACGCCCGGCCCCACCCACACCAGGTAGTGCTTGTCCGCGGCCGCGTCGGTGATGGCGTCGATGGCCGCCTGGATGGACTCGCCCGCGTTGACGATTTTGACCTGGGTGGGCGCGGGGCCGATGGGCCCCTGGGCCCCGGTGGCTCCCGTGGCGCCGGTGGCTCCGGTGGGGCCGGCCGGGCCGGTGGCCCCGTCCGGGCCAAGGGGCCCGGCCGGACCGGCGGCTCCGGTGGCGCCCTGGGTACCGGCGGGGCCCTGGGGCCCGGGGTCGCCCTTGACGCCCTGCGCGCCCTTGGCCCCCTGCGCGCCGGTGGCCCCGGCCGGGCCGGTGGCCCCGGCCGGGCCGGTGGGGCCGGCGGGACCGGCGGGCCCGGGGAGGCCGGTGGCCCCGGTGGGGCCGGTGGCGCCGGTGGGACCGACCGGGCCGGTGGCCCCGGGGTCGCCCAGGTCTCCCTGGTCCCCCCGGGGTCCGGCGGGGCCGGTGGGGCCGACGGGGCCGGTGGGTCCGGTTGTACCAGGGGCCAGGGTATACGCACGGCTGGAGAGCGCCTGCCGGGGGGCAATCTCCGCCCCGCCGTCCACGGCCAGGGCCAGCCAAGAGGGCTGGTCAAAGCTGAGATTCAGGGGAGTCGTGCCGCCCAGGGTTACCGTGAAGACCCCGCCGCTCACCGCCACCCCGGGGTGGGTCTCGCGCCACAGGGCCGTGCCGCCCGACGCCTGGCCATAGATGGCGAAGGTGAGGCTCAAGGCGGCATTGACCGGCCGGCCCTGGGAGTCGGTGAGGTAGCCTTGGTAAGTGAGGGTGCGGGGCGCGGCGGCCAGGGCCGGCGGCGGGAGGGCCAGGAGACTGGCCAGGGCCAAACCCAGCAGCAAAAGCGCAGTTTTTCTCTGGCGCATGTGGTTTCCTTCTGGCCTGGGCGGCTCGCTCCCGTCAACCGACCCTCCCGGGAAAATCGGCTCGGGCGGCCTGGCCGCCGGTCCGGTCCGGTCCTTACTGGCAATCCGAGGCCCTGGCAGCCAGGTCAGCGCCAAAACAACCCAGGCAGATCACGGTATTGCCGCTGCCCTTGTGGACCGAACCGTTCAGTTGACAGTCCGCCAGCTTCAAGGTGACGGGGTCGCTGTCATCATCGTATACGTACAGGGCATGGTTTTCCGTGCCGCCGCTGGCGTCCAAGACGCAAGAACGCAATTTCGCCGTGCTGTTATCCGTGGCATATAGGCCAACCGCCTGATTGCCGTGGGCGGCGGTGAGCTTGGTTTCCCACAAGGTGACGTCCGCGGCGCCCTCACACACCACCGCCCCATTGAAGTCGGAGGCGCCACCAGTGGCGGCTATGACCCCACCCTCCACCTCGCACACGGAATTGCCGGACACCCTGAGCCCTTCACAGGTGGTGGCGTTTTCGGCGGTCAAGTTCAGGTTCCCCAGGCGCAGGGGCGCGGTGTCAAGGGCGTAAACGGCGATGGCGTAAAAGGGGGCGCCGGCTCCTCCGGTGTTCGCCACGGCCAAGTCCCTGATTTCCGTGTACGCGGCGGCGGTCAGGGTGGCCAAGGAGGGGTCGTCTGAGCCCGGGTGGCTGATCTGGGTGAACCCCGGGCCTGAGCCGGCCAAATTGACGTAGGGTTTCAGGGTGATCCGCTCGTGGAACACGCCGGGCCCCACCCACACCAGGTAGCGCTTGTCCGGAGCCGCGTCGGTGATGGCGTCGATGGCCGCCTGGATGGACTCACCCTCCCTGACCATTACCACCCGGTCCGGGGCCGCCAGGCCGGTCGGACCCTGGGGGCCGGCGGCTCCCGTGGCCCCGGTGTCGCCCTGGTCGCCCTTCGCCCCCTTGGCCCCGGTGTCGCCTGGGTCGCCCTGAGCGCCCGGGGCGCCCTTGGTCCCCTGGGGGCCGGCGGGACCTTGGGGACCGACGGGACCGGTGGGGCCGGCCGCCCGGGGGCCCAGGGCGGAGGACGTGCCGGTCAGGGGCCGCCGGGGAGCCAGCTCCGGGCCGCCGTTAACGGCCAGGGCCAGCCAATAGGGCTGGTCAAACTCCAGGCCCAGGGGATTCGCGCCGCCCAGGATCACCGCGAACACCCCCGTCTTCACGGTCACTCCGGGGTGGGTCTCGCTCCACAGGGCCGCGCCGCCGGTCTCCTGGCCGTAGAGGGCAAAGGTGAGGTTCAAGGCGGCATTGACCGGCCGGCCCTGGGTGTCGGTGAGGTGGCCACGGTAAGCCAGGGTGCGGGGTGAGTCGGCCCGGGCCGCGGCGGCCAGCCCCCAGAGAAAGACCAGAGCCAGCATCAATCCCCAGAGTGGAATTTTATTCTGACGCGCGCGGTTTATTTCTGGCATGGGCAGTTTGCTTCCGGTCGCGGCTCCCCAGTGGAATAGGTCGGGTCACCCGGCCCCGGCCCGGTCCTCACTGGCAATCCGCGCCCCTGGGAGCCAGGCTCCCGTTACAACAATTGAAACAGACCACGTCGTTGTCGCCGCCCCTGACGACTGATCCGCCAAGTTGACACCCCGTCAGATGGACAACGTTGGTATGGCCGCCAACGTCGACCAGGGACAGGGCAAAGTTTTCCGTGGCGCCGCTGGCGTTCAAAACGCAAGATTGCAATTTCGCCGTGCCGGCTTCCGAAACGCGAAGACAATACGCCGCGGTACCATTAGTGGCGGTGAGCGTGGCTCCCCGCATGGTGAGGTGCGCGTAGCCACCGCAATAGACTGAATGAGGTGAATAAAAGCTGCCGGGCGTGGTGGCGGCTATGGTCCCTCCCTCCACCTCGCACACGGTATTTCCCGCCACCCACAGCCCTCCAATATAGAGTGCATTTCCGGCCGTCAGGTTAAGGTTCCTCAGGCGCAAGGCCGCGGTGTCCACGGCGTAAACGGCCGAGGTGAAAGTGATGGGGCTGACTCCTCCGGTGTTCTCCACGGTCAGGTCCCTGATTTCCGTGTGCGAGGCCGCGATCACCGTGGCTTCGTAGAGGTTGGCCGAGCCGGGGTAGCTGAGCTTGGTGATCTCCCGGCCCGAGCCGGCCAAGCTCACGTAGGGTTTCATGATGACCCGCTCGTGGAACACCCCCGGCCCCACCCAAATCAGGTAAAGATTGTCCGCCGCCGCGTCGGTGATGGCGTCGATGGCCGTTTGGATGGACTCGCCCTCATTGACGATCACCACGTGGTCCAGAGCCGAGCCGGCCGGACCTTGGGGGCCGGTGGCCCCCGGGGCTCCGGTGTCGCCCTTGTCGCCTTGCGCCCCCGTGGCCCCGGTGTCGCCTTTGTCGCCCTGGTCGCCTTGCGGGCCTGGGGGCCCGGCGGGGCCGGTGGGACCCACGGG
>JAHLLK010000187.1 GCA_020444165.1 Deltaproteobacteria bacterium | reverse complement strand
TCCGGTCTATAAACTAACCTCGCACGACACGCATTGCCCGCCGCGGCGACGCGGCCTCCCGTCGGGAGCGTACCACGTCCGGTCTATAAACTAACCTCGCACGACACGCATTGCCCGCCGCGGCGACGCGGCACCATAGGCCCACATAGTGTGCGGCCTAGCTTCGGGAACGTACGCGCTTCCGGGCGAAGGGCGACCTCCCCCGACCCGCATTGCGAGCCGCGGCGACGCGGCACATTAGGCCCACATAGTGTGCGGCCTAGCTTCGGGAGCGAACGCGCTTCCGGGCGAAGGGCGACCTCCCCCGACCCGCATTGCGAGCCGCGGCGACGCGGCTTACATGCCGCGGCGGTATTGGCCGCCCACTTGGTAGAGCGCCTGGGTGATCTGGCCCAGGGAGGCGTGGCGCACGGTTTCCATGAGTTCGGCGAAGACGTTGCCGCCCTTGAGGGCCACTTCCTGGAGCTTGGCCAGGGCCGCGGGGGCGTCTGCGGCGTGGTCGGCGTGAAACGCCGCCAGGCGGGCCAGTTGGCTTTGCTTCTCCTCTTCGGTGGAGCGGGCCAGTTCTATTTTTATGGGCTTGGAGTAGTCCATGGCCTCTTTGGTGAAGGTGTTGACCCCGATGATGGGCAGCTCGCCGGTGTGCTTCAGGGTCTCGTAATAGATGGATTCCTCCTGGATCTTGGAGCGCTGGTAACCGGTTTCCATGGCCCCCAGCACGCCGCCCCGGGTGGTGATGCGGTCGAACTCGGTGAGCACGGCTTCTTCGACGAGGTCGGTGAGTTCGTTGACGATGAAGGCGCCGGAGAGCGGGTTCTGGTTCTTGGTGAGGCCCCATTCCCGGTTGATGATGAGCTGGATGGCCAGGGCGCGGCGCACCGACTCCTCGGTGGGGGTGGTGATGGCCTCGTCGTAGGCGTTGGTGTGCAGGCTGTTGCAGTTGTCGTACACGGCGCACAGGGCCTGCAGGGTGGTCCGGATGTCGTTGAACTGGATCTCCTGGGCGTGCAGGCTGCGGCCGGAGGTCTGGATGTGGTACTTGAGCATCTGGCTGCGGGGGTTGGCCCGGTAGCGGCCCCGCATGGCCACGGACCAGATGCGGCGGGCCACCCGGCCGATGACCGTGTATTCGGGGTCCATGCCATTGGAGAAGAAGTAGGACAGGTTGGAGGCGAAGCTGTCGATGGCCATGCCGCGGGACAGGTAGTACTCCACGTAGGTGAAGCCGTTGGCCAAGGTGAAGGCCAGCTGGGTGATGGGGTTGGCCCCGGCCTCGGCGATGTGATAGCCGGAAATGCTGACGCTGTAGAAGTTCCGCACGTCCTTGGCGATGAAGTATTCCTGGATGTCGCCCATCATCCTGAGCGCGAAATCCACGCTGAAGATGCAAGTGTTCTGGCCCTGGTCCTCCTTAAGGATGTCGGCCTGCACGGTGCCGCGCACGCTTTGCAGCACGCACTCCTTGAGGCGCTCGTACTCCTCGCGGCTGGGCTCGCGGCCGTTTTCGGCGAGGAACTTGGCCTTTTCCTGGTCGATGGCCGTGTTGAAGAAGAAGGCCAGCATGATGGGCGCCGGGCCGTTGATGGTCATGGACACGGAGGTGTTGGGTGAGACCAAGTCGAAGCCGTCGTAGAGCACCTTCATGTCTTCTAGGGTGCAGATGGACACCCCGGAGTTGCCGACCTTGCCGTAGATGTCCGGGCGGGTGTCCGGGTCCCAGCCATACAGGGTGACCGAGTCAAAGGCGGTGGAGAGGCGGGCGGCCTTGGCGCCCTCGGACAGGAGCTTGAAGCGCCGGTTGGTGCGGAAGGGGTCGCCCTCGCCGGCGAACATGCGGGTGGGGTCCTCGTCGGTGCGCTTGAAGGGGAACACGCCGGCAGTGTAGGGGAAGCGGCCGGGCACGTTCTCGCAGCGGAGCCAGGTGTAGACTTCGCCCAGGTCCTCGTAGCGGGGCAGGCAGACCTTGGGGATCTCCTTGCCGCAGAGGCTCCGGGTGGTCAAAGGCACCCGGATCTCCTTGTCGCGCACCCGGTAGGTGTACTCGTGGCCGGAATAATCCTTCTGGAGCTGGGGCCACAGGGCCAGGAGCTGGTGGGTTTCCTCGGTGTAGTCTTCCTCCTGGCGGTGCACCTCGCGGCGCAAGGTTTCCAGGGCCTCGTTCAGCCCGGGGTCGCCGCGCCAGACCGGGGCCAGGGAGTCGTGGGTGTTCTTCATCTGCCACACCCGGCGCACCACCGCGGCCTGGCGGACGGTCTCGGCGTGGTAGTCCCGCACCGTGGTGGCGATGTCGGCCAGATAGCGCTCGCGCTCCGGCGGCACGATGACCGCCTTGTCCCGGGAGACCTTGGCCACCGGCGCGGGGCGGTTCAGGGAAAAGTCCACGCCGGTCTTCTGGGTGATGATCTGCAACAGCGCCTGGTACAACGCGGTGGTGCCCTCATCGTTGAACTTGCTCGCTATGGTGCCGTACACCGGCATCTCGCCGGGCTCCAGGTGCCAGGCCATCAGGTTCCGTTGCAGCTGCTTGCAAACGTCGCGGCGGGCGTCGTCCGCCCCCCGGCGGTCGAACTTGTTGATGGCCACCAAGTCGGCGAAGTCCAGCATGTCGATCTTTTCCAGTTGGCTGGCCGCGCCAAACTCGCTGGTCATCACGTAGAGGCTCACGTCCACCAAGTCCACCACCGCGGCGTCGCCCTGGCCGATGCCCGCGGTCTCGGCGAAGATGAGGTCAAAGCCGGCCGCGCGGGTGAGGCGGATCACCTCGCCCAGGCTGCGGCTGATCTCCATGCCGCTGCCCCGGGTGGCCAGAGAGCGCAGATAGATGCGGGGGCTGGCCAGGCTGTTCATGCGGATGCGATCGCCCAACAGCGCGCCGCCGGACTTCCGCCGGGTGGGGTCCACGCTGAGGACGGCCACCCGCTTCTCCGGGAAGTCGGCGAGGAAGCGGTTCAGGATCTCGTCGGTGAGGCTGGACTTGCCCGAGCCGCCCGTGCCGGTGATGCCCACCACCGGGGCGAGGCGCGCGGCCGGCCGCGCTGCGACGAACTCCCGCCAGGGAGCCAGGTCGCCGCCCGAGAGCACCGTGCGCTCCACCAGGGTGACGGCCCGGGCCATCAGCTCCGGCCGGGCCGGGGAAAGCTCGGCGAAGTCGGCCGGGGTCTGGCCCTCGCCCGGGGCGTAATCCACCCGGCGCACCAAATCGTTGATCATGCCTTGCAGGCCCAAACGCCGGCCGTCGTCCGGGGAGTAGATCTTGGCCACCCCGTAGGCCTCCAGCTCGGCCACTTCCTCGGGCACGATGACCCCGCCGCCGCCGCCGAACACCTGGATGTGGCCGCCGCCCCGCTCCTTCAACAGGTCCACGATATACTTGAAGAACTCCACATGGCCACCCTGGTAGCAGGACACGCAGATGGCCTGGGCGTCTTCCTGGATGGCGGCCTCCACGATCTCGGCCACCGCCCGGTTGTGCCCCAGGTGCACCACCTCCACCCCCGTGGCCTGCAGCACCCGGCGGATGATGTTGATGGCCGCGTCGTGCCCGTCGAACAGGCTGGCCGCGGTGACCGCGCGCACGGCGTTCTGGGGCTGGTATGGCTGGCTGTCTGCCTGCATGGCCGCTCTCCTCTTGAAAAATTTGCGGCGGCCCCGGCCGGGGCCGGGCCGCCTGCTAAATCAACTCCCCCATGATGAGGGAGCATTGCAGATCCACGTAGCGCTCTAAGTTGAAGCTCTTGCTCAAGGACCAGCGCCGGAACGCCCACATGTGGCCCAGCACCACGATGTTGTGGGCGGCCAGCTCCACCTCTTCCGGGGTGAGCCGCCGTAGCGTGTAGTCCTCCATGCCCTGGTGCAATAATTTCACGAAAATGCCGGTGATCCGTAGTTCGTGCTCCAGCACCAGCCGCATGGACTCCGGCGGCAGGCTCTTGGTCTCCTGGTAGATCAGCAGGATGTGGTCCTGCATCTGGTGGCACACCGCGAAATAGGCCCGGATGGCCGCCTCCAGGGCCCGGGAGCCGTGGGCCGGGGCCTCCAGCCGCCGGGCCAGGCTGTCCTCGATCTCCTGGTGGATGGCCTGGCACACCAACGACAGCATGTCCTCCTTGGAAGTGACGTACTCGTACAAGGTGCCGATGGCCAGGCCCGCGGCCTTGGCGATCTGCCGCGTGGTGGTCTTGTGAAACCCGCCCTCGATGAACAGCCGCACCGCCGCGTCCACGATCTGCCGGCGGCGCTTGGCCACCAGCTTCCCGTCCTTCACCTCCGTCGGAATATGCTCGCCCAAGCCGCGTGCCGCGGCTGGCATATCGTGTCGGGTCAAGTTATCCTTCGCTCGTTTACTCATACGCTCCCGAAGTTAGGCCGGACCTTACGTTACGCCCCAGTCCGCGTGCCGCGTTGCCGCGGCCGGCATATCGTGTCGGTGCCGCGTGCCGCGGCTGGCATATCGTGTCGGTGCCGCGTGCCGCGGCTGGCATATCGTGTCGGGCGAGGCTATCCTTCGCTCGTTTACTCATACGCTCCCGAAGTTAGGCCGGACCTTACGTTACGCCCCCGTCCGCGTGCCGCGGCTGGCATATCGTGTCGGTGCCGCGTGCCGCGGCTGGCAATGCGTGTTGTCTAATCGGTGCTAGCTTGTCAAGGGCTGCTTTCCCTTGTTGTGAAA
>JAHLLK010000035.1 GCA_020444165.1 Deltaproteobacteria bacterium | reverse complement strand
GGGCACCATGGTGTCGCCGTGGCCGCCCAGCACGAAGGCGTGGGTGTTCTCCACGCTGACGTCCAGGGCCTCGGCGATGAAGTAGCGGAAACGGGCGGAGTCCAGCACCCCGGCCATGCCGATGACCCGCTCCGGGGGGAAGCCCGAGGCTTTGAGCGCCACGTGGCACATGGCGTCCAGGGGGTTGCTGACGATGATGATCACCGCGTTCGGCGAGCGCTTGGCCGCCTCGGACACCGTGGCCTTGACGATGCCGGCGTTGGTTTTCAAGAGATCGTCGCGGCTCATGCCGGGCCGGCGGGCGATGCCCGCGGTGACGATGATCACGTCGCTGCCCGCGGTCACCTCGTAATCATTGGCGCCCAAGAGACGGGAGTCGTGCTTTTCCACGGGAGCGGCTTCGCACAGATCCAGGCACTTGCCCTGGGGCATGCCCTCCACCACGTCCACCAGCACCACATCGGCCAACTCTTTCTCACAAGCTCTTTGGGCGCAGGTCGCCCCGACGTTGCCGGCGCCGATGACCGTTATTTTGTTCACCATCTTGGTTTCTCCTTAAAAGGCTTTGTGCTAAATTTGCACGTAGCCGTGCGCAAAAACGGGCCCCGGTCCTTGCCGTCCGCCCGTTTCCCTGGAATGAGCCGGTGAGGCGCTACGACCAGCACGGCAAATCATCGCCTAGAAAATCCAACTATTGCCGTCAGATGCCGCCGGCGATCGGCGGTCCGGCACACGGTTTTCAGCATACTATCGCGGCTGGCTTCGCGTCAACGATAAGGCCAAGCCCCGCGGATGGGGAGAGAGACACATGAGTGCAATCAAGGAAACCGATCTGCCGGGCCTCACCCTGAAGGGTCGGGGCAAGGTCCGGGACATCTATGACTTGGGCGAGAATCTCCTGATCGTGGCCAGCGACCGCCTGAGCGCCTTCGACGTGGTGCTGCCCGATCCCATCCCGGACAAAGGCAAAATTCTCACCCAGATTTCCTTGTACTGGTTCGGGGTCATGGCCGACCTGACCCCCAACCACCTGGTGGCCACCCGGGTGGAGGACTTCCCGCCGGAGCTGCAGGCCCACGCCGCGGTGCTGGCCGGCCGCTCCATGCTGGTGAAAAAGGCCGAGCCCCTGCCCATCGAGGCCATTGTGCGGGGCTACCTCTCGGGCACCGGCTGGAAGGACTACCAGGCCACCGGCCAGGTCTGCGGCCACCAGCTCCCCGCGGGGCTCAAGGAAAGCGACAAGCTGCCCCAGCCCATCTTCACCCCCAGCACCAAGGCCGAGCTGGGCCAGCACGACGAGAACATCGACTTGGCCCGGGCCGAGGAGATCATGGGGCGCGATCTGGCCCAGGAGGTGGCGCGGCGCACCCTGGCCATTTACCACCGGGCCCAGGAACTGGCGCTGGCGGCCGGGATCATCATCGCCGACACCAAGCTGGAGTTCGGCCTCCTGGACGGCGAACTGATTCTCATCGACGAGGTTTTGACCCCTGATTCCAGCCGGTTCTGGCCGGCTGACGACTATGCGCCCGGCCGCTCGCAAAAGAGTTTTGACAAGCAGTACGTGCGCGACTACCTGGAGAGCATCGGCTTCAACAAAAAGCCGCCGGCTCCTCATCTGCCCGCGGAGGTCATCGACGGCACCCGGCGGCGTTACCTGGAGGCCCTGGAGCGCCTGTCCGGCAAGGGTTTGGCGTAAATCACGGCTATTCACCGCGGGCTAGGAAATGTTATGATTATTAGCCGGTCCGGGGGAGCATTCCGCCGGGCCGACGGAAAACGGCAGGAGGTTTGGGCGTGAAACAAGAAGTGCAAGAGGCTCTGGACAAGATTCGGCCGGCCCTGCAACGCGACGGTGGCGACGTGGAACTGGTGGATGTCACTGACGACGGCGTGGTCAAGGTCAAGCTGAAGGGCGCCTGCGGCGGCTGCCCCATGAGCCAGATGACCCTGAAAATGGGCATTGAAAAAGTGGTAAAGCAGTCGGTCCCCACCATCAAATCGGTGGAGTCGGTCTGATCCCCTGCCGGGCCGCTCTCCGCGCCCCTGGGCCGGAGGGCGGCGCGCCCGGCCAACGACACATAGACGGCGCACCAGGTCCGGGGGCCTAGCCAGCCCGGACCGCCCTGGCCGGCCGAGGGTGCGGCTCCCCGTGGGGGCCTGGTGACAGGGGCGGAAAACAGCCAGTCTCGACGAGACGAGAATGCCTGCTCCGGATGCATTGGCCGTGGCCCGTGGGGTTTGCCATCGGGTCCGCAATGATTTCCAAACCTTGGCCAATTTGATGGCCCTGGCCGCCTTGCACTGCCCAACCGGCGAAGATTTAGTGGACGCCGTGGAGGGCAGGGTGGGAGCGCTGAGCGTGTCCTATGCCCTGGTGGCGCAGACCGGCGCTCCGCCCAACCTGGCGGCCCTGGCCGAAGGCGTGGTATCCCGGGTCAAAGCCCGCTTGGGCAGCCGGGCCGCGGTGGATTTCTCCCTGGATCCCTTGGATCTCAGCCTTCGTCTATCCTCCCCCCTCTCCCTTTGGCTCAACGAATCCGTGGACAATGCCTTGCGGCACGGCCTGGCCGGCGCCTCCGACGGCCGGCTTTTCATCTCCGGCGGCCTGGACCAGGATGGTTTCCGGCTGCAAGTGGCGGACAACGGCCGCGGCCTGGTCCCGGGCTTCGACCGTGAACGGCAGGGACGGTTGGGCCTCAGGCTCATCTGGGCGGTGGCGGAGAGCGATCTCCGGGGTAACGCGGGGTTTATTTCCCTTTCTCCCGGACTGGCGGTGGGGCTGACCATGCCGGAAAAAGAGTTCAACAAGTTGAATCAGGATCCATGGCGATGAAATTGCAAATACTATTGGTCGAAGACGATGATTTGCAGGCCGCGGCGATAAAGGGGTCGTTGCAGCAGACGGGCCATCGGGTGACTTGGGTCAGGGCCGGCGCCGCCGCCCTGGAAGAGGCCCGCCAGGATCCGCCCGAGCTGGTGCTGCTGGATATCCGCCTGCCCAAGATGGACGGCATCGAGGTGGCCCGGCGCCTCTGCCGCACGCGGCCCTTGCCGGTGGTTTTGATGACCGCATACGAAAAACCTTCGGTGCTCACCCGGGCCAGACTGGCGGGAGTCTACTCCTTTCTCAACAAACCGCTGGACCTGGCCGCCCTGCCTACCACCTTGGAGGTGGCCTGCCAGAACTTCCGGCTCATCATCGGGTTGGAGCGGGAGGTGGCCGGCATCAAGGAGGAGCTTCGGAACCGCAAGCTGGTGGAGCGGGCCAAGGGCGTCCTGATGGACCAGATGCAAGTGGACAGCGACGAGGCCGAGGCCCTTTTGGAGGCCGAAAGCCAGAAGGTGGGCCTGCCGGTGGCCCGCATGGCCGAGGCGCTTTTGTCGCTCCGTCCCGAGCCGAAACGGGGCCAGCCGCCGCAGCGCGGCCGGGGCCTGGAGGCCAGGAGCTAGGACTCCGGGGCTCGGGAGTTTGGCGGCTGGGGAGCTTTCCAGGGTAGGGCCGCCCGCCGGCAGGTCCGGGGCGGGGGGGCTGGGTGGGGCCGTTGGCAGCATTTGGGGTGGGCTGGACAGGCCACTGGCCGCGTACCTGGCGGCCTGGCCGAGCGGGGGGATAGGCGCGGCCCCCCCACCTCCGCCAAAGGGTATTTCTGGCCCGGGGCCGCGGCAGGCGGCGGGATCAGCGCGACCGGAAGATGAAAGGCCTGCCGCCACGGCTCCCGCCCGGGAGACCGGGCTCAGGCCCGGTGGTAGGGCAGGCCGGCCAGGATGGTGTGGGCGCGGTAAAGCTGCTCCGCCGCCACCAGGGCGGCCAGCTCGTGGGGCAGGGTGACGGGCCCCAGGGAGAGCACCACCTCGGCCCGCTCCCGCACCGCCTCAGCCAGGCCCAGATGCCCCCCCACCATGACGATGAGCCGGGGCCGGCTCTCCAGGGCGGCCTTTCCCAGGGCCGCGGCCCAGGCCTCGGAATCCCAGGCCTGGCCCCGGGGGTCCAGGCACCACACCAGATCGCGGGCCGCGGGCAGGGCCAACAGCCGCCCCGCCTCGGCGGTCATCAACTCCCGGGGAGCGCGGTTTTTGGCGGCCCGTTCCGCCCGCACCGCCCGGATCTCCAACCCGCCATAAGGCCCCAGGCGCTTGGCGTAATCGGCCAGCCCGGCGGCCACGTAAGCCGCCTTGGGCTTGCCCACCACGGCCAGGATATGCTTCACGCTCCCTCGCCGGCCGGCTCCGGACGCAGCATGAACTTGGCGGTGGCCTCGGCCAGGAGCCGGTCGCCCTCAGCCTGGCGGATCTCGGCCCGGGCCACGGCCAGCCGCCGCCGGTTCTCCGCCACCCAGCCCCGCACCTCCACCAACTCCCCCAGGTTCACCGGGGAGCGGTAGCGGATCTCCATGCCCGTGGTCACTCCGTGGCCGGCAAAGCGGAGCACCGCGTGGGCCATGATCTCGTCCATGAGGGTGGCCACGATGCCGCCGTGGGCAATGCCCACCCAGCCCTGGTGATGGGGGGCCAAGGTGATGCGGCAGCGTACGTCCTCCGCGCCGTTCTCCACCTGCATGTGCAGGCCGTGGGGGTTCTTCTCGCCGCAGGCAAAACACCAGCCGTTGATGTCCAGTTGGTCGCTTTTCAGGATCGACATCAGGCTTTCTCCAGGCCCAGGCGGCGGGCGATCTCCCGCCCGGTGGCTTCCACGAAGCGCGCGAACTCCGGCGGGGCCAGGGGCCGGCCCGGGGCGGGCAGGGCGGTGAGCCCCGGGGCCACCACCTCCTGGGGCGCGTTGACCAGCTCGGGCCGGGGACAGACCCCGTAATCCGGCGGGAAACTGTCCTCGAAATACATCTGCTGGAAGCCGATGAACTTCAAGTGATGGGCCGTGGCGTCCAGGATGGCGTCCTCGCCGCCGTTCACCACGCCCTCGCGCCGGGCCACGGCCAGGCCGGCCAGGGACTCGCCGCCCTGGGTGCAGACGATGTGCCCGTGGCGGTTGGCCAGGATCATGTGGTCCATGATCTCCTGCTCGGTCACCTGCACCACGTAGAAATGACCGCTGCCCGCAGCGGCTTCATAGGACCGGGCCAGCTCCACCACCCGGGGCATGGACACGGGGTTGCCGATCATGGCCGCCTGGGCCACCGAGGGCTCCACGGTGACCGGACGCCACACCCGGCGGGTGGGCTCGGCCTCGTGGTAATAACGGAACACCGGGTCGGCGTGGTGGCTCTGCACGCCCACGATCTTGGGCAGGCTGGTGATGATGCCCAGGGCGTGGAGCTTCAGGAAGCCGCTCATCAGCGCGCTGATGTTGCCGGCATTGCCGATGGGCACGAAGATCACCCGGCCGGTGAGGTCGTAGTCCAGGTCCTGGGCCACCTCATAGGAATAGGACTCCTGGCCCAAAATGCGCCAGGCGTTCTTGGAGTTCAGCAGGGCCACGGGGTAGTTGTCGGCCAGGTACTCCACCACCTTCATGCAGTCGTCAAACACCCCGGGCACCTCGAAGACCTGGGCTCCGGAGCCCAGGGGCTGGCTGAGCTGCTGGGGGGTCACCTTGCCCCGTGGGAGCAGCACCGCGCTCTTCACGGCCGGGGCCAGATAGGCCCCATACAGGGCCGCGGCGGCCGAGGTGTCACCGGTGGAGGCGCAGACCGACAGCACGTCGGTCAGCCCCCGGTGGCGGATCATGTAGTTCAGATAGGACAGGGCCACGGCCATGCCCCGGTCCTTGAAGGAGGCGCTGGGGTTCTGGCCGTCGTTCTTGAAGCGGAACGAGGCGCCGATGAGATCCTGGAGCGGGGCGTTGGCCTCCACCAGGGGGGTGTGGCCCTCGCCCAGGTACAACACGCTGTCCAGGGGGATCACCGGGGCCATGATCTCGTGGTAGCGGAAGATGCCCTGCAAGGCCGGCAGGTTCAACATGCGCCGCAGGTCAAAGAGCCGCCGCCACACGTGGCCCGGCGTCTCCTTCAGGCGGTCGAAGTTCTGGTCCTCGATCAACAGGACCTCGGAGCATTGGGGGCAGGTGTACAGAAGCTCCTCGATGCCGTGCCGCGCGCCGCAGCCCAGGCAGCGGTAGACCAGATCACCACCGGGCTGGGGAATCAAGCCCTCCCGGTCAGCCGGGGAAAACTCCTCCGGGCGCATGTTTACCTCCCGAGAAAGGGGGGCAGCCTCCGCGGGGAGGCCGCCGGTGAAACCTATCCCGCAAGATATAAACCAGCCCGCCGCCCCTGTCAAACCAGGGCGGCGGGCTGGGAAGCCGGAGCGGGTCGCCTTCGCTTTTCCAAGGGCCTCTCGGGAAAATGGGAAGATGGAGGGGAAACCTCTTTTGGGGTACCAAAAGGGGTTACCCCCCCCATTTTCCCCAAAAAAAACTTTATGTATTCAAATTGATTGCATGATAGCCACCTTTAGGCTCCTAGCAGGATGTTGAAAAAGTCCATCCATGGCCTTTTTCAACCAAACTCGACAAAAGCGCGGTTTTGCCAAGTTTGACAAATTGCTTGCCTTTTCAAGGCCGCGCAATTTGGCGCGCCATCCCCGGGGTCACCAAACAAGCCGTAGCTTGTTTGGGGTGGTCCCTGGCGCGCCTAGCAGGCTGTTTTTCAACAGCCTGCTAGTGATGGTGGTCCGAGCCGCAACAAGGCGAGGCCGCGGGCAGGGGACCGAGGTGGCTGGAGCCGCACCCGCAGCCGCCGGAACCGCCCGCGCCACCAGGGGAGGGGCTCGGGCCTAGCGGGCCCAGGCTGTCCAGGGACTGCGGGGCCGGGCCGGCCGAGCCCTCCGGGGCCTCCGGGGCGCAGCAGGCGCAGCTCCCCACCGCCTCCCGGCCGCCGGGCAGCCAACGCCGCACGGTGCGCCACACCGGCCGGGCCGAGATGCCCAGCACCAAGGCCACCGCGGGCCAGCGCACCCACAGGGGCAACAGCTCCGAGGCCTGTCCCACCACGGCCCGGGCCGAGATGCCCAGCGCGGCGTAGATCTGGTCCAAGAGCAGGCCGGAGAGCACCGCGAACCCGGCGATGCAGGCCAGGTAGATCAGGGTGGCCCGCTTGCCCAACACCTTCTGCAACACGGCCAGGGAGGTGAGGTTGGTGGCTGGGCCGGCCAGGAGGAACACCAGGGCCGCGCCGGGGCTGACCCCCTTCAGGATCAAGGCCGCGGCAATGGGGGTGGAGGCGGTGGCGCAGATGTAGATGGGGATGCCCATGAGGAGCATCAGCAGCATGGAGCCGGAGCCGCCGCCCAGATAGGCGGTCAGGAGGTCGGCCGGCACCAGGGCGCTGATGATCCCGGCCAACAGGATGCCGGCCAGAAACCAGCCGGCCAGGTCGCCCCACAGCTCGCCAAAGGCGTAACGCAGGCCGGCCACCAGCTTCTCGCCCCAGGAGTGGTGGCGGCGGTGCTCCCGGGGGTCGCAGTCCTGGCCGGAGCAGCAGCCGTCCACCGGGCAGGAGAGGTCGGGATGGAGCACCGCCTTGGGGGGAGGCGGCGAAACCAGGTTCTCGAGGACTCCGGCGGCCACGGCGGTGACCAGGGCCGCGGCCGGGCGGGCCACGGTCATCAGGGGGTCCATGAGGGCGTAGGTGATGGCCATGGAGTCCACCCCCGACTCGGGGGTGCTGATGAGAAAGGCGGTGGTGGCGCCGTTGTTGGCCCCCTGACGCTTCAGGGAGGCCGCGGCCGGCAGCACCCCGCAGGAGCACAAGGGCAGGGGCACGCCCAACAGGGCAGCCTTGAACACCGAGGAGACCCGCCCCTGGCCCAGGTGCTTGGCCACGGACGCGGGGTCCAGGAAGACCTTGACCAAGCCGGCCACCACGATGCCGAAGAGGACGTAGGGCGCGGCGTCCAAGAGCAGACGCCACGAGGCGCCCAGGATCTCCGCCAAAAGGTGCAGGACGCTCATGCTTCCTCCTCCCCACAGCCCAGATGTTCCAGGCTCAGTTGCAGCAGCTGGCGCACGTGGTCGTCCGCCAGGGAGTAGTAGAGGATTTGGCCTTCCCGGCGGGGGCGGGCCAAGCCCAGGTCCCGCAGGCGGCGCAGGTGGTGGCTGGTGGCCGAGTCCGAGAGCCCGGCCAGGGCGGCCAAGTCGCAGACACACATCTCCCCGCCCAACAGGGCGGTGAGCATGCCCAGGCGGCCGGGATCGCCCAGGACCTTGTAGACCTGGGACAGGCGTTCCAGGTCGGAGGCCGGGGGGCTGACCCGGCGGGCCTCTTGCAGCCGGTCCAGGTGGATGACCTTTACCTGGCAGGTGTCCAGGTTTTCAGCGAGCTTGTCTTCTTGTGGCACTTCACGCTCCAATATATGAACACATGTTCAAATATAGGGGTTGGAGGGAGCTTTGCAAGAGATTTTTGACCAGGCAGGGCAAGAAGTTGGGAGGGGGGCAGGTCGTTGGTTCGCTTAGCAGGCAGGCTTGCTAGCCAAAAACACTAAAGTTTTTTGGGGGATGGGGGGTGTGGGGGGAAGGGCCCTTTTTTTCAAAAAAGGGCCCTTCCCCCCACATTCCCGCGAAGCGCAGCCTAAAAAGCCGGCAGGTCCTGGTGGGCGGGGAAGTTGCCGGCGCTGGTGGCGGTCAGGACGGCCCGGATGATGGCCCGGGAGAGGCAGTCGGCGGCGGCGTGGCCCACCTCGTTGAGGGACACGGCTTGGGTGGCCAGGAAGAAGCCTTCCTGGGCGGGGAGGTCTTGTTGGCCGGTGGCCAGGCAGAACACGGTGTCGCCGTCGAACATGGTGTGGGCCGGGCGGATGGCCCGGGCCAGGCCATCCTGGGCCATTTGGGCCACTTTTTTGGCCTGGGCCTTGGTGAGTTTGGCGTCGGTGGCCACCACGGCGATGGTGGTGTTGGCCGCGGGGGCGCCGGGGTCGGGGGCGGGCAGGCGCACCGCGCGTCGGCCGGCCGGCCCGAATTCGTGGGCCAGTTCCAGGCTCAGCTCCCAAGCCAGGCCGCTGGCCGGATTGATCACCGAGCCCAGGGAATTCACGGCCACCAGGGCTCCCACGGTGAGGCCGCTGGCCAGCACCTGGCTGGCCGAGCCGAGCCCGCCCTTGAGGCCGCCGGCCACCGCACCGGTGCCCGCGCCAAAGCAGCCCGGGGTCACGCCCGCATCCGTGGCCGCCTCGGCGGCCGCGCGGCCCCATTCGGGCCCCACCGGGGGCACGAAGTCCGGACCCCGGCCCAGGTCGTAGAGCACGGCGGCGGGCACGATGGGGGCCACCTGGCCGTTCTCCAGGGGGAAGCCGAGGCCCCGGCCGGCCAGCCAGCGCACGACACCGTCGGCCGCGGCCAGGCCGTACACCGAACCGCCGGAGAGTACCACGGCGTGGGCCTCCTGCACCAGGTTGATGGGGTCCAGGAGGTCGGTCTCCCGGGTGCCCGGGGCCGAGCCGCGCACGTCCACCCCGGCCACGGCGCCCTGGGGGCAGAGCACCACGGAGACCCCGGAGAAATCCGCCGCGGAGGTATGCTGGCCCACCAGGAGGCCGGGCACGTCGGTCAGGGAATTAGTGGGACCAGGTTCAGGCATGGGAACTCCTTTCCGCTAACGGTTGACGCCGCCGGACGGCAGGAGTCCAGTTTGCCAGATCACACCGCGCCAGGAAAGGCCGGGCGCGGCAATGCCGCGCGATCTGGATATTTTTTGGGTGCGAAAAGCAGGCCTGCCGGGGTTCAGGGTTTGCCGCGGCCGTTGCCACCCTTTTCCAGGGCCAGGAACTCCTCCAGAAGTTGGCGCTGGCGGGGGGAGAGTTCGGCGGAATGGCCCAGCACCAGGCGCACCACCAAGTCCCCCCGGCCGCCGCCCTTGAGGTGGGGCACGCCGCGGCCGGCCAGGCGGAGTTCATGGCCCGCAGGCAGGCCCGGAGGCAGCTCCACCTCCAGGGCGCCGCCGCCCGGCAGGGGCACCTCGCCGCGCCAGCCCAGGGCCGCCTGGGCGAAATGCAGGGGCAGGGGCCAGATCAGGTCGTCCCCCACCCGGGAGAACGTCGCATGGGGCGCCAGGTGCAGGGTGACGTAGAGGTCGCCGGGCGGCGCGCCCCAGCGCCCGGCGTCGCCCTTGCCGCGGAGGCGCAGCCGGGTGCCTTCCTGGACGCCGGGCGGCACCTTGAAACAGATCTCGCAATGCCGCGGCACCCGGCCCTCGCCCCGGCACCTCAGACAGGGGTGGGGGTTCCGCCGGCCCCGGCCCTGGCAGGTGGGGCAGGTGGTGGGCAGCTTGAAAAAGCCCGGTCCGGGCGCGGTGCGGCCCTTGCCTCCGCAGGCGGGGCACACGGGGGGCGGCTCCTTCGCGGTGGTGCCTTGCCCTCCGCAGGCCGGGCAGGGCACCAGGCGGGTAAGCTCCACTGCGGCCTGGCGGCCGCACACCGCGTCTTCCAGCTCCAGGGTCAGCTCGGCCCGCTGGTCGCCGCCGGCTTCCTGCGAACTTTGGTTGCAGCCGAAGAAGTCCTCAAACAGTTCGTTGAAGTGATTGAACACGTCCTCCAGGCCCTGAAAGCCCTGATGGCCGCAGCCGGCCAGGCCTTCGTGGCCCAAGAGGTCGTAAATCCCGCGTTTGCAGGGATCGGAAAGCACCTCATAGGCCTCGGCGCACTCCCGGAAGCACTCCTCCGAGCCAGCGGACCCGGGGTGGCGGTCAGGGTGCAGTTGCAGGGCCAGGCGGCGGTAGGCGGCCTTCAGCTCCGCGGGGCTGCTGTCCGGAGTGACGCCCAACACCTCGTAGTAGCACCTTTTGCTCGCCATGCCGCGAAATCTCCCCTCTCCCGGCAGCATTGCCTCCCGGCCTGGCGCCGTCCAGCCCCCCGGCTCATCCCGCGGGAGCTGTCGCGGTGCTCCCGTCTAAGTCTTTGATTTTGATAATACAGTTTGCTGTAAAAAAAATAAGCACCCCGGGCGGGAAGTCAAGCCGGCCGGGAGGAAGCACGGAGGAGAAAAAATTACCCGGATATTTCAAGGGGGCCGGGTGCCTACCTCGACAACAGACTGATCTGGGCCGGGTTTTTAGCTGACATTCTCCGATTTGGCGGTTCACTTTTTGTACCGTGGACCGGCACAGCCGATGTCCGCCGGCCAGGCGACGGACAAGCGACAACCGAGAGGCGTAGCCAAAACCAGGTCGAGGTTGGAGCGAAGTCCGCAATGAAGCCGGCGGACATCTGGCGAAGCCGGACGCCCGGTCTTCATGAATTATCCGGGTTTAGGCCCCCCTGCCGGTGGCAGGGGGGCCGTACTTGGGGAGGGAGCGCCGGCCGGGGATAAGCGGCCGGCGAGGGGGCTGGGGTCGCGGGGGAAAGCCTAGGGCTGCACCGGGATGCTGCCCCGCCAGATCTTCTCCGCCCGGTCGAAACTGGCCCGGGACTCCTGGAAGCGGGCCGGCATGGTCTTGACCGGCTGGGGCGGCGGGGTCATGGCATAGGCCACCCCGGATTCGCTCTCTTCCTGCCAGGCCGCGGTCTCGCCGGGGGCCGGGGGGATCATCCCGCTGGCCCTGGCCTGGACCCGGGTCGCCGGGGCCATGGCCAAGGCCGGCGAGGCCGGCCCGGGCGGCCGGGCTTGGCGACCCTGCTCCTCGCCGAAGATTCTCTCGGCGGACTGCATCTCGGCCGGGGACTGGGCCTGCTCCGCCGCGGCCGGGCCGGGCGCCCAGGAGGCCTCGGGCGAGCCAGCCGCCGGGGCGATCGTAGCGGCCGGGGAAGCCGGAGCCGGCTTGGCCGCGGCGTCGGGTCCCCAGACCGGTGGGGCACCCGGCGGGGCAGCCGGCCCGGGCAGGCTCAGCGGGGGCCGGCCCTGGCTCAAACTGCGGGCGGCCGCCTGGGGTGTGTCGTCGCTATAGGCCGGGGAGATGCCCCGGGCAGCCAACTGGGCCAAGTGGCTGTCGGCCAGGGGGTAGTAGCGGGGCATGGCCATCAGGGCGTTTTTGAACTGTTCGACCGCCTGGGCATAGGAGCCCTGCCAAGCCAGCCACACGCCCAGGTTGTTGTGGGCCTGGGGCTCGCCGTTGGCCTGGGCAAAGGCTTGGAACGCCCCGGGCAGGTTGCCCCGGCGGGCCAAGAGCAGGGCCAGGTTGTTGCTGGCCAGCTTGAAATTGGGGTCCAGGTTCAGGGCCTGCCGGAAATCGGCTTCGGCCTGGTCCAGGTGGTTCAGCACCACATAGGCCAGGGCCCGGTTGTTGTAAAGCTGGGCCAGCCGGGGGCCCTGGGCCACCGCCTGGTCAAAGGCGGCCAGAGCCTGCTCCGGCTTGCCTTGGCTGTTGTAGATGATGCCCAGGGCGTTGTGGGCCTTCCAGAGCGAGGGTTGCCGGGTCACCGCCTTTTCCAGGGCCTTTTGGGCCTTGGTGAGGTCGCCCTGGCCCAGCTGGGCCAGGCCCAGACCCTGCCACACCATGGCGTTGCCCGGCAAGTCCTGGGTCAGGCTCTCGAACAGCTTCTCCGCCTGGGGAAACTGGCGGGCCTGCAGGCTGAGCTGGGCGATCTTGCCGTGGAGACGCGGCTTTTGCTCCGGGTCCCGGGCCAGGAGGACGGCGCGCTGATACTGCACCTGCGCACCTTCCAGATTGCCCGCCATCACCATGGCGTCGCCGCGCTTCTCCATCTCCAGGGGGTCCTTGGCCTGGGCCCCGTTCAGGCGCGCGTCTTCCTGGGCGTCCCGCTTGGCCATCATCTCGTCCAGCTCGTCCCGGGTGAGCCCCCGAGCCGAGGCAGGTTCGTTGTGGCCGGCGCAACCCGCAGTCAGGATCCCCAGCCCGGCCAAAAGGAGCAGGCAGGAGATCAGCTTGAGACCACTATGCGAAGTCATGACTCACCTCCCAAGGCCTACTTCACTAAGGTTTCGGAAACCCGGATGATGGCCGGGCCCGCCATGACCACCATGATGGCGGGGAAGATCAGGAACAACACCGGGAACAACAGCTTCAGCGGCACCTTGGCCGCCTTTTCTTCCAGCTTTTGGCGCCGCTTGGTGCGCACCGTGTCAGAGTGCACCCGGAGCGAGCGGCCCACGCTGACCCCGAAACGGTCGGCCTGGTTCAGCATGCTCACCAGGCCGCTCACCTCCTCCACCCCGCAACGGTCGGCCAGGTTCTTGAGGGCCTTTTCCCGGTCCACACCGGCCTTCAGCTCCAGGGACACCACGCCCAGCTCCCGGGCGAACACCGGCGCGCTGAGGGAGAGCTCACGCCCCACCCGGCGGATGGCCGCGTCCAGGCCCAGGCCGGCCTCCACCGCGATGACCAACAGGTCCATCACCTCGGGCAGCTCCTTGGTGATTCTCTCCTTGCGGCGGCCGGTGAAAACCTCCAGCAAGAAGCCGGGCAGGAGGAAGGCCAGGCTCGCCCCCAGCACCAGGGCCACGCCCAGCACCGAGGCCGAGAGCTGCCGCACGGCCGGGAAGGTGTAGACCACCAGGGGAGCCAGGAGGGCCAGGGCCATCTTGGTGCCCAGATAGACATTGACCGCGGTGGGGGAGTAGAAGCCCGCTTGGGTGAGGTCCCGGCGGATCTTGCTGACCTCCCATTCCTTCTTGGGACGGGCCGGGGTGGCCAGCATGGACAGGAGCTTTTCCAAGGCGCTGCGGAAACCCTTGCCCCGGGGCTTCAGGCTCTGCCGGGGAGACAGGTCCCCCAACTGGGCCAGGCGGCGCTGGACGGGGTCGAAACGCCGCAGCACCGCCACCCCCGCTCCGGCCAGGGACAACAAGGCGCCAGCCGCCAGGAGGGCCACCAGGAACAGGCTGAAATCAACGGGTAGGTTCATGGCGTCTCTCTTTCGGCTCAGTCATGGAAACGGACCATGCGCCGGATCACGTACATGCCCAAAAGCTGGAAGCCCAGGCCGGCCATCAACAAATCCTTGCCCTTGGGGTGGGTGAGCATCATCTCCAGGTAATGGGGGCTGATAAACCACAGGGCCACCAGGAGCAGGGGGGCCAGGCAGGACAGAATGGTGCCGGAAAGGCGTCCCTGGGCCGAGATGGCCTTCAACTGGCGCATCATGCGGAAGCGCTCCCGCACCAGGTAGCCGATGTTGTCCAGAATCTCGGTCAAGTTGCCGCCGGTGTCCCGCTGCATGATCACCGCGGTGGCGAAGAACTTCAGGTCCTTGAGGCCCACCCGGCGGACCATTTCGTTCAGGGCCTCGTCCAGGCTCTTGCCATAGGAGTAGGCGGCAAAGGTGCGGCCGAACTCCTCGGCCACCGGGTCCTCCATCTCCTGGGCCACCATCTGGAGCGCCGTGCTGAAGCCGTGCCCGGCCCTGAGCGCCCGGGCCATGAGGTCCACCGCCTCGGGGAACTGGGCTTCAAAGGCGCCCAGCCGCTTGTTGCGCAGGCGCTTGACGTACCAGACCGGGCCGCAGCCGGCCACGCCGCCCAGGATCAGCGAGGCCCAGGGGGAGGAGTGCAGGGTGCCCAGCACAAAGCCGCCCAGGCCCATGACCGCCACCAGGAGCATGAACACGCTGGGAGTCAGGGGGTTGCCGGCTTGCAGGAGGAACAGCGGCAGGTCCAGGCTCCCCGGCAACAGCCGCATGGCCTTGGAGGCCAGGCCGGAGCCGCCCTGCTCCTTCAGGTACTTGGTGATGAGCGCGTTGGTGTCCAGCACCTCGGGCTCCAGCTTCTTCAGCCGGAGCCGGGTGGCGGCGGCCCTTTTCACCTGCCGCCGGAACACCAGGTACTGCAAGGCCATGGCCAGGCAGACCAGGGAGAGAAAAGTGACACCGGACAAGACCCAGATCATAGCCTGCCTCCCAAACCCGGCCGGACCGAGAACATTTCCCCGTCCAGCTTGATGCCGTGGGCGGCCAGCTTGTCCGAGCAGCGGGGCCGGATGCCGGTGGGCCCGAAATGACCCTGCACCGCGCCCCGAGCGTCCACCCCGGTCTGGGTGAACTTGAAGATCTCCTGCATGGACACGGTGTCGCCTTCCATGCCGGTCAGCTCCTGCAGGCTCACCAGGCGCCGGGTGCCGTCGGACAGCCGCTGCAACTGGATGATGATGTGAATGGCGCTGGCCACCTGGCCCCGGATGGCCTTGTCCGGGATGTCCAGGCCGGCCATGGAAATCATGGTCTCCAGCCGGGCCAGGGCGTCGCGGGGGGTGTTGGCGTGGACGGTGGTCAAGCTGCCGTCGTGGCCGGTGTTCATGGCCTGCATCATGTCCAGGGTCTCGCCGCCGCGCACCTCGCCCACCACGATGCGGTCGGGGCGCATACGGAGCGAGTTCCGGACCAGGTCCCGCAGGGTGACCTCGCCGTAGCCCTCGATGTTGGGCGGCCGGGTCTCCAGGCGCACCACGTGCTCCTGCTGGAGCTGCAGCTCCGCCGAGTCCTCGATGGTCACGATGCGCTCGTGGGTGGGGATGTACGAGCTCATGACGTTCAGCATGGTGGTCTTGCCGGTGCCGGTGCCGCCGCTGATGAGCACGTTGAGCCGCGCCTTGACCACGCCGTCCAAGAGCTTGGCCACGGCCGGGGTGATGGTGCCCAGCCGGATCAGGTCCTCGGTCTTCAGGGGGTCCACCGCGAACTTGCGGATGGACAGCGAGGGGCCGTCGAGGGCCAGGGGCGGGATGATGGCGTTGACCCGCGAGCCGTCGGCCAGGCGGGCGTCCACCATGGGCGAGGACTCGTCGATGCGCCGCCCCACCGAGTTGGCGATCTTGTCGATGATCTTGAGCAGGTGCTGGTCATCCCGGAAACGGCAGTTCGCCCGCTCCAGGCGGCCCGAGCGCTCCACGTAGACCCGGTTGAAGCTGTTGACCAGGATGTCGTTCACCGTGGGGTCGGCCAACAGGGGCTCCAGGGGGCCCAGGCCCAGGACCTCGTTCTTGATCTCGTGGAGCAGGACCTCGCGCTCCTTCTGGGACAGGGGCTCGCTCTCGGCCCCCAGCACCATGCGCACCACCTGATCCAGCTCGGCCTCGGTGCGCGCGGCGTCGTCCTGGCCGAACAGGGACAGGTCCATCTGCTCGATGACCTTGTGGTGCAGCCGCCCCTTCAGCTCCTGCAGGGTGACGTCCCGCTTCTCGTTGCTCCAGTCCTGGCCCGACACCAAGGCCAGCTTGGAGTTGCCGCCCAACATTTCCTTCAGACTCATGACGCGGCCTCATCGTCCAGGTGAGCGTTCAGGATTTCAGCCAGCTTGCCGAGGCTCTTGGACCATTTGGCCTTGGGCCGGTCTTGCACCGCCGGGCGGCCGGCGTTGGCCGCCTCCATGATGGTGCGGGTGTCGTTGGGCAGGTAGGCCAGGGGCTTCTTGCCCAGCACCCGTTCGATCTCCGCCCGGGGCACCGCGCCCTGGGAGTCCTCGCGGTTGACCACCAGGCACAGCTTGTCAGCCTTTTGCCACAGGCGGTGGCTCAGCCGGAGGAGGCGGTGGGTGGCCTTCAGGCAGACCACGGTGGGCTCCATCAGGAGGATCACCTTGGTGGAGCGGTCCAGGGCGGCCAGGCTCACCTCGTCCAACCGGCTGGCCAGGTCGGCGATTACCAGGCTGTGGGTGTCGGTCAGGTGGTCCAGGGCCCGGTCCACGTGGGCCGCGGTGATGTCCTCGGCGGCCACCGGATCGTCCGGCGCGGCCAACAGCCGGAGGTTGGGGGTGATCTCGGCCAGGAGGCTGTCCAGGAACACGCTGTCCACCCGCTCGAAGTCGATGGCTACGTCGGACATGTTGCGCTGGGGGTTCTGGTCCAGCATGTGGGCCAGGTCGCCGGTGGAGAGATCCAGGTCCACCAGGGCGATCTGCCGGTTCACCGCGCGGCTGATGGCCCAGGCCAGGCTCACGGCCACGCTGGTGGTGCCCACCCCGCCCTTGACCCCCATGACCGACACCACCCGGCCCTGGGGCTTGCCGGCCGTGGAGACCTCCCGGGTGAGCCGGAGCACCGCGTCGTTGAAGGCCTGGGGCGGCATGGGTTCGGTGAGGTACTCCCGCACCCCCAGCCGCATGGCGGTCAGGATGTCATCGGGGGCCTGGGAGCCAGCCAGCACCACCATGAAGCTGCGGGGCAGGGTGCGGCCCAGGCGCTGGATAAGGTCATGGGTGCCGTTGATGCCGTGCTGCAGCTCCAGAAACAGGATATCCGGCTTCATCTGCAAGGCCTTGCGCTCGAACTCCTCCTGGGAGGCCTCGAGGCCGGCCAGCCGGGTCAGCGGCGAGCCCGCCACCAGGTTCCGCAGCTTTTCGCCGCCCTGCCGAGTCTGGTGCCAAGCCAGCACGGAACTTTCGTTTTGATTCATGATCGCATCCCCTATCTGACCAGCTTGGAGGCCGTGGCCCGGGTGCCGTAGTTGCCCCCCCCGGTTTCGGTGTTGGGAATGACCATGCCGCACTGCAGATGGCCGTAAAGGGTCTTTTCCGGGGCGTCCTCCACCGCGGTGATCACGAAGTGGCAGAACCCCACCACCTCCACGAAGCCCGAGTTGGCGCCGGCCTGCACCACGGGCAGGGTCACCAGCCAGTGGTCCGGCTCGCCGTCGCCGTCGGTGTCCTCGGCCGTGGACGCGAAACGGTCCATGAGCCGCTGGAAGGTCTGCTGGCTGAGCGTGCCGTTGGTCAGCGCGATCTCGTCGCCCACCGCGATGGGCGGAGTGGGCAGAGTGCCGTCCACGTAGTCCCGCACCGTGTTGTCATTGGCTGGCCAGGTGAAGAAGGTGGTCCAGGAGGCGTTCTCCTCGTTCTCGGGATGGAACTCCAGGGCCGTGCCGCAGAGGGGATTGTCGCCGTCGCTGATGGCCTCCTCGGCCACCGCGATGGGCAGGTCCACCGTGCCTTCGGGCACCGCGCCCGTCCAGCCCAGCAGCGCCACGCTGCTGGCCGAGAGGTCCACTTGGTCCAGGCCCAGGATGCCGGCGAAGAAAGTGGCCACCGGGGAGTTGGCCACCCCGTCGCGCCGCAGGAGCACCTCGAAGCCGGTGAGGTCGTCGGGGTTGGAGCTGGGACCGGTGCGGTCCGGATCGAAGTCGCCCGTGTCGAAGTCCCAAAAGCCCATGGTGATGTCCTGATCCAAAAGGGTCAGGGAGACTCCCAGGGCCTCGTTGGCCAGGGCCAGCTCCTTGGCCGTGGCCACCCCCACCGAGGCTTGGGCCACGGCTTCGTTGTTGGCGTTGTAGGTGATAAGGGTGTTGGCTCCGGCCAGGGCCGCCGCGTCGGCCGCGTTCTGCAGTTCGCTCCGCCCCGCATAGAGAACGCCCAAATCCACCGCGGCCCCGGCCATGCCCACCAGACCGGTCAAGAGGAGGGCCACCGTGACCGCCACCACCGCGCGGTCTTCATCCCTGAGGCGCCGGAGCTTAGTAAACCATGGCATGGCCAAAGTCTCCTTCCATCTCCCGCATGGAGTGGGGGATGGCGCTCTGCTGGGTGGTCTGGGGGGCCTGGGGGTCCGGGGTGGCGTGGGGGTCCTCCTCGTGGGGGAATTCCGCGAAGAGGAACAACTTCCACAAGTTGGGGGCCTTCAGGTTCTCGCCGGGCAGCGGCGACTTCACGGGATGGCTGCCGGGGCGGACCAGCTCCGGGGTGACCACGATCACCAGCTCGGTCTGCTTGGTCTGGAACTCGGTGCTGCGGAACAGCGCCCCCAGGATGGGGATATCGCCCAACAGGGGAATCTTGCCCACGGTCTGGGTGATGTCGTCCCGGAACAGGCCGGCGATGGCGAAGCTCTGGTTGTCGTCCAGCTCCAACTGGGTCTTGGCCCGGCGGGTGATGAGACCCGGCACGGTGAAGTTGTTGATCACCACGGCGGTGCTGTAATCCAGCTCGCTCACCTCGGGCTCCACCTGGAGCTGGATGCGCCCATCGGGCAGGATTATCGGCAGAAAGGTGAGCTGGACGCCGAACTTCTTGAAGAGGATGGTGACGTTGTCCCGCTGGGGCACCGGGATGGGATACTCGCCGCCGGCCAGGAACTCGGCCTTCTCACCGCTGGTGGCCACCAGGTTGGGCTCGGCCAGGATCTTGGCCAGGCCCTGCTGCTTCAGGGCCTCCAAAAAGCCCATCACCTTGGCCCCGCCCAGGGGAAAGCCGAACATGCCGTTCAGGTTGCGGGCAAAGTCGAAGCGGGTGACAAAGGAGTCCAGCCCGATACTGGTGTCGTAGGTATTGACCAGGTTGTTCAGGAAGGTGAAGCCGAAGGCTCCGGCCGGATTGAAAAAGCCCAGGTTGAAGTTGAGCCGGTTCAGGGCCTTGCGGTTGACCTCGGCGAAGCGGACCTTCAGGACCACCTGGCGGGTGCCGCCCACCTCCAACACGCTGGTGACCTGCTTGGGCGCGAAGGCCTTGGCCACGGCCTCGGCCTGGGCCTTGGCCTGGGCGCTGGAGACCCGGCCCGACAGGAGCACCGCGCCTTCCATCTCCCGCACCTCCACCTGCTCGGTGGGCATGATCTTATATAGATGCTCCTTCAGGCGGGTGAGGTCCCGGGCGACCCGCACCTCGAACACCCCGATCATGGCGTTTTGGCCGTCCCACAGGGAGATGTTGGTGGTGCCCACTCCCTTGGCGTTCACGTAGAGCTGCCGGGGGGCCAGGACCAGCACGTCGGCCACCTCGGGCTTGCCCACGCTGACCCGCTTCACGTCCCGGGGCAGCTTCACCACCAGGGAGTGCCCGGCCTTCATCTCCAACTGGGAGAAGCCCAGGTCCGTGATGGAAACCTGACCGGGAGGGGCGGCCCACAAGGCAGTGGTCGTCAAGCAGAGGGCAGCCGCAACAACTATCGCCAGCCAGGTTTTCATTGCCCTTAACTCCTAGATTATGCTAAAGATTCTGCCCCGCACGATCGGTTCCCTTGATGATTTCCACGTAGTTGGGCGGCGGGCCGGGCTTGGGCGCCTTGGCCGTGCCCAAAAGCGCGGTGAGCCGCACCCCGTCCCGCTTGGGGTCGGTCTGGTCGCCCTGGTTCCGGAGCGCCAAAATCACCTTGCCCGAGGTCATGCCCAGGGCCAGACGTTCGGCCTGTTCCGGCAGCAGCTTCAGGGTCACCACGGTGACCTTGACCCGCTTGGCGCCCTTGCTCTTGGGATCCTCGCCGATCACCTTCTCGCCCACGGTCAACACCGGCACCGACTGCAGGATGGTGCGGGTGACCGGGTCGTCGCGGTACTCCCCGCTCTGGAAGGTGAGCAGCACGTCCACCTGGTCGCCGGCCTGCACGAAGCCGGCCACGCCGATCACCTCGTCCACCTTGAGGGTCATGGCCCGGAAGCCGTCGGGCACCACGGCGGAAAGACCGCCGGCCAGGCCCATGGCGGCCAGCTTGTTGGCCAGGATCGGCTCGCCCCGGAACACCGGCACCTTGAGCACCCGCTTCTCCAACTCTGGAGCGCTGGAAAAGGTGCCCGGCGGCAGGGCGTCCTTGGGCCACTTTTGGAAGCTAAGGTTATTGGGCGCCAGCTCCGTGCCGGCCGGCATGTCGGCTCCAGCCACCATCACCGGCACCAGATTGATGCGCTTGGCCGCCACCTGCGCGGCTCTGAGGCGGATCCACTGCTGGGCTCCCCAGGCGGCGCCGCCCGCCAGGAGCACTGCGACCAAAAGAAAAATCAGGGGCGCCTTGCCTCGCATGGCCTTGCTCCTACTCGTGTCGCATTACGGTTTCGGCTGACAACGTGACTTGTCCCTGCTCATCGCCCACCCCGGGGATCACCGTGGAGAGCACCGGCATCTCGCATTGCGCGGTCACCTGCACGGTCACCAGGCCCCCGGTGGCGGAAGAAGCGCCGGTGGAAACCACGGTGGCTTCCAGGGGGAAGCCGGCCTCGGTCAAAAGCTCCTGCACGCGGGTTTCCACCTCGGTGTCCCCCACCTCGCTTTCCGAGAGCAGCACCCCGAAGCGGGCGCCTTCCCGGCTCGCGTTGACCATCATCTGGCGGGCGTACCAGGCCGAGCCTAGCTCGATGATGCCGAAAAGCACCAAAAGCAGCACCGGCAGGATGAGCGTGAACTCAACCGCCGAGGTGCCGTCTTCTCGACCCAGTAATTGCCGCCATCTGGTCAAGCTGACCCTCCCTGGAGAAGCACCAGTAAAGCTCCACAAGCGATGGCCAAGCCATAGGGCAGGTTCATGCCTTCGCCCCGCACTCTGAGGGACCACAACCCTCCCCCCCAGAAAACGGCTCCCCGGCGAAAAAGCAAAATGGCGGCCAGGGCCAGGACTCCGCCGGCCATGGTCGTGAAACAGAAAAGGACCAAGGCGCCCCAGGGGCCCAGGAAGGTGCCCAAAGCGCCCAGCGCCTTGACATCCCCCGCGCCCACCATGCCCAGGAAATAAAAGATGGCCAAGAGGCCGAAGCCCGCCAAGCCGCCCAGCGCCGCCTGCCCCAAGCCGGGGAGGCCGCCGTGCACCAGCCCCCAGGCCAGGCCGGCCAGGGCGGTGATGCCGGTGAGTATGTTGGGGATGCGGCGCACGGCCAGGTCGTAGCTGGCCATGAGGGCGGCCAGCACGAAGAAAACCGCCAAGACCCGGGGACGGCCGGCCGGAGCCAAAACCAACCACGGCAAGGAAAAAAGGGTGGGGAGGAGGCCCCACTGGGCCTCCTCCATCCCCATCAATCTCGCAACCTCTCCACCGAAGTACATTGCTTGCGTACTCCAGGCACCTGCGGGCGTTGGCTTACGGAGTGCCGCTGCCCTGCAGATCGGTGACCGCGTCGTTGATGTTGGTGGCCACCTGGGTGCCCAGGAGCACCGCGGCGGCGGCGATGGTGCTGCCGATGAGGGCCAGCAGCAGGGCGTATTCCACCGAGCTGATGCCGCTCTCATCCTTCAGCAGGCTGAGGAACTTCTGGAATGCCTTCATCTCGTTTCTCCTTCCCGGGTTTATATTTGAGACCTGACTGATCAAACCTTTCATCGGTCTTAACGGGCTTGCCGTCCTATATGGCAAGAGGGATGCCAAATGGCTCGGGCGGGGGAAAAAACACGTAAAAAATGAAAAAAAAGGATAACTGACCGAAATCACGCAATATACAAAATGCGCAGTCCGGAGGGGCGCCAGCCGGCAGCCGGGGGCCGGGGCACAAAACGCAGGTGTGAATCGGAGTTGGGCCGCCTAATTACCAAATCGGAAATACGAAATGGTAATTGGTGTCCCTAATGACCATTTGGTAACTTGATAAGAAATCCGGATCAGTCGCGGGAGCGGCGGCGGGCCTTCAGGGAGGGCAGGTCCAGCTTGAGCTTGGTCAACTTATAGTGAAGGTTCCGGGGGGTTATGCCCAAAAGTACCGCCGCGTCCTTCTGCACCCCGTCGCACCTTTCCAGGGCCGTGGTGATGGCCTGGCGCTCCAAGTCGGCCAGGTTCAGGGTGGAGGGGGCCGGGACCGGGGCCGGGGGACGGCCGCTGTGTTGCAAATCCAGGTCTTCGGGGCTCACCTCGTCGCCGGTGGCGAAGATCAAGGCCCGCTCCACGGCGTTGCGCATCTCCCGGATGTTGCCCGGCCAGTCGTGGGAGAGCATGGCGTCCTTGGCCGCGGGGCTGAAGTATTTGGGACCCTTGCGGGAGCCCGAGGACATGCGCCGGCTGAACAGCTCGGCCAGGGGGATGATATCCTCCCGCCGCTCCCTGAGGGGCGGGGTGTGGATGGTGGCCACGTTCAGGCGGTAGAACAGGTCCTCGCGGAAGGCGCCCTCCTTCACCGCCCGGGTCAGGTCCAGGTTGGTGGCGCTGATGATGCGCACGTCCACCTCGATGGAGCGGGGGCCGCCCACCCGTTCGATGATCTTCTCCTCGATGGCCCGGAGCACCTTGGCCTGCAGGGAGGGGCTCATGTCGCCCACTTCGTCCAGGAACAGGGTGCCGCCGTGGGCTTGCTGGAAACGGCCCACCCGGGCCTTGTGGGCCCCGGTGAAGGCGCCCTTCTCGTGGCCGAAAAGCTCGCTCTCCAACAGGGTTTCGGCCAGGGCGGCGCAGTTGACGGTCACCAGGCTGCCCGCCCGGCGGGCGCTGTTGAAGTGGATGGCCCCGGCGATGAGGCTTTTGCCGGTGCCGGTTTCGCCGGTGATGAGCACCGTGGCGTCGGAAGTGGCCACCTTGATGATCTGCTTGACCACCTCTTTCATGCCCGGGCTCTCGGCCAGGATCTCTTCCAGACGGTAGATGTAGGGCTGCTCGTGGCGCAGGTAGTTGTAGGCGTGGTCCAGGGCCGCCTTTTCCAGGGCCCTTTTAACCGCGAACAGGAACCGCTCCATGTTCAGCGGCTTTTCCACGAAGTCGAAAGCGCCCTGGCGCATGGCCCCCACCGCCGTGTCCACCGAACCGAAGCCGGTCATGACGATGACCGGGGTGGTGGGGGTGTGCTCCTGGACGTAGTCGATGATCTCCATGCCGCCGGGGCCGGGCATGTTAAGGTCCGTGATCACGAGGTGATAGCCGTGGCGCTCCAGGAGCTTCAAGGCCTGGTAGCCGTCGGCCGCCTGGTCCACCTTGTGGCCCTCGGCCAAGAGGGTCTGCACCACCAGGTAGCGCAGGCCCTCGTCATCGTCGGCCAGGAGAATGTGGCCGGTCACGGTATCCTCGTTGTGGTCGAACAAGAGCCTCTTCCCCGGGGCAGGGTGATAACGAAGATGGTGAAGAACCTCGGGGTGCCCTGGGGCGGTTCCGGGTCAACTCTGGGGTGATTCGGCTCCGGCGTCCAGGAAGCGCTGCAAAAACGGCATGACTTCCTTTTGAAACTTCAGGGGTTTCTCGAAGTAGGGCCGCTCGCGCCGGCCCAGCTCCCGCCGGGTTTCCTCCTCCCAGAAAAACGCGGTCATGAAGATGACCTTGTCAAAGCCATAGTCCTTATGCAAACGGTCGGCCAACTGGAAACCCGAGCCGTCGGCCAGTTTGATATCCAGGAGCAAGGCGTCCGGGGGGCGCACCGCCTTGCGGAACCAGGCGATGGTGTCCCCCACGCCGTTAGCGGTTTCCACCCGGTATCCCTCCGACAACAGCCAGTCGCGCACGGTCTGTCTGACGCCGGGTTCGTCATCCACTACCAGGATCAGGCTCATGGCCTTCCTCCTTCCTGGGATCGCTGAGTCGGTAGAGGGTCTCCTGACCGGCTTGGCCCTCATAGACCAGGTTCAGCTCCCCCCGTCCCAGGCGCTCCAAGTCCTCCACAGTATGTTCTATGGCCCGCACATCCCGCTCCAGACAGGTATGCAACAGGTCCTGGACCTTGGCGGGATCCTGCACCCGGCCAGCCAGGATCAGTTCCAGGTTGCCCTCCAGAGCCGACAAGGAGTTGCGGAACCGGTGGCTCACCGTGCCGGCGTAGCGTTCCAGGGTGACCTTCTCCACGGTCCGGGCCTCCCGCTTCACGGCGGCCAGGGTGTAGATGGCGCCGGCCGCGGCCAGGAGGAGGAGGCTCATGAGGGAGATGGCGCCCGAACTCTCCAGGGCCCGGCGGCCGATGGCCCCCAGGCTGGCCGTGGTTTCCACCACCCCCAAAACCAGGTTGCCCTCCATGGTGCGGTAATTGAGCTGGGCCGGACCCTGGGGCAGGTCCTGCTCCAAGCGGCCCGCGGCGCCCATGCGAGAGGCTTCCGCTTGTTCCTCCCCCGCCGCCAGGGCCGGGGCCAGGCCGCCCCGGGCCAGGAACCGCCGGGCGCTGGCTGCGGCCAATTCCGAGGTAGCCAGGCCCACCTGCCCCTTTTGGTCCATGAGCCACAGGGAAAGCCCGGTGGCTCCCGGGCCGATGATATCCGAGTATATCTGGGCCAGGGAGATCTGCATAGCCACCAGGGAGATCAGCTTGCCCGCCGCGTCCCGCCGGGCCGAGGCCATGACCAGGACCTTGCGCCCCGGCGCGTCCACGATGGGGGAGAGGTAGAACTCCAACTCCGGGTCGGCCTGGAAGGCCTGGGCCACAAAGGTGTAGTCCGCCAGCCAGGGGGAGGCCAGCCAGGGCTGGGCGGTTTCCAGGCGCTGGCGCACCGCGGGGTCCAGGGGGGCGCCATCGTCGGCGTATACCGCGGCCGCCCGGTGGGCGGTGAGGCGCCCCTCTGGGTCCAGCACGGCCAGGCCCTCGATGAAAGTGTGTCCGTCGGGGTAGACATACCAGCGCAGCGTGTCCTGCAACAGTTGGCCGGGGTCGTAGTTGGCCAGGTGCAGGGTGTCGTCAAAGGTGTCGGCCAGGCCGTCCCATTTGATGTCGTAGAGCTGCTCCTGCCACTGGTTGAGCTGGTTGTCGACCCGGGTCTGGTGGTGCCGGAGTTCGGCCTGCTGCAAACTGTGGCCCAGGTAGTAGTACCCGGCGGCCAAGGGCAGGGCCAGGGTGACGGTCACCCCCAGAAAAAAGAGCCAACGCCGCAGGCTCCGCCGCTCAAGCACGCGCCGTCACCTTGTTCAGCGGCAGGCGCAGGGTGAAGATGGTGCGCCCCGGTTCGCTCTCCACCACCAGGTTCACCTCGTAGGGCAACAGCAGTTGGCGCACCGAGTGCAGCCCCAGGCCAAAGCGCCCCCGGGTGACCCCATTGTGGGTAAAGAACGGCTCGAAGATCTTTTCCAGGTTCTCGGCCGGGATGCCCCGGCCGGTGTCCATGATGCGCACTACCAGGTGGTCGGCTTCCCGGCAGGAGGAAATGCCCAGAACCTGTTGGGGACATTCGGCCATGGCCTGGAAGGCGTTCTGGATGATGTTGCGGAAGCTGTGGGAAAAATCGGAGTAAAGCCCGCGGACCCCCGGCAGGTCCGGGGCCAGTTCGAACACCACCGAGGCCTTGTGCTTGAAGCGCAGGTCGTTCCGCAAAAACTGCACTTCCCGCTGCAGGATCTCGTTGAGGTCCAGTTCCTCCTCCCGGGAGGCCGCCTCGCCCCGGATTTTGGCCAGGAGATCGCGGGTGGCCTCGGTGATGAGGTCCACCTGGTTGATCACGCTGTCGCAGCCCTCCCGGAGGGTGCGCGGCCAGTTCCCCAGCTCGGCCGCCAACTCGGGGTGCTTCCCCATGGTGCGGTGGAAGTAGTGGTTCATCATCTCCGCAGTGCTGCGGATGATGCTGAGGGGGCCGGAGAGGTTGTGCACCAGGCCCGCGGTCAGGGAGCCCACGGCTTCCAGGGACAGGGTGCCCTTCATCAGCCAGAACACCCCGTCCGCCAGGCGGCGGGCGGTCCCCCGGATCAAGGGCCCGATGGGTCTCATGGTGGCCACCCGCCCGATGAAATCGGCTACGCCCACGGCCGGCGGGTGGGCCGGGGGCGGGAACAAGAGATCCGGGGGGGTCAGACCCCGGATCCCCTCGGCGTCAAGTTGGAACAAGCGCAAGGCGGCGGGGTTGGCATAGGTCACGCCTGCGGGGCCGAAAAGCACTACCTGCTCATCGGCGTCCTCGGCCAGGGTCAAAAACAAGGTTTCGTTGGACAAGGCTGGCAATCCGCTGGCCTCTCCCATACTCAGGGGGAAAGCGTTTCTGGTGTCAGTTTTCATTCCCCCCTGGAAACTGGTCCGAATAATAACAACCTATCCTAAGAAAGGTAAAGTATTTTAAATGCCTGTCCCAAATCGCCCCGGAACTGGCCTCCTGAGACGGCAACTAATTCAGCTGTCCCCGCCAATGGGCCACGGTCCGGCTGAGAAAGTCCGGGCTGGCGCCCGTGTCCTGCCAGGCCTGGGACACCTTGTAGATGGCGCTTTGGGGGCGGTGCGCGGCCTCCAGCTCGTCGAAACGGATCACCATGGGCAGGCTCACCGCGGTGCCCACCACAATGGACTCGCGGGTGCCCAGGGCGGCCAGGGAGGACAAGAGCCCGCCGGCGTCCTCGGGCAGCACGTGGGACACGAACTGCTGGTCCTTGTCGTTGCTGAGCCGCATGGCGAAAAGGGTGTTGCACTGGGAGAGGATCTGCTCGGAGATCTCCGAGGGGCGCTGGGTGACCAGGCCCAGGGACACCCCGTACTTGCGGCCCTCCTTGGCGATGCGCGACAAGGAGCGCCGGGTGGGCTCGAAGCCCACGGCAGGGTCCTGGGGCGCGTAGCGGTGGGCTTCCTCGCACACCAACAGGACCGGCACCGTGAACTCCTCGGGGCTCCACAGGGCGAAATCGAAGATGAGGCGGCACAACACCGACACCACCACGTCCACCACCTCCGAGGGGAGGCCGGCCAAGGTGATGATGGACAGGGGCTGGCCATTCACCGGGATGCGCAGGATTTCGGCCAGGATTTCGGCCAACAGGTCGCGGCCCAGGGCGCCGTGGAACATGAAGCGGTAGCGCAGGTCGCGGTGCAGGCCGTCCAGCCGGGAGAGCAGGCGGAAAAAGGGAGCCCCGGTGTCGCCCCGGCTCAGGCTGCCCGCCGCGGCTTTGATGTGGTGGGCCAGCCGCTCCAGGCCATAGGGCACGGGGGTATCCACGGTGATGGCCCCCCCCTTGGCCCCGCTCTCCTTGGCAAAATCCAGCTTGGCCGCCAGGATGGCCTGCTTCAGGATCTGGGATTCCACCTGGCGGTCGGCCGGCTCCACGCTGCACATGACCTCGGAGATCTCCTCAAAGGTCAACAGCCACCAAGGCAGACGCAGCTCCGCGGGCCGGATCACGTGGGCCAGGCCCCCAAAGGCGCGGGGGTACTCGTCGTGGGGGTCCAGAAGCACCACGTGGCCCTGGGGGTGGGCCTGCAAGACCGCCCGCAAAAGGTTGGTGGCGCCGCAGGACTTGCCGGTGCCGGTGTTGCCCAGGATGGCGAAATGCTTGCCCACCAGCTCGTCGGTGTTCACAAAGGCGGGCAGGGCGTGGTTCTGCCGCAGGCTGCCGATGCGCAGGTTGGCCACCTGGGGCCGGGCGTAGACCTGGGCCAGGTCGCTGGCCGTGGAGCTTTGGATGGCCGCGCCCAGGTCGGGCGACAGGGTGACCCCCCGCGAGAAGTTGAAGCGGCCCTTTTCGTCGGGCAGGGGGGACTCGCCGATGAGGTTGATCTCCATGAGCCGGCGGTCTTCGGGGGCGAGCGGCACGGTGGGGTTTTCCACGTACAGGCCGGACACCAGACCGAAGACTTGGGTCCGGGGGGTGGGGATCTTGACCATGCCGCCGATCTGCAGGGAACCGCTTCCCTCGCCGGCCGGGCCGGCCAACAGGTTGGGATGCAATATGCCCTTCAGCTTGCACCCCGAGACCGCGACGACTTGTCCGAGCAATGCTGATGCCTGACTCATGGCCATCCCTTCCCAATCTGAGACCCACGCAGGGGCTGGCGTGGAGCGCCGGCCGGAAAACTCCGGGGAGAGCGACACCCAGTGATCCAGTTAACCATAAACCGCCAGGGGAAGCCAACCTTACGGCTGTCCCCTCCGGCAACATTCCCCTTCCCGCATAGAACAAGCTGGTTCCCCGAGTCAATCATGCTATACTGATTCGAACCTCTCCATGAAACCGAAGGCCTGCTCGTTCCTACCCGTCAACTGGAGGGCCCGATGAAAAGGCTTCTCGGCGTGGTGTTGGTCCTTGCCTTCTGGGCCGCGCCCGCGGCGTGGGCATTCACCCCCAATGATCCCTATTTTGATTATCAGTGGAATTTCCAGCAAATAGGCATGGAAACCGCCTGGGATTACAACCTGGGAGGGCGCTCCGATATCACGGTGGCGGTCCTCGACACCGGGGTGGACTGGTACCTCTCGGATCTGTCCGGGACCCGCTTCGACTATCTGAACGCCTATGATTTCGTGAACAACGACTCCCAGCCCCTGGATGATCACGGCCACGGCTCCCACGTGACCGGCACCATCGCCCAGACCACCGACAATGAGACCGGCGTGGCGGGCATCGCCTTCAACACCACCATCCTGCCCCTCAAGATTTTGGACCAGGACGGCGTGGATTCCGAAGGTTACATGGCCGAAGCCATCAACTACGCCATCGACCACGGAGCGGACATCATCAATATCTCCGCCGGCGGCTGGAACTGGAGCGACGCGCTGATCGACGCCTGCAACCGGGCATTGAACAACGGCGTGCTGATCGTGGCCGCCGCGGGCAACGACGGCGAGGCCATGGCCGACACCCCGGCCATCTACGACTCGGTGCTGGCCGTGGGCGCGGTGGACATGGACTACAACCTGGCCCCCTACTCCAACCACATCAGCAACATGATCGTGGCCCCCGGCGGCGACACCAGCCAGGACGCGAATGGCGACGGCTACGTGGACGGCATCCTGCAGCAGACCATCGACGGTGACTACTGGTTCTACCAGGGCACCTCCATGGCCACCCCCCACGTGGCCGGGGTGGCGGCCCTGATCGAGGCCGAGTTGTTGGACAACGGTTACCGCCTGAGCGACAACGCCTCCGGCACCCAGTGGCTGGCCAACGTGCTGGCCTATTCGGCCCTGGACCTGGGCGAAGCCGGCACGGACGACATCTATGGCTACGGGCTCCTCCAGGCCGACCGGGCCTTGGCCCTCACCGATGACATCATCGCCTCCCTGCAAGTCGGCAGCGCCTCCAGCCTGGGCTCGCCCAGCGAGGAGTTCCTGTCCAGCTTCAGCTACTCCGAGGCCCAGACGGCCCAGCTCAGCGCCTTGTACGACCCCCAGGTATTTGCCAAGTGATCGCCCTAGCGGCACAAATCCTCCGCGGGTGGCCCCAGCGGCCGCCCGCCGGCTTTTCCGGCCCCGCCCCATGGCCAGCCTGATCCTCCTGCGCCACGGCCAGAGCCTCTGGAATGCCTCCCGCCGCTACACCGGCTGGGCCGATATCGGCCTCTCGCCCCAAGGCCGGGAGGAAGCCCGCCGGGCCGGCCGCCTCCTGGCCGCCCAGGGCCCCCCGGTGGATGCGGCCTACAGCTCCTGCCTGGTCCGGGCCCGGGAGACCTTGGCCTTGGCTCTGGCCGGGCAGGACCCGGCCTGGGCCGGGGAACCGCAAGCGGTGTGGCGCTTGAACGAGCGCCACTGCGGGGTGTTGGAAGGCCTCGGCAAGGAGCAGGCGGCCCGGCTCTTCGGCTACGCGCCCCTGGCCGCCTTTTCCCACGACTTGGCGGCCAAACCCCCGGATCTCGCGGCCACCGACCCCCGGCATCCCCGCTTTGCGGACCTCTACCGCGCCGTGGACCCGGCCCTCCTGCCCGCGGGAGAGTCCATTGCCGAAGTCATCGCCCGGGTCGCCCCCTGGGTGACCGCGGAACTCTCCCCCGCCCTGGCCGCGGGCCACAACGTGCTCCTGGCCGGGCACGGCATCTGCCTGTGGGCCGTGCTCTACCAGGTGGGCCAGGAAGCGGGCCGCGAACTGCCCCGCTTCTCCCTGCCCAACGCCTCGCCGCTCTGCCTGGAACTGACCGCCGACCTCACCCCCCTGCGCCTGAACTTCCTGGCAGGAGCCCCGGCCGGAGCCCTGCCCGAGGTGTTCTAAGAGCTTTTCAGAGGAAGAGGAAGATGTGGGGGGAAGGGGACTTTTTTGGAAAAAAAGTCCCCTTCCCCCCACACCCCCCATCCCCCAAAAAACTTCATATGTTAAGTACGACGAAGACGATTAACCGTTTGTCTTGAAGGATAATTCCAGGCTACAGATCTCCCAGCGCCAGAAGGAGGTTGCCGGCCAGCCGCCGCCGGTGGGCCGCGCTGGCCCGTCCGTCGTCGATGGGTGACACGGCCTCCTGCACCAGGGGGAGCACCGCCGTGAGCGAGGCCTGGTCCAGGCGGCCGCCCCGGAGGGCTTGCTCCACCCGGGGCGCCCGCACCACTGTGGGCCCCACGCTGCCCCAGGCCAGCCGGATCTCCGTCACCCGGCCGCCCGCGTCCTGCCGCGCCACGGCGGCCAGGCTGGCCACCGCGATGGCCAGGGCCCGGCGGCGGCCCACCTTGACGAAGTGGTTCCGGCTCCAGGGCTCGCCCCCGGGCAGGAGCACCGCGGCGATGATCTCGCCCGGGGCCAGGGCGGTGCGGCCGGGGCCCTGGATGAACTCTGCCAGGGGCAGCACCCGGGCGCCCTGGCGGGAGCAGAGCTCCACCGCCGCCTCCAGCACGTACAAGGGCGGCAGGCAATCCCCGGCCGGAGAGGCGGTGCCCAGGTTGCCGCCCAGGGTGCCCATGTGGCGGATGGGCGGCGAGCCCAGCTCGGCCAGGGCCTGGGTCAAGACCGGGGCCGCCTCTTGCACCAGGGGGTTTTCCAGGAGAGCCGCAGGGGTGGCCAGGGCCCCCAGGCGGAGCCCCGCGCCCTGGCGGCGCACCGTGGCCAGCTCGGCCAGCCGCTCCAGGCAGATGAGGCTCGGGGGCGCCGCCAGCCCGGCCCGGAGCCGGACCAGGAGGTCCGTGCCCCCGGCGTAAAGCGCGGCCTCGGGGTGCGCCTCCCAGAGCTCCCACAGTTCCTCCAGAGAGGTGGGCAACCACACCTGCCGCATCACGGATCCTCCCGGTCCGGAGCCTGGGAGGCGGCCTCCACGGCGTCCACGATCTTCTGATACCCGGTGCAGCGGCAGAGGTTGCCGGCCAGGCCGTGGCGGATCGCGGCCCGGCCGGGGTGGGGTTCCCGGGTCAGGAGATCCTGGGCCGCCAGGAGCATGCCCGGGGTGCAGAAGCCGCACTGCACCGCGCCGTGCGCCACAAAGGCCTCCTGCAGGGGGTGCAGGCGGCCGTCCGCCTCGGCCAGGCTCTCCACGGTGACCACCTCCCGGCCGGCCAACTGGGCGGCCAGCATGAGGCAGGCCAGGCGGGAAACCCCGTCCACCAGGATGGTGCAGGCCCCGCACTCCCCGGCCCCGCAGGCTTCCTTGGCGCCGGTGAGGCCCAGGTCCTCCCGCAACAGGTCGATGACCCGGCGGTCGGGCCGGACCTCCAGGCTGACCGCTTGGCCGTTCAACGCGAACTCCAAAAGCATGGGCTATCCTCTCACTCTGCCGCCGCATCCACCAGGGCCAGGACGCGCTCCGGGGTCAGGGGGAACTCCCGGGGAGTGCGCCCCACCGCGTCGGCCACCGCGTTGCCCAGGGCGGGCAGGGGGCCGTCGATGGGCAGCTCGCCGGCTCCCTTGAGACCAAAGGGGCCGCTCTCCTCGGCGGTCTCCACGGCCAGGCTCAAAAAGTCCGGCAGGTCCAGGGCGGTGGGCAGGAGATAGGTGGCGAAGTCCCGGTTGGCGGCCAGGCCGTCCGGGGCGGGCAGCTCCTCCCACAGGCCATAGCCCAGGCCCTGGGCCACTCCGCCCTCGATCTGCTGCTCCCATACCTGGGGGTTCAGGCGGCGGCCGGTGTCCAGGATGGAGAGGAAACCGGCCACGGTGACCCCTCCGGTGAGGGTGTCCACCTCCACCCGGGCCGCCTGCACCCCAAAGGAGAACACCACGTGGGGCAGCCCCTGCATGATCAGGGCCGGGTCGGCCGAGGGCCGCTGGGCCGAGACCGGGGCGCGGTGGCGGGCCACCACGGCCAGCTCGGCCGGGTTCAACAGGGCGGCCAGGCGGGCCAGCGGCACCTCCCGGCCCGTGGGGGCGTGGCGCAACCGCCCGGGCAACAAGAGCATCTCCCCGGCCGGGGCCATGAGGGCGTCGGCCGCCCGGGCCCGCAGCCGGCCGGCCAGCTCGTGGGCCGCGGTTTCCAGGGCCTTGCCAAAGGTGAAGGTGGTGCGGCTGGCCGAGGAGGAGCCGGCCGGCAGGCAGTGGTCCGTGTCCAGGGGGGCCAGCTCCACGGCCGCGGCTTCCTGGTGCAGGAGGTGGCAGGCCATCTGCACGAAGGTGCTGTGGTTGCCCTGGCCCATGTCCACCACCCCGGCGTAGAGCCGGAAGCGGCCCGTGGGGGTCAGTTCTAGGCGGGCCAGGGCCACGTCGGGCACGAAAGGGCCGTAGCCCATGCCGTGCAGCACCAGGGCCAGGCCCACGCCTCGCCGCCGGTGCGGGCCGGCCGCCTGCCGCCAGGCGGCCCGCTCGGCCCAGAAGGGATGGGCGGCCATTTGGGCACAGCACTCGGCCAGGCCGTGGGAACAATCCGGGATCACCCCGGAGGGCAGGGCCTCGCCCGGGGCGGCCAGGTTTTGCCGCCGGAATTCCAGGGGGTCCTGGCCCAGCTCCCGGGCCAGTTCGTCCACGGTCAGCTCCAGGGCGGCCAAGACCTGGGGCACCCCGAAGCCCCGGAAAGCGCCGCTTACCGGGTTGTTGGTGTAGGCGGCCCGGGCAGCCAGGCGGGCGTGGGGGATGCGGTAGGGGCCGCCGGCGTGCTCCAGGCCCAGGGTCAACACCACCCCGCCCAAATGGTCGTAGGGCCCGGTGTCCAGCAGCACGTCCATCTCCAGGGCGGTGAGCCGGCCGGCGCGGTCGGCTCCGGCCCGGCAGGTGACCCGGGCCGGATGGCGCTTCACCCCGGCCAGGAAGCTCTCCTCCCGGCTCCACCACATCTTTACCGGGCGGCCGGGGCAGGCCAGGGCGGCCAGGCCCAACAGGCTTTGCACGGTGATGCCGTCCTTGCCCCCAAAGCCGCCGCCAGGGTAGGGCGCCTCTATGGTGATGCGGTCCGGGGTCAGGCCCAGGGCCTCGGCCACCTCCAGGCGGTCGCGGAAAGGGGTCTGGGTGGAGGCCGCGATGACCAGATGGCCGTCCTCGCCCAGGCGGGCCCAGCCGGCCTCGGTCTCCAGATAGGCGTGGGCCTGGCGGGGCAGGTGATACTCCCCTCCGGCTTGCGCGGGAGCCGCGGCCAGGGCCGCGGGCGACCAGTTATGGGCCAGCTCGCCGCCCAAAAGCAGGTTGCCCGTGGGATGTTTCTCGTGCACCAGGGGGGCGCCCGGGTCCAGGGCCGCGGCCGGGTCCAGCACCGGGGGCAGGGGCTCCAGGCGGGGCAGGATCAGCCCCAGGGCCTGGGCCAGGGTCTCTTGGTCCCGGGCCACCACCAGGGCCAGGGCGTCCCCGGCGTGGCGCACCTTGTCGTCCACCAGGACCGGCTGGTCCTTTTGCAGCACGCCCTGGCGGTTGGCCCCGGCCACGTCCGCCGCGGTGAGCACCGCCTCCACGCCCGGGAGTTCCCGGGCCGCGGCCGTGTCCAGGCCGAGGAGCCGGGCGTGGGGCACGCCGGCCCGCTTCACGCCGGCCCACAACTGGCCCTCGCCGTACAAATCCGCCGCGTAAATCTCGCGGCCGGTCACCTTGGCCCAGGCGTCCTGCCGGGGAAAGGTGACCCCCACCACGGGTCTGGTTGGTCTCTGCGCCATGAGCTTCCTTATCGGATCGGCCCGGGGCTTCACCTCGACCCGCCCTGGGCCCGCAAAGTCCCTTGTTTCCCTTCGCGCCTGAGTATAGATTGGGCGGGTCATTAAAACAAAAGGAGTTTCCCGTGTCGCACGCGCCAGCTCCCCTTTTTCTGCGGGTTCCCCTGCAAATGCCTTTCCTGCCCCTCACGGTGGGTTTTGCCGAGCAGGCCGCCCTGGCCCTGGGTCTGGGGCGGATGGAGGCGTTGCAGCTCACCCTGGCCACGGAGGAGGTCTTCAGTTACCTCTGCCGGGTGTTCCGGGGTGGTGAGGCCGTGGAGCTGGAGGCCCGGGGCGGGGGCTTCATGGTGCAACTCGTCTTCCGCTTCCCTTACCAGGACCTGGATCTCAAGTTCTTCAATCTCACCGCCGACCCCTCGGCCGACGACACCCACGATCTGGATCACCTGGGGCTCCTCCTGGCCTCCCGGGCGGTGGACCGCTTCTTCCTGCGGGAAGGCGAGGACCAGCACCTGGTCCTGGGCTTGGTCAAGGAAAAGGAATACCCTCCCGGCCCCCCCCAGCCCCTCACCGCCAGCCCGTTGGCCGAGTTCACGGTGCAGCCGATCACCAACCAGGACCTCCTCCTGGTGCCCGGGCTGTTGGCGTCCTACCATACCCACGACCAGTATCCCCCCCGCTTCAGCGCGCCGGACCGCCTGGTGGACATGCGGCTGGCCGGTGACATCGAGGGCGCGGCAGCCCGGGACGGCCAGGACCGCCTGGGCGGGGTGATGCTGTGGCAGCGGCGCAACAGCCGCCTGGTGCGCTATTTCGGGCCCTACCTGTTCAACCAGCCCGCCGGCCGGGACCTGGCCGCCGCCTTGGTGGAGCATTTCCTGGCCCAGGTGGCCCGCACGGACGCAGTGGGGGTCTTCACCCTGCACGCCACCCCGGAGACGCCGTCCGAGTACTTCGAGAGCCTGGGCGAGGTGCCGGTGTGCTTGCCGGACCGGGCCTGCGTGATCCAGACCTGCCAGTACCGCCAGATCCAGGAGGACCCGGGCGGAGTGGTCTGGGCCCATCCGCGCCTGGTCCCTTTCCTGGAGGAGTTCTACGGGAACCTGGCCCTGGCCCGCCAGATCAACCAGGTGGCGGAAATCACCCACCACCAGCCGGAGCACTCGGTGCTGGCCACGGTTTTCGACCGTCCCATCGGCCTGGTGGAGCTGAAACCGGTGTGGGACGGCCAGGACTGGAGCCAGAACCTGGCCGCGCACGTGGCCACCCTGGACGGCGAGGGCTTCACCAGCCTGATGTGCGAGCTGGACCTGGCCCAGGCCTGGCAGGGGGTGCTGGGCGCCCGCCTGTTGGACCTGGGCTTCGTGCCCCGGGTGGTGCTGCCCTTTGGGGGGCGCGGCGATCTGTTGATCCTGACCCGGGCGGCGGATTAAGCAACCATGAGTACGCCCCAGCTCGACCGCCTGGTGCCGGATTACATCAAGGGGTTCCAGGCCTACATACCTTCCAAGCCCGATCCGGAGCTGATGCGGCTCTACGGGGTGGACCATCTCTACCGCCTGAACAACAACGAGAACCCCCTGGGCCCCCCCGCGGCGGCCCGCCGGGTGCTGGCGGAGTTCGACCCGGCCCAGGCGGCCATCTACCCCAGCGGCGACGTGTACTACCTGCGCCAGGCCCTGGCCCGCAAGTTCGGCCTGGACCCGGACCAGTTCCTCTGCGGCAACGGGGCCAACGAGGTCATCGCCTTTGTGATCAAGGCCTTTTGCCAGGCCGGCGACAACATCATCACCGCGGACCGCACCTTTGCGGTGTATGAATGGGTGGCCGAGTTCTCGGGGTTCGAGGCCCGGCTGACCCCGCTCCGGGACTTCCGCTTCGACCCCGCGGCCATGCTGGCCCGGGTGGACGCCAGGAGCAAGATTCACTTCGTCTGCAACCCCAACAACCCCACGGGCACCTGGTGGGATCAAGCGGAATTGACCGCCTTTTTGGACGCGGTGAACGGCCGCCAGATCGTGGTGGTGGACGAGGCTTACGCCGAGTTCGTGGAGGACCCGGCCTATCCCGACTCCCTGGGCCTCCTGGCCCGCTACCCCAACCTGGTGGTGTTCCGGACCTTCTCCAAGATGTACGGCCTGGCCGGGCTCCGCATCGGCTATCTGGCCGGCAGCCCCGAGGTGGTGGACGTGATCCGCCGCACCTGCGTGGTGTACTCGGTGAACGGGCTGGCCCAGGAGGCGGCCCTGGCCGCCCTGGAGCACGGCGAGGAGCACATCGCCGCCACCCGCCGCCTGGTGCGGGAGGAAAAAGCCTATCTCCGCCGGGAGTTGGGCCGGCTGGGGCTTACGGTGCAGGACGACCAGGGCTGCTATCTGATGTTGCGCCTGGCCATGAGCGACACTCTGGCCTACCGCAAGCTCATGGCCCAGGGAGTGATGATCCGCTCCATGACCGGTTTCCGCTATCCCAACTGGATCCGGGTCAGCGTGGGCCACCACCAGGCCATGGCAGATTTCGTGCGAGCCCTGGAGAACATCCTTTATCCATGACCAACTCCGCCCCCGCCCCCCCCGCGGCCGAGGCCGCTGCCGCCCGGCCGCCTTTGTGGACCCGGGAGTTCACCTGCCTGTTGTGCATCATCTTTTGCAGCTTCCTGAACATGGCGGTGTTTTTCCAGTTCAACTCCTACCTCCTGGGCCTGGGGCTCGGCGAGGAGACCAGCGGGCTTTTGATCGGAGTGTTCTCCCTGGTGGCGGTGCTCATGCGGCCGGTGATCAGCCCACTCATGGAGCCTCACAACGCCGGGCGCTGGATCCTTTTCTCCAGCCTGGGCTGCATCGCCTCCCTGGCCTTGTACAATTTTTTCACCGGCGCGGCGGCGCTCATGGCCGTCCGCATCGTGCACGGCGCGGTGTACACGGTATTGGGCGTGGCGGCCACCGCCCGCCTGGTGGCGGCCATCCCCCCTTCCCGCAGCGGGGAGGCCTTTGGCATGATGGCCGTGATCACCCTGTTGCCTTTCGCGGTGGTGCCGCCGGTGGCCATCTGGCTGTTCCGGGTCTGGGGCGGGTTCCTGCCGGTCCTGAACCTCGCCGGCCTGTTCCTCCTGGTGAACCTGCCGCTGTTGGCCCTGACCGGCTCCCCCGGCGGCGCGGCCCGGCCGGCCGGCGCCAAGCGCATCCACCTGGGGGAACTGAAGGAAAACCTGACCGACCGCCGGGTGAGCGGGCTCTTGGGCGTCTCCCTGTTGGCCTACACCGCCTTTGGCGGGGTGTTCTTTTTTGCCGAGGGGCTGGGCAAGAGCGTGGGGGTGGCCAACGTGGGCTGGTTCTTCACGGCCAACACCCTGGCCGAGATCCTGGTGCGGGTGGTGTTGGGCTCCTGGTTCGACCGCACCAACAAGAAGGCCGCGCTCGGGGGGGCCCTGGGCTTTCTGACTCTGTGCTTCGCGGCGCTGGGCACCCTGGCCTGGTGGCTGCCCGCGGTGGGCGGGGTGAGTCCGCTCACCGTGTTCCTGGGCCTGGGCGTCCTGTTGGGCCTGGGCTGGGGGGTGGCCATGCCGCTGTTGAACGCCCTGTTGTTCGACAGTTCCGAACCCCGCTTCCGGCCCCTGAACATCAACCTGGGTCTGGAAGCCTTCCAGGCCGGGCTGTTCTTCGGCCCCCTGGTGGGGGGGCTCATCCTGGCCGGGGCCAGCTATGGCGCCGTGTTCCTGGCGTCGGCCGGCTGCAGTCTGGCCGGCGCCGCGCTCCTGCCCCTGGTGTTCCGCCGGCGGGCCTGATCCTGAACCGCTACCTTAGCTGGGAGAAAGGCCATGAGTTACACCGCTTATGAAGACGCCATCGCCCCGGACCAAGACGTGCGGATCGCGCCCATGCGCCCCCAGGACGCCCCGGGGGTGGCTGCCTGCTTCCGGGTGGTGTATGGCGGGGACTATCCCATCCGCACCTACTACGAGCCCGCGGCGCTCACCGAGGCCAACCGCACCGCCGACATCCTCACCTGGGTGGCGATAACCCCCCGGGAGGAGGTGGTGGGCACGGCCAACATGTACCGCAACGGCTGCGACCCCCGGGTGTATGAGGGGGGCGGCTCGCTGGTGATCCCCAAATACCGCCGCCGCGGGCTCAACCTTAAGCTGAATGAGTCCATCATCGCGGAGGGGGAGAGAAATCCCAACATCACCGTGCTGTTCGGCGAGCCGGTCTGCAACCACACCCACATGCAGAAGGCCATGTTGAACCAGGGTTTTTTCTTCACGGGCCTGGAGATGGACTTGATGCCCGCCACGGCCTATGACCGGAGCAAGGATCCCGCGGAGCGGGTTTCCATGCTGTGGAACTTCCGGGAGATGCAGCCCCGGCCCCATGGGGTGTTTTTGCCCGGAGCCCTGGCGGCCCCGCTGCGGGAAATCTACGGCGAGACCGAACTGGAGCGCCGGTTTTCCCCGGCGCTGGAGACCACGCCCTCGGCCATGGAGAGCGAAATGCGTAGCCAGGTGTATGACTTCGCCCAGGCGGCGCGGGTGGACCTGCCCCTGGTGGGCCGGGACTTGCCCGTCCGCCTGGCCGAACTGCAACAGGATTTGGCCGGCCGGGGGGTGGAGGTGCTCCAGCTCCGGGTGAACCTGGGGCAGCCGGAAGTGGGCTGGGTGGTGGAAGTGCTGCGGCAGGCGGGCTTTTTCCTGGGCGGGCTCTATCCCCGCTGGTTCGATTACGACGGCCTGTTCCTGCAACGGACCGCGCGCCGCCCCCATTGGGAGCAGCTTCACATCATGCCCGACTTTTCCCGCCTCTTGGAGCTGGTCCGGGCGGATTGGCAGGCGGTGACCGGCGGGGAATGAAGCCGGCGGGAGAGCCGGGAAGGGCATGCCAGGTCGGCCGCCTGGTATTGGGTTGGAAGCAACCGAACGCAACGATAAATATGGGGGCCAACAGGGCAAGGCGTCGCCCAGCAGGCTGGCCGAAAGGCGCAAGAGGTTTTGAAGTAAAGAAATTCCACCTGGGGAGCGACGCTCACCGGGGCAGCCAGCCCCCCGCCTGGCGGCGGGCGGGCGACCAGACGGCCATCTGGCTCCCCCGGCCCGAGTCCGCGGCGGTGAGCCGGGTGCGGGAGAAGTTGGCGAGCAAGGTGGGGGGTGGTCATCGAGGCCGGCCCCACCGGCTGGGGAATGGCCCGGCATCCGACGGCGGCCGGTTCCCCCGGGTTGGGGGCGGCCCCCCGCCGCTTCCCGGGGCGGGTGAGCGCTGGCGCGGTTCGCTAGCCACGGCATCACTTCGGGAGCGCGCGAGATAACGTTCAAGGGGCAAGCTATCCCAACCCGCTACGCCAGCCGCGGCTACGCGGCGGGTGACCCGCTTGGCCCCGGCCCTGCTTCGGGAGCGCGCGAGATAACGTTCAAGGGGCAAGCTATCCCAACCCGCTACGCCAGCCGCGGCTACGCGGCGGGTGACCCGCTTGGCCCCGGCCCTGCTTCGGGAGCGCGCGAGGTTGGTGCGGAGACTGGCCTCGCACGACCCGCTACGCCAGCAGCGGCACGCTGCCAGCAAAAAACGGGGCCCGCGGGCCCCGTTCTGAACACCCTATGTAAGGAGCCTTACTCCACCACGCAGATGGTGGCTCCCTGGAGGTTGCTGATCACGCTGCTGGCCACGGAGCCGAACAGCATGTTCTGGATGTCGCTGGCGCCCCGTCGGCCCACCACCACGGTGCCGTACTGGCCGGTCTTGACCTCGTCGATGATGGCCTTGGCCACGCTCTTCTTCTTCTCGCCGATCTTGATCTTGACCTGACTATCGTCGAAGCCCATGCGCAAGAGGTGCTTTTTGGCCTCGTCCATTTGCTGGCGACGCGCCTCCTGTTCCCGTTCCAGAGCGCCGATGCGGGCCTTGACCTGGCTGGTGAAGTGGGTCTCCACCATGTCCGTCCCGGGCAGCTTGTCCTCCACCAAGAACAGGGTGACCTTGGCTCCCTCTACTTTGGAGTACATCTGGCCCACATACTCCACCGCTCTGAGGGCCGGGGCCGAACTGTCATAGGCCAGTAGAACATTCGTCCAAAGCATCCGTGTCTCCCTTTTGCACTATTTTAACCACCCTGATGGTAAAATTCTTGCTTCCCGCCACGCGGTTGGAAATCAAACGCAGTCCCAGCCAGCAGAGGGAAAGAGCCGCCACGCCGAAAAGCACCGCCCCCCCCTGGGTACCCAGGCCCAGGAGAGGACCCCATTTCTTGCCCGCGACAGCGCCTAACAATAGTGCGAAGACGGGCACTATGTAAACCAAAAATCCCGCCCCCATCACCGTCTTCCGGGGAGCGGCCAGCATCACCCGGTCGCCCACCTCGGCGTGGACCTCGTTAAGGGCTGTGATGGTTCTGGTTTTGTCGCCGCCCAGGGCCTCGCAGGCTCCCTTGGCCGCGCAATGGGCGCAGGCCTCTTTTTGGACGGTCTCCACCGTGGCCACGCCTCCGCGGATGGCGGTGACCTGGCCCTCCTCTTCCATGTGGGTCTGCCGATTAATGTACGTGTCCATGACCGAATTTTACCACGAAGGGTGAAGCTCACCAAGCCAAGCGCCGGGGCGGGGCGGGCCCGGTTCGGCAGCAGCGGAACGCGGAGTGTGATATAATTCACCACGCCCGCCCCATTTCTCTTCCGCCGGGTGGCAGGGCGCCGCTCCGGGCGCGAGTTCCATCCCCCCCGCTGGACGACCGAGATGTGGAACCTGCTGAAAAAATTACCTCATCGCCTTCTGCACTCGCTGTCCTTCAAGCTGGCCTCCACGGTGGGCTTCATTCTGTTCCTGGCCCTGGCCGGGGCGGCCTGGCTCCAGATCAACCAGCAGAAATTCCGTTTGGAGGACCGGGCCCAGGAGCAAGCCGAGGGCTTCGTGGACTCGGTGCGTCAGGCCACCTACTGGTCCATGCTGAAAAACGAGCGCGAGAGCCAGCACCGCATCATTCAGGACCTGGCCAAGGTCCCGGGCATCGAACGCATCCGGGTGTTCAACAAGGACGGTCAGATCATGTTCTCCTCGCAGGACGAGGAGATCGGCCGGGTGGTGGACATGCAGGCCGAGGCCTGTTACGGGTGCCACTCCTCTGACGCGCCCCTGGCCAAGCTGCCCCAGGAAGACCGCACCCGGTTTTTCGTCAACGACCACGGCGAACGGGTGCTCTCCACCATCCTGCCCATTTACAACGAACCGGTCTGCTCCGGTCCGCCCTGCCACTTTCATCCCGCGCAGCAGAAGGTGCTGGGGGTGTTGGACGTGGCCATGAACCTGGCCAAGGTGGACCAGGAGTTCCGGCATGACTTCTGGCGGACCCTGGCCTTTGCCCTGGGTCTGTTCTTCGCCATCTCCACCTTCATCGGGGTAAGCGTCATCCTCACCGTGAACCGCTCGGTGAAGCGCCTGGTCACCGAAGCCGGCAAGGTGGCCGCCGGGGAGCACAACCTGGTGGAGCTGGTGTCCGCTCCGGACGAGCTGGGGGAGATGGCCCAGGCCTTCAACCGCATGGCCCGCCAGGTGGCCCTGTCCAGCCGCCTGCAGGACCGCCGTTACCGCCAGTTGGTGCTGAACTCCACCGACGCCGTGTTCCTGGTGGACCCGGCGGGGCGCATGATGATGGCCAACCCCGAGGTGGCCCGCATCCTGGGCCGGGAGGCCGAGAACCTGGAGAATCTGGACGCGGCCGGGCTGGTGCACCCCGAGGACCTGCCGGCCTTGCAAAAGGCCATCGGCCAGGCGGTGAAGGAGGACCGCGCCTCGGAGACCGTGCGCTTCCGGGTGAACACGGCGGGCCGCGGCCCCCGGGTGTTGGAGGGGCGCTTCCGGCCGGTGGAGGAGAACCACAACCTCACCGGCATCCTGGGCAACCTCCGGGACATCACCGAACGCCAGGCCATGGAGCAGGAGCTGGACCGCCGCCGGGCCTTTGAGCAGGGGCTCATCGACCAGGCCCTGAACGCCATCATGGCCACCGATCCCCGGGGAGTGATCCAGGTCTTCAACCAGAGCGCCGAGGAATTGTTGGGCATCCCGGAGCACGAAGTGCGGGGCGTGCGTTCCTACGAAGAGTTCTTCCCCCGGGCCCAGCGCCGCTTGCTGCAGAAGGCCATCTTCGACAACCCCCGCCCCGGGGTGACCCTGGTGCGGCCGGCCGTGGTGAAGACCGCCAGCGGCCAGCGCCTGCCGGTGATGGTCTCGGCCTTCCCCCTGTTCATCCAGGGCACCTTCGGCGGCCTGGTGTTCTTCCTGCAAAACCTCCGGGAGTCCAAGCGCCTGAAGGCCCAGCTCCTCAAGAAGACCCGCCTGGCCGCGGTGGGGCAGACCGCGGCCAGCATGGCCCACCTCATCAAGAATCTCCTGCACGGCCTGGGCACCTCGTCCTACCTGGTGGATCAGGGGCTCACCGACGGCGATCTGGAGCTGGCCGGCCAGGGCTGGCGCATGATCAAGCGCAACCTGGACCAGATGGAGGATCTTTCGCAGGATCTCTTGGCCTACGCCAAGGACCGGCGGCCCGAGTACCAGACCTTCAATTTGAACCGGACCCTGGAGGAGGTTGCCGGCCTGGTGGCCGGCCGGGCCGCCGAACTGGACGCCGAGATGGTGCTCAAGCCCGACCCGGCCTGCGAGAGGGTGGTGCTGGACCCCTTTGGCATCCGGCGGGTGGTTTTGAACTTCGTGACCAACGCCCTGGACGCCCTGGCCGCCCACACCCCGCCCGAGGGGCGCCGCCGGGTAACCATTTCCGACACCCGGGACGGCTGCGGCCAGGTGATCATCACCGTGGAGGACAACGGCCCCGGCCTCTCCCCCGAGGCCCGGGAGCATCTGTTCCACGGCATGTTCTCCACCAAGGGCAGCCGGGGCACCGGGCTGGGGCTTTTGGTCAGCCTGAAGATCGTGGAGGAGCACGGCGGCACCCTGGAATACACCTCGCTGCCGGGCAAGGGGACCAGGTTCACCATCGTGGTGCCGGACCTGAGCCTGGTGGCCGAGGGGGAGGGCGCCCCGGCCTGCTCCCCGCCGGAGCCGCCCCCGGCCTGAGCCGCCGCGGCCGGCGGTCCTGCTCCCGGCCAGTCCCCCTGCCTCCGGCCAGCCCCGCTGTCCCGCTACCCCACGGCTTGACCGCGCCCCGGCCTTCTCCCCCCCGCCGCCGGCGGACCTCCGGCGCCGCCGGACGCCCGGCCTTCCTGAAATATCCAGGCTAACGCCAGCCTCGGGAGAGCCACTCCCCCAGGGGACGCCCCAGGACCGGCCGGGCCAGCACCCGGCCCAGCACCTCTTGCAACGGCGCCTGATGCTCCGGCGGGGCCGGAAAGGCCGGGGCCGGCCGGCACACGGCCAGGTCTCCGGGCGCTCGTCCCTCCACCGCCGCCAAAACCCGGGCCAGGGGTCCATACACCTCGCCCTGAGCGGCGTGCTCCACCAATTGGCTCCAGGCGAGCCCCAGGGTCAGCCACCAGGCGTCCTGGGCCGCGGCGTCCTCGGTGTGGCATCTCTGGCGGGACACCATGATCCGGCAGACCAACGGACGCGCCTGATAGACCCGGCAGAGACCCTCGGCCAAAAACAGGCAGCGGCCGCTGGCCGGGGGGCCGGCCTCCTCGGCCGGCGGCTCGCCGCCGGCCAGGCAAAGGGCGGCCAGCTGGTTGATGGTGCTGGGGGGGCTGTCCGCGGCAAGAGGCAGGGCCAAAGCCTTTTGCCATAGCTCCTCTCCGCCGGCGGCCCGGATTCCCCGGGCCAGGAGCCGGGCTTCCAGACCGGTCAGGTTGAGGCGTCCGGTGCAGCATACGGAGCAGCCCGGGCCACAGGCCAGGGGCCAGGCGGCGCTCTCCGCCTCCCAGGCCAGGTACAGCTCCTGCAACACAGCCAAACCAACCTCATGGCTAGGAGAACCTGTCATAAAGTCCCTTAATTCCAAATTTACCTCCGGCGAGTATAGCCCTGGTTAAGGCTTGGGGCGCAAGGAGCCGGATTCAGTTGACATTTAAGGTTTGGCTCACTATACTCCCCCCTAGAAAAGGGGGGTAAGGCTCGTGAGCCTGCGTCCGGGAAATGCGGGCGGCTTTTCGTGTGGCCGGCATTGTTGTCCCGCAGACATTGGTCAACCCCCGCCCGCTGGTCAGCCGCCCACTCCTGGCGGGGTTAACGCTTGCGGCAATATCGGGTCCTGCCCCTCAAAGGTGGTCATGAACACGTTGCGCATTCGCACTGTCGCCGGGCCCGCCAATCTCTACCCGGGATTCATTCATATCGCCACCCGTTCCATCGTGCCCAACGGGCCGGCTCCCTGCGACATTTACATGGAGGGTTACAACCCCCATGTCAAGCGCTTGCGTCTGGTGCCGGTCCTGGCGGCCGGCGATCTGGTGGAGGCCGCCTGGCTGGAGCACCTGGCCCAGGGGGGGCTCACCATCTGCTATGTCCGCCTGGAAAACCTGGAAGAGCTCTTGGCCTATCTTTTGGCGCGCACCCAGGACCAGAAAGCCGGCATCGCGGACATCACCCCGGAGCAGCGGCACCACCTCTTTTACGAGGCCTCCCTGTGCATCATCAAGGCGGCCATGCTGGACCTGAAGAACGGCCGCCGTCTGGCCCAAGGGGTGGGCCAGGTGCGGGAGCTGTTGGCCTGGATGTGGAACGAGGAGCAGACTCACTCGGGCCTGTTGGACGTGATGATCCAGGACCGCCAGATCTACACCCACTCGGTGAACACCTGCCTCTTGGGGTTGGGGTTCGCCCACACCCTGGGCTGGGAGCCGGAACGCTCCCAAGACCTGGGCCTGGCGCTGTTCTTCCACGACCTGGGACTCATGTGGCCGGACGGCGGCACCCCGGAGCACGCCGCCCGGCTCTTGGCCGAGGAAAACACCCTGGTGGATCATCCCCGCCACGGGGGACGGCTCTTGCAAACCATCCCCGGGGTGAGCCAGGCCGTGGTGGAAATGATCCGCAACCACCACGAGAATCTGGATGGCACGGGCTTCCCCCACGGCCTCAAGGGACCCCAGCTTTCCGCGGCCGACCGCCTCATCCGCATCGTGGACCTTTACGAGTCCTATACCGCGGGTTTCTATTGCGAGGGTGAGCTTTCTCCCTTTGTGACCTTGAAACTAATGCGTCAGGACTTGGCCGGCAAGTTGGACCGCGACCTCCTGGAATCCTTCATAGTTTTTCTGGGTCACATGTAGATTTGCCCGGCCTGCCCCTGGGCGGCGGTCCGCCGTGGTCTTTTCGGCCGGGGCGGGCGGGGCCCTTTTGTGGCCGGCATTGTCCCGGCGCACCCGATCGAGGGCCGGGCGTGAGGTGCCCCGCCCCGGACCCCGGAGAACCCCCGTCAAATTGTGGTTAGGCTAACAGGCTTAAATAAAAAATCTTTCAAGCCTATGATTTGGTCAGGCCTCCGCCGTCGCCGGCTTCCCTTTCCCTCCACTCCCCTGCCCACAAAGGTGCTTAACTGCCTGTGGTTCACGTATAATTGGATTGATCACCTTGGGTCCGCCTCAAGTTCATTGACAGGAGGTGGCGGGAAACTCCATGATGAAAATAAGTGATAAAGATTGCGTCGCAACCTGCAAACGGAGGGTTCATATGAAGGCAGGAATCATCTTTACCGGAACTGGTCCCATCCTGATTCTGACCAGCTATCCTTCCTTTGACGACGCCAAGCTGGTGGAAAAGCTGGCCCGCAAGGGAGTGCTAAAGTATATCGCCCGCGAGCTGCCGGTGGAGTTGGTGAAGAAGCGTTACGGCAAGCACTTCGACGTGATCATGGACGACTTGCAGCAGGACGATGACCTGCGGGTCCTGGATTACAACGGGCACAACGTGTTTTACAATTTCTCCTTCAACGAGATGGGCCCCATCATCACGCACGAGTAACCTGCCAAGGGGGGATGCCAGCAGTTTGCTGCTTGACCAATAATACGGGCGATGGTAGGCTGTGCGCCATCAGGAGGGAAAGCCGCATGCTGGAGCGCGGACGGCGATTTAGGTTCTATTATTGCTCCCGCCAGAGGTCCGTCCCCAGGCTTTGACCCGATGTCCTGAACTCGGTAACCCCGCCGCGGACGGCCCCCAAGCCGTCCGCGGTTCTTTTTTGTTGGGCGCTGGAAGGAGGCCACCATGCCCGTTGCCAAAAAAATCGCCGGTTATATTGAGAGGTCCAGTTGGATCAGGGCCATGTTCGAGGCCGGAGCCAAACTCAAAGCGGAGAGGGGGGCGGACAAGGTTTTCGACTTTTCCCTGGGCAACCCCAACCTGGAGCCGCCGGAGCAGTTCTTCACGGTGGCCGGCCGTCTGGCCGCGGACCGCACTCCCGGGGCCCATGCCTATATGCCCAACGCCGGCTACCCCGCGGTGCGGGAGAAGGTGGCGGCTTACCTCTCGGAGCAGCACGGCGGCATCGGCTTCACGGCCAACGACGTGATCATGAGCGTGGGGGCCGGCGGCGCCCTGAACTCGGTGTTGAAGGCCATCATCGACCCCGAAGCCGAGGTGGTGGTGCCCACGCCATACTTCGTGGAGTACGATTTCTACCTGGAAAACCACGGCGGCAAGGTCACCCGGGTGCCCACCAAGGCCGATTTCTCCCTGGACGTGGCGGCGGTGGCCGGCGCGGTCAACGAGCGCACCGCGGCGGTGCTGATCAACTCGCCCAACAACCCCACCGGCGCCATCTACCGGCCGGAGGAGTTGGCCGAGCTGGCCCAGGCCCTGACCGACCTGGGTCACAAGCGCGGGCGGGCCATCTATCTTATAAGTGACGAGCCCTACCGCCAGATTGTGTTCGACGACGCCGAGGTGGCCTCCGTGTTCGCGGCCTACCCGCACAGCATCGTGGTGACCTCGTTCTCCAAGAATCTGAGCCTGCCCGGCGAGCGCATCGGCTACGTGGCGGTGCATCCGGAAGCCGACGACCGCCAGCAGCTTTTGGCGGGCATCACCCTGGCCACCCGCATCCTGGGCTTCGTGAACGCGCCGGCCCTGATGCAGCGGACCGTGGCCGAGCTCTTGCACGAGACCGCCGACGTGGCCCAGTACGCGCACAAGCGCGAGCTGATCTGCGGAGTGCTGGATCAGGCGGGCTTTGAGTACGTCAAACCCCTGGGGGCCTTCTACGTCTTCCCCAAGAGCCCGCTGGCCGATGACGTGGCTTTCTGCAAGGCGGCGCAGGAGGAAGGGCTCTTGTTGGTGCCTGGCTCGGGCTTCATGGGCCCGGGTCACTTCCGCATCGCCTTCTGCTGCGATGACCAGACCATCACCCGCTCCGCCGCGACGTTCCAGAAAGTCCGTGCGCGCTTCTGAACCCCGCGATAAACCCGGTAAGGTGGTTTTGGCCTGGTTGGGCTGCAAGGTCAACCAGGCCGAATCCCACCACCTGGGCCGGGAGTTGGCCGCCCGGGGCTGGGAGCGCCCCGCCCCGGGCGAGCCGGCCGAGTTGGCTGTGCTGCTCACCTGCTCGGTGACCGCCGCGGCGGCCCGGCAATCCCGCCAGATGGCCCGGCGGCTGGCCCGGGCCCACCCGGGAGCCACGGTGGTGGTCACGGGCTGCGACGCCCAGGCCGAGCCTGCGGCCTACCAGGCCGAGGGCTTCCGGGTGCTGGGCCGCAGTGAGCTGGCCGATCTCGCCGCCCGGGCGGCCCGGGGCGAGTGGCCCACGGAACTGCCCGGCCCGCCGGACGCCGGGTCTTTCCTGCCCGGGGCCTGGCCCCCGGGGCAGGGGCGCAGCCGGGGGCTTCTGAAGGTGCAGGACGGCTGCGACGCCCATTGCGCCTACTGCATCGTGCCCAGCACCCGGGGCCGTCCCCGCAGCCTGCCCCTGGATCAGGCCCTGGAGCAGTGGAACGCCCTGGCCGCCCAGGGGGCCCGGGAGGTGGTGCTCACCGGCATCCACCTGGGCCGCTGGGGCCGGGACCTCACCCCGCCCCGGGAATTGGCCGCGCTGGTGGCCGCGCTGTTGGCCGCGCCCGGCCCCCGGCTCCGGCTCTCCTCCCTGGAGGGCGGCGAGGTCTCCCCGGAGCTGTGGGACCTGGCCCGGCGGGAGCCCCGCCTGTGCCGGCATTTCCACCTGCCCCTGCAGTCCGGCTGTGACCGGCTCTTGCGGGCCATGGGCCGGCCCCACCCCACGGCGCATTTTCGCCGCACCGTGGAGCTGTTGCACCGGGAACTGCCCGGGGTGTGCCTGGGGGCTGACGTGATGGTGGGCCTGCCCGGCGAGGACGCGGCTGCCTTCCGGGAGACCCGCGATTTCCTGGCTTCCTTGCCCCTGGCCTATCTCCACGTGTTTCCCTATTCCCCCCGCCCGGGCACCCCGGCCGCCCAGCGGCCCGGCCGGCCGCCGGGGGACCTGGTCAAGGCCCGGGCCGAGGAGCTGCGGACCCTGGGCCAAGGCTTCCGGGAGCGCTTCGCGGCCTCCCAGGTGGGCGCGGTATTGGACCTGGTGGTGGAAGGCGGGGGCCGTGGCCGCAGCGGCAACTACTGTCTGGTGGAGCTGCCCGGCGGGCCGCCGCCCGGCAGCCTGGCTCGGATGGAGATTACCAGCTGGACCCCCCAGGAGCCGGCGCCCCTGTTGCGGGGCCGCCTCATCCCCTGAACTCCACCGGCCCGCGCGGGTCAAAAACCGCGGGGCCTACCCCCCTGCTTTGACTTGCCATCGGGTATTGAGACCATTGCACGGCAATTGGTGGAAAACTTAAATTAAAACATTAGGTAGTCTAACTATTTAATGGTTTCTGTGTTGCAATGGTCTCATGCGGGCCAGGGATGGCCCGCCGAATAACAAGCCTAAAAGGCTTGTTATTCGGCGGGCTTGGCAAAACCCGGGCCCCCGGCAAGGTCTGCTTGCTGGGGTGGAGTCACGCTTTTGCCAAGCCGATAGTTGCACAAGGCATGGAGCCTTGTGCAACAGTCTCGTATTGGGTATTTTTCTAACAGAAAATTTCGCCACCCCAGCAGCGGGCTAGGGGCGGCTCCGAGGGGAGCGCCCCCATCCGCCAAGGAGATGCCTTGCACACCTCGGGCCAGCCCAGCCACCGGAGGCGCCCCGTTGGCCCCGGCCTTGTCCCCCGCCGGGCCGCCGCCAAGCCGCCGGACCGGCTGGCCTTCCCGGCCCCGGCGAAATCCGGGCGTGGACCCGTCTGGCGCCGCCGCCTCTGCCACGGGCTGGGGGGGCTCATGTGCCTCTGGCTCCTGGCCGGGCCGCTCCCGGCCGCGGCCGGGCCGGAGCCCGCGCCTGCGGACCCTCCGGCGGCCGCGACGGCGCGGGGCGCGGTCACCCCCGAACCGGGACCCCATCTCTTGTACGTGGACCTTTCGGTGGGTGGCGCCACGGTGCGGGTCAAGGCCGGGGGGGTGATGGCCATCCACCCGGACGCCCCCTTCCGGGTGAAGGACGCGGCCACCAGCGCCTGGCTGGACCTCCGGCTCAGCTTTTCCCTGGCCGGGCAGGCGGACATCGACCTCACCCGCTTTCACACCTTGAGCGAGTTGTTGGGCCAGCGGATTTTCGAGATGAACGGCGTGGACCTCACCGTGGAGCGGGAAGGGCAGCCCGTGGGCTCCATCCGGCTGTTGGTGAAGCTCCTGCCCATTGACTGGCTCCGTCGGGCCGAGGCCGCCACCAAGCTGGACGACAAGATCAAATACATGCAGCAGGTGCTGGATCTCACTCCGGACGACATTTTGGTGGGGCGGCGGCTGGCGGACCTGCTCCTGGAGGCCCACCGCTACCCCGAGGCCCAGAGCCTGTTGGAGGAGCTGGCCGCGGCGCACGACGACCCGGAGCTGGAAGAGCGCCTGGCCGCGCTGTACCTGAAAACCGGCGACAAGGAGAAGGCCGTGGCCGCCCTCTCCAAACTGGCCGCCGATCGCCCCGACGATATGGAGCTGGCCGCCACCCTGGCCGGCCTGTACCAGGACCTGGGCCGCTGGGGCGAGGCGGTGCCGGTGTGGGAGCGGCTGGCCCGGGTTTATCAAGGTGAGGCGCGGCCCAAGGCGCTGTTGTCCCTGGCCCGGGCGCTCACCCGGGCCGGCAAGCCGGCCGAGGCGCGGGCCGCCCTGGAGGCGGCGGGCAAGCTGCAGCCCGCCAACCCGGCCACTTGGGAGCTTTTGGCCGGCGCCCGACGCCAGGCCGGGGACAACGCCGGGGCGGTGGCCGCGCTGCGGCGGGTGGCCGATCTGCGGCCCCGGGACAAGGAGGCCCGCCTGAACCTGGCCCGCACCCTTTTGGAGAGCGGCCAGGAGGCGGCGGCCGCCACGGAGCTGGAAAAGGCGGCTGCCCTGGACCCCGCGGACACCGCTCTGTGGCTGAAACTGGCCGCCATCTACCAGAAGACCGACAACCAGGCGGCGCTCCTCCGGGTGTACCAGAAGCTGGCGGCCCGGAAGGGCGACGACCCCGAGGTGAACTACAACCTTGGGGTGCTCTTGTTGGAGGCCGGCCGGCCCCAGGAGGCCTGGCCCCATTTGGAAGCCGCGGCCCGGGCCCGGCCCGATGACGTGGAGATCCAGGAGACCGCCTTTGAGGCCCTGGCCGGGCTGGGCCGCTGGGACCAGGCCGTGGCCCAGGCCCAGAAGCTGCTGGCCGCGGCCCCGGACCCGGTGGAAGCGGTGAGCAAGGTCTATCCCCAGCTTTCCGAGCACCGGCCGGCCGAGATGCTGAACCTGTTGGAGGAAGTTCTCGAACGGCAGAAAGGCAACCCCGCCCTGTACCGCATGGCCGCCGCCTTGGCCCTGAAAGGCGACGACTCGGCGCGGGCCGTGGCCATCCTGGAATTGGCGGTGCGGAACTTGCCGGGTGATCTGGACCTGTTGGAAAAGCTGGCCCAGCTCTACGACGGCCGGGGGGAAACGGCCAAGGCCGCCGAGGCCTATGGCCGGCTCCTGGACCAGAAGCCCGATTTCCCCGGGGCGGAAGAGCGTTACCTGCAATTGAAGACCAAGCTCCTGGAGCGGGGGCGGGTCACGTCTTCCACCCCATTGGCCCCCAAGCCCTCGCCGACCCCCAGGGCCACTCTCAAGCCGACGCCCACGCCTGCGCCGGCCCCCCCGGCCACGCCCCGGGCCACGCCGCCGTCCACCCACGCGGCCCCTCCGGCCCCGCCGACCCCCAAGACCCCGCCCCAGGCCACCCCGACGCCGCCGGCCCCCAAGGCTCCGCCGCGGGCCACGGCAGCCCCGCCGGCTCCTCCCCAACCCAAGGCCAAGACCCCCACCCCGGAGCCCCCGCCGGCCACGGGGACCCGCTTATGAGCGCCGGGCCTTTGGAGGGCCGCCTGGAGGTCACCTGCGCGGTGATCCTCTCGGCCGGCCGGCTGCTCCTGGCCCGGCGGGCCGACACCGGGCTGTGGGAGATGCCGGGCGGCAAGGTGCAGCCCGGCGAGGGCCTGCGGGAGGGCCTGGCCCGGGAGATCGCCGAGGAGCTGGGCACCCGGGTGGCGGTGGGCCCCTGTCTGGGCTCGGTGGAGGAGCCCCGGCCGCCGGGCACCCTGGCCCTGCACGCCTTTCTCTGCCGCCTGGCCGGGCCGGCGCCGCGGGCCCTGGAGCATCTGGAGCTGACCTGGGCCGCGCCCGAGGACCTGGCCGGCCTGGAGCTTTGCCCGGCCGACCGCCGGCTGGTGGAGGGCTTCGGGGATATCTGGGGGACGGCGGAGTAAACCCCGGCGCCTCCCCTCCGGCGGTCTCCCCCGGACCGGCGAGGGGGGGGCAAAAAACCACCGTGGCTTGACAATCTTCCACGGTAATGGTACCAAAGGCTTTCCTTAAAATACTCCTTTCTCCGGCCGGAGGCCGGGGACGAAGAGACCACGAGGAGGCTCCATGAGACATTACGAGACCCTTTTCATTATCAATCCCGAGCTCAGCGAGGAGGATACTCAGGCGGTCATCGACAAGTTCGCCGAGATCCTGACCTCCAAAGGCGCCACCATGGGTAAAATCGACCCCTGGGGACGCCGTCGGCTGGCCTATCTGGTCAAGAAGTTCAGCAAGGGCTTTTTCGTCCTGTTCGACTACGGTGCTCCGGCCGAGGCCGTGGAAGAGATGGAACGTAACTTCAAGATCGACGAAGCCGTCATCCGCTTCCTGACCGTCAAGCTGGATGGGGAGTTCGATCCCGAGGCGGTCGCCGCCTCTGGCGCGTCCTCTTCTCCGGGCGACGACGACGAGGAAACGCCGCGCCGCAAGTTCTCCGACGACTCCGATGAGGAGGAGGACGAGGACGATGAGGACGACGAGGACGACGACGAATAGAACCCTTGCCGAGAACTTCACTTCCCCCCAGGGGAAGACAAGGAGACAGTTAGGACATGACCGTTAAGAGGAGAAGGTTCGGACGCCGCAAGGTCTGCCGGTTTTGCGCGGATTCCTCTTTGAAAATCGACTACAAGGACCCTCGCTCCCTGCGTTATTTCACCACTGAGCGGGGCAAGATCATCCCCCGCCGCATCAGCGGCTGCTGCGCCAAGCACCAGCGGGAGTTGACGCTCGCCATCAAGCGGGCCCGGCATATCGCCCTGCTGCCGTTTGCCGCCACGGGAGTCTAACTCCCAGAGGGGGCTTTGGCGCCATGATCCCCGTACCCAAGGCCACTTGGCCTTTGCCGGCAGCGGCTGCGGGGGGCAGCCTGGCCATCTTCAGCGCTCCCATCCTGATACCGTTCGTGGGAGCCTTGCTGGCTTTGGCCACCCCCGTGCCCCTCATGCTGCTCTACCGGCGCAATGGCACGGCGCCCGGCAGGCAGGGGCTCATGTGGGCCGGAGCGGGGGCCGTGGCCCTGTATTTCTTCACCCCCTGGGCCGGCCTGTACTATTTCCTGTTCCACCTGGCCCTGGCCGGGGTGATGGGCGAGAGCGCGGGCCGGGGCCTGGCGGTCGACCGCCGGGTGGCCTTGGCGGCGCTGGCAGGGGTGGTGGTTTCCCTGGGGCCGTTGTTCCTCTTGGCCAGCGGCCAAGGCGGCGATTTCCTGGAAGCCTGGCACCAAGAGTGGCACCAGGAAATGGCCGCTTTTCTGAAGGCCTACCAGGGAGGCGCCGAGATGGACCCGGCCAAGCTGGCCGAGTTCCAGGCGGCGATCGGCCAGGCTTGGGAAGCCATCTTCCGCATCCTGCCGGCCCTCCTGGGCTCCACGGCGCTGTTGGTCTGTTGGGGCAACTTCATGCTGGTGCGGCGGATCAGCCAGATGTGGCCCGATCCCACGGGCCAGTGGCTGGCACCCTTGAACCGGTGGCGCGCCCCGGAGCTTCTGGTGTGGGTGGTCATCGCCTCGGGTGGGATCGTGCTATTCGGCTGGGAGGGGCTCTTCTGGTGGGGAGCCAATTTCCTGATCCTGACCGGCACGGTGTACTTCTTGCAAGGCATGGCCATTCTCAGCTATTGGCTGGAACGAAAAAAAGTGGTTCGGCTGGTGCGGGTGGCCATATACACCCTGATCGCGGTGGAGTTTTTCTTGGCCGTGCTCATCGCCGTGGCCGGGCTGTTTGATGTATGGTTTAATTTCAGACGGCTGGACAACAACCAGCCGGCCTGACTCCGGAGGAAATACCAGATGGAGGTCATCCTCACCAAGGAAGTGTTGGGGCTGGGCGACCCTGGCGAGATCGTGGACGTCGCCCGGGGATACGCCCGCAACTACCTTCTGCCCCAGGGCATGGCCCTGGAGGCCACCAAAACCAACGTGGCCGGCTTGGAATCCCAGCGCAAGCGCATCCAGGCCCAACAAGCCAAGGACGCCGACCTGGTGCGGGCCGAAGCCAAGACCCTGGAAGGTCTGAGCCTCACCATCATCGCCCGCGCGGGCGAGAGCGGCAAGCTCTACGGCTCGGTCACCAACCTGCAGATCGCCGAAACCATGGCCAGCCTGGGCCACGAGGTGGACCGCCGGCGCATCCTTTTGGACCAGCCCCTGAAGTCCCTGGGCACCTTCCCCATCAAGATCAAGCTGCACCCCCAGGTGGTGGTGGAGATCGAGGTGAAGGTGGAGCCCGAGCAGAAGGAAGAGCCGGCCCTGGAAGCCAGGCCGAGAGAGGTGGAGGCCAAGGCGACAGACGCCGAAGCCGCCGAGACCGCCGAGGCCGTAGAGGCGGACCAGGAAGTCTGAGCGGTCCGTCCCGGCCGGGACCCGGAGTAGACCGTGGCCGAAGCCGGAACCACCCCCCTACGCCAGCCACCCAATGACCCCGCTGCCGAGCAGGGGGTCTTGGGCGGCGTATTGGTGCATGGCGCCGACGTCATGGCCGGGGTAGCCACGCTCTTGGCGCCCGAGGACTTCTACGACCGGCGGCACGGCCGCATCTACCAGGCCATGCTGACCCTTTACAACAAGGGCCAGCCGGTGGACGAGATCACGGTAACCAGCCGGCTCCGGGACGAAGGCCATCTGGAAAACGTGGGCGGGGCGGCCTTTGTGGCCGAGCTGGCCAATCTGGTGCTCAGCCCGGCCCACGTGGACCACTACGCCCAGTTGGTCCGCGACAAGGGCATGCTCAGGAACTTCATCCGGGCCGCGGTGCAGGCCGCGGACGAGGCCTACACCCAGCAGGCCGACCCGGACCAAGCCCTGGAAGCGGCGGAAAAGGCTATCTTTGCCGCCACCCAGGCCCGCCTCAGCCAGGAAGTGTCCAGCATCGGCGAGGTGGTGCGCCATTCCCTGGCGGCCATCGAGCGCCTGTTCCAGCAAAAAGGCCAGGTCTCCGGGGTCACCACCGGTTTCAAACGCCTGGATCAGCTCACCACCGGCCTGCAGCCCGGCGACCTCATCATCATTGCCGGGCGCCCCTCCATGGGCAAGACCGCCTTCGCCTTGAACATCGCCGCCAACGCCGCGGTCCGGGGCAACGTGCCCGTGGCCGTGTTCAGCCTGGAGATGAGCAAGGAGCAGCTGGGCATGCGGCTGTTGTGCGGCGAGGCCCGGGTCTCCGGTGGCAAGATACGCAGCGGGTTCCTCTCCCAAAACCAGGACTGGCCGGCCCTGATCCAGGCCGCCGACCTTTTGAGCCGTTCCCCCATTTTCATCGACGACACCCCGGCCCTGGCCGTGTTGGAAATGCGGGCCAAGGCCCGCCGCTTGAAGGCCGAGCACAAGCTGGGGCTCATCGTGGTGGACTACCTCCAGCTCATGCGCGGCCGGGCCGGCTCCGACTCCCGGGAGCAGGAAATCAGCGACATCTCCCGCTCCCTGAAGGCCCTGGCCAAGGAGCTGGACCTGCCGGTGGTGGCCCTGTCCCAGCTCAACCGCAAGGTGGAGGACCGGCCCCGGGGCGACCGCCGCCCCCAGCTCAGTGACCTCCGGGAGTCCGGGGCCATCGAGCAGGACGCCGACGTGGTGGCCTTCATCTACCGCAAGAAAGCCTACAAAAAGGCCGACGAGCCCGAGGAGGCCGACGACAACGTGGCCGAAATCATCATCGGCAAGCAGCGCAACGGCCCCACCGGCACCGTGAAGCTGGCTTTTTTGGACGAACTTACCAAGTTCGAGGACCTTACCTACGACCCCATGGAAGACTGAGGTTAGCCCACCTTGCCCAAGGTTTCCGGCCAGACCCAAGGATTGAAGCCGAGCCAGCTGAAAAGGCTGGCCAACCTGGAGCGCCGGCGTTTGCCGGTGGCGGACCTCCTGCACCCCGAGCAGGCCCGGGCCCTCACGGAGCTGTCCCTGGAGCTGGGCCGCCAGGTGGGCCTGGTGGTCAGCCGCAAGGGCGAGGTGGTCCAGGTGGTGGTGGGCGGCCCCGAGAGCCTGCCCTATCCCACTCCGGACCGCACCCGCCGGGGCCAGAGCCGCCTGGCCGGCTATCACCTGATCCACACCCACCTGCCCGGCGGCCCGCCGGGCCTGGGCCAGGACGACCTGGCCGAGCTGCCCTTGGGGCGCTGGGATTTCCTGGCCGTGGTGGAAGTGGCCGAAGACGGCCTGCCCGGCCTGACCCAGGTGGGCCACCTTTTGCCCCGCCCCGAGGCCGGCGGGGACTACCGGCTCCTGCCCTCCTTCCGGCCCGGCCAACCCCCCGAGGATCTGGCCCGCCTGGTGGCCTCCCTGGAGGAAGAGCTGGCCCGCCAGGCCCCCACCCAGGAGGTGGGCGGCCAGGGCGTGGCCCTTTTGGTGAGCGTGAGCGAGCTGTCCCGGGCCGAGGCCGAGGCCAACCTGGATGAACTGGCCGAGTTGGCCCGCTCGGCCGGGCTGGCGGTGGTGGGCCGGGTGCTGCAACGCCGCCGCACCCTGGCCCCCCGCACCCTCATCGGCCCGGGCAAGCTCAGGGAGCTGTTGCTCCTGGCGCTCCGCCGGGGAGCCAACGTGCTGGTGGTGGACCAGGAGCTGACCCCGGCCCAGGCCCACAACCTGGCCCTGGCCACCACCAGCGACCTGAAGTTCATCGACCGCACCCAGCTCATCCTGGACATCTTCGCCCAGCGGGCCAAGAGCCGGGAGGGCAAGCTCCAGGTGGAAATCGCCCAGCTCCGCTACCTCATGCCCCGGCTCACCGCGCGGGACGACGGGCTCTCGCGGCTCACCGGCGGCATCGGCGGCCGCGGCCCCGGCGAGACCCGCCTGGAGATCGACCGCCGCCGGGTGCGCGAGCGCCTGCACCGCCTGGAGCAGGACCTGAAGAACCTCTCCCGCCAGCGGAGCCGCCGCCGCCAGCGCCGCATGCGGGGCGGGCTGCCCATCATCTCCATCGTGGGCTACACCAACGCGGGCAAATCCACCCTGCTCAACGCCCTGACCGGGAGCCAAGTGCTGGTCGAGAACCGCCTCTTCGCCACCCTGGACCCCACCACCCGCCGTTTGCGCTTCCCCCG
>JAHLLK010000159.1 GCA_020444165.1 Deltaproteobacteria bacterium | reverse complement strand
CGCTCCCGAAGGCAGCCCGTACAGTCCCGTCCTGTCCCGTGTGGCGTGCCGCCGCTACCAATGCGAGTCGTGTCAGGCCATTCTTCGAACCCACTTCACGCACTCCCGGAACAGGCTCACCACTCTTGCCCTTCCCGGCCTGCCTCACCCAGGGCGGCAATTGGTCTGCCAGGACCTGAGCATAGATTTATTGGTAAGCTTAACTACCATATATAAAAACAAAAATGTCAATAAGGGCTCGCCACGGCTAGCATTTGGAATTTATTTTCCGCACACAGATGTTAGACTATCCCCTGTTCTCCTGCCCAATATCAGTCATCAAGCCAGGATTGCGGGGAAAGCCATGGTACAAGACGGTATTTACTACAAGGAGGAAAAGATGGCCCTGGGAACAGGGCACACGGCCAACGACCGCAAGGCGCGTTTCTTTTTCGCGGTCCGTTGCCTGGATGACGCTTATGCCGAGGTTTTCCTCTTGGACGAGAACGACAAGCTGAAGCCCACAGGATTCCGAGAAATTCTGCCTCTGGACGAAGTGGCCAGCCTGCAGTATCTGGCCAAGTTTCAGCCGGTGTACCAGAACCTGGAACCCACCCTGGGAAAGAGAGCCACCTCTCCCAAGCCTGCCCCCAAGAAGCCCAAGGTCCAACCCGCGCCGGTAGATTTCGACGGCATCGCCGCCAGCCGCGCCGAGCCTGCCGCGGAAAGCGCGCCCGCTGCCGCCCCGGCTCCCGCGACGCCGGTCAAGATGGATAAGGCCAAAATCGACAAGATGGGCTGGTGGGAGCTGACTTCCCCCGGTTCCGGGGCCCTGGTGAACAAGTACGACAAGGCCTGACGGCCGCGTGCCGCGGCTGGCGTATCGTGTCGGGTCAGGCTCTCCTCCGCACCAACCCCACGCACTCCCGAAGCTGTCTTACCCGGATAGACGGCATGCTCTGGGCCGCGTGCCGCGGCTGGCGTAACGAGTCGGGTCGGGTTGACCTCCGCCCCCCAACACGCGCTCTCCCGAACTTGGTTTGTCGGATAGACGCGATGCCCCGGGCCGCGTCGCCGCGGCTGGCGTATCGTGTCGGGTCAGGTTCACCTCCGCACCCCGCTCACGCGCTCCCGAAGCTGTCTTACCCTGATAGACGCACCGCCCCGGGCCGCGTCGCCGCGGTCGGCGTATCGAGTCGGGTCAGGCTCTCCTCCGGCCCACCCCCACGCGCTCCCGAAGTTGCCTTGCACCAGTAAGCGCACCGCCCCGGGCCGCGTCGCTGCGGCTGGCGCAACGAGTCGGGTCAGGCTCTCCTCCGGCCCACCCCGAAGCTGGCACGTCCCAATTTCCTGCCAAGTTGCCGCTACAGGTATTGCGGGTCGTGTTAGGATTACCTTCGAACCCAGCTCACGCCCCCCCGATGTTGGCTCATCACAAAAGGCGACACCCTGGGAGGGGGCGGGGCAGTACGAAACCGGAGGAAAGGCGCGGCATGCGCGGTAAGAGCAGCGGTTTTCTGACCTCGGCGGGAATTTTACTTCTCTTGGCGGTTCTTTTGATCGTTGGTCCCGGGGCGCCGGCCGCGGCCGAGACCTACAACGCCAGCACCCAGGTCAACCGCCTGGTCATGGAAGACGACTTCAACTTCGAGGTCCCGCTGTCCTGGAAGTCGCAGAAGCAGAAGGACGGCTCCTGGGCGGTCAGCGCCCCGCCGGACACCGACGCCTTCGAGACCGTAATCATCATTCAGAAGATTCCCGGCCGCGGCACCTCTCTTTCCTTGGAAGTGCAAAAACTGATACGCCAAATCAAGGCCGCACCCGACGGCAAGGTGGTCAAACAGGAACTGACCAAATTCGGCAACCTGGAAGCCCCTTTCATCCTGGCCACCTACACCACCAACGACACCAAGGGCGCACGCGAGACCTTCGGCCACGTGCAGGTTATCCTGGAGCACGGCGGCAACTTCTACCTCATCAGCTACTCCGGTCCGGCCAAGATTTATGCCAAGTATTTGGATATCTTCGAAAACATCATGAAGACCTGGACCTTTCGGCGCTAGGCCCGCCGCGCGACCACGTACTGACGAACCCTATTATCGCTGCTCGGAAACGTTGATTCACTGCCCGGGCTGTCATGGGGATCTCACGAGGATGGTTCGGCGGACCGTCACCCTGAAGGGGGCGAGACTGTAGCGGGCGTACATCGGGAGCGCGGGGGCTTGGTTCGGAGGACGGCCTCGCCCGACGCGCAGGGGGAGCAGCAGCATGTTCCCAACGCCGCCCCTGCCCCGAGGCAAAGGCGGCGCTGAGCGATTCCCGCATAGGTTCGCGAAACCGTGGCTCCGCGAATCGTGGCTTGGTTATATGTCCAGGCCCAGGGCTTTCCGGGTGGGTTCATCCCCGTGACCGGTGACCTTCAGGTTGTTCTTCTGCTGGAAGTCACTGATGGCCGCCTTGGTGACATCGTTCAGATAACCGTTGACCTCGAGGTTGTAACCGCGGTCGATCAGGGCCTGCTGAACCATCTTGCAGATGGGGCAGGGCTTGCCAGCTCGCTTGGCGGCCATGGCTTGGGCCTTGATGTCGTCCTTGGAAGGAGCCATGAGTTGGGACATGGGGACGGCCTTGTCGGACGACGGGGCGGCTTGGTCGGCCGCCAAGGACTGGGAAGCCAGGGGCAGAAGCAACAGACCCATGCCGGCCAGAACCAACAAGGATTTGGTAATTGATTTGACCTTCTTCATTTCACCCATCTTTTTCGCCTCCTTGATTTTCGGCCGCCTCCTTGGCGACCATTGCCTAAGTTTGCGGAAGTTTCGGTAACTTAGTGACTAAAGGACCGGTCGCGATCCGGCCTCCTTCCTCTTGCGAAGAAGGCCAGGGCACTGCCCACACGTCCTGATGATCCCCACGCCAAGGCGGTCACCGGACCTCCCGGAACGGTTGATGCTTCTTTTTTCCCCCGCCCTGTCGTGGCCCGTGCCCAGGCTGGTTGCTTGGATACCTGGTGAAAGGGAGGTAAAACGAAGCTTCCCTATCTAACCTATTGAATAATATTTACAAAAATTACGGATCATGGAGAGAAATAAGCCGGTTGCCGAGATCCGTCCTGACGCTGACCAGAGGAACCGGCCTCCGCAGCCGCATACTAGTCAAATTATAGGCCTTTAATTTCCAGTTAGAAGCGATAATTCTTATTTGAGAGCATTGCACGGGGCTTCCTGCCCCATGCAATGTCGGCTTGGCAAAAACGTGACTCCACCCCAGCAAGCAGAGCTTGCCGGGGGCCCGGGTTTTGCCAAACCTCACAAATTGCAAGCTTTTTTAAGCATGCAATTTGGCGGGCCATCCATGGCCCGCATCGGCCATTGCCTGCCGTAATCATGTTTCACAGCAATTTTTGACATAATATCAACACGTTTTATGTGTTTCACCATGTAATGGCCTCTATTTGGGAAAAAAAGAAACTTAGTTTCAGATAGGAACGTGCCAGGGAGGGTATCGGGGGCAAGGGCGAGGAGGATATCAGGTGGATAAATAGGCAATTAGCTTACAAGGAATAAGGTTGCCGGAGGTGGACCCCGGCAGGAGCGCGTGCGGTGTGCCCGCGGGAGAGACTCACCCGCCACGCCGCGGCCTCGAAACGCCTTGCTAGCGGGGGGACATCGCCACCGCCCCTCCCCTAGGGGAAGGGCGGTGGAAATGACCAGCTAAGCACCGGCTGAACACCTCGGCGGGATGGAGCCCCGCAGGGGTGGTTTTATTGCATCATGCCCAGGGCCTTCTTGGTGGGATCGTCCAGCTTGCCGGTGACCTTCAGGTTGTTCTTCTTCTGGAAGCCCTTGATCGCCTTCTTGGTGGACTTGCCCATGTAGCCGTCGGCCTTGCACTTGTAACCAGCCGCCGCCAGCGCCTCCTGAGCCTTCATCACCTCAGGATTGGCCTTCATGTGCATCTTGGCCTTTTTGGCCGGGGCGGCCTTCATCGGAGCGGCCTTCTCCGCCGCGGGAGCCGCGGTCTCAGCCGGGGCCGCCATTTGCTCGGCCGCGAAGCTGGGCAGGGCGGGAGTCAGGAACAGCAGGCTGGCGCCGGCCAGGACCAGCAGACTTTTGGAAAGGCCGCTTTTGGTCAGGGACTCAATCTTTTTCACTTTGATCATCTTTCTTCCTCCGTCTAATTCGGTCACCTTGCCGGTGACCACTACCATGGTTTGCTGAAGCTTTAGTAGCTTGGCGGCCTCGGAGCCCGGGGCTACCTGGTACTCGTCTTCGGGGGCCGCGTGGAGGGTCACCTCCACCACCTCCCCCGCCTGGTCCCAGGCCGAAGCGATAACCAACCCTTTCAAAACGGTTTCGGTTTCTCTTTCCTCCCGCACGGCCAACGCCCCTGGATAAGGCTTGCTGGTTGGAGACATACCCCCCTTGTGGCATAAAGGATGCCAGATGATAACTAACCGTAAATATTAACTTAAAAATGTAGAATTCAAAAAAGTGAAACCACGGTTCCTATGGTCATTCGGGAAGATTTATTTAGATAAGATACGGTAATTACAAATTAAGTATGGATTGGCAGCAGGTGAGAGGCCGCCGGGAAACCAGAATTCCTATATTCCCGTCTTAAGGAAATGGAATTTCCGAACCACACCTGAACCTGGATTTCAGGGATCAGCTTGCCTTCGGGAGCGCGGGGGGGCGGTCCGGAGGAGAGCCCGACCCGACCCGCTACGCACGCCACGGCACGCGGCCCGGAGCGTGCGTCTATCATGGTAAGACACCTTCGGGAGCGCGTGGGGCTGGTACAGAGGAGGGCCCGACCCGACCCGCTA
>JAHLLK010000034.1 GCA_020444165.1 Deltaproteobacteria bacterium | reverse complement strand
GGCAAGCTCTGCTTGCTGGGGTGGAGTCACGTTTTTGCCAAGCCGACATTGCACAGGGCAGGACGCCCCGTGCAATGCTCTCCAGATGCCCGGTGCAGGATGCCCCGTGCATGGCTGGCCAAGCAGGCCCTGTCGGCCGGCAGGAAGACAGGAGGGGCGGGGGCTTTGGCCCCCGCCCCATTTCAGGTTGCAGATTTCAGTCTTCTTGGCTTTACGCTCCGGGCAGGCGGCGCAGGTCGCCTTCCCCGCTCAGGTAACCGGAATCGGTCCGGCGCCGGCCGTGGCCATTGCCATTGCCATTGCCGTTGCCCCCTACGTGGAACTGCTGCAGGATGTCCTGCAACAGCTTGGCCTGGCCGTTCAAGGACTCGGCCGCGGCCGCGGTTTCCTCGGCCGAGGCGGTGTTGGCCTGGGTCACCATGTCGATCTGGGAGAGGCCCTGGTTCAACTGGGACACGGCCTCGGCCTGCTCGCGGGAAGCCGCGGCGATCTCCGCCACCAGGCCGTCGACCTTGGTGATCTCCCGGCTGATGTTCTCCAGGGAGGCGGCGGTGCGCCCCGCGGTCTCGGCCCCTTCCTCGGCCCGGTGCATGGACTCCTCGATCATCTCCGCGGTCTCCCGGGCAGCCTTGGCGCTGCGGGCGGCCAGGTTCCGGACCTCCTCGGCCACCACCGCGAAGCCCTTGCCATGGGACCCCGCCCGGGCCGCCTCCACCGCCGCGTTCAGGGCCAACAGGTTGGTCTGGAAGGCGATATCGTCGATAACCTTGATGATTTTGGCGATTTCCTGGGCAGAGTCCTTGATGCCGTTCATGGCTTCCACCATCTGGCGCATCTCCTGATCGCCCTTGTCCGCCGCTTTCCGGGCCGAGCCCACCAGGAGCTCGGCCTGGCGCGCATTGTCCGCGTTGGTGCCGGTCTGGCCTCCCACCTCCAAGAGCGAGGCCGAGATCTCCTCCAGGGAGGCGGCCTGCTCGGTGGCGCCCTGGGAGAGCGCCTGACTGGAGGCGGTGATCTGCTCTGCGCCGCCGGCCACCTGGAAGGAGGCCTGACTGACCCGGCCCACCAGACCGGCCAGGTTTTTGGTCATATGGTCCAGGGAGTGGCCCAAGCCGTCCTTGTCCGAGGCCAGGGTCACCTCGTGGGTGAGGTCGCCCTGGGCGATGGTCTCGGCCAGCTTGGCCTTTTCCCGCTGGGCCGTCACCAGGGCCTGCACCGCCCGGGCCAGGTCGCCGATCTCGTCCTTGCTGGCCAGGTGGCGGGGGTCCACCTCCAGGGAGAGGTCACCCTGGGCCACCTCGCCCAGGTGCTTCACGGCTTTGCCCATCACACCGGTGATGCGGCCCACCACGAACCAGATGGACACGGCCGCCAAGACCAGGGAGATCAGGCCTCCCAGCCCGGCGTACCGGGTCACGGCGGCGAGCCCGCCCAGGATCTCCCGGAGCGGCACGGTGACGGCCACGATCCAACCGGTGAGCGGCACCTGATGGAAGGCCAGCTCCTTGTCCTGGCCGTCCCACTCGTAAGTGAGGGCGCCCTCCCGCTGGCGCACCATCTCCTGCCCGAAGCTGGTGCGGCCCAAGGTGTCGTTCATGAGGAGCTTGGGATTGGGATGGACCAGGCCCAAGCCCTGGGCGGAGACCATGAAGGCATAGCCGGTCTGGCCGGCCTTCATCCCGTCCAGGAACAAGGCCTGCAAGTGCTGCAACTGGATGGCCGCGCCCAACACGCCCTTGATCTGGCCGGCCGAATCCTTGATCGGCACCGCCACCACGAAGATGGGCTTCTGGGTGGCCTTGCTCAGGATGACCGGGGAAAACGCGGTCTTGCCGCTTATGGCTTCCCCAAAGTAGGCCCGGTCCTTCATGTCCAGGCCGATGATTTTGCTGTTGGAGCCGCTGACGATTTTGCCTTCGGGGTTCATCAAAAACAGGCTCTCGTAAAAGCCGTAGACCTTGACCTTGTCCTCCCAGCGCAGCGAGGAACTCTCCAATGCCGTGGCCTCGCCGTCCAGGGCCCGGAGGTGCACGCCGTTATAGGTCCAGTCCGTGAGGTCCACGGCCCGGCTCTCCAGCCATTCGTCGATATGATGGGCTGTCTCCTCCGTCTGGTTGATCAGTCCCGCGAACACCTCCTCCCGAATGCTCTTCTGTGCCTGGTAAAACACCAGTCCTACGATTGCCGTCAGACAAACCGCCACCACCCCGATGATGGGCAGAATCAGCTTGCCTCTTAACCCGAACCGCATCTCTGGTCCTCCTTGACCGGGGGCGGCTCTGCGGAGAGAGCCGTCCCGGCGCGCCCCCTCCCGGCAGGGAGAGATCCCCGCCGGGGATGCAGCCTGCGATTGTGCTTCAATGCCTGGTTGTGGTGCCGAGTCAAAGCCCGGTCTTTTGTGGGCAGGCACCCGCCCTCGCCACCCCCTCGCCGGCAGGCTGGACGTGCGGAGGGGGTTCGACTATAGGACGGTGCAACGGTGATGCCATCTTCCCCAGCCCGGACGCCGGGGTTCAAAGCTCCCTCCGGCTCGCCTTGGGCCGAACGGAATTAACGAAGTCTAGGGGTAGCTTTCGCCCGTGGCAACCGTATACCGTTTGCGGAACCCGCTGAAGTGAATTTTTTCTCTTAAGGCCACCAAAATGTAATTCCTGGGTCTAAGCTGTGACCAAGATGTGCCTTTTTATTCGGCGCGGGCCAGGTAGGCGCGCAGCGAGGTCAGGGCCTGGGAGGTCTCCCGCGCGGCGGCGGAGCCGGGTCTAACCCGGCGCGCGGCCTGGGCGTAGGCCGCCTCGGCCCCGGCCAGGTCGCCTTGCCGCCAGGCGGCCCGGGCCGCGGCCAGGCTGTAGCGGCCGCCGGGGTCGGCCAGAGCCGCGGCCTGGGCGTAGATCCGGCGGGCCAGAGCGGCCTCGCCCGCGGCCTCTTCCACTTGGGCCAACAGGGCCAGCCGGGGGGCGTTCTTCCCGGCCGCCACCGCGGCCTGGGCGGCCTCGCGGGCCTGGTCCAGGCGATGTCCCTCCAGGTAGAGGGCGGCCAGGAACTCCTGCTCGGCGGGGGTGGGCGGGTGGGCAAAGGCCCGGCCATAGGCGGCGGCCGCGGCCAGGGGCAGACCCGCCGCCCGGTACAGCTCGCCCTGCTGCCGCCAGCCGGCCGCCGGGGGCGGCTCCAGGTGATAGGCCACGGCCTGGGCCGCCGCGGCCCGGGCATAGTCTTTCCGCCGGGCGGCCAAACCGGCGGCCAGCCGCCAGGAGGCGGCCCGCCCCGGCTGGCGCTCCAAGAGCCGGTCCAGGGCCCTCGCGGCCGGGCCGTACTGCTCCAGGGCCAGGTGGGCCTCCACCAGGGCGGCCCACCAGGCGGGCTCCGGCCGGGGGAGGCGGGCCAGCTCCTGGGCCAGGGCCAGGGCCTGGGTTTTCTCCCCGGCGGCCAGATAAATCAGGGTGGCTTGGTGCAAGAGGTCCGGGGTGGGCGGGGTGCTCAGGCGGGCGGCCCGTTCCAGGGCCCGGCCGGCCGGGGCGAGCCGGCCCGCCGCGTACAGCGCCGCGCCCAGATTCTGCCAGGCGGCCGGGTCGCAGGCATACAGCTCCACCGTGCGGGAGAACTCCCGCACCGCTTCCTGTTTCTTGTGCTCGGCCGAGGCCAGGGCCCCCTGGAGAAAGGCCAGGTGGAACCGGGCCCCCTCGCCGGCCCGGCCGGCCAGCTCGGCCAGGCCCCGGCGGGCCGCGGCCAGACGGCCGGCGGCCAGGGCCTCGCGGACCTGGTTCAGCTCCCGGGCCACCTCCTCCGGCACCCGGGGCCGGGGTTGGGGGCAGTCCCCGGCCCAGGCCGGGCCCCCCAGCCAGGCCCCACCCAGCCCCAGGGCCAGGATCATGACCAGGGCCAGGGCGCCGGCCGATCTCCCGCGCGCCGGCCGCTTCATGGCCGCGCCAACTGGAAGCTCACCCGGGTTTCCACCCACTCCTCCCGGGGCCGGCCCTGGGCCAGAGCCGGCTCGAAGCGCCAAGTGGGCAGGGTCCGCAGCACGGTCTCCTCGAACACCCCCGGCGGCCGCGCCTCCAAAAGCTCCACCCGGCCCACCCGGCCCTCCCGGTCCACCAGAAAACGCACCCGCACCCAGCCCTCCAAGCGGCGGCGGCGGGCGTCAAAGGGATAGGGCGGCGGCGCCCGGTGGAGCAGCAAGGGCGGGCGGTCCAGCACCCCGGGGGCCGCCGGAGCGCGGGGTCCCGGCGGCAGGGCCGGCACGGCCGGGCCCAGGTCCAGGCGGGGGGACAGGGACAGGTCCAGGGGCGGCAGGGACATTTGCGGCGGGGACGGCGGGGCCAGGGGGCTGGCCGCCGCGCTGCGGGCCGCCTGCTCCGCCGGCCGCGGCGGGGCGGGCCGCGCCGGCGGAGGCGGTTCCACCGGCGGCGGGGTGGGAGCCTCTTCCGGCGGCAGGAACACGGCCAGGGACAGGGGCGCCAGGGGACGGGGCGGCGGGGTGCGGCTCAGCAGCAGGGGCAAGAGGCCGAACAAGGCCAAATTGACCGCCGCCGCCCCGGCCAAAACCGTGAGGCCCTTGCCCGCGGTCCGCGTGGTCATGAGGCCTCCGGGCGGGCGGCCACCGCCACCCGGGAGGCGCCGGCCAGGCGGCACTGGTCCAGCACCTCGATCACCAGCCCGGCCCGGGCCAGGCGGTCGGCCGCCACCACCACCGCCCCGCCGGGGCTCTCGGCCAAATAGCGCTCCACCAGACCCCGCACGCCGGCCAACTCCACCCGGCGGCCTTCCAGGAAGATGCGGCCCTCCCGGCCCACGGCCACCACCAACGAGCCCGCGGCCTGCACCTGGGCCGTGGCCGCCCGGGGCCGCTCCACCTCCAGGCCGGCCTCCCGCACAAAGCTGGTGGTCACCAGGAAAAAGATCAGCAGGATGAACACCATGTCGATCAAGGGGGCCATGTTGATCTCCGGCTCGTCGCCGTCCGGCCGAAAACCCGTGTCCAGCCCGCCCCGCAGCCTCAGCATGGCGCCGCCTCCCCGCGTTCCAGCCAGCCGGCCACCTCGCGGTGGAACACGGTCAGGCCCTGCAACAGGAGCCGGCTCTGGCGGCGCAGCCAGTAACCGGCGAACAGGCCGGGAATGGCCACCACCAGGCCGGTCTGGGTGGTGATCAGCGCCTGGCTTATGCCGGCGGACAGGGCCTGGGCATTGCCTGTGCCAAACTCCTGGATGGCCTGGAAGGTGTCGATCATGCCGGTTACCGTGCCCAACAGCCCCAAGAGGGGAGCCACGGCAGCCAGGGTGATCACCGGCCGGGCCAGGCCCCGCAGCCGGGGCGCCTGGCTCCGCACCGCCGCCTCCCACCACAAATCCCGGGCCGCCTGGGCCCGGGCCGGGCGGGTCAGGAAGGCAGCCAGGGCCGCGGCGCGGGGCCCTCCCGCCGGATCCGGTGCGCGGCCGGCCGTCAGGAACGCCGTGGCCGTGGTGAGGCTCAAATCCTCCCGGGCGAGCCGCCCCAGGCGCCAAAACCCGGCCAGGATCAACACCCACAGCCCCAGGGACAGGGCGGCCAGGGGCCACATCAGGGGACCGCCGGCGGCCAGGAAATCCCCGGCCCGGAACCATGCCTCGTTAAGGGCCTCGTTCACCGGGGGCCCCCGTTCTCCCGGGCCTGGATCAGGGCGGCCGCCAGGCCCAGGGCCTTTTCCTCCAGGTCCGAGGTGAGGTTCTGGGCCCGCCGGCCCAACAGCGAGGCGGCCAGGAGGATGGGGATGGCCACCCCCAGGCCCAGCTGGGTGGTGACCAGGGCCTCGCTGATGCCCCCGGCCAACAGCCGGGGGTCGCCGGAGCCATACAGGGTGATGACCTGGAAGGTGTTGATCATGCCGGTGACCGTGCCCAACAGCCCCAACAAGGGCGCCACCCCGGCCAGCACCTTGAGCGCGGTGAGAAAACGCTCCAGGCGGGGCAGTTCCCGGAGGACCGCCTCGGACAGGGCGGTCTCGATGACCTCGCGGGACTGGCCCATGAGGGCCAGGCCCCGGGCCAGCACCCGGCCCGTGGGCCGGCCGGCCAGGCGGTCCGCCTCGCGGCCCGCGCCGGCCAGGTCGCCGGCCACCACCAACGCGGCCACCCGGCCCATGACCCGGTCGGTGTTGGCCCGCACCCGGCCCAGGAACACCAGGCGCTCGCCCAGGAGCAAGAGGGCCACCAGGCCCACGCCCAGGATGGGCCAGACCAGGGGTCCGCCGGCGGCCAGGCGTTCCTGCCAGGTCTCCTGGTGGGCCATTTGCTGCAGGGCCGCCCCGCCCGTCAGGTCCAGGTACAGGGCCTGGCCCGTGCCGGCCAGATAGGCGGCCAAGTCACGGGCGGCGGCCCGGGGCATGTCGCCAGCCAGGGCCAGGAGGCGGCCGGTGTCGGGGCTGGGCTCCAGATAGCCCTCTTGGTCCGGGGTTTGGTAAAAGGAGTTCAGGCCGCCCACCCGGAGCACCTGGCCGGTGATCTCGCGGCCCTCCTGATCCACCAGAGGGGCCGACCAGCGAGCCACCTGCCCGCTCAGGCGGATCTCCTGGAGGTACAGCCCGGCCAGTTCCCGCACTTCTTCCAGGCCGGCGAAGTTGCCCGGGGCCAACAGGGCCCGCAGCCGGGCCAGGCGGCCGGGCGCCTGGGCGGTGACCGCCGAGCGCCGGGCCAGGCCCAACAGCTCCCGGGCCGCGGCCCGCACCAGGCCGGAGAGTTCCTTGAAGGAGCCCTGCTCCTGGGCCAGGCGCTCCGCCGCCGCGGCCCGCCGGCGGCTCAGCTCGCCCAGGGCGGCCTGATCCTGGCTGAGCTGGGCGGTGAGGGCGGCGTTCCGCCGGGCCAGCTCGGCCAGGCGAGCCGCCAGGGCCTGGCGCTCCTGGGCCAGGGTCTCCCGCGTCTGGGCCAGTTCCCGCTCGGCCACGGCCCGGTCGGCGGTCACCTGGGCCGCCACCGTGGCGAAGTCGGCCGCCGGGGCCGGCCCGGCCCCCAGGGCGAGGGCGGCGAGCCCCCCCAAGAGCCCCCAGGTGAGGCGGCGGAGCCCGCCGCGGCCCCGGGGGGCAAGATGGTGAGTATGCCGGCGGGCCATGGCTCACTCCCCTCCCGTCGGGGCCGCGGGGGCCGGCTGGTCCGCGGGGGCCGGGCCGGCCGGGGCCGGGGTGGCGGGCGCGGCGGGCGGAACCTCCCGGGGCGCCAGGCTCAGGGGAATTTCCACCAGCGCGGCCACCCGGAGCTTGGCGGCCAAATCGGCGGCCTGCGCCAGCTGGCGGTGGAAATCCTCCAGGGGCCGGAACTCGCGGCTGCCCCGCTCCTGCCGCCAAGCCTCTTGGCCGTCCAGACTTAGAGCAAACAGTTCCAGGCGGCCCAGGCGCAGAAAGCGCACCCGGCGCGGGCCGTCGGCCAGGTCCAGCTCGCCGGACCAGGTCTCCACCGTGGAGCCCGGGCGGGCCTCGGCCTGTAGCGCCGTGAACAGCCGGGCGGTCTTGCGGGCCGGATCGGCGTCGTAATCGTTGAGCACCCGGGCCGTCTCGGCCAGGGCTTGGCGGCGGGCGGCCGCCTGGAACGGCAGATCTTCCTCCACCAATTGCTGCAACTCGGCCAGGGTCTGATCCAGCAGGGGAGCCAACTCCTGCCGCAGGCGCTGGGTCGCGGCGAGCTGATGCTCCAAGGCGGCCAGCTTGCTTTGCTGGTCCGCCAGATAGGCCCGGGTTTTTTGCCGCTCCTGGGTGAGGCGGGCCAGGGCGGCCTCCTGGGTGACGGCCCGGGCCAGCAGCTCCTGGCGCTCGGCGGCGAAGCGGTCCCGGGCGGCCTGGGCCTGGCGGCGGAGCGCCACCGCGGCCTCGGCCGCGGCCCGCACCCCCGCCGCGCTGGGGGCCGCGCCGGCAGAAGGCGGGGACGGGGTGGGGGAGGCCGGACGCGCCGGCTCCGCGGCCCAGGCCGGGCCCCCCTCCCAGCTCACCAGCAAGACCAGGACCGGGATCAGGATCAGCAGCGAGAACGCCGGGGCCGGAACCCGGCGGGAACGGGAAAGCGACACGAGGTCCTCCCGGAAAACCGGCCCCGGGCGCGCGGAGGCGCGAGCACGGGGGCAGGGGCCAACGGGCAGAAGGCCCCGGGACGCGGAACAGCGTCCCGGGGAGCGTTATAGTTTTATATGGAGAATGCTTTGGCTTTTGTCAAGCCGGCCGTGAGGGAGAAATGTTGGGGCATTTTGCCCCATCACCCCGGAAAAACCCCGGGAGACCCGGGCCGGGCGCGGCTGGCGCCGGAGGGCGAGGGCCTGAAAATTCCTATAAAAAAGATTGGCCCCACCGGCCGCCAGAGGCGACCGGCAGGGCCGTGGGGGGCTTGGTTGGGTGGGAGCGGGCGCCCGGAAGTGCGCCGCGGGCCGAACCCGCTTGGGGTCCTGTCCCGCCCCGGCCGGGAGCCCGCCGCGGGCTCTCCGCTGGGGTTAAGTTCCGGTTAAGGTAGGGTTAACCCTACTTCTCCGCCCGCTTGGCGGTGGCGGCATAGGAAGCCAGGAGGCTCTCTACGTCGGCCCGGCGAACCATTACCTGTCCGCACTGATCACACAGGACGGTGTGGTCATCGATGCCGGCGATACGAGTTTCCCGGTTGCCGCAATTGGTGCAACTATAATTGTAAGCGGGCATTTGTCGTCTCCCCAAAATTACCTGGTTCAGCGTTAGGGCTCTCGGTTGAACGCGCTGCCCACTAATAAGCAATATACGTGCCACAAACTGCACAAACTGGGAAACTAGTGTTTGTGCAATTGTTTCTATTTGATTTTACTTGATTTGTAGAAAATCTAACCGAAAGACTAGTAATCTGTTCCAAGTGTTACAAGCACACAATGGTTAGATCATTTGGGGTAAACTACCCCTTGGGCGTGGGGTGAAATACCCCATGGTCAGTCCATAGGCCAGTTCAAGAGGCTGGTGAGCGTGCCCAGACGACGCAACTCGTCCTCGTGGGTGAGGTCGTGGCGCACCGGGGTGATGGTCACGTAACCATCGTTGAGCAAAGGATAATCGGCGTCGGATCCCCCGTCCGTGGACTGGGTTTCCCCCGCCTGCCAGTAATACACCCGGTCCCGGGGGTCGGTGCGGCGGAGGAATTTCTCCCCCAAACGGGCCGTGGACTGGCGGGCCAGGCGGATGCCCTTGATCTTCGCCAGGTCCACCGCCGGGAGGTTCACGTTGAGGCTCACCACCGGATCCGGGGCCAGACGTGGGTACAGGCCCACCAGGCGGGCCGCGATGTGGGCGGACTGGCTGAAGTCCTGGTCCCGGTGGCTGTTGTAGGAAAAGGCCAGGGAGGCCAGACCCATGAGGGCCGCCTCGGTGGCCGCGCTCACCGTGCCGGAGTAGAAGAGGTTGAAGCCGACGTTGGCCCCCTGGTTGATGCCGCTCACCACCAGCTCCGGCGGCCGGGGCATCAGCTCGCTCACGGCCAGCTTCACGCAGTCGGCCGGGGTGCCATCCACCGCATAGCCGGAGAGCCCGGCCGGCGGGCCCAGGGGCCGCACCCGGATGGGGTCCACCAGGGTGATGGCGTGGCCCACCGCCGACTGCTCCGTTTCCGGCGCGGCCACGAAAACCTCGTGCCCGGCGTGCAGGAGCGCCTGGTTCAGGGCGCGGAGCCCCGGGGCGTACACCCCGTCGTCGTTGGTCAGGAGAATGAGCATAACGAGGGGGAGTCTACTCCCGGCCGGTCGCAGGTGTCAATCCGGGGCGGGTTGACAATAGCGCACCCCGCACTTAAGTTTTTCCAGAGAATGCCACGCTCCGGCCGCATATGGCGCCGGCTCCGGGGCGCGGGCCCCTGGCCGGCGACCCCGCTTCGGGCGGGCAACCCCGCCGGGCGAACCACGACGAGGAAGGTTCGAAACATGAATCAATTCAAGACCGTGCTTCTGTTGGGGGCCCTCACCGGCCTGTTGGTGGCGGCCGGCGGCTTCCTTGGCGGCCGTTCCGGCATGCTCATCGCCCTGGTGGTTGCCGCGGCCATGAACTTCTTTTCGTATTGGTACAGCGACAAGATCGTCCTCAAAATGTACGGGGCCCAGCCCCTGGACGAGGCCCGCGCCCCAGGCATCCACGCCATGGTGCGCGAGCTGACCCAGGAGGCCGGCCTGCCCATGCCCCGCATCTACCTCATCGACAATGAGACCCCCAACGCCTTTGCCACCGGCCGCGACCCCGACCACGCCGTGGTGGCGGTCACCCGGGGCATCGTGGACCTGCTCTCCCCCCGGGAGCTGAAGGGCGTTTTGGGCCATGAGCTGGGCCACGTGCGCCACCGGGACATCCTCATCAGCTCCGTGGCCGCCACCTTGGCCGGCGCGGTGATGGTGCTGGCCAACCTGGCCCGCTTCGCCGCCATCTTCGGCGGCGGCTCCCGGGACGACAACCAGGGCGGCGGCGGCATCGTGGGCCTCATCGCCATGTCCATCCTGGCCCCCCTGGCCGCCCTTTTGATCCAGATGGCGGTGAGCCGCAGCCGGGAGTACCTGGCCGACCGGGCCGGAGCCGAGCTCTCCCACGACCCCGGCGCCCTGGCCGACGCCCTGGGCAAGCTGGAGAGCTTCAACCAACGCCGCCCCATGGCCGGGGCCAACCCCCAGACCGCGCACATGTTCATCGTCAACCCGCTCTCGGGCCGCGCCATGGCCAACCTGTTCTCCACCCATCCTCCCATGGCCGAGCGCATGGCCCGGCTGCGGGCCATGAGCCCCGGCGGGGCCCAGCCCGGCGGCCGGCCGGGCTACGACACCCACGTGGCCCCGCCGCCGCCGCCTCCGCCGCCGCCGGCGGCCGGCCCGGGCCGGCCCTCCGCCCCCGGCCGCGGCCGGGGCGGCATCGACTGGTCATGAGACCCCGGCTTGGCCGGCCGCGCCGGGCGGCCCGGGCCGTGGTCCCGGTACTGGCCTTGGCCCTGGCCCTCTGCCTGGCTTCCGTCCCGCCGGCCCGGGCCGACCGCGCCACCCGCACCACCCCGGTGGTGCGGGCCGTGCGGAGCCTGAGCCCCGCGGTGGTGAACATCTCCACCACCAGCGTGCAGCGCATGGCCAACCCCTTCCAGAGCGGTGATGAGTTCCTGGACCGCTTCTTCCGTGAGTTCTTCCGGCCGGTGGAGCGCGAGCAACGCACCCTGGGCTCCGGGCTCATCGTGGACGGGCGGCGGGGGCTCATCATCACCAACCGCCACGTGGTGGGCCAGGCCACGGCCATCCGGGTGCAGTTGGCCGACCGCCGGGTCTTCCAGGCCCAGGTGGCCGGGTCCGATCCCTTTGGCGATCTGGCCCTCCTGAAGGTGGAAGTCAAGGGCGCTCCCCTGCCCCAGGCCCGCCTGGCCCAGACCGATGACCTGATGATCGGCGAGACGGTCATCGCCATCGGCAACCCCTTTGGCTTGCAGCACACGGTCACGGCGGGCGTGGTGAGCGCGGTGGACCGCCAGGTGCCCACGGACGACGACACCACCTTGAGCGGGTTGATCCAGACCGACGCCAGCATCAACCCGGGCAACTCCGGCGGGCCCCTGGTCAACGTGGACGGCGAGGTGGTGGGCATCAACACCGCCATCATCCAGCGGGCCCAGGGCATCGGCTTCGCCATTCCGGTGGGGCGGGTGCGGCGGGTGGTGGAGGACATCACCCGCTACGGCCAGATGCGGCCCCTGTGGCTGGGCCTCTCGCTGCAGGACCTGGACGCCCGCCTGGCCCGGCACTTCGACCTGCCCGCGGCCAGCGGCGGGGCCTTGATCCGCGAGGTGGCGGGGGACAGCCCCGGGGCGGCCGCGGGGCTCAAGCGGGGCGAGGTGATCCTGGGGCTGGCCGGCCACACCCTGGAGGACTCCAGCCACTACGAGGCCATCATGGCCGGCCTGGAGCCGGACCAGCCGGTGGAGCTCGAGATCATGCCGGCCAAGGGCCAACGCACCACCCTCACGGTCACGCCCCGGGCCATGACCCCGGAGGAGGCCGACCATTTGGCCTGGCGCCGCCTGGGCCTCAGGGTCGCGGACCTGTCGGCCCGCACCTCCCGGCGCTATGGCCTGGAAAAGGGCGCCGCCCTGGAAGCGGCCCAGGTGCGCCCCGGCTCCCCGGCGGACGAGGCCGGCCTGCAACCCGGCGACCTGCTGCTGGCCTTGTGCGGGATGCCCCTGAACGACCCCGCCGCCTTCCCCGCCGAGGTGGCCCGCTGCCGCCACCGCCGCCAGATCAGCCTGGTGGTGCAGCGGGGGCACAACCGGCTGCGCCTGGGGCTGTAACCCCCCGCCAGGCGGGAGGGCCCTGGGGCTGCAGCCCCCCCGGCCGGGGCGACCGGAGCGGCAGGCCGGGGCCCGCCAAGCCGGGAAATCCCCGCGGGCGCCAGCCGCAATCACCCAATAGTTGTGCGCGTATTCCCAGCCGTCACAAGCGGTTCCCTTTTGGCGTGTTCTTAAGCTATACTGTTGCAATCGTCGTCAAGTGTGCACAAACCGCCCTTGCCCGGAAACCGCCTGCCTCGGACCCTGTCCGGGGTTTTTCCTCAATAGGACCGGGACAGCGGCGACGCCTGGAGGCCGGATGACCGAGACCCGCGAAGACAGCGCGTGGGGCGAGGGCCAATGGTTGCCGGCGCCGGGTCAGATCGTGACCTGGGGCCTGATTTTCCTTGGTCTCTACCTGTGCAGCCTGGTCTCCTACAACCTGTTCCACAGCCTGGCCGAGCTTTTCAGCGTGGTGGTGGCCGGCGGCATCTTCATGGTGGCCTGGAACACCCGCCGCGTCAGCAGCAACACCTATATCATGTTCCTGGGGGTGGCCTTCCTGGCCGTGGGGAGCCTGGACCTCCTGCACACTCTCACTTACAAGGGCCTGAACGCCCTGCCCGGCTTCAGCGCCGACGTGCCCACCCAATTCTGGATAGCTTCGCGCTATCTGGAGGCCCTGTCCCTGGTGGTCGCGGTGTATTTCGTGGATCACCAGCCCCACCCCACCCGGCTGCTGGCCGCCTACGGCCTGGTGGTGGCCGCGCTGGTCACGCTCATCTTCACGCGGCACTTCCCCACCTGTTTCCAGGAAGGCCAGGGGCTGACCCTGTTCAAGCGGGTGAGCGAGTACCTGATCGCGGGCATTCTCCTGACCGGCATCGGGCTGGTGTGGCGGCGGCGGGCAAAATTCGAACCCTACGTCCTGGTTTGCATGATCTGGTCCATGGCCCTGACCATCCTGGCCGAACTGTGCTTCACCCTCTACCGGGACGTGTTCGGCCTGTTCAACCAACTGGGCCATTACCTGAAAATCCTCTCCTTCTACCTCATCTACAAGGCCGTCATGGAGAACTCCCTGACCCGGCCCTATGAGGTGCTGTTCAAGGACCTGGCCCGCAGCCGGGCCGACATTCAGGCCAGCCAGGAACGTCTCCGGTCGGTGTACCACAACATCCCCCTGCCCACCCTGACCTGGCAGGCCCGGGACGGCGACTTCGTGCTGATGGATTACAACCAGGCCATGGAGGAGGTGACCCTGAAACGGGTCACCGACTACCTGGGCCGGCCGGCCCGGGAGATCTACGAGGACATGCCCGAGATCCAGGCCGATCTGGCCGGTTGCTATGCCCAAAAGGACGTGCGCCACCGGGCCACCTCCTACCGCTTCCGCAGCACCGGCCTCACCCGCTTCATGATCATCACCTACGCTTACGTGCCCCCGGACATGGTGCTCACCCATTTCGACGACGTGACCGAACAAAAGGCGGCCGAGGAGCTGAAGGATGAGGTGGACCGCATCACCCGCCACGACCTGAAGACGCCGCTTTCGGCCGTGGTGGGCCTGCCCATGGTGCTCCTCTTGGACGACAACCTGACCCCGGCCCAACGCGAACTCCTGGAGCACATCCGGGCTTCGGGCTACCGCATGCTGAACCTCATCAACCTCTCCCTGGACCTCTACCACATGGAGCGGGGCACCTATACCCTGGAGCCCCAGCCGGTGGATTTGGCCGAGGTGGTGCGGAAGATCCTGGAGGAAAACAGCCTGGCCTGCCGGGAGAAGGACCTCCGGGTGGAGGTGGCCGTGGAGGGCGGCGCGCCGGGCAACGGCAGCCACTTCGTCGTGTTGGGCGAGGAGCTGTTGTGCTACACCATGCTGGGCAATCTCATCAAGAACGCCCTGGAGGCCTCGCCGCCGGGCGGCTCCCTCTCCGTGCAGCTCTGCCGGGGGGAGGCCTGCCGGGTCACGGTCCGGAACCAGGGCGAGGTGCCGGAGCCGGTGCGGGACAAGTTCTTTGAAAAGTACGCCACCCACGGCAAAAAGGGCGGCACCGGCCTGGGCACCTATTCCGCCCGGCTCATCGCCGAGACCCAGGGCGGCAGCATCTCCATGACCACCGGCCAGGGCGAGACCGCCGTGACCGTGGAGTTGTCGGCCGCCGAGGGCTGAGCCCCCGCCACCCGCGCCGCCGGGCCCTGCACCCCCGCCCTGCCCCAAACCACCCCCCGCCCCGGGTCCCAGCGCCCCACCACGCAAAAACCCCGGAGCCAGGGGCTCCGGGGTGCGGTGTTTCGGGCGGCAATAAAAGCCGAGGGTCAGCAGCCCTCGGTCTGGGACTTTTTGCGGGGCTTCTCCTTGGGGACCAGGGCGTAGCGGTAGTAGTGCCCGTCCAGGGTTTCTTCCTTCAGCTCACCGTACTTCATGAGGCTGGACACGTAGTACAGGACCCGCTCCCCGCTGAGGCCGGTCTGGCCGGCCAGCTCGGGCACGGTGAGCGCGCTCTCGGCCAGGGCCTTGCGCAACAGGCCCACCTCCTGGTTCTGGGACTTCATGCGCTCCTGGGCCTGGGAGATGAGACTGGCCCGCGCTTCCCTGAGTTCCTTCAGGCGGGGCTTGTCCGAGCCGGACTTGCCGGACTTGGCGATTTTGGCGGTTGAGGCGCTCATGCCGCTTCACCTCCCCCCAGGCCCTGCTCCAGGCCGGCGCCGTCCGCCTCGCCCGGCACCACGATGGGCTGGGCTGGCAGGATCTCGGGCTGCACGGCCTGGCGCACCGCGGCCAGGATCTCGTTGTCCTTGAAGTGGGCCAGGTTGATGGCCCCGGCCGGGCACTGGCCGGCGCACTGGCCGCAGCCATAGCAGGAAGCCGGCTCGATGAAGGCGCGGCCGTTTTGGATGTGCGGCACCCCAAAGGGGCAGGTGCGCACGCAGGTGAGGCAGGCCTTGCACTTGGTGCGGTCCACCTGGGCCACGAAGGGCTCCAGCTCCACCATCCCGGCGCTGAGGACGGCCGAGACCTTGGCCGCCGAGGCGCTGGCCGCGGCGGTGGCCTCGCCCACGTCCATGGGCGCCTGGCAGGTGCCGGCCAGGTAGATGCCCGCGGTGGCGATCTCCACCGGCCGGATCTTGGGGTGCACCTCCTGAAGGAAGCCGTCCGGGCCGGTCTGGCACTTCATGACCTCCACCAGGTCGCGTATCTCGCCGGGCCGCATGCCCGTGCCCAAGACCACCAGGTCCAGGGGCACCACCAGCTCCTCGTCCAGGCTCAGGGTGTCGGTGACCGTGGCCTCCAAGGCGTAGCCCGGCTCGGAGGAGCGGGCGATCAGCGGCTCCCGGCCGGCGGCGAAGCGCAGGAAGCGCACCTGGTTGGCCGAGGCCATCTGGTACACCTCCTCGTGGAAGCGCCCGTAGGCCCGGATGTCGCGGTAGAAGTCGTAGACCACGGTGCCCGGGTGGTCCAGCCGGACCTGGAGGGCGTTGTAGAGGAGCGCGTTGCAGCAGGTGCGGGAGCAATGCTGGTACAGGCGTCCCTCCGCGTCGGGCTGGTGCACGCCCGGCACCTGGCGGGAGCCCACGCAGTGCACCATGGCCAGGCTGCGGATCTTGCGGCCGTTGATCTCGAGATAGCGCCCCGGCCGGTCGGCCTGGGCCCGCAAGCGGATGAACTCGGCCAGGGTCAGCACCTCGGGCATCTCGGCGTAGCCGAACTCGCCCACCTGGGGGCGGTAGTTGGTGAAGCCGGTGGCCATGACCACGGTGCCGGTGGTGAGGTGGATCGTCTCCAGAGCCGGGGGCGCGGGCTGGGGCAAAACCCCCAGGCCGGGCACCACCATCTCGCCGGGCGCGCCCTGGGCCCGGGCAAAGGCCAGGGACTCCAACAGGGCCGGGTCCTCGGGCGGGCGGCGCTCGATAGTGAGCTTGAAGTTGCCGATGTAGCCTTCCTGGGCCGTGACCTGGGCCGAGGTGAGCACGGTGATCTCGGGCGAGCGCAGCACCCGCTGGGCCAGGTAGCCCAACAGGTCGGCGGCCTTCTCACCGGTGGGGAAGAGGCGGTCCAGCTTGCCCAGCCAGCCGCCCAGGAAGGGGGTCTTCTCCACCAGGGTCACCTGGCTGCCCCGGAGCGCCAGGTCCCAGGCGCATTTCAGGCCGGCCGGGCCGCCGCCCACCACGGTGCAGTGATCCAGGGCCTCCACCCGGATAGGCTCCAGGGGGGCCACCAGGCTCACCTTGGCCACGGCCGCCGCCACCAGGGCGATGGACTTTTCCGTGGCCGGGGCGCCCTCGGCCACCCAGCTCACCTGCTCGCGGATGTTCACGTGCAGATAGAGGTAGGGGTTCAGGCCGGCCCGCATCAGGGCCCGGCGGAAGGTGGTCTCGTGCAGGCTGGGGGAGCAGGAAGCCACCACCACCCGGTCGATGAGACCCTCCCGGATGTCCTCCATGATCAGCTCCTGACCGGGGTCGGAGCACATGAAGAGGTTGCGCCGGGAGACGCTCACGTGGGGCATGCGGGCCGCGGCCTCGGCCACGGCCTCCACGTCCACGTGATCGGAGATGTTGCCGCCGCAATGGCAGATGTAAACCCCCACCCGGGGCGTCTGGCTGTCTGTCTGGCTGGTCATGGTTAAATTCCGCTGCTTGTCCATGGGTGCCATCCGCTCACGCTGCCGCGTGCTTGGCTTTGAAGTCCAGGGCGGCCAGATAGATGGCCGCCTCGGCCGCCGCCGCCCCGGCCTCCACCACCGTGTCCACAATGTCCTTGGGACCGGCGGCTACGCCGGCCATGAACACGCCGGGCCGGCTGGTCAGGGTGGGGGCCAGCTTGGGCTGGGCCGGGGCCAGGAAGCCGTCCGGGGCCAGGGCCAGGCCGGGGACCTCGCGGGAGACGTTCTGGGGCAACAGGGCCAGGGCCATGACCCCCAGGTCGTGGTCGCGGGTCTTCAGGGTGCCGCCGTCCTCCTGATCCTCGTAGCGGAGGCGGATGCCGCCGTCCGGGCTGGCCCCCTCCACCACGGCGCGGGCCTTGACGAACTCGATGCCCGCGGCCCGGGCGTTCAAGAGGAACTGCTCGTAACCTTTGCCAAAGCAACGCAGATCGATGTAGTACACCGTGAGCTTGATGCCCGGGTGCTCGCGGGCCAGGAGCATGGCCTGCTTGATGTGGTACATGCAGCAAACCCGGGAGCAGTAGGGCACGCCCAGCTGGGGGTCGCGGCTGCCCACGCACTGCAAAAAGGCCACCGATTCGGGCACTTTGCCGTCGCCCGGGCGGAGAAGCTTCAGATAGGGGCCCGTGGGGGCCAACAGGCGCTCCATGGTCAGGGAGTCGATGAGGTTGGGCAGGGGGGCAGCCAGGTTCCAGACCTTGGCCGGATAGTCCTCCATGAGCCGGTAGCCCGTGGCCACCACCAGGGCGCGGAAATTGAGGGTCAGCACCCGGGGCTCCTCGAAGTAGTTCACCGCCTGGGTGGGGCAGACCCGGGCGCAACGCCCGCAAAGGATGCAGCTCTCCACCTCCAGGCGGGGCACCATGGGAATGGCGTTGGAGTAGGGGATGTAGATGGCCTTGCGGGCGGTCACCCGTCCCTGCTCGTCGCTGGGCACCAGGATGGGGCAGTTCATCTCGCACTTCAGGCAGCCGATGCATTTGTCCGGGTCCACGTAGCGTGGTTCCTGGCGTAGGGTGGCGCGGAAGTCGCCTCGTTCGCCGGCCACCTCTTGCAGCTCGCACAGCGTGAAGATCGTGATGCGCTTGTGGTGGGCCACCGAGGCCATCTTGGGGGTGGTTATGCAACTGGCGCAGTCCAGGGTGGGGAAGACCTTGGACAGCTTGATCATGTTGCCGCCCAGGGAAGGTCCCTTTTCCACCAGCGCCACTTCATAGCCCTGCTCGGCCAAGTCCAGGGCCGCCTGCATGCCGGCGATCCCGCCGCCCAGAACCAAGGCGTCGAAGGTCGCGGCCCCAGGGGTTTGCTCCTGGCTCGATGTCGTGGGGGTCATGGTTTGCCGCTCCGGAGTTAAGCGAGGTAGGTTGCGCCGGCCAGCCGGCGCCAAAAGATTTCCTACCATTTTACTAGTAATACGTCATCTCAAAAATGCAAATAAAAAGGAGCCCTCTAGGGACTCTCCGAAACCCGGATGCCTCATCTTCTACCCCAACATGGGGGTTTTATGCGGTCCTGGCAAGAAAAAAATTGGCGTTGTGCAAAAATATCGTTTTGTTTCAATATGTTGTATTACATGTGAACTTGTTTGGCAACCAATTTGCTAGTTTTTAATCTTAACTTGTTCTCTTGTGGATATGCCCCGGGGAGCCCTTTTGCGCGCCCCTCACCCCCCCACGGCGGCTCAGCGCGGGTCGCCCTCGGCCAACACCCGCGCCAGGGAATCCAACACCCGGGGGTTCAACTTCTGGGGGGACAGCTCCCGCAACCTCGCCACGGCCTTGGGGATTTCCCAACCTTTCTGATAGGGACGGTCGGTGGTCATGGCGTCGAAGCTGTCGGCCACGGCCAGGATCTGGGCCCCCAGGGGGATGTCCTCGCCTTTGAGCCGCCGGGGATAGCCGCTGCCGTCCAGACGCTCGTGGTGGCAATAGACATAGTCCAAGGCCGGGCCCAGAAACTCCAGGCCCGCCAGGATCTCCGCGCCCAGACGGGGGTGGGCCATGATGGCCTTCACCAGCTCGGGAGGGTTCTTGCCGCCGTGGTCGTCGAACAGCGAGTCCGGGAAGCCGATCTTGCCGATGTCGTGCAACAGCCCGCCCAGGCGCACGAACTCGGCCTCGCCCCGGTCCAGGCCCAGGTCCAGGGCCATGGTCTCGGCCAGGCGGGACACCCGGTCCACGTGACCCTCGGTGTAGGTGTCCCGGGCGCCCAGGGCCTGGGCCATGGCCGTGACCGTGGCCAAGCTGTTCTTGCGGATGGTGCGGTTGGCCTCCTGGAGCTCCTTCACCAGGGCCTCCAGGCGGAACTCGCGGGCCTCCACCTTGACCATCATCAGGCCCATGGCCTCGGCCACGGTGCGGATGAACTCCGGCGCCTCGGGCTTGGTCAGCTCCATGATGCGGTCAGAGTAGCGCCCCTCGGCGATCTCCTGGATGATCTCCAGCAGTCCCTCCTCCGCCTGGCTCCGCGGCATGGCTCCCCCTCTCCCGTGATTTACTCCTGGTTTACTCAGGAATTACCAGCCGAGGGCCGGAGGGCCAAGCATTTTTTTGCGCAGGGGGAGTCAGAGGGCCTCATTTGGCCGTGGACAGGCCCAGGGGGGCGTAGCGGCCCTGGCGGGCCTCGCCCAGGATTTCGGTGAGTTGGGCGTCATTCGGCGGGGCTCCGGCGGCCACCACCCGGCCGTCCACCACCAGGGCCGGGGTGGCCGACACGCCCAGCTCGCGGATGACCGCGGGGTTGGTGACCTCTTCCACCCGGGCCGGGAGGCCCAGGCGCTCCAAGGTGGCCAGCACCCGGCTGTGCAGGTCGTGGCAACGGGGGCAGCCCTGGCCCAGGATCAGCACCTCCAGGCCGGCGGCCCGCTCCTCGGTAACGGCCAGGCCCAGGTGGCGATGGTACTCCCGGGTCAGGGCCGCGGCGTACTTCTCCCGGGCCGGCCCGGCGATGTAGTTGGCCACGGACAAACGCTCCACCAGCCGCGCCCCCAGGCCGGGCTCCCCCGGGTCCACGCCCGCTCGGGCCAGCTCCTCCAGGGCCTCGGCCAGGCCCACCAGGCCCACCTGGTTCCCGCCCACCTTGATGGTCTTCACTTCGGCCATGGCCTCTCCTTGCACCTTTGCACCAGGTGAGAGCATTGCACGGGGCGTCCTGCCCCGTGCAATGTCGGCTTGGCAAAAAAGCGGTTTTGCCAAGCCTCACAAATTGCAAGCTTTTTGAAGCTTGCAATTTGGCGGGCCATCCTTGGCCCGCATCGGCCATTGCCTGCCGTAATCATGTTTCACAGCCATTTTTGACATAATATCAACACTTTTTATGTGTTTCACCATGCAATGGCCTCCAGGTACGAGTATACCACTCCGCGGCCGGGGCTGGGCCGGGGCAAAGCTGTCCCCCTCACCGCGCGGGGTCCCCCCCGGCGGCTCCGGGGGGCCGCGGCCCGGGCCTGGACAAGGCTATCCCGCTGCCGCCCGGGGGTGCTCCCCGGCGGCTCCTGGAGCCGCTCTCCCGGCCGCACCCTTCCAGGCATCCTCATACCCGGAAACGTCCGCCGCCTCAGACCGGCCGCAGGTTTGTCCCCCCGGCCCTAGCGGGCCAGGAAGATCTGCCGCTGCACGTTGGCCTCCATCACTTGTTCCAAGCAGTCGAAGAAGTTCAGCACGCACGGGGTGGCGATTTGGTAGAAGACCTGATTACCGCGTTTGTCGTCGTCGACGATGCCTACCGACTTCAAGAGGGACAGGTGCTTGGAAACCGTGGACATATCCGCGCCAACCAGACCGGTGAGGTCTGCCACGCAGCGTTCACCGCGGGACAATTCCTCCACGATCATGAGACGGCTGGGATGCCCCAGGGCTTTCAAAATGCGGGAGCGCGCCTCCAAACGGGCCATTTTGTCGTTAAAGGTCAAGGGGTACCTCCAGGGCTGGCTTCGCCCGGCCGGGCGGAACTGCTCCCGGTCAGGTATTTGGCCTTGCGGCCAAATATTTCCTTGTTGTTAAGTCCCCGTCTGCAGTTTGGGCAAGGAGGTCAGTATCGCGGAGACCTCCTCGCGGCTAACGTCGTACCAGTTCTCATAAGCGCTGGCCACTGCGAAGCTCGGCCCCTCCTCCACGTGGGGAGTGAGGAGCTGATCCACCAGGGGCTTCAAACGGCTCACCGCCCGGGCCGAAGCCGTGGGCGCCGCCACCACCACCCGGGCCGGTTTCTCGGCCCGCACCAGCTCCACCGCGGCGGCCATGGTGCTGCCACTGGCCAAGCCGTCATCCACCAGGAGGAGGGTGCGCCCGGTCAGGGGAGGCAGGCGGGCCCACTCGCCGTACTCGGCCAAGCGGCGGCGCACGCTTTCCCGAGCCTTGGCGGATTGGGCCTCCACTTGGGCCGGGCTGAGGCCCAGGATCGCCAAGAGGCCCTGGTCCAATACCCGGCCCCCGCCGGCCCCCACCGCGCCGAAACCGGCTTCGGGGTTGCCGGGGATCTGGATTTTCCGGACCACCAGGAGCTTCAGCACCGCCCCCAGCTGGCGGGCCAGGGGTTCCGCGACCGCCACGCCCCCGTTGGGCACGGCTAGCACCAACGTATCCGCCCCGGCCAGGGGCGGAAGAAGGCCGGCAAGCACCTCTCCTGCCTGACGACGGTCACGAAATAGCGGGCTCCCCCAGGTCACATTGGCTTCTCCAGCGCTACAAATGAATATTACTTTAATTAATTATTAATCTCTATTTGTGAACAGGGCAAGAGGAGGGCGCAAATGAACCCCGGCGCGGGGGTCAGTCCGTGGAGCTGTCCAAATCCAGAATGTGCGTATTTCCCACGTACCTCTTGGTGTGGAAGGAGGTGATATTGCGCAAACGGCCGGTAATCTCGCCCATGCGCTGGGTTTGAACGATGATTTTCTCCAAATCCGCCTGGGCGCGGCTGCCGGGTTCCAAACGTAAAAAAGCCATTTCCGCCAACCCCAGGATGGCTTGCAGGGGCTGATTCAGCTCGTGGCAGGCGGCGCCGGCGGTCTCGATGGCCGCTTGCAGGCGCTCGCGGTAAATCCGCTCCTCCTCGGCGCGGCGGAGCTGGCTGATATCCACCGCGATGGCCACCACCGCGGTTACCTGGCCGGACGGCGCCTTGATGGGCACGGCGTAGAACTGCACCGGATGGCCGAAATGGAGTTCGTCGCCGGGATCGTTCACCCGGGTCACCATTTGGCCCTGGTCCAGCGCCTGGAGCACCAGGCAGTTGGGGCAGGGGGTGTCGCGGTGTTGGTAAAGCTCATGACACTTGCGGCCCACCGCCTGGCTTTTGTCCGGGTTGTCCAGGGCCTCCAGGCGGCGGCGGTTCAGGTCCAGCACGGTGAACTGGGGGTCCACCAGGCTGATGTGGGCCGGCATGGTGTCCACCACCACCTGCAACAGGGAGATCGCCTGGCGGAGTTCCGCGTCCATCTGCACCCGCTGGGTCAGGTCGCGGAAGAAGAACACCCGGCCCCACCTCCCGCTCTGGGCGTCCCCCACCGGGCGGCTGTACTGCTCGAACACCCGGTTGTCCCCCAGGTGGAGCTGGAGCCGGGACTCGGCCCCGGGGCCGGTGCCGTCGGGGTGCAGGAGCAGTTGGCGGGCGGCCCGGGGATCCACCAGGCGGCCCAGCAGGGCCGGGGCCATGTCCTCGGGCGGCGGGCAAGCCGCTCCCTGGTCGGCCCAGCCCCACATCTCCAGGAAGCGCTGGTTGCAGTCCTGCATGCGGCCCCGGGAGTCCAGCACCAGGATGCCGTCGGGGCTGGTCTCCTTCTGGGCGGTCAACAGGGTGTTTTGGTATTGCAGCTTCTCCCGGGCGGCCCGCTGCTCGGTGATGTCCACCAGGGTGCCCACCAGGCCGGCCGGCTGGCCCGCCGCGTCGGTGAAAGCGGCCAAGTGCACGATCAGCTGCCGGGGTTGGCGGTCCTGGCGCTGGCAACGCGCCTCGAAGCGCCAGCCCGCCGGCGCGGCGCCGGTCTCCTCCAAGAGCCGCACCGTGTCCTGCTGCACCTTGGCCAGCTCGGCCGGACCCACTTCCGCGGGGGTGCGGCCCAGAAGCTGTTCCTGGCGGACCCCCAGAAAGGCTTCAAAGTTGCGGTTGCAGCCCAGGTAGCGTCCGGCCCGGTCGGTGAAAAACACCGGGTTGGGGATGGTGTCGATGAGGGTGCGCTGAAAGTTCATGTGCTCGGCCAGGGCTTCCTCCATGGCCCGGCGGGCGGTGATGTCGTGCAGGATGGCGTACCAGGCGGTGCGGCCCTCCACGGTCACCACCCCGGTGTGGCTTTCCATCCAGCGGATATCCCCGCCCGCCAGGCGGTGCTGCTCCTCCACGCACTTCTTGCCCAACCGGCGGGCCTCTTCCATGGCCTCGCGGTACTCCGCCGGGCCGAGGCCGTTCAAGTCGGCCAGGTGGAGGCGGGTCAACTCCGGATGGCTGTAGCCGTAGAACTCGCAGGCCGCGGGGTTGGCGTCCACCACCGCCCCGCTGTCCTGGTCCACCAGGAGCTTGATGGCCTGGTGGTCCTCGAACAGGTCGCGGTAGCGCCGCTCGCTCTCCATCAGGGCTTCCTCGGCCACCTTGCGCGAGGTCACGTCCTCCACCACCGCGATGTAGTAGGCGGGACGGTGCTCATGATCCCGGCCCAGGGAGACCGTGAGTTTGGCCCACTGCCGCTGGCCGGCCGTGTGCAGGAAGCTGGTTTCCAGGTAGAAGCGGCTCATCTCCCCGGCGACCAGGCGGGACACTCCCCGGGCCAGCTTGTCCGTCTCCGGAGCTTCCAAAAGGCCCCGGACCGGCCGGCCGGCCAGAGTCCCGGGGCGATGGCCCAGGATTTCTTCCAGGCGGTGGTTGACCAGGAGGAATTCCCCGCTCAGGTTGGCCAGGGCCATACCCACCGCGGCCTGCTCGAAAAAGGCCCGGAAACGCTCCTGGCTCTCCAACAGGGCCTGGTCCATGACCTCGGCCTCGGTGAGGTCGCGGATCACGGTCAACACGGCTTCCCGGCCGCCGCGGAGGAAAGTGGTGAAGGAGACCTCCACCGGGAAGAGTTCGCCGCCCTTTTTGTGGTGCAGGCGGCGGAGCACCCGCTGGCTGTAGGTTGCCGGCGGCGAGTCAAGGCCGTTCGCCCCGCCCGGGGCCTCCAGATCGGCCAGGGTGTGACCGGAAAGGTCGGAGAGCTGGTAGCCATAGAGCTTCAGAAAGGCTTGGTTGGCGTTCAGGAGCCGGCCGTCGGCCGCATCGGCCACGACCATGGCGTCGCGGGCCCCCTGGAACAACCGGCGGGAAATCTCATCGCTCTCCCGGCGGCGCTCCTCGGCCACCTTGCGGGCGGTGATGTCCCGCCAGGTGATGATGAGCCCGACGGGGCGGCCCGGCCGGGGCGGCAGGGGCCGGCGGCAGACCACCACCCAGCGGGAGCCGGTGAGGCCGGTCAGGTGGGTCTCGGCCTCCCGGGGCTGGCCGCTGGCCAGGGAGAGTTGATCCTCTTGGGCGAAGACGCCGGCCTCCTCGGCCGGGAAGAGGTCCTGGTCGCGGCGGCCCAGCACCTCCGGGGCGTGGCGGCCCACCATACGCAGGAAAGCATGGTTGGCTTCCCGGATGACCAGGTCCGCGTCCTTGTACACCGCGGGTTCGGTAAACAGGGAAAAGCAGTCCCGGGGCGCGCCGCCGGCCTCCCGCTCCTCCCGGGCGGCGGCCTCCGCGCGCAAACGGGCCAACTCCGCCCGCAGGCGGGTCAGTTCCTGTTGCAGCTCCTCAGCGTCCCTGGAATCCAGACCCATAGCTACCTTCTTTCCGTGGAATGCGGTCCGGACGCGCACGCTCAACCAACTTTAGCACTTGTCCTTACAAAGGCGCAATTACCCAGCATTGACCGGGACTGTCCCCTGCCCTTAGAATTTTAGAAGCTGGACCCCAAAAGTCGGGCGGCGGTATATAATTTTAAACAGGGGCCCTCTGGGGCCCTAGGTGTTTGCTCGGGCCAACCGGCCGGAGCGGGTGGGTCACAAAGCCCAAGGCGGCTGACAATATTCATTTTCCGGAGGATCGGCATGTTGAGAAGCGTGATGACATTGCGTGTGATCTTGGTCGCGGCCGCCCTGGCCATGGCCCTGATGCTGGCCGCGGGCTGCGGCCCCAGCGAGGATAAATCCCAGGAGGCGGAAACGCACATTCAGCCCACGCCGACTCCCACCCCCACGCCGCCTCCGGCGCCGGATTTCACCATGAGCGGACCCACCCCCACCCCCATGCCCAAGGCCATGGTGCGGGAGTCCATGTTCAAGAACCTGCCCGAGTTGCACTACTTCGCGCCGGTTTCCACTTCTCTGGAGGAGCGTTACGGCAAGCCCGAGAAGCTGCCCAGCTCGGACAAGGAATTTGACCACTTGTTCTTCAAGGAGCTGGACATGACCGTGGTGGTGCAGCTTTCCGATAATAAGATCACCCAGGTGCTTTCCGGCCGGCAGTAGATTCCGGCTCCGGGCCCGGCCCGGAGCCCGCCAGCGGACCACGACAACCCACCCTGGCCCGGGGCCACCCGCCCCGGGCCAGGGTCAAGTTTTTTTTGGGAAGGGGTGGCGGGCGCCGGGGGGGACCGCGCCCCGGCCCGCGGAGGGAGCCGGGTGACGCCTGGCCAGGGGTTACGCCCCGGCCGGCGGAGAATCCTTCCCGGGTCACCCCCACGGGAGACCCAGGGGGCCCGGAGACGCCCCCCCGCGGCCGCCGCCACCGGGGACCAGCCCCACGGCGACCCGCCGCAATTTATGCCGTCACGCCGCGGCCTACGCGGCCGGGGGGAAACCCCGCTGGCGGGAAACCGTGGGAAGCTGGCCTGGGCGGAGTCCCCCGTCCGGGGCCGGGGCTCAGGTGTCCTGCATCACCACATCGCCGCCAGAGCGGCGGGCCAGGTCCAGCCGCTTGCCGGCCAGGGCCACCATCTCCTCCAGGGAGGAGCCGGGATCGGTGGTGACCCCGATGGACACGGTCATCTTGAGGCTCTTGTCGCCGTAGAGCACCTCCAGCCCGGCCAAATGCCGCCGCACCACCTCCAGGATCACCCGGGCCCGGGCCTCGTCCAGGCCGGGCACCAGGGCGGCGAATTCCCCGCCGCCCAGCCGGGCCACCAGGCCGCGGGCCCCGAAGGTCTGGCGCAGCACCGTGCCCGCCTGTTGCAGGCAGGCGTCGCCGCCTTGGTGGCCATAGTGCTCGTTGATGTTTTTGAGCTTGTCGATGCACACCAGGGCCAGGCTCAGGTCTTCCTCCCGGCTCTTGGTCTGCTGGTACAGACGCCGGCCCTCTTCCATGAAGTATTTGCCGTGGTGCAGCCCGGTGAGGCGGTCGTGGCGGTCGCTCTGCTCCAGGGCCTCCCACAGGCCCACCAGCTCGAGGTTCAGGTCCACCCGGCGCAGGAACTCGGCCAGCACCAGGGGCCGGGACGCGAAATCGCTGGCGCCGTTCCGGAGCAGGGCGGCGGTGAGGCCGGCGTTGCTGCGGTCGCTGAGGCCCACGATGGCCAGATGACGGCGGTCGTATTTGCTCCGGAGGCGGCCCACCAGGCCGGGTCCGTTGACCGCGGGCGGCGAGTGGCCCACCACCACCAGCTTCACCTCGGGGTCGGCGGCCAAGAGGTCCAGGGCCTCCTGGGCGCTGGCCGCTTCCCGCACCGTCACCTCCCGGGGCGCCAACAGCCCCCGCACCATGGAGCGGGCGGCCAGGTTGGCGTCCACCACCAGGACCTTCACCTGGCGGGGTGGCCCGGGCGCGGGGATGTCCGCCGGCTGCCAGGCCGGGACCGGCGCGGCGTCCGCGGCCTCGGGCGGGGGTTCCGGGGGGGGCGGCGGGGCGGGCTGCAGGAGACTCCGCAGGGAAGCAGTCTCCCGGGGGCTCGCCTCGTCCTGGTGTTCCTCCAGATTGGCCGTGAGAAAGCGCAGGCGGTCCAGGGTGGCCAAAAGGATCTCCACCAACCGGACCGAGGGTTGCAACTCGCCCTCGCGCAGCTTTTCCAGGACGGTTTCCGAAAGGTGACTGAGCTGACCGATGCCGGTCAGCTCCAACACCGCGGCCGAGCCTTTCACCGAGTGCATGCCACGGAACATGCGGTGGATCACCTCTGGACCCCAGCTCATCTTGCCGCGCTCCAGGTCCAGGAGATCCGCCTCGATCATGTCGAGATGCTCAAAGCACTCCGACAGAAAGGCTTGCTTCAGTTCGCCATCGATGACCGGATTCATGTGGGGCCCCGGAATCCTTGCCCGCTGCCCTGGGAGCTCCGGCGTGCGCCGCCAGCTTCCCAGGGGAGCCAGAAGAGAGTACTCCGCCACCTGTTCCGCCGGAGTACCCGGCCGAACAAGGCACCGGGATGGTTGCCTATCTTAGGCCGGGCCGTGCGGGGAGTCAAGCTGGTTCCCCGGACGGGAGCTTGCGTTGGCCGGCCTTCGGGAGCTAGACTGAAGTCTTGCGGGAGTCCCGGGCTAGGAATTTTTCTGGTCCCGCGGCCGGGTTTTTTCCCATTGTGATGGGGAAATCAGACCTATGCGCGGGGCGGTCTCCCGCCACCCCGCTCCTGGAGGCCACGCCCGGCCGGGCTGCCGCCTCAAAAAAATCACTCTGGTTTTTTTTTTGTAGACCACACAAGCGGCCCGGACATCTCCTCTGATGCAAGGCGCCGCCAGGAGAAGACTGACTTGAGCCCCGCTCCCCGCCCGCCGGCCCCGGCCGCGCCCGAGCTTGCCCCCGCCGAGATCGCCCGGTTGGCCCGCGAGGCCCGGGCCGGCGACCGGGCGGCCTGGGAGGAATTGGCCAACCTCTTTTGGCCGGAGATTCACCGCATGATCGCGCTCCGGCTGCGGCGGCCCGGGGAGGCCGAGGACCTGGCCCAGGAGGTTTTCCTCAAGGCCCAGGCCGGCTTGCCCCACCTGGCCCAGCCCGCCAGTTTCCGCCCCTGGCTGTTCAGCATCGCCCTGAACCAGGTGCGGGATTTCCGGCGGCGGGAGCGGCTCTGGGGCCTGGTGGGGCTGGGGCCCGCCTGGGAGGCGGACCCTGCCGAGGAAGCGGTGGCCGCTCCGGGAGAAAACGCCTTTGACGAAGTTTGGCAGGGAGAGTTTCACCGCCGGCTGCACGAGTTCAGCCAGAGGCTCTCCCGCCGGGAACGGGAGGTCTTCTTGCTCAGGTTCGTGGACGAGCTGACCCTGCCGGAAACCGCCCAGGCCCTGGACCTGCATGTCAGCGCGGTGAAGACCCATCTTTACCGCGCCTTGGCCAAGTTCAAGGCCGACCGGCAGTTCCGGGCCTTTTTGCGGGAGCTGGAGCCATGAGCCGGCCGGCCCACCCTGGCGAGGAGGCCCCGGAGCTGGCTGAACTCCGGGGAGACCTGGATCGCCTGGCCCGGGCCGCCCGCCGGCTGCCCTCCCCCCCGCGGCCGCTCCTGGCCGCGGCGCGCGCCGGGAGGCCGTTGCGCGTCCGGTCCTGGTCCCGGGCCGCGCCCCTGGCCGCCGCGCCCCTGGCCGCCACGCTCCTCTTGGCCTTGTGGCTCTGGCCCGGCCCCGGGCTCCGCCCGGGCACGATGGCGCCGCCGCCGGGCTGGACCGCCGAGGTCCTGGCCCCGGCAGGGCTTACCGGGCCGGCCTTTGGGCAGACCGGCAGCCTGCCCTTGCCCCCGTTCCAGGAGTTTCTCCTGGGCGGCGAAGACGAGACCCCGGCCTGGCCGCCGGACGAGACGGCCCCGGCCGAAAACGATGACCCGGAGTGGAATTTGGTGGAACTGCTGAAAGGGGGAGGAACATGGCAAAATCGCGGCTGCTGAATAGGCCGGCCGGCCTGGCCTTGGCTTTGGCCCTGGTCTTGCTGGCTGCCGGGCTGGGGAGCCCCACCCCGGGGGCCGCGGGCAGCCACCGCGACCGGGACGGGGACCGGGACCGGGACCTGCGCAAATGGTGGCAAGACCCGGTCCTGGTCAAGGCGCTGCAGCTCACGGCCGAGGAGGTGCAGACCCTGGACCAGAAGCACCTGGCCCTGCAAAAGACCCGCATTGCGGAAAAAAGCCGCATCCAGATCGCCCGGGCCGAGTTGGACAGCCTGTTCGATCAGGAGCACCCGGAACAGGCCCAGGTTGAGGCCAAATTCCAGGAGATCGCCCAGGCCCAGGCCCGGCGCTCCCTGGCCCAATCAAATTTTTTATGGGAAGTGCGTCAGGTTCTAAGATTGGATCGCTATCTGCGTCTAAAGAGTATGTTCCAGAGCCGCCGGTCGGACCGCGGCGGTTGGAGACAGTCGCCGCCCCCGGCGGAAGGCGGCCTCGCCCCGGCGCCGCCCCCGCCATCCGGTGACCGCAAGTAGGTAGGTCAGGAGGTTTACAATGAAGAAGTTCGTGGTGATCGCCTTGGCCGTGGCCGCGTTGACCTTGGGCGGCCGGGCCGTACAGAACGCCGAGGCCGGCGGCCACGGGGCCCTGCCCTGGTTGATCGGGGCCACCGTGGGGCTGACCATCGGGGCTATCGCCGCCGCCGCGGCTTGTCCCCCGGCCCCGGTGTATTATGCGCCGCCCCCGGTGTACTACGCGCCGCCTCCGGTGGTGTACCCGGGCTATGGGGTCTATGTCCCGGCGCCGGGTTACTACCGCGCCCCCCGCTACTATGCGCCGCCTTACCGCGGGGGCTACCGGCCCTACTATCCGCCGCGGGGCCCCTACCGGGGAGGTCCGCAGGGCTAGCCCCCTGGCAGGAACAACCTGCGAGGCGCGCCAAATTGCGCGGCCATGAAGAAGCAAGCGATTTGTCTAGGTTGGCGAAACCACGTTTTTGCCAATCTAGGTTGCAAAAGGCCATGGAGGGACTTTTGCAACCCCCTGCCAGAGGCCGGACCGAGTTTGAAATGGCCACGCCCCTGGGAAGTTCCACTTCCCAGGGGCGTGTTTGTCTTCGGCGGCCCGGTCCCGGGCGTTCGGTTCCGGGACAAGGCCTCCTTTTCAGGCCGGGGAGCAACCCGCCGCCCGGCCGCACCACTCTCTCCACGCCCCGGGGGCGCGGGAGGGGAGCCTCGCCGGGAGCCCGGGCACGCGGGCGCCCCCTCGCACCCGCCGCGTGGCAAGGCCGGGGGCAGGCCCCCCGGCGGACCCGGGCGGCCGGTTGCAGCCGTCCCTATCAGGCCAGCTTGAAGAAACTGGAAAGCTTCTGGGCGGCCATGATGTCGCCGGTGGCCTTCAGCTTGCCGGTCATGAAGGCGGTGACCCCGTTCAGCTTGCCGTTGATCATGTCCAGGTAGTCCGTGTCCGCCATGGCGATGGTCACGGTGGGTTTTTCCGCCGCGCCCTGGTTCACCTGGCAGGCGCCGTCCTTCACCACCACGTTCCAGGTGCCGCCCTGGGGGCCGCTCAGGTCGAACTGGAAGGTCAGGTCGGCGTTGCCGGCCGCGGCGGCGTTAAAGGCTTTGGGCATGCCCTCGAAGATATCAGCCACATTGCTAAAGGCCATGGATAGTCCTCCTTGAGGTAAGCTATTCTGAATGAAGGCTCATTCTACTAATTCACCCCGGCTTCGTCCAGAACTTTACGGACCGTCCGCGCCAGTTCATTCATTTGAAACGGTTTGTGCACCACCGCCCGGAACAGCCCGTCGTCACCCTGGCCCACCTGACCGTTGAGCCCGGTGCACAGGATCACCGGCAGGCCGGGGTGGTGCTCCAGGGCGGTCTGGGCCAACTGCTCACCGGAGAAGCCCGGCATCTGGCGGTCGGTGATCAACATATCGAAATGGAGGGCGCCCTCCCGCAAAAGGTCGGCGGCCTCGGCCGGCTCGGCCAGGGCCGTGACCTGGTAGCCCAGGTCGGAGAGGAGCTCCTGGCACAGGGCCAGGACCGCGCCCTCGTCATCCACCAACAGGATGCATTCCCCGTTGCCGGCCATGGGCCCCACCGCCGCGGCTCCGGGGGACTCCCCGCCGGGCTGGGCGAGGGCGGGCAGGAGCACCCGGAAGGTGGTGCCCCGCTCCGGCGCGGTCTCCACCTCGATGTTCCCCTGGAGGCCGGTGACCACCTCGCGGCACAGGGCCAGGCCCATACCGGTGCCCTCGCCCGGCGGCTTGGTGGTGAAGTAGGGCTCGAAGATGCGGGCCTGGGTGGCCGCGTCCATGCCCGGCCCGTTGTCGCTCACCTCCAAGACCAGCAGCCCGGCGCCCTCCGGCGAATCCTCGGCCGGCAATCCCTCCTCCCCGGGCCCCCGCTCGGCCAGGGCCACCCGGATCTCGCCGCCGGACTTCTTCAGGGCGTAGACCGCGTTGGTCAAGAGGTTCATCACCACCTGGGAGAGCCGCGAGGCATCGGCCAGAACCCAGTCGCCGCTGGTGCCCCGCTCCGGCACCAGGGTGATGCTCCGGGGCAGGGAGCCCCGCACCAACTCCACCGCCTCCCGCACCACCCCCCACAGCCGCACCGGCCGCAGGTTGTGCTCGCTGTAGCGGCTGAAGGCCAGGATCTGCTCCACCAGGGAGGTGGCCCGCCGCCCTGCCGTCAGGACCTGCTCCAGGTGGCCCTGAGCCGGGCTGTCCTGGGTGGTCAGGCGCTGCACCATCTGGGTGTAGCCCATGATGGAAGTGAGCAGGTTATTGAAATCGTGGGCGATCCCTCCGGCCAGGGTGCCGATGGCCTCCATCTTCTGGGCCTGGGCCAACTGGCGCTCCAGCATCATCTCATGGGTCACGTCCCGGCTGATCACCGCGGTGCCGGCGCTCTGGTGATCGGGGCAGGTGATTTTGAAAAGGCTGGACTCCACTTCGTAGGGCGAGCCGTCCTTTTTGCGGGGGGAGAGCACCCCGGTCCACACCCCGCCCTGGGCCACGACCTGGGCGATCTCCTTCTGGGCGTGGGCGGTCAGGCCGCCGTGCAGCTCCAAGAGGTCGCGGCCGGCCAGCTCCGCCCAGGAGAAGCCGGACAGGCGCAGGAAGGCCGGGTTGGCGTACACCACCTGCCCGTCAGGATCGGCGATGACCATGCCCTCCTTGGCCTGGTGCACCATGGCGGCCAGACGGCCCCGCTCCCGCTCGGCCTCCTTGTTGCGGGTGATGTCGCGGCCCACCGCCACCACCGTGCGGGGCCGGCCCAACTCGTCGGGCACCGCCCGGGCGGTCCAGGCCAACCAGCGCCAGCCTCCCACCGCCAACAGCCGGCAATCCAGCTGGGCGGTGTAGGGCGGCAAGGCCAGGCGGTGGAACATGTCCTGCACCGGCCCGATGTCGTCGGCGTGGGTGAGGAACCAGAAGTTTTGCCCCAGCACCTGCTCCACGTTTTTGCCCGTGGTCGCCAGGAAGGAGGGGCCCACGAACAACAGCCGCCCCGCCAGGTCCGCCTCCACGATGAGGTCCGGCTGGTTGTCCACCAGGAGGCGGTACTTCTCCTGATGCTCCCGGGCCTCGTCGCGGGAGTCATCCAGGTCCGAAACCACCTGGGCTAGGCGGCCCGCCACCCGGTTCAGCCGCCCGCGCAAACGGCGGTTGCCCCACCAGAGCCCGACCGCGGCCAGGAAAGGCGCCCCAAAGGCCAGGGCCGGCAGCAGCCAGACCAAGCCCGGGCCCGCCACTTCCAAGGGACGGCCGCTCCAGGCGTCCAGTACCCGGGCCCGGTCCTCGGAAGTCACCGCCTGCCAGCCGTTGTTGACCAGGTCCAGCAGGGCTTCGTCGTCCGCGGCCACCGCGGCCCGCACCAGGCCCGCGGCCACCGGCTGTTCCGAGCGGAGAAAATCTCCCTCCCGGCCCTGGCGGGCCAGGAGATAACCGGCCACCGGGTCCGGCGCCACGAACACCTTGAGCCGCCCGGCCAGCACCCTGGCCAGGAGTTCCTCGTAGGTGGCGAAGTTCTCCACCCGGGCCCCGGCCGCCAAGGCCTCGCCGCGGATGGCCCGGTCCCGGGCCGCCAAGCCCACCGCGAAGCCGGCCAGGTCCTCCAAACCTTTCAAGGCCGGCATCTGCCGGGGGAAGAACACGTAGGACGGAACGGAGAGCAGGGGCGGGCTGTAGGCCAGGCCCGGTTCCACCGCCGGCAGGCCCACCAGACCGCCCACCACATCGGCCCGGCCCCGGCGCACCAAATCCAGGGCCTGGTCCGGTTCGGTGAGCAGGTACTCCACTTCCACCCCGGTGGCCTCGGACCAGAGCCGCCAGAGATCCACCAGGATGCCCCGAGGCTCGCCGTGCGCGGACAGGAACTCATAGGGCGGGGAGCCCTGGGAGCCCACCACCACCACCCGGCGGCGGCCCTCCGCCGCTCCCGCGGGGGAGCCAACCAGGGTAATCACCAGAAATAGCACCAAAAACAGGATAGGCGCCAGAAAGCCCACGACCGGCAAGCGCCCGCTGGGCAGGTCGCTTCCTCTCCGGCGGGGCGAGAGGCCAAGAGGACCAAGCAAAGGCATCGTGGCCAAGCTGGCCCTACAGGTGGGCAGGCAAAGCTGTGTCATGTGCAGGCGGCTTAGCGGGTATAGGTCTAGTCAATCGAGCCTGATTAATCATTTTGCTTAGCACAAAACCGAGCCCACCGGGAAGAAAAGGTGTCCCCGGCCGAAGCTCGGCCCCATTTTCCCCTCCCGGCCTCCGCCCTCGCGCCCCCTCTTGCGCCGCGACGGCCAAAAAAATTAAAGTGAGGGGCGGGAGCCCCGCTTCCGGGCCCGGGTTCCCGTTCGGCTCCGGTTTTCGCTGCCGCTAACCTCTCTTTTTCGCTTCCTCGGGCAGCCCCAGCACCCAACCCCGCGGTCCGCTCTGGAGGTTCCCATGGAAAGACCTGCCGCCCCCACTTCCTATCGCTGGCTCATCTTCGCCATCGTGGCCCTGGCCTACGTCCTGGTGTATTTCCACCGCCTTTGCCCCGCCGTGGTGGCCGAAAAAATCATGTCCGACCTGGCGGCCGGGCCCACCCTCATGGGGGTGCTGGCCTCGGCCTACTTCTACCCCTACGCCCTGATGCAGATCCCCGCCGGGCTCCTGTCCGACTCCTGGGGCCCCCGCCGCTCCATGACCCTGTTCCTGGGCCTGGCCGCGGTGGGGTCTTTTCTCTTCGGCCTGGCCCAAACCCCCTTGGTGGCCACCCTGGCCCGGTTGCTGGTGGGCCTGGGGGTGGCCCTGGTCTTTGTGCCCGCCTTGAAGATCCTCACCCATTGGTTCCGCCGGTCCGAATTCGGCCTCATGACCGGCCTGTTGATGGCCATGGGCGGCGTGGGGGCCTACACCGCGGCCACGCCCCTGGACTACGCCTCCCGCTTCCTGGGCTGGCGGGGCAGCTTCATGGCCATGGGCGGGCTCACCGTGCTGGTCATGGCCGGGGTGTGGTTTTTGGTGCGCAACCGGCCCGAGGATCTGGGCTATCCCCCGGTGGAGCACGCCGTGGCCCCGGCCGACGGCCAGGCTCCCGCGGCGCTCGGCCTGTGGCAGGGGGCCAAGCTGGTGTTGTCCTGCCGCCATTTCTGGCCCCTGGCCCTGTGGTTCGCCGGCACCTTCGCGGTGTTCTTCAGCTTTGCCGGGCTGTGGGCCGGGCCCTTCCTGGCCCGGGTGTATGGGCTCCCCCAAAAGCAGGTGGGTTTCATCCTTTCGCTGTCAGCCTTTGCCATGATCCTGGGCAGCCCCTTCCTGAGCTACCTCTCGGACCGGGTTTTCCGCTCCCGCAAGAAGGTCCTCCTGTTGACCTCGGCCTTGCTGTTGGTCTGCCTGTTGCCGTTGGCCTGGGCCCCGGATTTCCTGCCGGCCTGGTCCCTCTACCCCTGGTTCTTCGTGGTGAGCCTGGTGGCCAGCGCCATCGCCCCGGTGGGCTTCACCATGGCCAAGGAGCTGTTCCCGGTCGCCATCGCCGGCACTTCGGTGGGGCTCATCAACCTGTTCCCCTTCTTTGCCGGCGCGGTGATGCAGCCCCTGGTGGGACGCATCCTGGAGAACCAGGGCAGCGGCGGCACCTACACCACGCCCATGTTCAGCGCGGTGTTCGTGGCCTATCTGGTTTGCGCGGGGTTGGCCCTGGTGGGAGCGGGGTTCCTGCGGGAGACCTACAATCGGGAGCCGATGGTTTAGCAGGCTGTTGAAAAACAGCCTGCGGGGCGCGCCAGGGACCACCCCAAACAAGCTACGGCTTGTTTGGGGACCCCGGGGAGGGCGCGCCAAATTGCGCGGCCTTGAAAAGGCAAGCAATTTGTCCATCTTGGCAAAACGACGCCTTTGCCAAGATGGGTTGAAAAAGGCCATGGATGGTCTTTTTCAACACCCTGTGAGGGGCCCTAACCCGGTCCGGGCAGGGAGCGGTTCCCCTGGCCGGCCCCCGGAAGGAGGCCCGTCGCGCCGTGGCCCGGCTCCGCGGCCGGTGGGCCGGGCCGGCCTTTACCCCGGTCTGTCACCGGTCTTGACACATAACCCCTGTGCAAACTATGCTTTGACAGGCTAAACAGGGTGCTGGCACCCATCGCCCCGCGACTGGCCGCGCCGGGACGGGGGACCGGCGCCTTGGGGCATCGACCCGCACCGCTGGGGCCACCAGGCCGGAGTTACCCGCCGGCCGGGCCGTCTGGTCCCAGCTTGGGCCACCCGCCACGCGGGGGGGACGGCAGGGAAAACAGGTTCCCGCCGCCGGCTCCCCGTGAGCCGGTTCCGGATTTCCTGGGCGGCGGCCCGGCGGAGGCACGGCGCTTTCCTCCGCCCGCCCCAGGTTGGGAGTCAGGTTACGTCATGCCGAAAAAACTCTTCGTGGGCAACCTTCCCTACAGCGCGGGCGACGCGGATTTGCGCGAGCACTTCGAGCAGTTCGGTCAAGTCATCTCCGCCAGGGTCATCATGGACCGTCAGACCGGGCGCTCCCGGGGTTTCGGGTTCGTGGAGATGGAGGATAACGAGGCCATGGCGGTTTTGGAGACCGCCAACGGCTCGCAGATGAGCGGCCGGCCGCTACGGGTCAACGAGGCCCTGGAGCGTCCGCGCTACTGAGCGGCCCCCCAGGCCGCTCCCGGTTTCCGCGCGGGTTGTTTGGCTTAGCGGATTGCGCCGAGCAACCAAGCTGGCCGGCTCTTGGCCACGCGCCCGCGGGCGCGGAAGGTGGCCTGTGCCCCCGGGCCGGGCGGCGCCTGCGGGGGGCTTCGCCCCGTCACGCGTCCTCCGGCAGCGCCCGCGCCGGAGCCTACGGCAGGGCTGACCTGCCCCGGCCGGCCCACCGCTCTCCCTAGTGGACGGGTGCGCCGGAGCCCGGGGCCGTTGCGGGCCACCCGCCGCCCTACTCCCCCCAGAAAAGAGCCCGGCTCCGCGGCCCTGCCCGGCGGACCGCCGCGCGCCCCCCGGCGGCCGAGGGTCCGTGCCACGGGGCGCCACTCCGCCCTCCCCGGCCCCAAAAGGAGGCCGATGCACGGGGCAGGACGCTCCGTGCAATGATCTCAAAAGATAGAACCCCGGCCGCCGTCCCAGGGACGGCGGCCGGGGTCTTTTTCGCGAGACGGCCCAGGGCCGCGCCAGCGGCCGGGGCCGGAGTCCGGCTTAGGCCCGGATCTCTTCCTTCACCCCGATGGCCACCTTGTACAGCACGGTGAGCACCAGGGCGCCGATGGCGTACACGCCGACGGTGATGGTCAGCTCGAGGGCGGTGGGCGCGTACTCGGTGATCTCGTGCAAGGGGTTGGGCACGAAACCGCCGGTCAACAGGCCCAGACCCTTGTCGATCCAGGTGGCGCAGATGACCAGCACCGCGGCCAGGCCCAACAGCTTCTCATTGCTCCGCCACTTGGGCACGATGAGGAGCGCGATGGCCGTGCAGCCCATGAACATGGCCGTCCACATGAAGGGCACCAGCCGGCCCGCCCCGTGCAGGCCGAAGTACAGGTACTCCAGGTGGGTCATGTGGCTGGGGATCTGGCTGTACATGACCGTGAACACCTCCAGGAGGAAGAAGAATATATGGAGGATGATGCAGTAGGTCACGATCTTGGCCAGGCTCTGGATGGCCTCCTTGCCCGGGTCGAACTTGGAGATCTTGCGCACCAGGAAGGCCAGGAGGATCAGCACCGAGGGGCCCGAGGCAAAGGCCGAGGCCAAAAAGCGGGGGGCCATGATGGCGGTGAGCCAGAAGCCCCGGCCGGGCAGACCGGCGTACAGGAAGGCCGTGACCGTGTGGATGCTGACCGCCCAGGGGATGGACAGGTAGATGAAGGGCTTGATCCAGGCCGGCGGCTCGAGCTGCTTGCGCTCGGCCTCCAGGGTGACCCAGCCCACCACGATGTTGATGGCCAAATAGCCGTTCAACACGATCATGTCCCAGAACAGGATGGAATTGGGCGTGGGGTTCAGGAGCACGTTCAGGGCCCGTTCCGGCTTGCCAAGGTCGACGATGATGAACAACAGGCACATGAGGACGGCGGAGACGGCCAGGAACTCGCCCAGGATGACGATGCGGCCGAATTTTTTGTAGTGATGCAGGTATTTGGGCATAACCAGCATCACCGCCGAAGCGGCCACGCCGACCAGGTAGGTGAACTGGGCGATGTAAAAGCCCCAGGAGACGTCACGGCTCATACCGGTGATGGTCAAGCCCTGATTGTACTGAATCAGGTAGGCGCCGAAGCCCACGCCCGAGACCACCAGGAGGAAGGTGAGCCAAGTCCAGTAGACTTTGCTTCCGCTTAGCGCTTTTTCCAGCATAACGGACCCCTATACAAGATAGTAAACCTGGGGATGGGTGCCCAGGTTTGGTTTACGCACGATGCTGAACCGCTGGCGCAGGATCTGCCGCACTTCGCTGCCGGGGTCGTCCACGTCACCGAAGACCATGGCGCCGCCGGAAGCTTCCACACAGTAGGGAAGCTGGCCGACCTCCAGACGCTCGGAGCAGAAGGTGCACTTTTCCACCACGCCGCGGGTGCGGGTGGGGTAGCGGGGGTATTCCTTCTTGATGTGGGGCCGCGGGTCCATGAAGTTGAAGCTCCTGGAGCCATAAGGGCAGGCGGCCATGCAGAAGCGGCAGCCGATGCAGCGGTGCATGTCCATCATCACGATCCCGTCCTCGCGGCGGAAAGTGGCCTGGGTGGGGCAGACCCGCACGCAGGGAGGATTGTCGCAATGGTTGCACATGGTGATGAAGTCCGCGGTCTCCACCGCTTCGCTGGCGCGGGGGTTCTCCGTCTCCGGGAAGACGTTGAGGTAGGGGGCCAGCCAGATCCACTTGATATTCTGCTTGGTGTCGATGGTGGGCACGTTGTGGTAGTAGTTGCACGCATCGATGGAAGCCTGCGCCGTCTCCGGCGTGAACTTCTGCATGTCGATGACCATGCCCCACCGGCGGGCCGTGAGGGCCCCGGGGTTAGGTGTCTCCTGTGCCGCCTCCAGAGCCCCGGGACGCAAAAGCTCCCAACCGGCGGTGCCCCCCAGCCCCACCAGGGTGGTGAGGCCGGCCAGTTTCAGAAATCTTCTTCTGTCCAGGGACATCACTTCTTCTCCTTCGGCTCGATGTGGCAGGTCCAGCAGTACGGCGACACCCCCACGTAGTTGTGGCACTGGTCACAGAACTTGACCTTGCTGGTGTGGCACTGCATGCAGGTGTTGGACAAGCTCATATCGAACTCTTTGCCCGACAGTTCCGAAGCGTAGAAGCGGTTGCCATCACGAACCACGGAGTTCCGCCAGATGTCCAGCACCCGCATGTGCGAGGTTTTCATGTAGGCCGTGGCCTCCACGCACTGGGTGGCCACCTTCTTGGCCGGTAGCTCCGGTTTGGGAATCGGTTTGGCCTGGCCCAGGTTGTACCAGAAGGGGAAGGAGAACACGGCCAGGAAGATGATCAGGCCGGCGACTATCTTGCCCTTGTCGTTCATGGTCTACTCCTCTTCCTCGGCCGCCCCGGCCAGATGGGGGATTTCCTCGCCCCGCAGGTCGCAGATGCGGTCCTCCAACTGGCCCTCCATGACGAGGGCGTTGGCCACCAGCTCGCTGACCCCGCAGGTCGCTACGCCGGGGGCCCAGTAGTCATTCAGGGCCGGCAGCACGGCGCGGTCGATGGCGCAGACGCAGGCCAGCATGTTGACGCCATCGTTCTCCTGCACGTATCTGACCGCGTTGCCGCGGGGCAGCCCGCCCCGGAGCCGCATCTCCAGATACTCGCCGGCGTTCAGACCGGAGCCGCTGCCGCAGCAGAAGGTCTGCTCCCGGATGGTCTGGGGCGGCATGTCCACGAAGTTGTTGCAGACGTTCCGGATGACGTAGCGGGGTTCCTCCAGCATGCCCATGCCGCGGGCGGGGTTGCAGGAGTCGTGGTAGGTCACCGTCAGGTGGTCGTTGCGGCTGGGGTCCAGCTTCAGCTTGTTGTTCTTGATGAGGTCCGCGGTGAACTCGGTGATGTGCACCATCTTGGTGGAGGCCGCGTTCTCGAACACCGTGCCGGTGATGGGGCTCACCGGGCGATCCAGCCAGGAAGTTGCCGCCCTCGGAGGCGTAGGTGGACCAGGTGTAGTCCAGCCCGATGTGATCGAAGAGCATCAGGTAGCCCATGAGGGTGAAGATGCCGGGATCGGCGAACACGTCGCCCGAGGGGGTGATGAACAGGATCTCGGCCCCCTTGCGGTTGAAGGTGGGCTCGGGCCGCACCCCCACGAACTCTTCGATGTCATCGAGCATGAACTCGATGTTTTCCTTGAAGGTGGCCGGCTTCAGGCCCAGGTGGTTGCCGGTCCGGTTGCAGTTGGCCACCGGGGTGCCGATCCAGTCGATCTGGCAACCCAAAAGGTTCAACAGCTCGCGGGCGATGATGGTGATCTCGGCTGTGTCGATGCCGTAGGGGCAGAACAGGGAGCAGCGGCGGCACTCGGTGCACTGGAAGAAGTAGTAGAACCACTCTTTCAGCACGTCCTCGGTCAGCTTGCGGCCGCCGGCCATCTTGCCCAGCACCTTGCCCAGGGTGGTGAAGTCCTGGCGGTAGATCGAGCGCAACAGCTCGGCCCGCAGGACCGGCATGTTCTTGGGGTCGCCGGTGCCGATGAAGAAGTGGCACTTGTCCGCGCAGGCGCCGCACCTGACGCAGATGTCCATGAACAGCTTGAAAGAGCGGAACCGCTTAAGCCGGTCCTTGATGCCTTCCCTGACCGTGCCCTGCCAGTCGGCCGGCAGCTTCCAGTCCGCGTCGGTGGGGTTCCATTCCCGGGGGTTCGGCTGATGCAGGGCCTCCAGGGACTTGGGGTTGACCGCGTAGAGATAGGTACCTGGCCGGAACTCGGGTTTGGTGTCCATCCAGCCCTTGTGGGGCGGCTGATGACTTATGTTGCCTAGAACTTCAGGCTTGGGGAGTTTGTCAGCCATAGTTATTCCTCTTCACCCTCTGCGGGGTCACCCTCTGCGGGCTCCAGTTCCTTATCCACGGGTATGCCGGCTTCCACCATCTCCTCGCGGAAGTCGTCTTCATAGGCCGCGTAGGAGTGGGGTTTGATATCCGGAGGGTTCCAGGGGTTGATGTGCCGCTTGGCCCGGCTGTTGTTGGCCAGGTTGCGCGTGGGGCTCAGGAACACGCCGCCCAGGTGCATCAGTTTGCTGAAGGGGAAGTAGGCGATGAGACAGCAAACCAAGAACAAGTGGCAGTAGAACCAGGGGCTCAGGTTCTCGGGCACCGTGGGGTGGAAGGTGGCCAAGCCCATGGTCAGTTCCTTGATGCCGGTCACGTCCACCCGTAAGAGATAGCGCATGGCGATGCCGGTGAGGGCGATGAACATGATCAGGAACAGGGGGAAGTAGTCGGCCGGCAGCGAGATGTAACGCACCGTGGGAATCCACATGCGGCGGGTGAACAAAAGTCCCACCGCGCCGAAGAGGATCACGCCCGACAACAAAAGCTGGGGCAGGCCCACCTCGAAGAAGCCGTCCAGGGCCTCCAGCCCCAACACCCACTCGGGCGTCGGCGTCAGGAAGAAGCGCAGATGCCGCAGGAGGACCACCAGGAAGGCGTAGTGGAACATCAGCGCGAACAGCCAGAGGAATTTCTCCGAGCTGTAGCGGATGACCGGACCCTGGCGGAAGTCCAGTTTGGTGTTCCGGAACAGTGATCGGAAGGTCAGGACCTCCAACACCATCCGGAGAAAGGCCTGCCCGCCCGTGTAGGGGTTGTCAAGCTTGCTCTGCTTGATCCAGGGCAGTGTTTTTTGCTGGCCGCCGGTGGTGGGAATGCGGAAAGGTACCGGAGAACCGGCCCAGTCCATGACCCGGACCGCCACGCCCACGAAGAAGGTGATCAACGCCGCGTAGGGTATGATCACGCCGAACAGGACGTCCAGACCGGCTCCCGCCACCCCCGCCAAGGCGATGGCCATCAAAACCAAAACTGTAAGGACCGAGACAACGGCGTACATAAAATGCCACCTCGCTTTAGGTTAGCCCGTTGTTGTCTTCTGAATCTTCTTCCAGCTCAGCCGCATCTTCTCCCGGCATCACCACCCCGGCGCGCCGGAGCGCCATGTAGGTGTTGTTGGCCAGTTCCTTGCTCCTGATCTGGTATATCTGTTCACGACACGCCATGTATATATTGAAGGAAAGCAACGCCAGCTGATCCACCCGCCGTTCCATGGCCAGCACCTGCCGGGCCAAGTCGTCGGTCATGCCCGCCTTCTCCACCAACTCGCGGATGATGGGCTTCAGGGCGAACACGAAATCCAGCGCCTGGGCCGGGGTGAAGTCCTGGATGGCCCGAATGCGGATCAATTTGTCCAGGAACCCGGTCAGCGCCTCGAAGTCCGGCTCGTCCAGGAGCAACTGCTCCAGGATGTTGTCGGTTTCGTTCTGGATGGTGTGGCCCACCGGGTTCAGGAAGCGGTCTTTCTTGCGCCGCAGGAATTGAGCGGTCTGTTCGGGATAGGTGGCGACGATGGCGGAAATCCAGGCGTCGAGGACCGGGCCCTTTTTCTTGGCCAGAAACTCGCTGAGTTCCATTACCGGGTATCACTCCCGCCGTACCGATCCCCTGGCCGCCCACGGCACTCCCCGCGGAACGCGCCCCTGCCGGGGCGATCGCTAATGGCTGATAAGAATGCAAAAAATTTCACGTTTCCACAACGTGAAACTGTTAACATACTCGCGCACAACTCGTCAAGCCAAAGCTGACCCCCCGCCACCCGGAGGGCTGCTGGCGGCCGCGGGGACTAACCCAGCGTCCCGCAAAGCTTTCATGGTGTGACGAAGTGTGCCGAAATTAGATCATCGTCCCCCCGCTGTCAAGGATAATTGGAATATAGGAAAGGGTCTCAAGCCCGGCGGGGGGCGGCGGCGGCCGCCCCGGGAAAGGATGCTCGCATGCCCCGTCACAAGGGAGTCAACCACCTGGTCCTGGCCACCCGGGACCTGCCGGCCACCATCCGCTATTGGCGGGATCTCCTGGGGCTCAGGCTGGTGGCCGGCCTGGGCCGGGAAGGCGGGCGGCTGTATTTCTTCGAGCTTTCCGCGCGCGATCTGGTGGGCTTTTTCGAGTGGCCGGAAGTGGAGCCGGTGGAAGAGAAGGATCACGGCTACCCGGCCAAGGGACCTTTCATCTTCGACCACCTGGCCATCACCGTGGAGGACCACGCCGCGCTGTGGCGGCTGAAGGACAGCCTGGACGCGGCCGGCTTCTGGGTGAGCGAGGTCATTGACCACGGCTTCATCCATTCCATCTATACCTTCGACCCCAACGGGGTGCCCCTGGAGTTCAGCGTGGTGATCCCGGGCTTCGATCCCCGCGAGTCCCCGGCCCTGGTGGACCGCGAGCCCTCGGGGGTGGCCCTGGAGGGCCCCGACCCCCAGCCGGGGCACTGGCCCCAGCCGGCGCGCCCCACCCCGCCGGAGGAGTGGACCGCCTATCCCGGGGAGGGCCGGGAGCTTTTGGACGCCTGGCGCGACAAATGGTCCCAGAAGGCGGGCTGCTCCTCAACCCGGAAAAAACCCTGAAGTTTTTTGGGGGTGGGGGGGAGGGACCCTTTTTTACAAAAAAGGGTCCCTCCCCCCCCATCTTCCCCTTTCTCCGACAGTCTCCTGGGGGGTGCTTTTTCCCGCCTTTTGGTTAAGATATACCCGGCCGGCGGGGAAGCTTTCGTAACAGGGTTTCCCCTTTCGGCGCGGCTGTGTTAGTACAAGGGCGGGAAGCGCCCCGTTCCGGCGGCCCGGCCCGCCCCGGGCGTCCAAGGAGGTCCTCGCAGTTGGCTGACCTGAAAAACCTGGCCCTGATTCCCGCGCGCAGCGGCTCCCTACGGGTCAAGGACAAGAACATCCGCCCCCTTTTGGGGCACCCTCTCCTGGCCTACACCATCGCGGCCGCGCGGCAGGCCGGCCTTTATGCGCGGGTGGTGGTCTCCACCAACTCCGAGCTGTTCCAGGACATCGCCCGGCACTACGGGGCCGAGGCGCCCTTTTTGCGGCCGGCGGAGTTCGCCACCAGCACCAGCCCGGACATCGAGTGGCTGGCCCACGCGCTGGGGGCCTTGGGCGAGCCCTTTGACACCTTCAGCATCCTGCGGCCCACCAGCCCCTTGCGGCTGCCGGCCACCATCCGCCGGGCCATGGCGCGTTTCGTCTCCCTGCCGGGCATCGATTCCTTGCGGGCGGTGCAACTGGTCAAGGAACACCCCGGCAAGATGTGGGTGGTAGAGGGCGAGCGAATCCGGCCCCTGTTGGACCAGGACCACCTGGGGGTGCCGTGGCACGCCCGGCAATACCAGGACTGCCCCCAGGTCTACGTGCAGAACTCCAGCCTGGAGATGGCCTGGGCCCGGGTGGTGCCCGAGACCCACTCCCGGGAGGGCCGGGTGGTGGCGCCGTTCTTCACCGACGCCTGCGAAGGCTTTGCCGTGGACTACGAGAGCGATTTCGAGCTGTTGGAAAAATGGGTGGCCGAGGGGCGTTGCGCGCTGCCCCCGGTGGAGGCCTCGCCCTACCCCCTGCCCTGATTCACAACCGGCCTCCCCGCCCCCGAACGGAGAACACGCTCCATGCCTGTGGACACCAGCATCTACCCTGCCCCGGAGTTCGCCCGCGTGCGGGACTCCGAGCTTTTGTTGCCCCTGAAGCTCGCGTTCCTTGCCGACATGTGCCGCTTCAACACCCTGGCCGCGGTGAAGCGGGCCGGCTCGGGGCATCTGGGCTCCAGCCTCTCCAGCCTGGACATCGTGACCACCCTCTATTACGCGGTGCTGAACACGGCGGCGGTGGGCCTGGATCACCCGGAACGGGACATCTATTTCTCCTCCAAGGGCCACGACGTGCCCGGGCTCTACGCGGTGCTGCACTCCCTGGGGCTCATGAGCGACCAGGACCTCCTGGCGCTGCGCCGCCTGGCCGGGCCCTGCGGCCACCCGGACGTGTCCACCCCGGGCATGGAGTTCAACACCGGGTCCCTGGGCATGGGCATCGCCAAGGCCAAGGGCGCCTTCCTGGCCCGGCGCATCCTGGGCCGGGGCGGGCGGGTGTTCGTGATGACCGGCGACGGCGAGCTGCAGGAAGGCCAGATCTACGAGTCGCTCCTGGCCGCGGCCAACCAGGAGGCCGGCCTCACCGTGGTGGTGGACCACAACAAGGTGCAGTCCGACCGCCTGGTGGCCGAGACCAGCCCCCTGGGCGACCTGCCGGCCAAGTTCCGGGCCTTTGGTTGGCGGGTGGAGCGCATTGACGGCCACGACTTCCACCAGCTCCTGGCCGCCCTGGGCGGCGAGGCCCCGCCGGACCGGCCCCGGGTGATCATCGCCGACACCATCAAGGGCCGCGGCGTGGCCTTCATGGAGCACCCCCTGGCCCTGGCCCAGGACGACGGCCTGTACCGCTGGCACTCCGGCGCGCCCAATGACGAGGCCTACGCCCGAGCCCGGCAAGCCATCGCCTCCCGGCTGGGCAAGGCCCTGGCCAACCTGGGTCTGGAGCCGCCCCAGGCCGGGGAGGTGCCGCCGCTGCCGCGCACCTGGCCCGGTTTCTCGGCCCAGAGCGTGGCCCAGGGCTATGGCCAGGCCCTCACCGAACTGGGCGGCCGGCACCTCGAACTGGTGGTCTTGGACGCGGACCTCTCCCTGGACTGCCGTCTGGAGGATTTCCGCGCCGCCTACCCGGAGCGCTTCCTCGAGAGCGGCATCGCCGAGCAGGACATGGTCTCCACCGCCGGGGGCCTGGCCCGCCACGGCCTTCTGCCCGTGGTGAACAGCTTCGCGTCCTTTCTCACCGGCCGGGCGGCCGAGCACATCTACAACAACGCGTCCGAGGGCACCCGCATCATCTACGCCTGCCACTACGCCGGCCTGGTGCCAGCCGGCCCGGGGCACACCCACCAGAGCGTGCGCGACGCCGCGCTCATGGGCAGCGTGCCGGGCATGGCGGTTATCCATCCCTGCCACCCGGACGAGGCGGCCCAGGCCCTGGCCTGGGCGGTGGAAGAGGCCCCGGGCCCGGTGGCCCTCCGCCTGCCCATCACGCCCAGCCCCCGGGAACTCACCCTGCCCCCGGGCTATACCCTGGCCCCGGGCCGCGGCGCTGTCCTGGCCGGGGCCGGCGGCCGGGCCGCGGTCCTGGCCTACGGCCCCCTGATGCTGGCCCAGGCGCTGGCCGCCGGCGAGGAATTGGCCGCCGAAGGGGTGGAGCTCAAAGTCATCAATCAGCCCTGGCTGAACCGCCTGGACCGAAAATGGCTGGCCACGGCCCTGGCCGGGGTGGAGTTGCTCTATATACTGGAAGACCACGGGCCCCAAGGCGGCCTGGCCGACACCCTCAGGGCCGAACTGTGGAACGACCCCCAATTCCGGCAAACTACCCTCCGGCAACTGGCCGTCACCGGCGTGCCGGCCTGGGGAGACCCCGACGAAGTGCTGGCCCACCACGGCCTGGACGCGGCCCACCTGGCCGCCGCCGTGCGGCGGGATTTGGGGGAGGTTGGTTAAGAGGTTTTAGGAGAAAAAGAGGAATGTGGGGGGAACCCCCCCTTCCCCCAAAAAACTTTAGTGTTTTAATGGGGAAGGCCATCCTTGGGCGCGTCTCAGCAGCGACCGAAGCGCCGGGGCTGGCGCGCGGGTGCAGAAGGACAACCATGGCGGCGGGCCAGGGAAGGCCCGTTGCCCGACCGGAAGGGCCGCCAGGCCTCTCCGCCAAAGAGAAGGCTTAGATGCCGGGAAGACTTATCGTAGCGGGTGAGGTGATCGACGACCAGAGCGGCTGCTACGTCATCGCCGAGATCGGCCACAATCACCAGGGCAGCCTGGAAAAGGCCCGGGAGCTGTTCCGGCGGGCCAAGGATTGCGGGGCCAACGCGGTCAAGCTGCAAAAGCGGGACAATCGCACGCTCTTCAGCCGGGCCCTGTACGACGCGCCCTATGAGAACGAGAACAGCTTCGGCCCCACCTATGGCCGGCACCGCGAGGCCCTGGAGTTCGGCCGGCGGGAATACGAGGAACTTTTGGCCTTTGCGTCCGAGCTGGGCCTCACCATGTTCGCCACGGCCTTTGACTTCAAGAGCGCCGATTTCCTGGCCGAGCTGGACATGCCGGCCTACAAGATGGCCTCGGGCGACCTCCGCAACATCCCGCTGCTCCGCTACGTGGCCCGCCTGGGCCGGCCCATGTTCATCTCCACTGGCGGGTCCACCCTGGCCGACGTGGAGCGGGCCTGGGAAGCGGTGGCTCCCCTGAACGACCAGATCTGCCTGATGCAGTGCACCGCGGCCTACCCCTGCGAGCCCCGGGAGATGAACCTGCGGGTGTTGGACACCTACCGCGAGCGCTTCCCCGGGGCGGTCTTGGGCCTCTCCGACCACCAGAGCGGCATCGCCATGAGTGTGGTGGCCTACGTCATGGGCGCCCGGGTGAGCGAGAAGCATTTCACCCTGAACCGGGCCATGAAAGGCACGGACCACGCCTTCAGCCTGGAGCCCGAGGGGCTCCGCAAGTTGGTCAGGGACCTCCAAAGGGCCCGGGAGGCCATGGGCGACGGGGTTAAGCGGGTGCTGCCCAGCGAGGAGAAGCCCATCATGAAGATGGGCAAGGCCATCGTGGCCGCCCGGGACCTGGCCGCCGGCGCCGTGCTCGGCGAGGCGGACCTGGCCCTGAAATCTCCGGCAGGGGGGCTCCATCCCTACGAGTGGGACGTGGTGGTGGGCCGCAAGCTGGCCCGGCCCTTGGCCGCGGACCAGATGTTGGCCTGGGAGGACCTGGAGGCATGATCTCTCCCCCCGACCGGGAGGCGCTCCGGGCGGTCAGGCTGGTGGCCTTTGACTTCGACGGGGTGTTCACCGACAACGCGGTGTACGTGTTCGAGGACGGCCGCGAGGCAGTGCGCTGCACCCGGGCCGACGGCCTGGGCCTGGCCCGGCTCAAGCGCCTGGGGGTGGAGCTGGTGGTGCTCTCCACCGAGAAGAACCCCGTGGTGGGCCACCGCTGCCGCAAGCTGGGCCTGGCCTGCCGCCAGGGATTGGACGACAAGCTGGCCGTGCTGGAGGAGATCCTGGCCGCGCGGGGCCTGTCCCTCGCCCAAGCAGCCTACCTGGGCAACGATCTCAACGACCGGGACTGCCTGGCCGCGGTGGGGGTGCCGGTCTTGGTGGCCGACGCCCACCCCGCGGTGCGGCGCCTGGCCCGCCTGGTGACCACCCGGCCCGGGGGCCACGGCGCGGTGCGCGAGTTCTGCGATTTGTTGGCCGAGGTTCTGGAGGAAGGAGGCACGGCCCTTGCCTGATCCCTTGTTCGACCTCACGGGCCAGGTGGTGGTGATCACCGGCGGCCTGGGCCAGTTGGGCCGGCAGTACACCGGAGCGCTCTTGGACCGCGGGGCCCGGGTGGCAGTGTTCGACCGCACCGCCCCGCCGGCCGGCCGGCCCGGGCAGCTCAATCTGGCCGTGGACGTGACCAGCCGGGCCAGCCTGCGCCACAGCCTGGCCCAGGTGGAGGAGGCCTGGGGCGCCCCCACCGGGCTGATCAACAACGCGGCCCTGGACTCCCCGCCCGGGGCTCCGGCCGCGGAGAACGGCCCCTTTGAGGATTACCCCGAGGAGTCCTGGGACCAGGTCATGGAGGTCAACGCCAAGGGGGTGTTCCTCACTTGCCAGGTGGTGGGCGGGGCCATGGCCCGGGCCGGGCGCGGCGCCATCGTCAACGTGGCCTCCATCTACGGGGTGGTGAGCCCGGACCAGAGCCTCTATGAGTACCGCCGCCAGGATGGCGAGACCTTTTTCAAGCCCGTGGCCTATTCAGCCAGCAAATCCGCGCTGTTGAACCTGACCCGCTACCTGGCCACCTATTGGGCTCCCCGCGGGGTGCGCGTGAACACCCTCACCTTGGGCGGCGTGTTCAACCAGCAGGACCCCCGCTTTCTGGAGGGCTACCAACGCCGGGTGCCCCTGGGCCGCATGGCGGCCGAGGACGAGTACAACGGGGCGGTGGTGTTCCTCCTGTCCCCGGCCGCGGCCTACATGACCGGGGCCAACCTGGTCTTGGACGGCGGCTGGACCGCCTGGTAGCCCCGGCCGGCCGGATTGCCAGGCTTGGCGGCCCGGGGTAAAGTTGGGGCCGCTAAAAATGAAGGAGGTTCACCATGGCGGCGAGTCCCCGCCCGCGGAAAAAATCCCTGACCAAGAAGTTCTCGCGGTCCTTCTCCCGGAACGTGGTCAAGACGGCCAACCGCATCGATTTCATCAAGCTCCTGCACCGCATCGCCGACTCCGAGTCCGGCCAGCCCTGGGCCGAGCGTTTCGCCGACATGCCCCCCTCCTGGCCCGAGGAGCTGCAGGAGCGCATCATCCAGACCGCCCGGGAGCTGACCCTGACCCAACTGGCCGCCGAGGGCGAGCCCGGCAACCCGGCTCAGGTGGCCAAATTCGTCGACCAGATCCGCTGCCGCTACGAACTCGAGATCCTGCGCACCGCCGCCGTGGCGGTGATGACCGTCTACAACGGATTGTTCGACTCCCCGGACCCGGTGCGGCCCTTCACCTCGCCCGACGGCCGGGACACCGCCCACCTGGAACTGCTGCGCCAGTACCAGGCCCAGGGCCTGGGCGTGGTGTATCTGGTGAACCACTCCTCGCACATGGACGAGTTCCTCACCGACGGGGTGCTCTTGAACAACGACCTGCCCCTGCCCCTGTTCGCGGCCGGCGACAACATGATGGCCGTGGGCAGCCTCGCCAAGGTGCTGATCAACGGCTCCTACGTGGTGCAGCGCCGGGGGGCCAGCCGCCAGGCCCTGGCCAGCCTCTACAATTATTGCCGGGCCATCAGCGAGTGCGGCGGCACCCAGGGCATCTTCCTGGAGGCCTGGCACGGTGGGGCCCGCAGCCGCGACGGCAGCCTGCGCTACCCCCGCCGCCTGGTGACCCTGCGGGGCGCCCTGGACGTGTCGGGCGACGTGGTGGTGCAGCCGGTGGCCGTGTCTTACTCCGTCGTGCCCGAGGACCTGCCCCTGGCCGACCGCAAGGGCGCGCGCGCCTGGGTGCGGGGCATCGGGTTCTGGAAAAGCCTGGCCACCGCCCTGATCCATCCCCGCTCCTGGGTCTGGCGCCGGGTGCAGAACCTCTACGGCCGGGCCTTTGTCTCCTTTCCCCGGCCCTGGCTCCTGTCGGAGCTGAAGGAAGCCCACACCCAGGACAAGGGCGGCCGCAGCCTGGACGAGTTCGTGGCGCTGACCGCCATCCGGGACATCGCCGGGGCCAAGAAGGTCATGGCCAGTCAGCTGGTGGCCCGGGGCCTGGTGCGGGCCCGCCGCCTGGAGAGCGGCAAGGTGGACCTGGCCGCCCTGGTGGACGACGAGACCAAACGGCTCCGGGAGTACCACCGGGCCACCTTTGGCCACGACCCGGACCTGGAAGATTTCCTGCACCAGCACACCCTGACGGAAGTGGTGGCCGATGGCCTGGCCACCCTGAAGCGCCGGGGCGTGCTGTATCGCTTCAAAAAGGACCTGCACCGCCTGCCCGAAGTGAAGAACCAGGCCGGCCTGGCCTTTTACGCCACCCACGGCGACCGGCGCATCTACTCCCCCACCGCGGACCAGAACATCGTGGTGGTGGGTGGCGGTGACTGGGGCTTTGCCTTTGCCTGCGCGGTGGGCAACCGCATCCTGGAAGAAAAGCGCTACCTCAACGCCAGCCTGACCCTCTACGATTCGCGGCCCGAGGTGGCCACCGAGCTGAACCTGCACCGCAACCATCCCGGCCGCTTCGAGGACCACCTCCTGCCCAAGAACGTGTTCGTGACCAGCGACAGCACGGCAGCCTTCCGCAAGGCCTCGGAGGTGATCCTGGCCGTGGGTCCGGACGACGTGGCCAAGTTCCTGGTGGAAATCCTGGCCACCTGCGAGCAAAAGGTCAAACTGGTGGTGGCCACCCGGGGCTTCGACGCCAAGAGCCACAAGCTGCCCATCTCGCTGGCCCGGGACCTGGCCGCCCGCCACGGCCGCCAGGACGTGGAGCTGTTCTCCCTGGTGGGCGCGGTGAAGGACGTGGACCTGGTGGAGGGCAACCCGACCATCGGCATCCTGGCCGGCGACGGGCCGTCACTGACCCAACTGGCCGACCTTTTCAAGTGGCCGCCCCTGGAGGTGGTGACCCAGAAGGACCCGGTGGGGGTGATGGCCGCCGACACCCTGGCCCGGGTCTACGCCCTGTGGGGCCAGTTCCTCTTTGGCCGCCAAGACATCCAGACCCCGGCCCAGACCGGCTGGTACATGGCCCGGGCCGGGGCCGAGGTGCAGCGCCTCGGCCTGGCCCTGGGGGCCCGGCCCGAGACCTTCACCCTGGCCGGCCCCGCCTGGGCCGTGACCTTCGCCTCGGCCGGCCTGGGCGGCGTCAGCCGCGACTTTGGCCGCCGCCTGGGCTCCCAGGCCAAAAAGGGCAAGGACGCCGCCGCCGGCGCCGCCAAGCTCCACCAACAGATGGAAGCCAACCGAATGCGGCCCCAACCCTATTTGGACCTCAAAACCGCCCACACCGCCGCCCAAGCCCTGGGCCTGGACCTGCCGATCCTGAACGAGGCGTATAAGACTTTGTGGGAGGGTGGGGAGTAAGAGGGTAAGAAATGTGGGGGAAACCTTTTCCTTTTGAAGCCAAAAGGAAAAGGTTTCCCCCACACCCCCTTCCAAAAGGAAAAGCATAGGTTGGTGAACCGCAGGGCTTAGGCTGGGAACGAACTTCACCCCTTGAGCCCATTGCACGGTTTTTTTCTGACAAACAATAATAATAACAATCACTTATATGTTTTTTGCTAGTTTTTGGCTGCCATGGTCTCGTGAGGCTTGGCAAAATCAGGGCCCCCGGCAAGCTCTGCTTGCTGGGGTGGAGTCACGCTTTTGCCAAGCCGATAGTTGCACCAGGCATGGAGCCTTGTGCAACAGTCTCAATAAAATGGTTAGCCTGTTTGACAAACCGCCATCGCTGCTTGGACTTCAGCTGCATGTCCCCGCAGTTCTAGTTTTGGTCGATCCATAAAGGTCTGTTGGCCGAGAGGGGCGAAGGCGTGGCCCCAAGTAGGTACACCGTGGCGACCTCACCAGCGTAGGGATTCACCTTCCCCTAAATTATCCTTCTTTGCAGCATGCTGCAGAGGGGGTCGTGCGCGGCGGCCCTTGCCGCCCTGGACGGCAATCAGTCCTAAACACTATTTCTTGCCGTACATCGCCGTTATTGACGCCGTGGAAAGTTTGGTTTACTTTTTGGCGAAATAACCGTGCATCATGCCGCGCCTACGGATGGGCGAGTCGCCTCTGTGGTTGTCCCTGTGTTCCCCCCTTTGGATGGAGAGTGCAGCCATGCCGCGGAAGTTCGCCTTTATCCTCTTGATGCTCGTCTGCTTCGGTTCCTCCCCCGCCGCTCGGGCCGCCTCGCGGCCCTTACTGAACTACGACCTGCGCAGTGTTTTGGCCGACGCCCTGGCCACCGCGGTGGAGGGCTGCCAGGTCCCCGGGGCGGTGATGGCCGTCCGGGACCGCGAGGGCAACGTGGCCTACTTCACCGAGGGCCAAGCGGACCTGGCCACCCACCAGGCCATGCAAAAGGACCTCTACTTCCACATCGGCAGCGTCACCAAGACTTTCACGGCCACGGCCATTTTGGAGCTGGTGGATCAGGGTCAGGTGGGGCTGGAGGACACCCTGGACCAGTGGATGCCCGGCCAGGTGGCGGGCGGCGACGAGATCACGGTGCGCGATCTTTTGGACATGCGCTCCGGCCTGGATCACTCGGAAAACAGCGCGGAGTTGACCGCGCTGGCCCTGGCCGAGCCCGAGCGGGGATTCACGGTCCCGGAGATTTTGTCCTACGTCAACCGGCAGGTTAACCCGCCGGGGCAGGTGGCCGACTACAACAACCTCAACTACCGTCTCTTGGAGTACATACTGGAACAAGCCACCGGCCAGAAGTATCAGCAGGCGCTCCAAGAACTGGTGATCGCCCCCCTGGGCTTGAGCCACACCTCGGTGCCCTATGACAACAGCCTGCCCAGCCCCTACGCCCACGGCTACCTGAAGGCCACTCAACCCGACGGCTCCGGCCCCTTCCTGGCGGAAGATTCTTCCACCAGCCGCAACATCTCGGTGTTCGGCGCCGCCGGCAGCATGATCTCCACGGCGGGTGATCTCCTGGTCTGGCTGGACGCCCTGCTGGCCGGCACGCTGTTGAGCCCGGCCATGCACGAGGCCCAGTTGGACGCCCTGCCGGTGGGGAATGACCCCAACGTGGGCTACGGCCTGGGCGTGGCCAACTCCCATGGCGCCTGGGGTCACAACGGCGACTACGACGGCGTCTACACCGCGGCCATGTACCGCTACCAGGACTATGACATCGTCATCCTGTCCAATGGCCAGACGGCCGGCTCCATGGCCGGCAGCTCGGCCCAGAATATTTTCGACCAGGTTCGCGGCGGGCTGGATCAATACCTGGAGCTTTGGGACTGAGAGAGGGGAAAACCCGGAGTCCGCCTACGAAAGGCCGCGGTCGCCAGGGCCATGCCGCTTGTAGGATTAACCACGATCAGCCCAACTTCGGGAGCGCGTGAGGTCGGGTCTCCCGGCCACCTCGCCCGACCCGTATTGCCGGCCCAGGCACTGGGCCGCGGCTTATTTGCGGTCCAATACGCTCCGGACGGTGGCGAGCAAATCGGAGAGCTTGAAGGGCTTGGCCACGTAGCCGGACCCACCGGCTTCCAGGGCCTCCTTGATTTGATCACCGGCGGCATAACCGCTGACGATCATGACCTTGGCCCGGGGATTGGCCTCCAGGATGGCCTTGAGGGCCTTGTGGCCGCCGATGCCGGGCATGCCCATGTCCATGATCACCAGATCGATGTCCGAACCTTCCAACTGGTAACGGGCCACGGCCTCCTCGCCGCTGGCGGCGGTGAGCACCCGGTAGCCCAGGCTGGCCAGGACGCGGGCCCCGATCTCCCTGAGCGGCGCCTCGTCGTCCACCAGGAGGATGGTTTCGGAGCCGCCCAGGAGGTCGGTTGGGGAGCAGCCGGCCGGCGCATGGTGGCCCAGGCCGTTTTCCGCCATGGCCGGCAGGTAGATGGTGAAGGTGGTGCCCCGGCCCGGCTGGCTGGCGCAGCCAAGATAGCCGCCGTGGCTTTTCACGATGCCATAGGCCGAGGACAGGCCCAGGCCGGTGCCCTTGCCCACCTCCTTGGTGGTGAAAAAGGGCTCGAAAACGTGCGCCAGGGTCTTTTCATCCATGCCCAGGCCATTGTCCTCCACCTCCAACAGGACGTAGGTTCCGGGGGCCACCTCCCTGCGCCGCCGGGGATCGTCCGGGCCCAGGGTGATCTGGCCGGTGCGGAAAACCAGCCGGCCGCCCTCGGGCAGGGCGTCCTGGGCATTGGAGGCCAGATTGAACAAGATCTGCTCGATCTGGGTGGCATCGCCCTGGATCAGCGGCAGGGCATCGCTCAGTTCGGTGACGATCTCGACCATTTTGGGCAGGGTACGCTGCAGAATGGCCACGGTGCGGGCCACCACGTTGCTCAGGTCGAGGGGCCGGAGATCCAAGTCCTTCTTGCGGCTGAAGGCCAGGATCTGCTGGACCAGTTCCTTGGCCCGGAGGGCGGCGGCCAGGATCTGTTGCAGGTCGGCGGGGGAGGTGCGCCCGCCCAGGGCGTCCGCATAAGCGATCTCGGCGAAGCCCATGACCGCGCCCAGGATGTTGTTGAAATCGTGGGCAATGCCTCCGGCCAGGGTGCCGATGGCCTCCATCTTCTGGGCTTGCAGGAGTTGCCTTTCCAGCTCCTTATGCTGTTCCTCGGCCTGCTTGAGCTCGGTGATATCCCGGGTGATGGACAGTACGCACCGCGTGCCGTCCACGTCCAGGTAGATGGCTGACATCAGCCCCGGCAAAAAGCTGCCATCCTTGCGCTTGAACTGGGTTTCAAAGTTGGACAGCACGCCCTGGCTCCTGATCCCCTCCCCGATTTGCTTCCTGACCGCGGGGTTCTGGAAGATATTTATTTCCAGGGAGGTTTTGCCGGCAACGTCCTCCCAGGCATAACCGGTCATTTGCGTGAAGCCCTGATTGACTTCCAGGTACAAACCGTCTTCGGCCCGGGTCAGGCAGATGGCGTCGGGACTGGCCTGAAAAGCCTTTTTGAACTTGTCCTCGCTGAGGCGGAGACACTCTTCGGCTTGCTTGCGGGCGGTGATGTCCTGATGCGTGCCGGACATGAGCAAGGCTTTGCCCTCCGGGGTCCAGGCCACCACCTGCCCGCGGTCCAGAATCCAGACCCAGTGCCCTTGTTTGTGCCGCATCCGGACTTCGATTTCGTAATGCGCCAATTCCCCCGCGAAATGTTGGCGCAACAGCGCCTTGGAGAGGGCCAAGTCGTCGGGGTGGGCCAAGCGGAGCCAGGTGTCCACGGAGACCGGCGAGAGTTCCGCCAGGGTGTAACCCAGGATCTCGGCCCACTTTTCGTTGAAAACCGCCTCGCCCGTGACAATGTTCCATTCCCAGGTGCCGACGTTGGTCCCCCGGATGATGTTGGAGAGGCGGCGGCGCTCGGTCACCAGGGCCTCTTCAGTGGCCTTGCGCTCACTGATGTCGCGTAAAAAAGCGATGCATTCCCCGCCGTCCCCGCTCGTCTTGAACTGGACACTCATCTCGATATCGAAAAGGCTGCCGTCCTTGCGCCGGTGCCGGGTCTCGTAACGGTCCTCGCCCGCGGCCAGGAGCTTGGCCCGGCGCCGGGCGGCGCCTTCCTCGTCCGCCGGGTGCTCCAATTCGCTGGTCCGCATGTGTAAAAGTTCGGCCTCGGCATAGCCGCTCATGCGGCAATAGGCCTGATTGATCTCTTTGATGCGGCCTTCCAGATCGGTGCGCCAGAAGCCGTCCATGGCGGTTTCGAGGATTTGTTTGTGGTTCTCTTCGCTGGCCTTCAGCCCGGCCTCAGCCTGCCGCTGCTCGGTGATATCGGTCAAGAGGTTCAGGGTGGCCGGCTGGCCTTCCCAATCAAGGGCCACGTTGTTGGAATGCACCCATTTTACGCTGCCTTGGCGATCGACGATCCGGAAGGGATAGTTGTTGGGGAACTTTTCGCCCGCCAACCGGCGGCGATAGTTGGTCTGGATCATTTCGCGGTCATCGGGATGGATGAAATCGAACAGGGGCGTCCGGCTGAATTCCTCGGCCGAGCAGCCCAACATTTGGAGGATGCTTTGATTGAAGAACTTGGCCACGCCCTGCTGGTTGACCAGGATGCCTTCGTTGGCCGAATCGAACAACAGCCGCAGGCGCTCCTCGGAGAGTCGGAGGGCCTTTTCGGCGCGCCGGCGGCGGATCATGGTCGCGGCCATGAAAGTGATGACCAGGGCCATGACCAGGAAAACCCCCAGGGCGGTCAGTATACCCTGGTGATATTGCTCCCAAAACGACTGCGGCTTGTTGATCAGGATGGTGTCCGGGGGTAGTGCGCTCTGGACCAGAGGGAAGTGGGCCATTTCCGCGGCGTCGAACATGGGTACGACGCGGCTGCTGGTCAGCGGTATGGCGGCCGGGTCCTCGCCCCGCAGCACCCTAAGCACCACCTGCCCCGCCTCTTGGCCATGCTGGCGGCCCGAGAGCAACAGACCGCCCACGATGCCCTGGCCCAGGAGATAGTCTTGGAAGCCATAGACCGGCGCGCGGCTGGTGGCGGTGACAAGCCGGGCGATCTCGGCGGAGTCGAATACCCGGCCCGTGCTGTCCCGGTGATAGGGCAGCAACAACCCCAGATGGTCCGGGGCCAGGGCTTGCACGCGCTCCAGGGTTTTGGAGAAGCTTTCCGGCGGGGTGAAGGTGACCTTGAGGCCGGCGTCAGGAAGCATCTGCAGAGCGGCTTTCAGCTCGGCCTGCACGGCCAGGCCGGTAAGGGTCTGGTCGTGGATGGCCAGGACTTCCTTGACTCCCGGCTGGAGTTGCATGGCCAGAGCCAAGGTGCCGGCCACGTCCAGGGTCTGGACCACCCCGGTGATCTTGGGCCGGCCGGCCAGCATGGCCTGGTGAAAGTCGTTGATGCCCAAAAAGACCACGGGCACCCCGGGGAAAAGTTGGCGCTCCGCGCGGCAGACCAGGCTCAGGGCGTTGTTATCCAGGGCCACGACCAGATCAATTTTCTGGTCCTGGTATTTGGCGGCCAGAAAGGTCCGGAGGCGTTCCAGGTGCTCTGGGCCCGCAAACCGCTTGGTGTCCAGATATTCGATCCAGGTGTGGTCCGGGGGATAGGCTTGACGGAGCACCTGCAAGAGCCCGTTTTGTTCCTCATCGGACCAGGAGTTGCCGGGGTGATAGGAGTTGAGGATAAGGATTCGGGGGCGGGTCTCGAGAGAGGCGGCCGTGGCGGGAGGCCCCACGGCAAGGGTCAATGCCAGGACAAGGAGCAGCACGAGCCAAGGCGATAACTCGGCGGACTGGTGTTTCTCAACGCAATGTTCGGCGCGGGTCACCTGCATGGTAATCCATTGAAGATAGTCCGTTGTTACCGCTGTGGCTTGCAAGATTACTAGGCGGGCAGGGGTATTATGACCCCGCGTATGTGAATGGTCAAATTTTCTTGCGGCAGGAACCGGGGGTTTGCCCCCGGCGGCGTTCCCCGGGCGGCGGCAGCGCGTCCGGTGCGGGGCCAGCGCGGGCCCGGCGTCCGAGGCCCGCTCCCCACCTTTCCTCCCTTCCACTTCTTCCCTTGACACGGCGGTCCCCTTCGGCCTACATTTAACCTGAGCGAGCGCTCGGTCATGTTGCGGAGCGCGCGACACAGCCCCATAACCTGAAAGTTAATACGCAAAGCCAGCCCCCGGCAGTTGGGTGGGTCCAACAAGCCAACTGCGTTTCTTGGGTAATCGCTTTAATTGGCGCTTGCTTAAGCTGACAAACCAAAGAGGTCTCTTACAGCCCAACTTCGGGAGCGCGCGAGGCCTGGTCTGAAACGAGACTTCGCCCGACATAAGGTAATCGGTTTTTGAAAAAAGCGGCTGCTCTCCTTTATAACGGG
>JAHLLK010000033.1 GCA_020444165.1 Deltaproteobacteria bacterium | reverse complement strand
GGGCCATCCTTGGCCCGCATCGGCCATTGCCTGCCGTAATCATGTTTCACCGCGAGTTTTGATATAATATCAACATGAATTATATGTTTCACCGTGCAATGGCCTCATATTGCATGGAGAATTGATCGAATGAACTGCTCACCCCCCCCGAAATGACCGGGGCGAAGCATTTTTTTTACAATCATTTCACACCTCCCGCCGCAGGCCGCGGCCAAGTTCGAGTAAAATGTTGTCGTCTTCCCGGCGCGGGACCCACGGGCCTTGGCCCCTCGGCTGGTCGTGAAGCCGGGACAGCGGCTCATTTTTGTGCTATGCATGGCGGGTAGCCCTCCTGCCGGCCCGGGGCGCGGGCGGGCGGGATTTTTGCCCCTGAACCTCCCGGCCCCGGCTGGGCGGCACAAATTTTTGCGGGGAGACTCCGCGGCTGGCCTTATCTCTCCGGGCCCGGCCCCAGCGGGGCTCCGGGAGGGCGCGGCGCGCCGTCCCCCGGCCGGTCGCTCCGGCCGGCTTGTCCGGTGCGGTCCGGCCCCCCGGCCCGCCCGGAGCACCAAGGAGTGACACCGTGGCTGACGGAAGCGGTCTGGACCCCCACCTGCGGGTATTGGTGGTGGATGATTTCAACACCATGCGCAGGCTCATCAAGAACGCTTTGGGCCAGATGGGCCTCAAGAACATCAGCGAAGCCGAGGACGGCGAAGCCGCCATCGTCAAGCTGGAGACCGATCGGGTGGACCTGGTGATCTGCGACTGGAACATGCCCCGCATGAGCGGCATCGACCTGTTGCGCTGGGTCCGGGCTCACGACGAGTTCCACGACATGCCTTTTGTGATGGTCACCGCCGAGGGACAGAAGGAAAATGTCATGGAAGCCATCAAGGCCCGGGTTTCCAACTACGTGGTGAAGCCCTTCACCACCGAGGTCTTGCAGGAAAAGGTGGAAAAGGCCCTGGGCAAGCGGGGCAAGGCCTGATCTTTCCCAGGGATCTGCCGCCCTTTAACCTGCCAGAGGGATTAGGCACATGAGCGTGAACACCGACCTCAACATCCTGTTGGTGGAAGACTTCGCCACCGTCCGCAAGATGGAAGCCAAGATCCTGCGGGACCTGGGCTTCACCAAGATCATCGAAGCCGTGGACGGGGACCAGGCCCTGGAGGTTCTCCAGAGCGGCCAGCCGGTGGACCTGATCATCAGCGACTGGAACATGCCGGGCACCGACGGTTATGCCCTGTTGCAATGGGTGCGGGCCCAGGAAGCCTGGGCCGGGCTGCCCTTCATGATGGCCACGGCCCAGGGCGAGAAAAAGCAGGTGGCCCTGGCCACTGCCGCCGGGGTCAGCGAGGTGGTGAACAAGCCCTTCACCCCCGACGAACTCCGCAAAAAGATCGAGACCGTGTTCAGCGGAGGCTCCGCCGCTCCGGTGGCGGTGAAAGGCGGGCGGACCCCGTCACTCACCGCCGATGGACGGCTGCGCCTGGAGATCGCCCACATCCAGATCACCGACCACCTGATCCTGGGCGTGTTGAAGCACCAGATCGCCACCGGCCAAGTGGCGCCCCGGCACTTCGAGCTGGAGACCAAGTGCATGGCCAGCTGGAACCCGGTGGCCGAAGCCCTGGAAGGCGGCGGGGTGGACGGCGCCTTTGTGCTGGCCCCCATCGGCATGGACCTGTTCAGCGACGACACCCCCATCCGGCTCCTCCTCTTGGCCCACAAGAACGGCTCCATCTGTGTGCGGAACGCCCACGGCGACTATACCAAGGAAGGGCAAAACTTCTTCCGGCACAAGATCTTCTACATCCCCCACCGGCTCTCGGTGCACCACATGCTGGCCCACATGTACATGAGCAAGATCGGCATGAATCCCGGGGCCACCGGTCAGGGGGACTCTGACGTCTTCTTCGAGGTGGTGCCGCCGATCCGCATGCCCGAACTGTTGGCCGCCAACCCCAAGGCCGGCGGCTTTCTGGTGGCCGAGCCCCTGGGCACCAAGGCCATCGCCTCGGGCGCGGCCGAGCTGCACTTCCTCTCGGGCTCCATGTGGCCCCAGCACCCCTGCTGCGTGGTGACCATGCGCCAGGAGATCATCGCCAGCCACCCCGCGGCGGTGGAGGAGTTCATCGGCTGTCTGGTGGAGGCCGGCCGCCTCATCAAGGCCGACCCGGAAAAGGCGGCCGAGATCGCGGTGCAGTTCCTGGACCCGGACGGCAGCCTGGGGCTCAAGACCGCGGTCTTGAAAAAGGTGCTGACCGAGAAGAACGGCATCACCACCGACGATCTCTTCCCGGTGGTGGCCGATCTGGCCCGCATGAACCACTACATGACCGGCAACATGGGGGTGGGGTCCCGGGTGGACCTGACCGCTTTCGTGGACACCAGCTTCGCGGCCAAGTTCTGCCAGCCCGCCACCGGCGCGGCCGGGGCCAGCGCGGCCGAGCTGGAGCTGGACCTGTTCGAGGGCGAGGAGGACACCCAGAAGGACAAGTACCTCACCTTCAGCCTGGCCGGCGAGTCCTACGGTTTGGAACTGTACGGCGTCCTGGAGATCGTGGGCCTGCAGAAGATCCACCCCGTGCCCGACATGCCTCCCTATGTGCGGGGCGTCATCAACCTGCGGGGCGAGGTGATCACGGTGATGGACGTGCGCGGCCGCTTCGGCCAGCCGGAGCGGCCCTACGACGAGCGCACCTGCATCGTGGTGGTGCAGGACGGCGACACCAAGGTGGGGCTCATCGTGGACACGGTGCGCGAGGTGCTGGACATCCCCGAGCGCCTGGTCTCGCCGCCGCCCAGGATCACCAAGGGCTCGGCCAGCCGCTTCCTGAAGGGCCTGGGCCGCCTGGAAGACAGCGTGGTGATCATCCTGAACCTGCCCCGCCTCCTGGCCGAAGACGCCGACCTGGCCAGCCTGGCCGCGGGGCAGGGCTCCCGCTCGCTGTTGGCCGAGGCCGGATGAGTTACCGGGCCGCCCGGCTCCGCCGGGTTGACCACCGGGCCGGGGGTCGCCCGGGTCCGGGGCCGCGCCCCGGGCGGCCGGGCTTCGCCCTCGCTCTGGCCCTGGGCCTGCTGGCGGCCCTGGCCCTGACCCTGGCCGCCGGGCCGGCCGCCGCCCGGGCCACCCCGGCTGCCCCCGCCGCCCCCAGCGAAGCGGGAGATTCCAGCGACCCCGGCGCCGCGGCGGCGGCCACCCCCCCCGGTGAGGCCGGCCTCTCCCCCGCTGCTACCGGCAGCCGCGACTCCGCCGACCCCGGCGGGGTTTGGGACACGGCGCCCCTGGCCCTGGCCAACCAGAGCCCCCTGGCCCTGGCCCTGGCCCCCTTCTCCCCCCGGCCGGCCCGGGTGGGCCCGGTGGGCTCCCAGGGCCTCGCCGTGTCCACGGCCTACTCCAGCCTGTTCACCCGGCAGGCGACCGCCGGGGGCTGGTTCAACCTGGACATGGAGCTGTTCTCCCTGGAGCTGGCCTGGCGGGCGGTGGCGCTGCCGGGCCTGGAGCTGGAGGTGGGCCTGCCCTTCCGCTCCTACTCCGGCGGCTTTCTGGACCACGCCATCCAGGGCTATCACCAGTTCTTCGGCTTTCCAAACGGCGGCCGCGACGCCTATCCCCAGGACCAGGTGCGCTTCCAGGCCGGGCAAAACGGCCGCGGGGGGCTGGACCTCACCGACGGCCACGCCGGGCTGGGGGACCTGTCCCTGGGGGCCCGCTGGGCCCTCACCGGCGGACACGCCGTGGTGGACGCCGCCCTGTTGGGCCGCTGGTGTTTTCCCACCGGCGACGAGGACCTGGGCCTGGGGGCCGGCGGGCCGGTGGCCGGGTTGGGCCTGGCCCTGGAGCGCTCCTGGGGGGCCTGGTTCGGCAACCTGAACCTCATGGGCTTTTACGCCCAGGAGGCCCGGCTCCTGGAGAGTCTGGACCCCCAGAACAACCTGGCCGCCAGCCTCACCCTGGGCTGGGAGCCGTGGGAGCGCTGGTGGCTCTTGGGCCAAGTGGCCGGGGGCACACCGCTTTACGCCGACACCGGCCTCTCCGGCCTGGACGACCCCCTCTGCCAGTTGCAGCTGGGGCTCCGCCACCGGCTGGCCGGAGGCAGCCGGCTCACCTTCACCTTCAACGAGGATTTGATCCACCACACCAGCCCGGATTTCAGTTTGGGCCTGGCCTGGGAGCTGGCTTGGTGAAGCCGGTTGGCCCCGGCCTCTTGTCAAGCGGCATTTGGTCTGTTAAATAAAGCCATTCCAGCCCGTGACGGGGCGGGCGGGACGGCCACTTCTTCCGGAGACCTCGCACAGGTAGACAACCAGCTTCCCCGCGCGGCCGGGGCCGGGCTGTGGTTTTTTATTACCAAGGCCCTTACCCAGGCGAAATTCTTGGCTCTTTTTGGAGGCCGAAGCTCGGTGCAGGACGCACCGCGCCTCACGCTCAATCAGGGCCGGCACCGAACCCATAGCCGGGTTGAGGACATGCAACCCCTTACCGCTGGAAAACAGTCTGGGCACCGTCGGGCGTCCCTGGACCTGGGCTCCAACACCCTCCGCCTCCTGGTGGCCGAGGTGGGCCACGGCGGCTGGCGGGCGGTGGAGCGGGCCCTGGCCACCCCCCGGCTGGGACGGGGCCTCACCCCGGGCGCGCCATTTACCCCGCCCGCCCGGGAGGCGGCCCGCCGCCTTACCGGCGAGTTCACGGCCCGGGCCCGGGAGCTGGGGGCCCGGCGGGTGGTGCTGGCCGCCACCCAGGCCGCGCGCCTGGCCGTGGACGGCCCGGAGCTGGTGGCGGACCTGGCCCGGGAGTTCCTCCTGGACCGGGCGGTGATTTTGAGCGGCGAGGAAGAGGCCGGGCTTTCCCGGCTGGGGGTGAAAAGCCGGCTCACCGGGCCGGCGGCGGGCGCGCTCCTGGCCGACGTGGGGGGAGGTTCCAGCGAGATCATCCCGCTCACCGAGGGCGGGGGCAGGAGCCTGCCCCTGGGGGCGGTGGCCCTGTCCGAGGTCTGGCTCCGCTCCGACCCGCCCCGCTCCGAGGAGCTGACCGCCCTGCGGCAAGCGGTGCAGGAGGGTTTGGCCTCCCTGGTCCACCTGAAGGCCCCGCGCCTGGTGGCCACGGCCGGCACCGCGGCCACCCTGGCGGCCATGAGCCTGGGGCTCACTTCCTACGAGCCCGAACGGGTGAACAACCACGTGGTGACCCGGGCGCGGCTTTCCGAGTTGTACAATCAATTGAGCCGCCTGCCCTTGGCCCAGCGCCGGGAGTTCCCGGGCCTGGAGCCGGAGCGGGCGGACGTCATCTTGGGGGGGCTGGCCATTTTGGCGGGCCTCCTGGATTTTTTGCACCTGGATCGGCTGACCACCATGGACGCCGGCCTTCTGGAGGGCATCCTCCTGGACGACGTGGCCAAAGCCGAAGCGGAGGGAAAAGAGTAATGCCTATCCAAGAGTTTCCCTTGGGCCTGACCTTCGACGACCTCCTGTTGCAACCCGGCTACAGCCGGGTATTGCCCAACCAGGTGGACACCGCCACCCGGCTCACCAACCGCATCTCCCTGAACATCCCCATGGTCTCGGCGGCCATGGACACGGTGACCGAGTCGGACACCGCCATCAGCCTGGCCCGCCAGGGCGGCCTCGGCTTCATCCACAAAAACCTCCCGGTGGCCGATCAGGCCCTGGAGGTGACCAAAGTGAAGAAGTCCGAGTCCGGCATGATCGTGGACCCGGTGACCGTGACCCCGGAAGCCAGCCTGCACAAGGTCATCGACCTCATGGAGCGCTACCGGGTGAGCGGGGTGCCGGTGGTGGCCGGCGACAAGCTGGTGGGCATCATCACCAACCGCGATCTCCGGTTCGAGAACAACCTGGATCAGCCGGTCTCCCAGGTGATGACCAAGGACCACCTGGTGACCGTGCGGGAGGGCATCACCCTGGAGGAATCCAAGGCCATCCTGCACCAGCACCGCATCGAGAAGCTTTTGGTCACCGACGAGGCGGGGCGGCTCAAGGGGCTCATCACCATCAAGGACATCGAGAAGATCCGCAAGTACCCCCACGCGGCCAAGGACGGTTTTGGCCGCCTCCGGGTCGGCGCGGCGGTGGGCGTGGGCCCGGCCGGGCTGGAGCGGGCCGCGGCGCTGTTGGAGGCCGGGGCGGATGTCCTGTGCGTGGACTCGGCCCACGGCCACGCCGAGGGCGTGTTGGAGTCGGTGCGCCAAATCAAGAAGCACTATCCCAACGCCCAGGTGGTGGCCGGCAACATCGCCACCCGGGACGGGGCCCAAGCCCTCATCGACGCCGGGGCCGACGCGGTGAAGGTGGGGGTGGGGCCGGGCTCCATCTGCACCACCCGGGTGGTGGCCGGGGTGGGCGTGCCCCAGATGACCGCCATCTTCGAGGTGGCCGAGGCCACGGCCAAGGCCGGCATTCCCATGATCGCCGATGGCGGCGTAAAGTTCAGCGGCGACATGACCAAGGCCCTGGCCGCCGGGGCCCAGGTGGTGATGATTGGCTCCCTTTTGGCCGGCACCGAGGAGTCCCCCGGTGAGACCATCCTCTACCAGGGCCGCCGTTACAAGGTCTACCGGGGCATGGGCTCCATCGACGCCATGAAGGCCGGGTCCTCGGACCGCTACTCCCAGGAGCGGGAAGCCCTGGAAGACAAGCTGGTGCCCGAGGGCATCGTGGGCCGGGTGCCCCTCCGGGGCAGCATCACCGACATGGTCTACCAGCTCATCGGCGGGCTCCGGGCCGGCATGGGCTACGTGGGCGCGGCCAACCTGGACGAGCTGACCGCCAAGGCCAACTTCGTGCGCATCACCGCCGCCGGCCTCCGGGAGAGCCACGTGCACGACGTGACCATCACCAAGGAGGCCCCCAACTACCGGGTGGAGTAGCGCCGGGCGGCCGGCCGCCGGAAAAAGGAGAGATAGCGTGAGCGATATTCACGAGCAGAAGGTGCTGGTGCTGGACTTCGGGTCCCAGACCACCCAGCTCATCGCACGCCGGGTGCGCGAGTCCCGGGTCTACTGCGAGATCCACCCCTGCACCATGCCCCTGGCCGAGGTGAAAGCCTATGCGCCCAAGGGCATCATCCTTTCCGGCGGGCCGGCCAGCGTCTACGCCCCCGGGGCGCCCACCATCGATCCCGGGGTGCTGGCCCTGGGGGCGCCCGTCCTGGGCATCTGCTACGGCATGCAGATCATCACCCACCTCTTGGGCGGGCGGGTGGCCCGGGGCGAGAAGCGGGAATACGGCCCGGCCAAGCTGACCATCCAAAAGGCGGAGGGCCCCTTCCGCGATGTGGACATCACCGAGCCCCAGCCGGTGTGGATGAGCCACGGCGACCGCATCGAACAGATGCCGGAGGGGTTCCAGGTCCTGGCCGTGAGCCACAACTCCCCGGTGGCGGCCATGGGCCGGCCGGAGGACAAGATCTTCGGGGTGCAGTTCCACCCCGAGGTGGCCCACACCCCCCAGGGCGCGGCCATGCTGGCCGGCTTCGTGCTGGGCACCTGCGGCTGCCGGCCGGACTGGACCATGCACAACTTCGTGGAGGCCACGGTGGCCGACTTCCGCCGCCGCCTGGCGGGCAAGAAGGTCATCTGCGCGCTGTCGGGCGGGGTGGACTCCAGCGTGGTGGCGGCGCTGTTGCACCGGGCCATCGGCCTGGACCTCACCAGCATCTTCGTGGACAACGGCCTCCTCCGCTCCGGCGAGGTGGGCGAGGTGGCCGGGCTGTTCCGCGAGACCTTCGGCATGAACCTGGTGGTGGTGGACGCGGCGGCGGAGTTCCTCTCCCGCCTGGCCGGGGTCACGGACCCCGAACAGAAGCGCCGCATCATCGGCCACGCCTTCATCGAGATCTTCGAGGCCCAGGCCCAGGAGATCGGCCAGGTGGACTTCCTGGCCCAGGGCACCCTCTATCCCGACGTCATCGAGTCGGTGAGCTTCCGGGGCCCCTCGGCCACCATCAAGACCCACCACAACGTGGGCGGCCTGCCGGAGAAGATGCAGCTTAAGCTGGTGGAGCCCCTGCGGGAGCTGTTCAAGGACGAATGCCGCGAGGTGGGCCGCGAACTGGGCCTGCCCGAGACCATCGTCTCCCGCCAGCCCTTCCCCGGTCCGGGCCTGGCCATCCGCATCATGGGCGAGGTGACGGCCCAGCGCCTGGCCACCCTGCGGGAAGCCGACGCCATCGTGCTGGAGGAGATGCGGGCCGCCGAGCTGTACCACAAGGTCTGGCAATCCTTCGCCGTGCTGGTCCCGGTCAAGACCGTGGGGGTCATGGGCGACGAGCGCACCTACGAGGACGTGATCGCACTCAGGTCCGTGGACTCGGTGGACGCCATGACCGCGGACTGGTCCCGGCTGCCCTACGAGATCCTGGCCACCATCTCGAGCCGCATCATCAACGAGGTGGCCGGGGTGAACCGGGTGGTCTACGATATCTCCTCCAAGCCCCCCAGCACCATCGAGTGGGAGTAATCCCGCCGGGGGACGGCGTTTTTTTCCCCGCTCGCTTTCCTGGATCGAGCCGTCCCCCGGTTGTGCTTGCCCTCCAAAATAATCTATGATATTTGAGTGTCTTTTCGCTGAGGTGACGCCTGCCGCCGCCCTGCCGGCCGGAGCTGGGGTTCCAGCCCGCGGCCCGGGGCGGGCGGAAGGGGGAGGTTTCCGCCTCCGCCCGCCGTCCCGGTCATCTGCCGGGACGGCGCCACCGGCCGCCCGCCGCCCCTTGGGGTGGGCCCGCGGCCCAGAGTGACAACCATACTTCGCGCATCGCCGGGGAGCGTATAAATGTCCAAGCACGAGAAGTTGAATGCCTGGGTAAAAGAGGTGGCGGCCCTGTGTCAGCCCGATGAAATCCACTGGTGTGACGGCTCTGGGGAGGAGTACGACCGGCTCATGAGCCAGATGGTGGCCAGCGGCTCGGCCGTGGCCCTGGAAAAACGGCCCAACAGCTTCCTGTTCTGCTCCGACCCCAGCGACGTGGCCCGGGTGGAGGACCGCACCTTCATCAGCTACCCGGATAAGATCGAGGCCGGCCCCACCAACAACTGGATGGCTCCGGATCAGCTGAAAAAGACCATGCTGGAGTGTTACCAGGGCTCCATGAAGGGCCGCACCATGTACGTGATCCCCTTCTCCATGGGCCCGGTGGGCTCGCCCCTGGCCAAGATCGGCATCGAGATCACCGACAGCCCCTACGTGGTGTGCAACATGCACCTCATGACCCGGGTGGGCGCCAAGGTGCTGGAGGTCTTGGGCGCGGACGGCGAGTTCATCCCCTGCCTGCACTCCCTGGGCGCGCCCCTGGCCCCGGGGCAGGAAGACGTGACCTGGCCCTGCGCCCCCATCGAGCAGAAGTACATCAGCCACTTCCCCGAGGAAAACCTCATCTGGTCCTACGGCTCGGGCTACGGCGGCAACGCCCTGTTGGGCAAGAAATGCCTGGCGCTGCGCATCGCCTCGGCCGTGGCCCGGCGCGAGGGCTGGATGGCCGAGCACATGTTGATCCTCCGGCTCACCAGCCCCGAGGGCCGGCAGTACCACATCACCGGCGCCTTCCCCTCGGCCTGCGGCAAGACCAACCTGGCCATGCTCATGCCCACCCTGCCCGGCTGGAAGGCCGAGTGCATCGGCGACGACATCGCCTGGATGAAGATCGGCCCCGACGGACGGCTCTACGCCATCAACCCCGAGGCCGGCTTCTTCGGGGTGGCCCCGGGCACCAGCTACAGCACCAACCCCATGGCCATGGACAGCATCAAGGAAAACGTCATCTTCACCAACTGCGCCCTCACCGACGACAGCGACATCTGGTGGGAGCAGATGGGACCGGCCCCGGCCCACGCCATCGACTGGAAGGGCAAGGACTGGACCCCGGGGATGGACCACCCCGCGGCCCACCCCAACGCCCGTTTCACCGCCCCGGCCGCCCAGTGCCCGGCCATCTGCCCGGATTGGGAAGCCCCCCAGGGGGTGCCCATCGACATCATCATCTTCGGCGGCCGCCGGGCCTCGGTGGTGCCCCTGGTGTCCGAGGCCCTCAACTGGGACCACGGGGTGTTCCTGGGCTCCACCGCCGCCTCGGAAACCACCGCGGCCAACATCGGCAGCGTGGGCAACCTCAGGCGCGATCCCTTTGCCATGCTGCCCTTCTGCGGCTACAACATGGGCGACTACTTCCAACACTGGTTCGACATGGGCGACCGCCTGGGGGCCAAGGCCCCGCGCATCTTCTACGTCAACTGGTTCCGCAAGACCGCCGAGGGCAAATGGCTGTGGCCCGGCTTTGGCGACAACAGCCGGGTGCTGAAGTGGATGTGCGAACGGGTGGACGGCAAGGCGGACGCCCGGGAGACCCCCATCGGGCTGATGCCCCACGAGGCCGACCTGGACCTCGGCGGCCTGGATATCCCCGCCGGGGACCTGGCCGAGCTCCTCAAGGTGGACAGCGCCGCCTTCCACGCCGAGATTCCGGACATCGAAAAGCACTTCGCCAAGTTCGGCGACCGCCTGCCGGCCCGGCTGGCCGCCCAGCTCGCGGAACTGAAAAAGCGCCTGGGCTGAGCGGCCCGCTGGCGGACTTGTCCAACGTAGGCTTTGTGCCCCCGGCCCCCTGGGCCGGGGGCTTTTGTGTAACCCGGCGTTATTTTGATTGTTCGTAATCGCCCTGCGGCGGCCTCAACTTAGGAATTTTTATCGGAATTGAAGCTCCGCAACACCGTAGCGTGGCGGCGCGCTCCGGTGGTTTATGTCATACTATGTGGTAGGCCTTTGGACCGCAGACCGCGGCCCGACCGCAGCGTGGCGTTTCCACCGCCTCCCCACCGGGGGAAAACGCCGGGCGACCAGCTTGGAGAACAGCGCCGTTTGGACACCCGAACCTTCATAGCGGTCCTGACCTTTCAGTCCGCCTTTCTGGCGCTGTTGATGTACTTCTACCTCAGGACCCGCAAGACCTACCCGGGCTTCAAGAGGTGGGCCGCGGCCACCGCCGTGCTGGCGCTGGGTTATCTGCTCGTGTCCCTCCGGGGCCGGGTGCCGGACGCGCTTTCCATTCTCGTGGCCAACGAGGCCTATGCCGTGGCCGCGGCCATGTACTTGGCCGGCGTCGCCGCCTTCCTGGACGTTGCCTGCCCGGTCTGGCTCCTGGGGGCCGGGCCCGCGGCCACCCTGGCGGGCCTGTCCTGGTACTATTGGGTCACCCCCTTCCCGGCCGCCCGCGGCCTGGTCGTGGCTCTGGGCATGAGTGTGCCTCTCCTGCCCACGGCCTGGCTTTTGGTGCGCCACGCCTCCGCGCGGCACCGGTCCCTGTACAACTACACCGCCCTGATGCTGGTGATCTTGTGCGCGGCGGGGTTGTTGCGCAGCGCCTATTGGGTCTGGTTCGAGCCGGCCGAGGGGGTGATGACCGCTTCGGCCGGCCATGCGGTGTATTTTTTCGTGGCCATGGCGGCCATGTTGGGCGGGGTGCTGGGGCTGATGATGATGAACGGCCAGCGGCTGGACGACGAACTCAGGGCTTCCCGGCGCGCCCTGCAGACCACGGCCGAAAACCTGTCCCGGGCCCTGAGCCAGGTCCGGCAACTCAGCGGGCTTTTGCCCATCTGCGCCGCCTGCAAGAAAATCCGGGACGACCAGGGCTATTGGCACCAGGTGGAGTCCTACGTGCAGGAGCACACCGGGGCCACCTTCACCCACGGCATCTGCCCCGAGTGCCGCGCCAAGCTCTACCCCACCCTGCCGGGCAACGCCCAAGGCAAGCCAGAACCCAAGGACGAATAAGCTTCCCCAGCCGGCAGGCGCGGCGGCTCCCCCTGGGCTTCCCGCGGCCGTTACTCCGCCGGGAGCAAACCCTCCGGCGCCTGGGCCGCCCGCCGGCCGTTGGGCCCCCCGCCGCCCTCCACCACCCGGGCCAACCGCAGCACCAGGTGCCCCATCTCCTCGGCCTGGGACGACAGCTCCTCCGAAGCGGCCGCCGACTCCTCGGCATTGGCCGCCACCCCCTGGGTGGCCTTGTCCATCAGCGAGGCGGCCCGGCTGATCTGCTCGATGCCTTGGGACTGCTCCCGGGAGGCCCCGGCGATCTCGGCCACCAGGCCGCCCACCCGGCCCGTGCTGCTCTCCAACTTGCCGAAAACCTCCGCGGTCGTCGCCACGATACGGGCGCCCGTGGTGAGGCTGCGCCCGTTGTCCTCCAAAAGCCCGGCGGTGGTGTGGGCCGCCTCGGCCGCCCGGAGAGCCAGGTTCCGCACTTCCTCGGCCACCACCGCAAAGCCGGCTCCGGCCTCCCCGGCCCGGGCCGCCTCCACCGCGGCGTTCAGGGCCAGAAGATTGGTCTGAAAGGCAATCTCGTCGATGCTCTTGATGATCCGCTGGGTTTCCTTACCGGCCTGGTTCAGGGCGTCCATGGCCGCCCTGACCTGTTGCAGGGATTGCCCGGCCTCGCGCACCACCTCCCCCGCCTCGTGCATCAGCCGGTCGGCCTCCTGGGCATGCTCCGCGTTCCGCCGGGTCATGGCCGCCAGTTCCTCCAAAGAGGCCGAGGTCTCCTCCACCGAGGCCGCCTGCTCGGCCGCCCCCTGGGCCAGGGATTGGCCGGCCGAGGCCACCTCACCGGCCGCCAGGCCCACCTGGCGGGAGGCCAGGCCCAGGGTGTCGGCCACCTCCTTGATGGGGCGGGCCAGGGAGCGGGTGAGGAAAAAGGCCAGCCCCGCCCCCAAGAAGAGGGCCCCGGCCAGCCCCGCCAGGGAGAACCAAGTGGCCCGGTCGGCCAGGTCCTCCACTTCGGCAGTGCGTTGCTCCAGGGCCTGGCGGCCCAGCTCCATGATCCGGCCGGCCGCCGGCTCCACTTGGTGCACCGCCTCCCGCATGCGCCCCTCCAGCCCGGCGAGCTCCGCGTCCTGGGCCGCCAGGGCGTCAAAGCTCTTTTCGTAGTCCCCCAGGCTGGCCAACAGCGTCTGGCGCATTTGCCCGGCCAGGGGGGCGTCGGCCACGGCCTGCCGGAGCTGGCCCACGGTCTGGTGCAGGGCCGCCTTATATTTGGGATCCCCGCGCAAAAGGTAGTCCTTCTCGTGGCGGCGGATGGTGAGCAGCAGCACTTGGCCGCCGGCCAGGTTCGCGGAGCCCAGGCTGGCCTCCAGCTCATGGGCCGCCCGGCGGAAGTTTCCCTGCAAGCCCTCCTTTTCGTTGAGGCCCTTTTTCCGCCAAGCCTGCACCACCTGCGTGAAGGCGGCAAGGTAGGCCGCCTGATCCCCCTGGATGGTCCGGGCCAACTCCGCGATCTGGCCATGGCCCCCGCGGGTGGCCAATTGCTCGATGGCCGAGCAATCGGCGGCCACCTCCTGGCAGGTGCCCTGGCATTGGCCCAGGTACTTGGAGTCGCGGCGCAAGAGAAAATCCTTTTCATTACGCCGGGCTTGCAGCATGGCCACCATAACCCGGCCCGCGCGGTCGGCGATACCGCTTTCCACCTCCTCCATGGCCCGGTAGCGGGCGTGGGTGAGGCTCATCAAATATTCATACCCCCCGGCCAGGCCCACCAGGAGCAAGAGCAGGATCCCGAAAGCCAAGCCCAACTTTGCACTCAATTTCAGATTATTCATGAAGAAGCACCTCGAAGATGAAACAGGGCACAGTTGATGGGCAGGACGCGCGGCGCCGGCAGCGCCTTTAACGGAGGCGGGGACCTGGGGCAGGGACCAAAAGCCAAGGACCGGAGACTACCGGCGGCGCGAAAATTCGCCGGTACATATTATCATAGCATTTCAGGGGGGTTTTTAAAAAAATGTGACTACAAATGTGACACATGACGCGGACAGCGACGCACGGCAGGGAATAACACCTCATTATTTTTACCTATAACATCAACCACCCCGCCAGGCTTTCAGGACTCCCGCCGGAAGAAATCCGCCACCTGGCCCAGGTCGTGGGTGAGAGGCACCGGCTCCAGGGCTTTCAGGAACCGCTTGCCGTAGGACTTGGTGGTGAGCCGCACGTCCAACACGGCCAACAGCCCCCGGTCCGCGGGGCTGCGCAAGAGCCGCCCCAAGCCCTGTTTGAGGCTCAGGATGGCCTCGGGCACCATGAGGTGGGCGAAGCCGGACTGGCCGTCCTCCTCCAGGCGGGCCACCCGGGCGGCGGTGAGGGGGTCGTCGGGCGGGGCAAAGGGCAGCTTGTCCACGATCACCGCCGAGAGGGCCGGGCCGGGCACGTCCACCCCCTGCCAGAAGCTGGCCGTGGCGAATAGCACGGCCGGGGTGTGCTCCACAAAGCTCTGCAAAAGCTCCATGCGGGGGGCGCGGCCCTGCACCAGGCAGGTGAAGTCCAGGCGGGGCTCCAACAGCCGGGACACGGCCAGCATGTTCCGGTGGCTGGTGAACAGCACAAAGGCCCGGCCCCGGCTGAGGCGGACCAGTTCCTCCACCTCCTGGGCCACCGCCTTGATGAAACCGGGGGAGGCCGGCGGCGGCAGATGGCGGGGCACGTACAACAGGGCCTGGGAGGCCTGGTCAAAGGGTGAGGGCACCACCAGGGTGTGGGTGTCCGGCTCCAGGCCCAGGCGGCGGCGGAACAGGTTCAGGTCGCCGGCCGGGGCCAGGGTGGCGCTGGTGAAGACCAGCCGGCCCTCGTCCTCATACAGGGCGTGCTGCAGGTGGGGCCCCACCTCCACGGGCGAGAGGTGCAGGGACACCCCGCCCCGCACCTCCACCCAGGCCACGCTGTGCCCCGGGGCCGGTTCGGCCGCGGCGGCCAGATCGCGGGCCATGACCCGGGCCCGGGTGGCCAGGTTGCCGGCCGCCTCCTGGGGCTGGGCCGCCACCCGGTCGGCCAGGCGCTCCAAGGCCAGGGACAAATCCTCCACCGGCGAGGCCAGTTCGCCCAACTGGGCGGGCAACAGCCCGGCCCGGCCGGCCTCGCCGGCCAGGGACCTGAGCCGGCGGAACAGCACCTTGGCCGCCTGGTCGGCCAAGGTGGCCGGCCCGTCGGGCAGGGTCAGCTCCGGCGCGGCGCCGGGAAGCTCCCGGAAAAGATCGCGCAGGAACACGTTCAGGCGGTGCTCCCCCACCTCCACCCCAAAGGTCTGGGTGGCCACGTCGGGCAGGAGATGGGCCTCGTCAAACACCACGGCCTGGTAGCGGGGCAGCACCTCGCCGTGGCCCCCCGCCTTGAGCGCCAGGTCGGCCAGGAAGAGATGATGGTTCACCACCACCACCCGGGCCTCGGCCGCCCGGCGGCGGGCCTCCATGAGCCAACAGGCCTCCCGCTCGGGGCAGGACGCGCCCAGGCACTGCTCGCTGCTGGCCGAGATCTCCCCGGCCAGGGCCGGGGCCAGGCCCTTGCCCCGCACCTCGTCCAGGTCGCCGGTGGTGGTCTCCCGGGCCCAGCGATCCACCAGGGCCAGGGAGGAGGACACCCCGGGCAAGGACAGGTCCGGCTGGGCGGCGAAGCCCAGGAACCGGCGGCGGCACAAATAGTTGGAGCGGCCCTTCAACACCGCCCAGACCAGGGTGGGGTCCAGGGCCTCCTTGAGGAGCGGCAGCTCCTTGCCGGCCACCTGGTCCTGCAGGTTGCGGGTGCCGGTGGAGACCACCACCTTGAGCCCGGAGAGCACGGCCGGGGCCAGATAGGCCAGGGTCTTGCCGGTGCCGGTGCCGGCCTCCACCAAGAGGGGAACGCCCTGGCGCAAGGTGCGGGCCACGGCCAGGGCCATGGCGGTTTGCCCCTGACGGGGGTGGAAACCCGGCAGCGCGGTGGCCAGGGGCCCCTCAAGGTCGAAGACCAGGCTTACGTTTTCGTCGTCTGCAAGTTGTTTTGTGTCTGGCATCACGCGGTTAGCTCACTGAAGGGTCTCGGAAAACGCTTGACAACGGGCGCGTTTTCGATTTTATCTTGGGGGAGCGTCCCCCACAAGCGCTCCCGCGACCGTACACGGTCCCCAGACGGAGCCGAGCGTGCCCCTGCGATACCGCGGTGGGGGGCGGACCGGTGGCGTGTGGCTTCCGGGGGCGAGGTGATTTCGGCGGCGGTTTCCCCGACTTTTCGGGCCTGTTTTTTCTTCCTTATGAGGAGTATCCCATGCTGGTTAAGGACTGGATGACCACCGACCCCATCACCGTCGGCCCCGACACCTCGGTGATGAAAGCCTCGCAAATCATGAAGGAAAACAACGTCCGCCGCCTACCGGTGGTGAATGAGAAGGGCGGATTGGTGGGCATCGTCAGCGACCGGGACCTCAAGGAGGCCAGTCCCAGCAAAGCCACCACCCTGGACGTGCACGAGCTTTATTACCTCTTGAGCGAGCTGAAGATCAAGGACATCATGAGCCGCAAGGTCCTCACCATCAAGCCCGAGGACACGGTGGAGAAGGCCGCGGTGATCATGTTGGAGCACAAGGTCACCGGTCTGCCGGTGTTGGAAGACGGCCAAGTGGTGGGCATCATCAGCCAGGGCGACGTGTTCCGGGTGTTGACCACCATCACCGGCATTTACCGGGGCGGCACGCAGTACGCGTTTGTGTTGGAGGACCGGCCCGGCTCCATCAAGGAGGTGGCGGACATCATCCGCAAGCACGGCGGGCAGATGGTGAGCATCCTCACCTCTTACGAAACCGCGCCGGAGGGCTGCCGCAACGTGTATTTCCGCATCGCGGACCTGCCCAAGGAAAAGCAGGATGGCCTGACCGCCGAGTTGGAGCGGGAGTTCACCCTGATCAACGTGGCCCGCGACCAGCTGGATGATATATAGGCCGCTGGCAGGCCCGGGTTGAACTGACCCAGGCCCCGCCGCGGTCCATCCCCAGAGCACTACAACGGCGGCAAGGCCCTGCTGCATGGCCTTGCCGCCGTTTTCTCCACCGCCCTCCGCACAAATTCCCACCAGCCCGATACAAGGGCATGCCAGCCCCCCGCCCGGCCCCCACGCCGCGCCGCACCAAAGCACAACCACCTAAATTTATACGCTTTTACTTTAGGAAGGGGGGGGGAACCCTTTCCTTTTGGCTTCAAAAGGAAAGGGTTTCCACCACATTCTTCTTCTTACAAAACTCCCCCCCAAACTCTGGGCAAAAAAATGGCGGAGAGGGTGGGATTCGAACCCACGTAGCGGTGATTAGCCGCTAACCCGATTTCGAGTCGGGCCCGTTACGACCGGACTTCGGTACCTCTCCGCGAAGCGGGTGAATTTTAGCAAGAAAATTTGGTTTTGTCGCCTGGGGGTCTGGCGAAGTATTCGCGCGATGGCTGTTTTCAGGCATTTCCTGGTTTCGGCAGAAATTACGGTTTGAAGATGGCCGTTACTCTAACCAACTAAAACTATGATGTTTTTTTGGGAAGGGGGTGTGGGGGGGAAACCCTTTTTTCCCAAAAAAAGGGGTTCCTCCCACATCTTCCCGCTTCTCCGAAAAGGCCCTGAGATCAGCGGCGGGCGGCGAAGAAGTTTTTGAGGATGGCGGCGGCTTGGTCGGCGAGGACGCCTCCCGTGATTTGGGGGTGGTGGTTGAGGGTGCTGGCGGCGTTCAGGTCCAGGGCGGAGCCCAGGGCGCCGGAGCGGGGGTCGGGGGCGGCGTAGACCAGGCGGGCGACGCGGGCCCAGACCAGGGCTCCGGCGCACATGGGGCAGGGTTCCAGGCTGACGTAGAGGGTGGTGCCGGTGAGGCGGTAGTTGCCGAGCGCGGCGGCGCCCTGGCGGAGGGCCAGCATTTCGGCGTGGGCGGTGGGGTCGCAGAGGGTGATGGTCTGGTTGTGTTCGGCGGCCAGGACGCGGCCGGCGGGGTCCACCAGCACGGCGCCGATGGGCACTTCGCCGCGGCGGGCGGCGCGGCGGGCCAGGGCCAGGGCCAGAGTCATGAAGCGCTGGTCGGCCGCGGCCACGGGGTCCGGCGCGGGGTCCAGGCCGGGGACGTGGGCCAAGCCATGAGCCTGGGCGGAGTCGGGGCCGGGGGCCGGGGCTTGCTCCGGCGCGTCAGGCGGAGCGTCCGGGGCGTGGTCCGGGGTCTCCGGGGCCGGCGGGGGGGTGGCCATGGGGCGGCTCAGCCGGCCAGGTCGGCGGGGCGGACGCCGCCGGGGAAGGGCCGGCCGTCCAGGTGGACCACGCCGGCGGCGTCCAGGGCCAGGCGGCCGCTGGCGATGAGTTCAATGGTGAGGGGCAGGATGACCCAGTCGCCGGCCTCCTTGAGCCGCTCCTGGTGCGCGTCGGCCACCTGGCGGAGCCGGGCGGGGTCGGCCAGGAGCTCCGCCAGGGGGGCGGGCAGTTCCACGGGCAGGGGGTCGGAGACCATGAGCAGGGGGCCGGAGTCCACGCCGAGGTCGGTGTAGAGGGTGGAGGAGCGCAGTTCGCTCTGGCCGGCCGCGATGGCGTCGTACACCGCGTCGTCGCCCACGAAGCGGCGGCGGCCGTCGGCCTCCTGCCGGGAGAGGTCGGCCGGGTGCACGTTCACCGCGCCGGGCAGGGTCAAAAAGCTCATGTAGCCGCCCAGGGCGATGAGGTCGATGGAAAACGCCGCCACCAAGTGCTGGGCCACCTGATCGAATTCCCGCCGGGCGGCCAGGCCCCGGGGGGTGGCCACGGTGCGGGGCAGGTTCCGGAGCTGGTGGAAGCGGCGCACGTCATAGCCAAAATAGGGCAGGCCGAAGCGGTGGGCGATCTCCTGGCCCCGGCACTTGCCGTCGGTGCGGTCGCTGAACAGAAACACCACCTTGTAAAGCTCGGAGCCGCGCTCCAGGATCTGCACCACGTTGCTGCCGCTGCCGGATAGGAAGGCGGCGAGCCGGAGCGGGCGGCCGGTTTGGCGGGGGTCGAACAGGGGTTTCAGGGTCTGCATGGGCCTCCTCGGGGCGCGGTGGGGCGGGTCGCGCGATCGCCGGGCGGGCGGGGCGTTGGTGGCGCCGCGCCCGGAAAGGGGCGGCAAGGGCGCCGCCTTTTCTGGCAAAAGGCCCCGCCTGCCGTTACAATGCCGGAAAGGGTCGCCGTTTTTTCCTGTTGTTATATCACCACCAGGGTGCGGGTCAAGCCGGCCCGAGTGTTCTTGACATCCCTTCCACCGGGACCTAGAATCGTTTTTCCGCGAGGTGGCTTTGCAACTAGATCACATAGATAAGCGAATAATCGCCCATTTGCAGGGCGATCTGCCCCTGACGCCCCGGCCTTTCCTGCCCCTGGCCGAGGAGTTGGGCTTGAGTGAAGGCGAGGTGGTGGCGCGGCTCCGCCGCCTGGCCGAGACCAGAGTCATGCGCCGCTTCGGGGCCACGCTCCGGCACCAGAAGTCCGGGTTCGCCTCCAACGTGATGGTGGCCTGGCGGGTGCCCGATGAGGCGGCTCACGAGGTGGGGGAGAAACTTTCCACCTTCCGGCGCGTGAGCCATTGTTACTGGCGCAAGCCATGCCGCGATTTTCCTTACAATCTTTTCAGTATGGTCCACGGCACCAGCGAGGAGGAATGCCGCCGCTTGGTGGAGGACATGGCCGCGGCCGTGGGTCAGCCGGAGCATGAGTTGTTGTTCTCTTTGGAGGAGCTGAAAAAGACCTCCATGCGGTATTTCGATGCGGAGGGTGAGATACATGGCAGCTAAGCGTTCCCAGGACCTTTGGGGCAGGGCACAAAAGGTGATCCCGGGGGGGGTAAACAGCCCGGTTCGGGCCATGCGCTCGGTGGGGCAGGACCCGCCCTTCATCCGGGCGGGCAAGGGCTGCCATGTGGAGGACGTGGACGGTCTGCGCTACATCGACTACGTGGGCTCCTGGGGGCCGCTGATTTTGGGGCATGCCCATCCCGACGTGGTGGCCCAGGTGATCCGGGCCACGGAAAAGGGCACCAGTTTCGGGGCGCCCACCGAGGCCGAGGTGGTGTTCGCCGAGGAGTTGGTGAAGTGGGTGCCCAGCCTGGAGATGGTGCGCCTGGTCAGCTCGGGCACCGAGGCCACCATGAGCGCCCTGCGCCTGGCCCGGGGCTTCACCGGCCGCGATCTCATCGTGAAGTTCGACGGCTGCTACCACGGCCACTCCGACGGGCTTTTGGTGGCGGCGGGCAGCGGCCTGGCCACCCTGGGCATCCCGGCCAGCCCTGGCGTGCCGGCCGCGGTGGCGGCGGGCACCTTGAGCCTGCCCTATAACGATCTGGCCGCGTTGGAGGAGGCCTTTGCCCAGCGCGGGGCGGAGATCGCCTGCGTCATCGTGGAGCCGGTGGCCGGCAACATGGGCGTGGTGCTGCCGGCCGAGGGCTTTTTGGCCGGGCTCCGGCGCCTCACCCAGGAGCACGGCGCGCTCTTGATCTTCGACGAGGTGATCACCGGCTTCCGGGTGGCCCGCGGCGGGGCCCAGGAGTTGTACGGCATCACCCCGGACCTGACTTGCCTGGGCAAGATCATCGGCGGCGGCCTGCCGCTCGGGGCCTATGGCGGCCGGGCCGACATCATGCAGAAAATCGCCCCGGCCGGGCCGGTGTACCAAGCCGGCACCCTGTCGGGCAATCCCCTGGCCACCGCGGCCGGGCTCACCGTGCTGGAGCATTTGTCGGCCCCCGGCGTGTACGACCGCCTGGACAAGCTGGCCGAGCGGCTCTACCAGGGCCTGGACCATCTGTTCGAGGCCAAGGGCCTGGCCCACTATGGCCAGCGGGTGGGCTCCATGTTCTCCTTCTTCTTCCAGGCCGGGCCGGTGACGGATTACGCCTCGGCGGCCGCCAGCGACACCGCGATGTTCGCCAAGTGGCACCGGGCCATGCTGAGCCGCGGGGTGTATCTGGCGCCCAGCCAGTTCGAGGCCACCTTCGTGAGCCTGGCCCACGAAGAGGCCGCCCTGGACCAGACCCTGGCCGTGGCCGAAGAAGCGCTGAAAGAATTGTAAACAAAGGGTTCCCCGGCGGCCGCGGCCGCCGGGGTCCTCCCGGAAACGTCGGTCCTGAAAAAATAAAGTTGACTCCCCGGTCTGGTCATGTTAGCTAGATTCGGTGCCTTTGCGCAATGTTTCGCAAGCCTGGCCCGGATCAGGACGTCCCGGCCCGCCAGGAAAGGTGGAGTCCGGGGTCGAATCATTGCCCGCGTTGCACGCGCCCGGCCCGACGCCGGCGCCCGCGGAGGTGGCACCCGTTGGGCCGATTCATAAAAAAGAGCACCCGGGATCAATTGATGATTCTGGCCAAGGTCAGCTCCATGGGGCTGGCCATGGTTCTGGCCACGGTCATCGGCATGGGCCTGGGCTTATGGATGGACAGCGCCTGGGATACCGGGCCTTGGGGTTTTATAGGCGGCTTGATCCTCGGTATCATCGCCGGCTTCCGTAACCTCTACATCATCCTCAAACGCTCCAACCTTCTGTAAGGGGGAAGATTTGAGCGAAAAAGACTACCCGCTGGGTCCCAGCGAAGTAGAAACGCTCAAGCGCATCTGGATGGGCAACCTCATCACCCTGGCCGTGCTTTCGGCCGGGGCTCTTTTGCTGGCCCCCTGGAAGTCGGCCCTCAGCGTAATGATCGGCGGCCTCATCGCCCTGATCAACTTCCGCATTTTGCAGCGAAACGTTAAGCGTCTCCTCCTCCGGCGGGGCCAGAAGCACGTCATGGGCAAGGCGCTTTTCAAATACTATGTGAGGTTCGCGATCACCGCCGTGGTGCTGCTCCTTCTGGTGCGCCAAGGCGTGGCCGAGCCTTTGGGTTTACTGGTGGGTCTTAGCGTGGTGGTCTTCACCATCATGGCTTGGGCGGCCGTACAGGCTCGCAAGATGTACAAGGAGGCCTATTAGGCATGGAACATCCCCTTTTGCTTCTCAATCTCCTGCTGGATAAGGTGGGTCTGGGCGCCTTTGCCCATCACTACCCCCATGTGGTCTACTCCTGGCTGATCATGCTCCTGCTCATGATCCTGGCCAAAGTGGCGGTGGGCACCGTGAAGATGCTCCCCTCCGGCGGCCAGAACTTCTTCGAGATCCTGATCGGCGGGTACGAGGACTTCATGGTGGACGTCATGGGCGAGCACGGCCGGCCGTACTTCCCCCTGATCTTCACCTTGTTCTTCTACATCCTGATCATGAACTGGATCGGCCTCATCCCGGGCATGCTCTCGCCCACCAGCAACATCAACACTCCCTTGTCCATGGCCATCGTGGTGTTCTTCATGACCCACGTGGTAGGCGTCAAGGAGCACGGCTTCCACTACCTGAAACACTTCATGGGCCCCAACCCCTACATGGCCCCGCTGATCATGCCCATCGAGATCATCGGCCACATCTCCCGGGTCCTGAGCCTCACCTTCCGTCTCTTCGGCAACATCATGGGTGAGGATCTGGTGCTCATCATCCTGTTCTTCCTGGCCGGCATGTTCTTCGCGCCGCTGCCCATGATGTTCCTGGCCATCTTCACCAGCTTCGTGCAGGCCTTCATCTTCAGCCTCCTGACCATGCTCTACATCGCAGGCTCGCTGGAGGAAGCGCACTAGCCCCCCGGGGCTCCGGGGACCGGCCGCCCGCCAGCGGCCCCCCCGCCACAATAGTTTGGAATCTTCCCTAGGAAGAAGGCACATACGTAAACCAAGTTGAGTTTCGAGGGAGTTAAGGAAATGAAAAAGTTCTCTATCATCGCCGGGCTGACCAGCCTCATGGTGCTGGGCCTGGCCGCCGTGGCCCTGGCCGCTGAGGGCGACGCTGCGGTCGAGCTGGCCAAACTGTTCTCCGCCACCGTCACCGCCGCCGGCTTCGGCATCGCCATCGCCGCCGTGGGTACCGGCCTGGGCCAGGGCATCGCCATCAAGGGCGCCGTCGAAGGCACCGCCCGCAACCCCGAGGCTTCCGGCAAAATCACCGTGACCATGCTGATCGGTCTGGCCATGGTTGAGTCCCTGTGTATTTACGCTCTGGTTATCTCCTTGATCCTGCTGTACGCCTACCCCATGGCCGCTCCCGTGGCCAAGCTCCTGGGTATGAGCTAGGTCAGATATTTCGGAGGCCGGGCCCCCCGGGCCCGGCCTCTTTTTAGGTGCTTACATGTGCCACGGCGCACAAATGCCGCTCAGCATGACAGGAAACCGATGAAGATACCCGCTGCCACCATAACCCGTCTATCCATCTATTCCCGGGCCCTGGAACAGATGGTCAACGAGCAGATACCGGTGGTCTCCAGCAAGAGGCTGGCCGAATTGTGCGGAGTCAACCCCGCCCAGATCCGAAAGGACCTGGCCTACTTCGGGCAGTTCGGCGTGCGAGGTGTCGGCTACTACGTCAAAGAACTCCTGTTCGACATCAAGAAAATCCTGGGCCTCAACAAATCCTGGAACCTGGCCATCGTGGGCATGGGCAACCTGGGCTGCGCCCTGGTGGCCCACGAAAACTTCGCCAAACAAGGCTACCGCTTCGTGGCCGCCTTTGACGCCGACCCCATGAAGGTCGGACGCAAGCTGGCCAGCGGGCTGTTGATCCACCCCGTCACTCAGCTCCGCGAAGCCTGCAAGAACGCCGGAGTCGAGATCGGCGTGATCTGCACCCCCGCTTCCACCGCCCAAGATATCGCCAACAAGTTCCTCTCGGTGCCGGTCAAGGCCATCCTCAACTTCGCCCCGGTGCAGATCAAGGTGCCCAAAGGCTTCAAAGTGGAGAACGTGGACTTCACCGTGAAGCTGGACAACCTATCCTACCACCTCACCGCCCTCTAGCGGCGTGCCGCCGCTGGCGTAGCGGGTCGGGGCAGGCTATCCTCCGCACCAAACGCATTCGCTCCCGAAGTAAGGCTGGGTGACTGGGTGACACGCAGTGCGGCCCCATGCTGGGGCTCCCAATGCGGGGCCGCGTGCCGCCGCTGGCGTAGCGGGTCGGGCGAGGCCCTCCTCCGCACCAAGCTTGCACGCTCCCGAAGTTGGGCCGCCCGCCACGTAACGCCCTATCCGCTTCCCGCAGCCGCCCCCGTCGCCCGAGGCCCCGCCCCCCTCAGCGCCGCGGGACCTTTTTTCCCGGCGCGGCCTCGGCCAGGAACTCCCGCAGGAGCTTCAAGAACTCCGCCTCCTTTTCCAGGTGGTGCATGTGGCTGGCCCCGGCCAATACCGCCACCCGCGCCCCGGGTGTGACCGCGGCAAACCCCCGCACCGTGGCCGGCCGGGCCTCGTCGAACTCCCCGCAGGTGTAGAGCACCGGTATCGTCAGCCCCGGCAGCACCCCGCGCAGGTTTACGTCCCGCAGGGTCCCAATGCAGGTAAACTCGGCCGGGCCCCACATGTGCTCATAGACCTGCCGGCCCATTTTGTCCAAAGTCCGCTCCAGGCTGGCGGGCCAGGGGTCCAGGCGGCAGAGGTGCCGTTGATAATAGACTTCCGCCGCCTTCTGATACTCCGGCGAGGCGAAGTCCTGGGCCGCCTCCCGGGCCAGGATCACCTTTCGCACCTCGGGCGGCAACTCCTCCACATAAGCCCGCTGGTCCGTCACCCACTGGGGCAAATCCACCGCTGGGGCGGCCAGCACCACCCCGGCCACCCCCTCCTGACCTTGGGCCCGCAAATAGGCCAGGGCCAAGGTGGCCCCCCACGACTGGCCCAGGATATACAGACGATGCAGCCCCAACTGCTGCCGCACCTGGTCCAACTCCTCCACAAAGCGGGCCACCGTCCACAGTTCCGGGTCCGAGGGCCGGTCGGAATTGCCGCAGCCCAGTTGATCGTAGAAGATCACCGGTCGCTCCGTGGCCAGGGCCGCCAGGGGCTCCAGATAGTCATGCGGCACGCCGGGCCCGCCGTGCAGAATCAACAGCGGCAGGCCGGGCCGATCGGCCCCCATCACCCGGCACCACACCCGGCCGCCCGGCACCGGCAGATACTTTTCCTGCATCGCGGGGCCGGCCGCGGCGAGCTGGGCCGGGGTCAGGGGCTCAAAGGCCTCCGCCACGCGGAATGGCAGGGCCAGGCCCAAGAGCAAGAGGAGGCCCAGGCCCGAAGCCACGCGCTGGTAAGCAAGCTGGTGCATGGGGTTCTCTCCACCCAAGGTTTCAGGGCAACCAAGGAGCGGTCGGAAAATCGCGCCATAGTTGTTTTCCGCCAACCCCCGCCTTTGGCGGGATTTCATGATTATAGAGGGCTATCGCCCTAGCTTGCTAAAACTATGAAGTTTTTTCTGGGGGAAGGGTAGTGTGGGGGGAAACCCCTTTTTTCCCAAAAAGGGGTTTCCCCCCACACTTCCCATTTCTCCGATAAGCTCCTGCCTAGGCAAACCCCGCGCCCACAGGGCATAATGAATCCGTCGCCCCTGGCGCGGCCCGCCCCGGCCGGCCGCACTCCCCCGTTCACCCCATAAGGAAGGCTCATGCCCGGCCCAGCGACTTCCTCCCATCCCGGTCAGTTGCCCGCGGACCAGCGGCTCCACCTTACCGAACCGGATTACACCCGGCCCCTGCTGGCCATCTCGCCGGAACAGGAAACCAGAATCCTGGATCTGTTCAGCCAGCTCTACCATCCCGTGGCCGCCCGGGCCAACTGGCCCGAACTGTCCCGGCTCATGAAGGTCTACGCCGCCCATCAGCCTCCCGATATGGCCGCCTGGGAGGCCGCCCTGGACCCGGCGGACCGCTTCTCCCAAAAGGACGTGGTGGTCATCACCTACGGAGACATCCTGAACCATCCCCACAAACCGCCCCTGGCCGCCCTGGAGGAGTTCCTGGACACCTTCCTCAAGGGCGCGGTGAACACGGTGCACATCCTGCCCTTCTATCCCTACTCCTCGGATCGCGGCTTCGCGGTCATCGACTTCCGGGAGGTGGACCCGGCGCTGGGCACCTGGGAGGACATCGCCGAATTGTCCAAGCGCTTCCGGCTCATGTTCGACGCCGTGTTCAACCACGTCTCTTCCCAGAACCGCTGGTTCCGCCAATTCCGCGACGGCGATCCCGCGGTCAAGGACTACTTCATCGCCTTCAAGTCCGGCCAGGAGCTGACCCCGGACCAGCGCAAACTGATCCTCCGGCCCCGCACCAGCGACGTGCTCACCGAGTTCCGCACCATCGACGGCCCCCGTTTTGTGTGGACCACCTTCAGCCCGGACCAGATCGATCTGAACTACAAAAACCCCCAGGTGTTCCTGGAGGTGGTGAAACTCCTGCTCTACTACGTGTGGCGGGGGGCCGACCTGATCCGCCTGGACGCGGTCACCTACATGTGGGCCGAACTGGGCACCAGCTGCGCCCTCTTGGACCAGACCCACGTCCTGGTCAAGCTGTTCCGGGCGGTGTTGGACGTCACCGCCCCCCACGTGGCCTTGATCACCGAGACCAATGTGCCCCACGAGGCGAACCTGCGCTATTTCGGCGACGGCGCCGACGAGGCCCAGATGGTCTACAACTTCGCCCTGCCGCCCCTGGTGCTGCACGCCTTCATCACCGGAAACGCCGCCACCCTGTCCCATTGGGCCGCCGGCCTGGCCACCCCGTCCGCGGCCTGCACCTTCTTCAATTTCCTGGACTCCCACGATGGGGTGGGGCTGATGCCGGTGAAGGAAATTCTGAGCCGCGACGAGGTCGAGCGCCTGGTGGACCAAACCTTGGAGCACGGCGGTCTGGTCTCCTACAAGTCCGATGCCGACGGGGGCCGCAGCCCCTATGAGCTGAACATCACCTGGTACTCGGCCCTGAACCACCCCGACTCCCAGGAGTCCCTGGCTCTACAGGTGCGGCGCTTCCTGGCTTCGCGGGCCATCGCCCTGACCCTGGCCGGTGTGCCGGGCATCTACCTGCCCAGCCTGGGCGGAGCCTTGAACGACGTGCAGGGCGTGCGCCGCGAAGGGGAGTTCCGCAGCATCAACCGGGCCCGTTATTCCTGGGACCGGGTGGAGGAGGCCCTCACCGACCCGCACACCTCCACCGGCCTGGTGGCCCAGGGCTTCAGCCGGCTCATCCAGCTCCGGGTGGCCAACCCCTGCTTCCATCCCCGGGGCCGCCAGGAGATCCTGGCCGCCCATCACCAGGTCTTCGCCTGCCTGCGCTGGTCGCCGGACGGCTCCCGCCGCACCCTGGCCCTGACCAACGTGGCCAACGCCCCGGCCGGGCTCAGCCTCACCCGGGAGGACCTGTACGGCGGCGGCGACCTTTGGCCAGACCAAATCAGCGGCGCCGAGCACCGCCTGGCCGGCGGCCGGCTGAACCTGGACCTGGAGCCCTACCAGATCATGTGGCTGGAGGGAGAGGTGGCCTGAGCCGGCCGCGCGCCCTGCCCCGCACGGTTTGATTTCTCTTCAGACTCACCGGGCCACGACCGCCCGCCGTCCCCCCCGGCCCCCCCGGCCATAGGTCCGCCCCAGGCGAACCAAATCGGCCAGGGAACGGGGATAGGCCCCGGGTCCCAGCTTGGAGCCCGGCACGTCGCGCCAGGTCTCCAGGGGATATTCCACCAAAGCGCGGGTTGGGTCGAAATCCGGCCCGGCCTGGGCCAAATAGCGCAGGATAATCTCCACGTCCACCAGCCAGCGGGCCTGGAAGGGCTGCTCCAACACCCGGGCCAGGCGGGGACCGGCCCGGAAGAGCTTGGCCCCGCACTGGGTGTCGTACACCGCCAGATCCAACAGCCAGGAGATGAGAGTGGCCCCGGCCCGGCCCAAATAGTGCCGGGCCAGGTTCCGCTGGATGTCCCGGCCCAATAGCCCCACCCGGGCAGCCAACACCGCCTCCAACCCGGGGCGCGCGGCCAAGTGCGCGGCCATGGGCGCGGCCTCCGCCAGCGGCGCGGCCAGGTCGGCGTCCCAATACCCCACCAGCTCCGGGCCCTCCGCCAGAGCGGCCAGCAATCCCTGGCGCACCGCCGCGGCCTTGCCCTGGTTGGGCGAGAGGGTCAGGACCCGCACCTCCCCCGGCCGCTCGCCGGCCAGGCCCGCCAACAGCCAGCCGGTGGAGTCCGTGGAGCCGTCATCCACCAGCACCAAACACCGGCTCGGGGCAGCGTCCAGAAACGCGGCCAGCTCCGGCAAAGACAGCCGCCGGGCTTCGTTATAGCAGGGGATCACCAGGGTCAGGCTGGGGGGCGGCCCAAGGGGCTGGTTCATGGAGCCGGCTTCTCCCTTCACAGGCGGATGGGGTTCACGAGGGTCACCCCCGATCATAAGCGCAAGCCATCGCCAAGGCCAAAGACCAAGGCGGCCGCTCCGGAGGGAACGGCCGCCAGGCAATACCGGGAAAGCGGCGAGGGGGGTTATACGGAGCCGAGGCCCGGTGCAGGACGCGGCGGGCATCTCCCTCACACAATCGACGCGCCGCTCAGCACCGCCACCAGATGCTTGTACACGTCCATGTCAAAGGCGCCCTGCATCTCGTCGCGCATGTACACCAGGGCTTCGAAGGGGCTGAGCCGCGGGGCGAAAGGCCGCTCCGAGGTGAGGCGGTCGTAGGCGTCGGCCACGCTGATCACCCTGACCGGCAAGGGGATATCCTCCCCGGCCATGCCGCTGGGGTAGCCCTTGCCGTCCTGCCGCTCGTGGTGGAACAGGATGGCGTTCAGCGACTCCTGGGGCAGGGGGATATGGGCGCACAGGGCCACCCCTTTCAGGGGATGGCTCCGGAAAAGCACCAGCTCCTCGCCAGCCAGCGTGTTCTCGCGGTGCAGCACGGGCCGGGGGATCAGGGCCTTGCCCAGGTCGTGCAGCATGGCCCCCAGACTCCAGCGGAACATGACCTCCCGCTCCAGGTCATAGGAGTTCAGGATGGACGCCGTGTAGACCATCACGTTGACCGAATGGCTGTAGGTCCTATAATCATTGGATATCAAGGAGCCCATGGCCTTCAGGGAACCGGTGGTCATCAAGAACCGGATGCCCGCCTCCACCACCTTCTGCACCCGGTTGAAACGGCGCTCGGTCAGCGGATTGGGCAGGGCGCGTTCCATGGTGTCGGCGATGAGCGCGGTGGAGGTCTCGTAGAACAGCCCGGCCCGCTGCTTCAAAGGCAGCTGCTCGTTGGCCAGGATCTCTCCCAGGTTGTCCTCCACGTACCGCTCGTACTGCTCCTTCTGCTCCCGGAGCACGTAGACCAGTTCCACCCCGTTCTCATGCAGGCGGCGCTGGTGCTCCGGGGTGAAGGCCTCTTCCCCGGCGGCATAGAGCACGAATTGATCCTTGATCTTCAGGTAGACGCTGAACTTCCCGTGGGTCTGGGGAAACAGCATCAAGGGCGAGATGGCGAAGTAGGTGGGGGGGTTGTTGTCCCGGGAAGCCCGCACCGAGCGGGCATCCTCGACCACAGAACTCGACATGGTTTTTCTCCTGGGCCTGGATTGCGGGGATGCCAGGAGAGGTGGGCAAGTTGGCGGCATCCAGGCCCGGCAAGGTCTTGACGGCATAGGTTTACGTCCCGGCCAAATTGAGCCGGGCAGCGTTATCCGTTTCCCCTATGCCTGTTGCCGGAGAGGACTGCAAGATCAATAACTATGATCCCACCCGGAACCAGGGTCCGTCAAGCCTTTGCTGACGGCAGCGGGGGCAGCGCCCCGGGGCGTCCAGGCGGCGCCGCGAGCGGAACTCATAACCGCAGTTGCGGCACACCGCGGGGTGGATGACCAGGCGCTGGCCCAGGGAGCGCTCCAGATGGGCCAGGTGCTCCTCCACCTCGCGCACGGTCAGCGCCAGGGTCAGGGCCAGATCCCGGGCAGACAGCTCTTGTTCTTCCAAGAGAGCGGAGATGCTTTGGCGGATGGTCCGGGACATGGTCTGCCCGTGAAGGGACCCAGCGGCCTGCGGCCGCCGGGAGAAGACCCGGCGTGACCCCCACCGGGAGGACCCGGGGGGGACCGGGAGAAAGAAACACCCTGGCCGTGCATCCCGCTTCGAGCCGAACCAACCCAAGAGGCGGCGTCTGGAGACCCCAACCAGAGCGTTCCGCGACACGGACCGCATCGCTTACCGCTGCTTCCTTCCGGACCTGACGGGGTTCACAACCGCCCGTCACGCGGCGTCCGGCCGGATCACAGGACCACTGATCTCGGGATGGAACAAGCCCTCCGCGGGCCTTCGGCCCCGCTAAGCGGATTTCGGGTGCAGGGCACCGCTAGCTCCCCGCCTAGCACGGCCAGGGCGGTTACATTATAGTGGAAAAACCGCGGCTCCACAAATGGAGGGTGCTGCGCGGTGCGTCCTGCACCGTGCACCTTAAGCTGGCTGGCAAAAGCGAGGTTTTGTCAACCAGCTTAAATCGCTATCCTTTTAGGATCGTGATTTAGCGGGCCACCTTTGGCCCGCTTGAGGCCGATAGCGTACGACCTACCACCGAAATATGACATATCCCAATGTTTTAACTACAATATATTTGTATTTGCCGTGCATCGGCCTCAAATGGCGAGCGAGGCATGGGGCGTGCCGCCCCGCGCCAATCCGGTGGGGCGAAACCCGGGGGGCCCCCCAGATAAACGCCGGCGTGTCGGGGGTGAATCCGGGGCCCGCAAATTCGCGTTTCGCGGACCTATCCCCACCAATTACGCAGGTGAGGCCATTGCATGGTGAAACACATAAATCATGTTGATATTATATCAAAACTGGCTGTGAAACATGATTGCGGCAGGCAATGGCCGATGCGGGCCAAGGATGGCCCGCCAAATTGCATGCTTCAAAAAGCTTGCAATTTGTGAGGCTTGGCAAAACCCGGGCCCCCGGCAAGCTCTGCTTGCTGGGGTGGAGTCACGTTTTTGCCAAGCCGACATTGCATGGGGCAGGACGCCCCGTGCAATGCTCTCCAGGTATTTGAGGTGCCGAAGATAAGGGCCCAAACGCCTAACCCCGCCGCAAAAGGCGACGGGGTACGAAGACATGCGGCCCGGAGGCCGCAATCCCCTTGGAATACCGAAATAAATTTTACACCAAGGCTAATCTTCCTCGGGGGCGCCGTCCACGCGTTCCTTCAGTTCTTTGCCCACCTTGAAGAAGGGCAGCTTCTTCTGGCCCACCTGGATCACTTCGCCGGTCTTGGGATTGCGTCCCTTATAACCGTCGTAATCCTTGACCTTGAAGCTGCCGAAGCCGCGAATCTCCACTCGGTCACCCGCGACAAGGGCGTCTTCCACCGAGCCGAACATGGTGTTTATCACCAGCTCGGCTTTTTTGATGGTAAGCCCTTCGGCCTTGGCCAACGCCTCGATCAACTGCGACTTATTCATAAACAAGGACTCCTGGCAAAGGACTGGCTTGCAGTTCCTCTTTATACGAATAATAGCTTGGAGTGTCAAGGGTATATCCGCGATTATACATAAAGTGGCGGCCGGGCAAGTGCAAAATTTATCTGCCCGGCGGCTTGGCCCAGGCCGAAAAAAGATTTTCTTCCCCTTGCAACCGGAACTCCATTCCACCCTTCAGCACTCTTGCGCCGGCTCCGACACCATACTATAAAGATGAGATTCCCGCGCCAGCACCCCGGTCAAGGGGCGGTGCGAGGTCTGCTTGGCACATGTATCTGTTTTTACAAGTTTTGTCCAGTAAGTTTTGCAGGGGGCCGCTCCCGGCCGGCGGGGGCCCGCCGCCGCGGGAAAAGCCCCACCCGACTCCGGCCCCGCGGGCCGGGGGACAGGGTTGGCAAACCCCGACGATACTCCGGGGAGCCCGTAAGATAACCATTGAAATTAACTGCCTATCCGGTAAAACAGTGGGGGCGGGGCCGGCTCCGCGGGGGCCGCGTAATTGGCCGGTCCCCGGACAGCGCTCACGAATTGGCACGAGGGCATTGGCATGAACTTATCCCAAGCGCTGTTTTTGGGACTGGTCCAGGGTCTCACCGAGTTCCTGCCGGTCAGCTCCTCCGGGCATTTGGTGCTCCTGCAAAACCTCATGGGGTTGCAAGAACCCGAGATGCTCTTCGACGTGGCGGTCCACGCCGGCACCCTGGCGGCGGTGCTTTTGTTTTTTCGGCGTGATATCGGGGATATGATCCTGGGGCTCATAAGCTCCCGCCCCGAGGGCCAACGCGGCCGCCGGCTCATTTGGCTGGTGTTGGCCGGCAGCGTGCCCACGGCGGTGATCGGGCTGTTGTTCCGCCACCAGTTCGAGGCCTTGTTCTCCAACATCCTGGCCGTGGGCTGCGCACTGCTCCTCACCGGGTTTCTGTTGTTCTTCACCGCCCGGGTCAAACCTCCCCGCCGCAACCTGGAGCGCACCGGACCCGGACGGGCGGCCTTGATCGGCCTGGCCCAGGGCCTGGCCATCACCCCGGGCATCAGCCGCTCGGGCGCCACCATCAGCACCGCCATTTTCCTGGGGGTGGAGCGCCCCCTGGCCGCCCATTTCTCGTTTCTGCTGTCCATTCCGGCCATTCTGGGGGCCCTGGCCCTGCAACTGAAGGACCTCCCGCCTGATGGCGGCCCGGGCTGGGCGGTGCTGGTCGCCGGCGCCCTCACCGCGGCAGTGAGCGGCTACCTGGCCCTGGCGCTTCTGATCCGGGTGGTCACCCAGGGGCGGCTGTTCTGGTTCGCCCCCTATTGCTGGCTGGCCGGGCTGTTGGCGATCGGCTGGTCGCTTTGGAGGTGAGCTGACCCATGGATATCTATGCGGTGGTCATGGCCGGCGGCAGCGGCACCCGCTTCTGGCCCGCCTCCCGGCGGCAACTGCCCAAGCAGCTTCTCTCCCTCACGGGGGAGCGCACCCTTTTGCAGCAGACCGTGGACCGGCTGGCCCCCCTGGTGCCGCCGGAGCGGGTCTTGGTGGTCACCGGCCAGGCCCACGCGGCCGGCGCGGCGGCCCAGCTTCCCCAGGTGCCCCCGGAGCAGATCCTGGCCGAGCCGGTGGGCCGCAACACCGCCGCCGCGGCCGGCCTGGGCGCGGCCTGGGTGGCCGCCCGCGACCCCCAGGCGGTGTGCCTGGTGCTGCCCGCCGACCACCTCATCACCGATGAGGAGGCCTTCCGCCAGACCCTGGCCAAGGCCGCCCGGTTGGCCGCGGCCGAGGAAGTGCTGGTGACCCTGGGCCTCACCCCCCGCTACCCGGCCACCGGCTTCGGCTACATCGAGGCCGGCGAGGTGGAGGACGCCTCCCCGCCGCCGGTGCACCGGGTGGCGGCTTTCCACGAGAAGCCCGACCTGGCCACGGCCCGCGATTATCTGGCCGGCGGCCGCCATTTCTGGAACTCGGGCATGTTCGTCTGGCGGGCCGGGGTCCTCCTGGCCGAGATGGAGACCCATCTGCCCGACCTGGCCCGGGACCTCGGGGCCCTCACCCCCCGCCTCACCGGGCCCGGCGCCGCCGCCGCCCTGGCCCAGGTCTACCCGGGGCTCCTGTCCATCAGCGTGGACCACGGGGTCATGGAGCGCTCCCGGCGCATCAAGGTGCTCCGGGCCGACTTCGGCTGGTCGGACGTGGGCTCCTGGGACGCGGCCGGCGAGCTGTGGGCCGCGGACGCGGAGGGCAACGCCGGGCGGCACGGCGAGATTTTGGCCATCGAGGCCCGGGGCAACCTGGTCTCCGCCGGCGAGCGCCTCACCGCGCTGTTGGGGGTGGACAATCTGGTGGCCGTGGTCACGGACGACGTGCTGTTGATTCTGCCCAAGGAACGCTGCCAAGACGTCAAGCGCATCATCGACGAGCTGGAGCGCCGGGGTTTGTCCCATTACCTCTAATCGGGGCGGGCCGGCCCTCCTTGGCCCGCGGCAAAACGCATGACCTACAAAGAAGCTTTCCTGGCCGGACCCGGCCCCCGCACCTGGCGCGAAGCCCTAATCCTTTGGGCCAAGGGCTTTGCCATGGGCTCGGCCGACATCATTCCCGGGGTGAGCGGCGGCACCATCGCCTTCATCACCGGCATCTACAGCCAGCTCATCACGGCCATCACTTCCTTTGACCTGGTGTTCTTCCGCCGGCTCCTCCAGGGGGACCTGAAGGGCGCCCTGGCCGAGACCCACCTGAAGTTCCTGGCGCCCCTGTTCCTGGGCATCGCCCTGGCCCTGTTGTCCATGGCCCGGCTCATGAACTACCTCCTGGCCCAGCATCCCGTGCCCACCTGGTCCTTGTTCTTCGGGCTCATCGCCGCCTCCATCCTGGCCGTGAGCCGCCAATTGGAGCGGCGCTCGGCCCTGAACCTGGTCATCGTGGCGGTTTTCGCCGTCCTGGCCTGGCTCATCGTGGGGCTCATCCCGGTGGAGACCCCCCGGGAGCTGTGGTTCATCTTCCTCTCCGGGGTGGTGGCCATCTGCGCCATGATCCTGCCCGGCATCAGCGGAGCCTTCATCCTGTTGATCCTGGGCAAGTACGAGTACGTCACCGCCACCCTGAAGAACCCCTTCGACCTGGGCAACCTGGTGATCATCATCGTGTTCGTGGCCGGGGCCGCCCTGGGCATCACCACCTTCTCGCGGGTGTTGAAGTGGCTGTTCGCCCGCTTCCCCAACGGCACCGTGGCCGCCCTCACCGGCTTCATGCTGGGGGCCATGCGCAAGGTCTGGCCCTGGAAGGAAGTGGTGGAGTCCAAGGTGGTGAACGGCAAGCTGTTGGTCCTGGCCGAGCACAACGTGTGGCCTTCGGCGGTGGACGCATCCCTGTTCCTGGCCCTGGGCCTCATGGCCGTGGGCTTTGTCACGGTGTGGCTGCTGGAGCGCTGGTCCCTCTCCCGCCAGGCGCCGGCCCCGGCCCCGGCCGCGCCCCGGGAGGCGTGATGGACCTGCCCCGCCTGGCGCCCCTGGCCCCGGTGTTTTTGCAGAAGGTCTGGGCGGCCCCTGGCCTGGCCGGCCCCCTGGGCCCGGCCCTGGCCGCCCCGCCGGCCACCGGCGAGGTGTGGCTGGCCTCGGACCGCCACGCCGTGACCCCGGTGGCCGCCGGCCCCTGGGAGGGCCTGGGCCTGGACGAGGTGGTGCGCCGTTGGCCGGAGTATGTGACCGGCCAGGCCAGGCCGGCCGGTTTCCCGCTCTTGGTGAAGATTCTCGCCGTGGGCCAGTGGCTCAGCGTGCAGGTGCACCCCGACGACCAGGCGGCCCGCCGGTTGGAGGGGGAGCCCTGGGGCAAGAGCGAGGCCTGGCACGTGTTGGCCGCCGGGCCCGCGGCCCAGATCATCCACGGCCTGGCCCCGGGGGTGGGGCGGGCCGAGGTGGCCCAGGCCGCGGCCCAGGGACGGCTGCCCGCGGTGCTGGCCCGGGTGCCGGCCCGCCCCGGCGACACCTTCCACCTGCCGGCCGGCACCCTGCACGCCACCGGACCCGATCTGCTCATCTTCGAGATTCAGCAGGCCTCGGACGTCACCTACCGCTTTTATGACTGGGACCGCCCCGGCGACGACGGGCGCCTCCGGCCCCTGCACCTGGAGCGGGCCCTGGCCGTCCTGCAGGCCTCGGGTCCCGGCCGGCCCACCTTGCCCCGGGCCGTGGCTCCCCCGCCGGCGGCCTGCCGGCTCTTGGTGACCGACCGCCATTTCAGCCTCCTGGCCTGGGACCTGGCCGGCCCGGCCGCGGCCGGGCCGGACCGCCTGGCCCGGGTGCTCTTCGTGCTGGCCGGGGAGGGCCGCCTGGCCGGCCGCGACGGCCCCTGGCGCCAGGCCGCGCCTGGCGGGGCCTGGCTGGTGCCGGCCGGGGCCGGCGGCTGGCAGGCCGAACCGGGCCCGGAGGGCCTGGTGCTCCTGGAGTCCCTGGCCGTGGCCCCGCCCGCGGCCTGAGGCGCCGTTTTCGGTCCCCCGCCCCCCCAACTCCCGGTATTAATTTGATTCCTTGTGATTAATGTGCTAGGAGGCTGTCGGGGCAAATACTCCGCCAGCCTTCTACTTGCGACCAATATGGGGGGAGCAGCCTGGCGGGGCGAACCCTCCGACCGCCTCCCACTGAAAACTATGAAGTTTTTTGGGGAGAGGGGGGTGTGGGGGGAGACCCCCTTTTTTTCAAAAAAGGGGGTCTCCCCCCACATCTTCCCGATTCTCCGAAGGATATGGGCATGAACGACAATATCTTCCGGGAGTACGACATCCGCGGCCTGGTGGACCGCGAGATCAGCGACGCCGACGTGGTCATCCTGGGCCGGGCCATGGGCACCTATTTGTCCGGCAAGGGGGCGCGCACCATCGCCCTGGGCCGGGACGTGCGGCTCAGCTCGGACCGCTATCGGGAGCTGCTCCTGGAGGGTTTGTTATCCACCGGGCTGACGGTTTACGACGTGGGGGTTTGTCCCACCCCGCTGTTGTACTACGCGGTGTTCCGCCTGGACACCCAGGGCGGGGTGATGATCACGGCCAGCCACAATCCGCCGCCCTACAACGGCTTCAAGATCCTGGCCGGCAAGACCACCATCCACGGGGCCGAGATCCAGGAGGTGGCCCGGGTGGCCCGGGAGGGGAACTTCACCCGGGGAACCGGCCGGTTGGAAACCCGGGACGTGATCAGCGACTACCTGGACTACGTGGCCGCCAACATCAAGATAGAGCGGCCCCTGAAGGTGGCGGTGGACTGCGGCAACGCCACCGGCGGGCCGGTGGCCCTGCCCCTGATGGAGCGGCTGGGCATCGAGGTGGCGCCCCTGTACTGCGAGCCTGACGGCAACTTCCCCAACCACGAGCCCGATCCCACGGTGCTGGAGAACATCAAGGATCTGTCGGCGTTGGTGCGGCGGGAAGGCCTGGAGGCCGGGGTGGCCTATGACGGCGACTGCGACCGGGTGGGCGTGGTGGACGAGACCGGCCGGGCCATCTACGGCGACATGCTCTTGACCATCTTCGCCCGCTCCATTCTGCCGGAGAACCCGGGCGCAACCTTCATCGCCGAGGTGAAGTGCAGCAAGAACCTGTACGACGACATCAACCGCCGCGGCGGCAACGCGCTGATGTGGAAGACCGGCCACAGCCTGATCAAGGCCAAGATGCTGGAAACCGGGGCGCTGTTGGCCGGCGAGATGAGCGGCCACATGTTCTTCAAGCACCGCTGGTTCGGGTTTGACGACGGCATCTACGCCTCGCTCCGGCTCCTGGAGCTGTTGAGCCAGAGCGACAAGCCCTTGTCCACCTGGCTGAGCGACCTGCCCCCGGTGGTCTCCACCCCCGAGATCCGGGTGGATTGCCCGGACGCCATCAAGTTCCAGGTGGTGGAGGAGGTGGGCAAAATCTTGCGGGACCAGGAAGTGATCGGGGTGGACGGGGTGCGGGTGAACTTCCCGGACGGCTGGGGCCTGGTGCGGGCCAGCAACACCCAGCCCGCCCTGGTGCTCCGTTTCGAGGCCAAGAGCGAGGAGCGCCTGGCCGAGATCCGGGATCTGGTGGAAGGTGCGGTGGCCCAGGCCCAGGCCGCCTTGTAGGGATTGCTATTGGAGGACCACGCGGGGCCCCTGGCCGGCCCCGGGCCGGCCAGGGAAGCGGCCGAATCCTTCTCCCGGGGCCGGGGCGGAACGCTCCGCCGGGGGACGGGGGCGGTTGTGGGGCCGCATGGGCCGGTTTGGCGGCCGGCTCGCGGCTCGGGCGCCCCGCTCTGGCCCCGCCAGAGCGGTTCCCGCCCCGGTGATGCGCAGCATGGTTATATGTTACCGGCGTTATTTATGACCTGCCCCCAGCCAAGCTAACGCCTGCCCCTAGGCTTTACCAATACGACAATATAAATTGGAATACATATTCCAGGTTAGAACTTAACTTAGCAAGAATGGTGGTTCCCTTCTCCTTTTCCGCTTCCCCCAGCTTTCCCCCCTGATCCTAACCTGGCTAGGGCAAGGGGTTTTGCGGAGTCGCCACGCCACCTTTTCCAGATAGAAACCATTCACAATTTCTTTCCATGTCATTCACAAAAGTCACAATAGGTGGAATTTTTTCTTGCCCCCTCCTGGGGAAACAATGATAATTCTAGAACTGACAAGCATATATTACAACGATGCACCCTTGGGGAAGGCGGGAGATGAAAACAGCTCGGTTATGTTGCTTGGTTTTGCTGGGGATGGTGCTGGCCTGGGGGGGAATAGCGGCCGGGGCGGACCCGGTGCCGACCCCGACACCGACGCCTGAGCCCACTTATCTCATAGGCCCCAGCGACATCCTGGAAGTCATCGTCTGGCGTGAGGAGAACCTGAGCCGCAACGACATCCTGGTGCGGCCCGACGGCAAGTTCTCCATGACCCTGGTGGATGATGTGCAGGCTGCGGGTTTGACCCCCATGCAGCTCAAGGCGGAACTCATCCGCCGGCTCGGCAAGTATATGGAGGGCCCCCAGGTCTACGTCATCGTCAAGGACCCGCGCAGCCAGTATTTCTGCGTGCTGGGCAACGTGGTCAAGGCCGGGGTGTTCCCCATGCTGGTGCCCACGGACGTGCTGCAAGCCCTGTCCACCGCCGGCGGGTTCAACGAATGGGCTCACAAGGACGACGTGATCATAACCCGCAAGCTGGGTGACAAGCAGGAGATTTATCCGTTCGAGTACTCCGACGTGATCAAGGGGGACGAGAACAAACAGAACATCCGGCTTTTGCCGGGCGATGTGGTGGTGGTGCCCTGAGGCTGGTCAAGCTGGTCCACTTCGTGAGTGAGCATCATGGGGATTTGTTCGCATCCCACAATTCGGTTTTCTATGGCCTGGTCCGGAATCGCCCGCGGGTGGCTGGTTTTGGTAGGGGTGGTGGTGCTTTGCCTTGGGAGCTGGGCGGCCCCGCCGCCGGCCCCGGCCGACACCCTTACCCTGGGGGTGCGCGCTGGCGCGGGTTATGACGACAACGTCCGCCTGCGCCAGGAACCGCAGTCCGATTTCTTCGAGGAACTGACCCCCTACGCGGATATGGAGTGGGGCCCGCCGGAGGACAATCTACAGCTCCGGGGCTCGATCACCTACGAGCATTACCACCGCCTGACCCAGTACACCGGGATAAATTCTGCTGATCTTTTGGGGCGTTACCATCACGGTTTCAGTCCGGTCACAACCCTTGACCTCCTGGAGTACTTCAATACCTCCTACGACCCGGTGGAGAAGAACCTGGCCGGCGGCCTGGTGCAGGTGACCGATCAAACGACCCGGCGCACCAGCAACACCGTGGGGTCATACATGCGGCACGAATACGGCCCCCAGAGTGATGTGCACGGCGGCTACACCATGACCTACACCACCTACGACACCGAACCGTCGAACGACGCCTATTATCATATGGTGGAACTGGGCGTGACCCACGCCTTCAACGCGGACTATGTGGCGGGGCTCACCGCCCGGGGGGTGCACAACGATTACGAGCGTAACCCCAGCACCAACCGCGGCACCCTGGAGGGACGCCTGGGGCGTTGGATAGGCCCCACCCTGCAACTCTACACCCTTGGCGCGGCCACGGCTTCCCGCTCCGACGACGACGACACCACGCCGCAGGGTGGCCAGGACTACGAGATCTACACGGTCCAGTTGGGGGCCAGCCACGAGGTGAGCCCGGTGTTGGCCTGGGACCTGGCCGCCGGCGCCTCCTATGTGAGCGGCGACTCGTCCACCAACTCGGCCGCCGGCAAGTGGCAGCCCACGGGGCAGGCCACCATCACCTGGTCCGGACAGCGGTGGAGCCTGGCCGGGCGGGGCCGGGTGGCTTATCAAGAGTATGACGCGGTGGGACAGAGCACCGGCTTGGTCCTGACGGAGCAACTGGGGGTGACTTTCACCCGGCAACTTGCTCAGAAGTGGGATCTGGTGCTCCTGGCCGATTACATCCGCGACCAATATCAACAAGATCAGCAGGTGGCCGGGGAGACCGGCCGGGACGAAATCAATACATATCGTGCCGGCGCGATCTTGACCTGGCGGTTCGCCCGGGACTTCCGGTTCTCTCTCGATTACCGCTATCTGGAGCGGGACGAGGACCTGGACCAGAACGACCGAACGCAAAACAGGGTGATCCTTTATCTTTACGCTGATTGGCCGAATCGGTGGTGATCAAATGCAACCAAACACTTCTTCTACAAGCTTCGACATCAGGAAGTACCTGTTCGTCCTGCGTCGCCGATGGGTGATGGCGGCCACGGTCTTTTTGACCGTATTGGCCCTGGGACTGATCTACTGCCTGTTCTGGCCACCGGTCTACCGGGCCGAGTGCCTGGTGGTGGTGCAGCCCCAGAAGGTGCCGGGTGACATCATCAAGACCACGGTGACCACCCGCATCGAGGAACGCCTGCAGATCATCACCCAGCAGGTGCTCTCGCGCACCCGGTTGATGGAGATCATCGAGCGCTTCGACCTCTACCCCAACATGCGGGGCAAGATCACCCCGGATGACCTGGCCGAGTTGATGCGCAAGGACATCAACATCACCATCACCCGGAAGAACTACTTCACCATTTCCTACCTCTACCCGGACCCCCAGACCGTGGCCGCGGTGGCCAACGCCCTGGCCTCGTTCTACGTGGACAGCAACCTCCGCCTGCGGGAGGAGGACGCGGTGGGCACGGCCCGGTTCCTGCAACGGGAAATGGAGCGCATGCGGGGCCAGCTGCAGGACTGGGAGACCAAGATCACCAGCTTCAAGCAGGAGCACCTTCAGGAACTGCCCGAGTCGGTGCAGCGCAACGTGGCCCTCATGGAGCAGCTCCGGGACCAGGTGGCCAACCTGGTGCAGGCCATCCAGAAGGAACGCGACCGCATCGTCTACATGGAAGACCAGATGGCCACCGAGCAGTTCCGCATCCAGCGCCTGAAGCTGGAGCGGATTCAGACCTCGCGGCGCTACGGCGGCCTGGGGGGCGGCTCGGATGCGGAGGTGGGCGGTGATGAGGTCAGCCCCGAGACCCTGAAGAACCAGATCCAACAGCTCCTGATCACCTACACCCCCGACCACCCGGACATCATCCGCCTGAAGCAGCGGCTGGCCATGGTGGAAAAGCAGTACGCGGCCAAGCAGGCCAAGCTGGAGGAGGAGGCCAAGAAGAAGGGCCTGTCGCCCGACCAGATCAAGAAGGAAAAGGGGATGGCCGACCTGGAAATCGAATCGGCCCGCATCACCCTGGACCGCATCGCCAAGAACATCGCCGAAGCCAAGCAAAACGTGGAGGACTTCGACAAGCAGCGCAAGGACACCCTGGCCGCCATGGTGCAGGTGCAAAAGCGCATCAACGACGCCCCGGCCGTGGGCGAGAAGCTGGGCGAGCTGACCCGGGGCTACAACGAGCTGAACGAGGCCTACCAGAACCTGAACTCCAAGTACCTGGAAGCCAGCATGTCGGCCAACCTGGAGCGCACCCAGCGGGGCGAGCAGTTCGAGGTGGTGGACCCGGCCCAGGTGCCGGACCAGCCTTTCCGGCCCAATGTGGCCCGCACCATCCCGGTCACCATGGGCCTGGCCTTGGTGTTGTCCCTGGGTCTGGCGTTCGGTCTCTCCTTCATCGACACCTCCTTCACCTCGGTGGAGCAAACCGAGAGGCTGTCGGCCCTGCCGGTGTTGGTGGTCATGCCCTGGCTGCCCACCACCCGGGAGACGGCCAAGCGCCGTCGGCTGGGGCTGGTCCTGGCCGGCGCCTACAGCACCGCTTTCCTGATCCTCTTGGCTTTGATGGGGATCCTGGTGTCCGGCCGGGGACCGGCGTTGAAGAACATATTGCTCAGAGTGGTGACCTAACTACATGTATGAAAACTTCTTTGGATTTTCGGTCAAGCCCTTTGCCCTGGAGCCGGATGCCCGCTTCATAGTGCTGGCCGAAGACCAAGAGGAGTCCCTGGCCACCCTGATCTACGCCGTGGAGGAGAGGGAGGGCTGGGTGCTCCTGTTGGGGCAGCCGGGGGTGGGCAAAACCACCCTGATCATGGCCCTGTTGCGGGAACTGGGGGATCGGGTGATTTCCGCGGTGCTCACCAATCCCCGTTTGGACCCCTTGGATTTTTACAATACCCTGGCCCTGGAACTGGGCATGGAAGGGCCCTACGCGTCCAAGGGCGTGTTCCTGACGGCTTTGGGTGATGTGATCACCGACTGCCGCCAGGAAGGCAAAATCCTGCTCCTGGTGGTGGACGAGGCGCAGAGCCTGCAAGAGGACCTCCTGGAGGAGCTTCGGCTGTTGGGCAACCTGGACACCGGGCGGCCCAAGACCCTGTGCATCTGCCTGGTGGCCCAGCTGGAGTTCCTGCGGAGCCTGAAACACAGCCGGGCCCGGGCCCTGATGCAGCGGCTGCGGCGCCATCACGTGCTGCAGCCCCTGAACCAGGAGGAAACGGTCAACTACATCCGCCACCGTCTGGAGGTGGCGGGGGGATCGCCGGAAATCTTTCAGCCAGCCGCCCTGAAGGTGATTTACGAGGCCACCCGGGGCATCCCCCGCCTGGTGAACATCCTGTGCGACGACGCCCTCCTGTTGGCCTTTACCGCCGAACAGGACCAAGTCGACCGGGAGCTGGTCCTGGCGGCGGTGAAAAAGAACCTCCTGGTCCTCTTGCCCCTGGGGCCGGGCGGCCCGCCGGGGCAGCGGGAGGCGATCCTTCCGGCGGCAGGCGGGGGACGGGCCGTGGCCAAGCCGCCGGCCTTGGCCCCGCCGCTGGCCGGCGAGGGGACCGCCGAGCCGCCGGCCCAAGCCGAGCCGCCGGCCGGGGAGGGACCGGGGGAGCCGGGCGGGGCCGGGCAGCCCCCCGGAGCGGCGGCCCCGGACCAGCCGCTCCCCGCGGCCGGGGAGGTGGCCCCCGGCGAGGCGGCCGGCACCCCGGAAGCGGAAAAGGAGCCGGCCGCGGATTTTGGCCGGGACTTCGAGGCGGCCCTGGACGAATTCCTGGACACCGCGCCGCCGGAGGCCGCGGCTCCAGTTTCCCGCGAGCCGGAGCAGGGAGCGGCCCCGGCCGGCGGGGCCCGGCCGGAGATGAGCTTTGCCGAGGCGTTGGAGGAGCTGGCCGCCCCCACCATCACCGAAATACCCGAGGCCACCTTGGCTCTCCGGGAGGAGCAAGCCGGCCGCCGGCCCCGCCACTATGCCAGGACGGTGGAAACCCGGCGGGAGGCCACGGGCAAAGCCTGGAAAAGGCTGTTGATCCTGGCATTGTGCCTGGTGTTCCTGGGCGGGAGCTACTTCGCGTGGAAGGTGGTCTGGCCCAAGGTGGCCCACCGGCTGGGGCTGGTTTCCCACGAACTGTTCCTGCCTGGGCAGGACGCGGCCACCACGGACGCCGAGAACGATAAACCCATCCCGAAACCCCTGGACTGGGGCCCGCTGGTGCCGGCGGAACCCAACGGGGATAAGAAGCAGGGGGATTGACGTGGGCAAGATGACGGACGCCCTGAAGCGGGGCGGCAGGACCATAGACACGGTGGAAGGCTTGGACCATGACGGCGATACCGTGGCCCATCTGGCCGCCCAGGCCACGGGCGCCCAGAGCGCCACGGCGCCGCCTCCCTCCAGCCACCCCGGCAACGGCCACCAGCTGGGGCACGGCTCCGGCGACGGCGGCGGCGGCGGAATCCGGCTGGACGAACCGCCGGGCCACCTGGAGTCGGACGAGAAGGAGCGGCTGGTCAGCTTCTACGCCCCGGGCAGCCCCGAGGGCAAGCGCATCGACATCCTGCGCTCCCAGCTGCTCTACCCCTTCCACGGCGATCCGCCGCGGATCATCATGGTCACCAGCGCGGTGCCCCGGGAGGGCCGCTCGCTTTTGACCGCCAACCTGGCCATCAGCTTCGCGCGGGGCATGCAGCAATACGTGTTGGTGGTGGACTGCAACATCGCCAACCCCTATACCCACCGCCTGCTGGGGGTGCCCTTGCGCCCCGGCCTGGCCGACTATCTGGAGCACGACGCCTCCCTGCCGGATGTCATCCACTGGAGCAAGGTGGACAAGCTGGCCATGATCCCGGCCGGCAGCTATTCCAAGCGTTCCTCGGAGCTTTTGGCCACCGACAAGATGGTGAACATGATCCACGAGCTTCGGGAGCGCTACAAGGACCGTTACATCATCCTGGACACCCCCTCGGTGCAGGCGGTGGACGACCCCGCCGTGCTGGCCCGGGTGGTGGAAGGCATCATCTTCGTGGTCCTGGGCGGCTCCACTGACCGCGAAGTGGTGCTCCGGGCCATCCGCTCCCTGCCGGAAGAGAAGATCGTGGGCTTGGTGATCAATGACGCCCTGGAGTCGGTCAACGACGCCCCCAACTTGAAGGGGGGCGGGGCCCTGCCCGACCAGGCTCTCTGATGGGCGAAATCATGGGGCGCTGGTCTCCGTTCTGGATCATCTTCGTCCTGGGCGAAGCCTTGATCATGGCGGGAGGCACGATCCTGGCGGTGTACCTGCGTCTGGGCACCAGCGCTGAGCTGTTCACCTGGAAGTACTCCTGGCACCGTCTGGTGCTGGTGCCCCTGGTGCTGCAGATCACCTTCTACTACTCCGATCTGCACGACTTCCGGGTGAGCCGCCCCTTTTCCTGGACCGTGGCCCGGGCGGCCGAAGCCATGGCCGTGGGCTCCCTTACCCTGGCGGTGATCTATTACATCATGCCCCGGCTGTTCCTGGGCCGCGGCGTGCTCTTGCTGTCCTATTTCCTCATCCTCATCCTGGTCCTGATGTGGCGGGGCGTCTACACCTGGGCCCTGGCCCGCCGCCTTTTCGCGCTCCGGCTGGTGGTGTTGGGGGCCGGTTCCCTGGCCGACAGCATCATCGAGGAAATCCTCTGCCGGGCCGATAACATCTACCAGGTCATCTGCCTGGTGGACCTCTCCCGCCAGGCCGGCCAGGGCCGGCGGGCCGACGACCCTGCCCCCGAGGAGCCGCCCCTGAACCTCATGCCCTACTGGGCCACCCTCCTCAGGGCCGAACTCCGCACCGACGCCGGGGAACTGGCCGGGCTGGTGCGTTACTTCCGGGCCGACATGGTGGTGGTGGCCATTGACGAGAAGCGCGGGGTCATGCCCATGGAGGAACTCCTGCGCTGCCGCATGCTGGGGGTGCCCATCATCTCCGGAGAGGACTTCTTCGAGCAGATTTCGGGCCGCATCCTGGCCAACCGGGTGCGCACCAGTTGGCTGGTGTTTTCGCCGGGCTTCCACACCGGCACCTTCCGCCGCCTCAGCAAGCGGGCCGGCGACGCGCTGGTCGCCGCTTTGGGACTCCTCATCTGCCTGCCCCTGTTTCTCTTGACCGCCCTGGCCGTGCGCCTGGATTCCAAGGGCCCGGTGATCTACCGCCAGGAGCGGGTGGGCCAGTACGACCGCATCTTCACCATCTACAAGTTCCGCTCCATGGTGGACAACGCCGAGGAGGAGTCCGGCCCGGTGTGGGCCGCCCGGGCAGACAGCCGGGTCACCCGGGTGGGGCGCATCATCCGCCAGACCCGCCTGGACGAGGTTCCCCAGCTCTGGAACGTGCTCAAGGGCGACATGAGTTTCGTGGGACCCCGGCCGGAGCGGCCCCATTTCGTGGAGGAGCTGTCCCAGAAGCTGCCCTTTTACCGGGAGCGTCACAACGTCAAGCCGGGCATCACCGGTTGGGCCCAGGTGAGCTACCCCTACGGCTCCTCCCTGGAGGCCTCGCTGGAAAAGCTGAACTTTGACCTCTACTACATCAAGCACTCCAACCTGGCGCTGGACGTGATCATTTTCATCAAGACCGTGAAGACCATCCTGTTCGGGCAGGGGGGCCGCTGATGGAGCTGGCCGCCCGCCCCACCGGACCCCAGCTGGCCACCGGGCTGGCCCTGTTGGCCGCCCTGGCCTGGGCCTATCTGCCCCAGGCGCCGGCCCTGGTGGAGAACTGGTGGAACGACCCCAACTACTCCCATGGCTTTTTGATCCCGCTGGTGGCGGGCTGGCTGGTGTGGCGGCAGAAGGGGGCCCTGGTCCGGGCGGCCGGGCCGGTGGTTTGGGGGGGCTTGGGAATGGTGGCCCTGGGTCTGGCGGCCCTGGTGGTGGGCACCTACGGTCATGAGTTCTTCCTCAGGCGGGCCAGCCTGGTGCCGGTGCTGTGGGGACTGGTCCTGTTGTTCTGGGGCTGGGGGGTGGCCCGGCGCACCGCTTTTGCCGCGGGCTATCTCCTTTTGGCCGTGCCGTGGCCCTATGTGCTCTACGACTCGGTGGCCTTTCCCCTGCGGCTCCTGGCCGCCCGGCTCGCCGCCTGGGGCATCCGCCTGGTGGGCATCCCGGTCTTCCGCGAGGGCAACGTGCTGGAGCTGCCGGGCGTGACCCTGGACGTCATCGACGCCTGCTCCGGCATAAGGAGCCTGGTCTCCCTGGTGGCCGCCGGGGCCATCCTGGCCTATCTCATGTTGCCCAACCGCTGGAGCAAGGTGCTGGTCGTGGCCCTGGTTTTGCCGGTGGCCGTGTTGACCAACGGGCTCCGGGTGGCTTTGACCGGCGTCCTGGCCCAATTGGCCGGCCCCCAGATGCTGGTGGGCGCCACCCACGACGCCATGGGCTGGCTGGTGTTCATGGTCGCCTTCCTCATCCTCTTGGGGATTTGCTGGCTGCTGAAGCACTGGCTAACCCCTCGGGAGGACGCGTCATGAGCCGGCGGCGTCTGGTGGCGGCTTGGACCGCGGCGCTGTTGATCGCCCTGGCGGCCCTGTGGGCCCACGGCGCGGCCGGGGTGGCGGCCCGCCCCCTGGACCGGCCCCTGGCCGCCTTGCCCCGCACCCTGGGCTCCTGGCAGGCCGTGGGCGCGGACCAGGCCCTGGACGAGGCCACCCTGGAGGTGCTGGCCCCGGACGATCATCTGCTCCGGACCTACCAGAACCCGGCCGGCGTGCAGATCCAGGTGTTCCTGGCCTACTTCGCCCGGCAGCGGGAGGGGCGCATGATCCACTCCCCGCGGCACTGCCTGCCCGGCGAGGGCTGGCACATCAACGAGCGCCGCACCCTGACCGTGGAGGCCCTGGGCCGGACTTGGCCGGTGAACGACCTGGTCTTGGCCAAAAACCTCTCCCGACTGGCCATCCTCTATTGGTATCAGGGGCGCGGCCGGGTGGTGGCCAACGAGTACGCGGAGCGGGCGCTCCTCATCTGGGACGCCATGCGCTATCACCGCAGCGACGGCATGCTGGCCCGCCTGACCACCCCCATCGCGGGTGGGGCGCGGGACGTGGCGGTGCAGGATAACCGCGACCTGGCCGGACGGCTCATCCCCGCCTTGCGCGCCCTGACCACGGAGGTGGCCGGCGGCTCCGGCCGGGAAAAGGAGCCATCGTGAGCTATTTTGCCACCCTCCTTTACATCATCCTGATCTTCATCCGGCCCCAGGACTGGACCGAGGCCCTGGAAGGCGTGCCGATCCTGGACTACATGGCCGTGTTGGCCGTGGGGACCTGTTTCCTGGAAGGCAACGTCAACCTGGCCAAGTGGAAGCGCTCCCCCCTGAACTGGCTGATCCTGGTGTTCTGGCTGACCTTGATCCTCTCCCAGGCCACCAACTTCTACCCGGCCGGGGTGCTGGAAGCCTTGGAGAAGTTCTCCAAGGTCCTCATCGTCTACTACCTCATCGTCTTTACGGTGGACACCGTGCCCAAGCTGCGGATGTTCACCTGGCTCCTGATCTTCATGTCCCTGTTCCTGGCCATCAGCGCGGTGATCCAGTACTACACCGGCGTGGGCCTGGCCGGAGCCGAGGCCCTGCAACGCGGCGGCGTCACCCAGGCCCGGGGGGTGGGCATCTTTGCCGATCCCAATGACCTGGCCCTGAACCTGGTGCCCACGGTGGCCTTTCTCTTGCCTTCGTTCCACCGGGTGGCCCTGTCCAACACCTGGGTCACCGGCTTTTTGGCCCTGATGCCCATCATCACCGGCATCATCTACACCCGCTCCCGGGGCGGCATCATGGGCCTGGCCGCGGTGGCCTGGATGTACATGCGCAAGAGGGTGGGCCTGGTGTTATCGGTGGTGGGGCTGTTGTTGTTGGGGGCGCTGCTCCTGGCCATCCCCCGCATGGACGAGATCAACACCGGCGAATCCTCGGCCCGCTCCCGCCTGGAGCACTGGTCCTACGGTCTGGAGCTGTTCCGGGCCCACCCCCTTTTCGGGGCCGGGTACAACAGCTTCACCGAGGATTACCCCCAGACCGCCCACAACTCCTTCGTGCTGGTGCTGGCCGAAGCCGGCATCCTGGGGGCGGCCGCCTGGGTGGCCCTGTTCGTGGCCGGCTTCCGGCACCTTTTCCTGCTCTCCCGCCTGGACCGGGCGCCGCCCTGGTTGCAGCCCTATGTGGACTCCCTGCAAGCCGCCCTGGTGGGCTGGCTGGTCTGCGCCTTTTTCCTGAGCCAGACCTATAAGTTCCTGAGTTTCGTCCTCTTGGCCATGGTGGTGGCGTCCATGAACGCCCTGGCCCGCCAGGGGGTGGAGGTCCACCACCCCTGGACCAGCCGTCAACTGCTCTACTCGGGGGCGGGCGCGGTGATCGGGGTGTTGTTCATGTATGCGGCGCTCAAGGTCCTATGGGCGATGTAAGGCCCGGCCGGGAGGCGGGGGCCGGCCGGGGGGCCCGGAGCCAGGGGCGCCCGGCGCGCAAGCCGAACGGGAGGGCCCAGGGGTGATCCGGGCCCTGGATCTCTGGCTGCCGGGCTATCTGGCCCAGGCCCGGAGGCGGCGGCAAGAAGCCGGCCGGCCCGGACCGCGCCTGGTGCTGTTGGCCGTGGCCGACCACTTCGAGCCGTTCTGGGCCGGGGCGGACCGGGCGCGGGCCCTGGCCCGGGTGGCGGCCTGGGAAGAGGGCCTGCCCCGGGTGCACGCGGGCCTGGCCGATAGCTGGGGCCGGGCCCCCCGGCACGATTTTTTCTACCCGGCCGAGGAGTATGACCCCTGGGTGCTGGACCGCCTGGCCGCGCTCCGGGAGCGGGGCCTGGGCGAGGTGGAGGTTCACCTGCACCACCAGGGCGAGACCTCGGCCCAGTTGGAGGATTTGCTGGCGGCCTATGTGGCGAAGCTCGCAGAGGTGCACGGTTTGTTGCGCCGGGACCCCGCGGGTGGAGGCTTGACCTATGGCTTCATCCACGGCAACTGGGCCCTGGACAACTCGCGGCCCGACGGGCAGTGGTGCGGGGTCAACGACGAGCTGCGCGTCCTGGCCCGCACCGGCTGCTTCGCGGACTTCACCCTGCCCGCCGCGCCCAGCCGCTGCCAGACCCGCATGGTCAACAGCATCTATTACGCCACCGACGACCCGGCCCGGCCCAAGAGCCACGACCGGGGCCGGCCGGCGGCCAAGGGGCGGCCCCCGGACGGGGACCTGCTCCTGGTGCAGGGCGTTTTGGCGCTCGATTGGTCCCGGGCCAAGTTCGGCGTCCTGCCCCGGGTGGAGAACTCCGATCTGGCCGGGCACTTCCCCCCCAGCCCCGGGCGGGCCCGCCTTTGGCTGGCCCACGCCCCCCGGGTGGCCGGGGCCGAGGAGGTGCTTTTCGTGAAGCTGCATTGCCACGGCGCCCCGGAAAAGAACCACCCGGCGGTCCTGGGGCCGGCCTGGCGGGAAACCCTGGAATTCTTGTGTTCCCGCTACAATGATGGCAGAAAATGGAAACTGGCTTTTGTGACCTGCTGGGAAATGGTCCAGGCCATCCACGCATTGGAAAGAGGCGAGGATCTCGCATGGTGAAACGAATGCCAGGGGCTGGTAAGGGGAGAAAGCCGGGCTTGGCTTTCCCCGGTCTTTTCCTGGGGGCTTTGGTGGTGATATTCCTGGCCAGGGGCCCGGCCCTGGCCCAGACCGCCACCCCCGCCGCCGCCGCCCCCTCCGCGGGCGCCTTCGCCATCACCCCGGAGCGGCCCCGCCTCTTGTGGAACGCGGCCGACCTGGCCATGCTCCGGGTCCGGGCCCGGGGCGGCTCGGAAACCTGGCGCGACCTGGCCCGTTGGGCCCTCTCACCGGCCCGCCAGGGGGCCCTGGCGGCCGAGGGGCCCGGCCTGGCCCTGGCCGCCGCGCTCCTGGGCGAGGACAGCCCCAAGACCGCGGCCCGCCTGGGGGCCCTGGCCGTCAAGTGCGCCCTGGGCGCCGGCCGTTACGGCCAGGTGGGCGGCATCCGGGACGGCGCGATCCAAGTGAACAGCCCCGCCTTGAACAAGGTGGAGCTGCAAGAGGGGCACTACAACCTGGTGGCTCCGGCCGGCCTACCGGGCCAGGCCCGCAAGATCGCCCGCCTCACCCCCACCCGCATCTTTCCCGAGGGCGACCCCGCCACCCTGGAGCGGGATTTCCCGGCCGGCAGCAACTTTCTCCTGTTGCAGGACTCCTGGCGCGAGGCGTCTTCCCAGGTGGAGGCCCTGGCCCTGACCCTGGATTGGGCCTGGTCCTTTTTCTCGCCCGCGGAGCGGCAGCTTTTGGCTGCCTGGCTCACCGGCCAGGCCCACGTGTTCCCGGCCCCCGGCGCCGGAGCCTTTGACTCCCGGGCCGCGGCGCTTTTGAAGATCTACGGCCTGGCCGGCCTGGCCGCGGCCGGCGTGGCGCCCGGGGCCGCCGAGGCCGCCAATCTGGCCTGGGAAGACCTCTTCCTGGCCCAGATGGCCCCGGCCCTGGAGAACGCCGGGGCCGGCGGCGCCTGGTTCGAGGGCTCCTCCCTGGGGGCCCGGGCCGGGTTGGACCTGGCCCTGTTCGCGGCGGCCATGAAAACCGCCGCGGGCCAGGACGCCGTGGCCCGGGCGCGCTGGTTCCAGGACCGCCTCACCTATCTGGTCTACCACCTGGGCCCCTGGCCGGGCGCCTCCCCCCGGGGGCCCTATTTCACCTTGGCTCCCCTGGGGGACCAGGTGCTGCCGCCCTGGGAGGCCAGCGACCTGGTGCGCCTGCAGATGGAGGCCTTCTGCTGGCTGCGGCCGGCCGACCCCACCGCCCCGGCGGCCGGGGCCTTCCTCCTGGAGGAAGACCGGCCCCGGCTCTTGGAGGGCCGCTGGCTGCCCCTGGAGATGCTGTGGTTGGACCCCTTGGCGCCGGCGGCGGCCCTGGCCTCCCAGCCCCTGCACTATGTGGCCCCGGCCCTGGGCCAGGCCTTTTCCCGCTCCGATTGGACCCCCTGGGGCACCTGGCTCGTGTTCAACGCCGGGCCGCACTATGCCGAACCCACCCACCTGGCGGCCCTGGACCTGGAGATCGATCGCCAAGGTCCCCTGCTGGCCCGGGGCGGGGGGTATGACGGGCCGGCCACCCCGCACGCCCAGAACTACGCCATCCGGACCGTGGCCCACAACAGCCTGTTGATTTTGGACCCCAAGGAATACAGCTGGTTCAACCTGCGGGCCGGGGACAAGGCCCGGGGCGCCTATGCCAACGACGGCGGCCAGCGGGCCTGGGCCCTGTTCGGGCCCGAGGGCCGCCTCCAGATCTCGGCGCCCTGGACCGCCAGCGGCTGGGACAATGGCGACGCGCCGTGGACCAAGCTCAAGGAGGTGTACCAGGCGGCCAGCCTCACCGGCGAATCGCACATGCCCCGCTTCTCCTATTTCCGGGGCGAAGCCACCGCCGCCTACCAGGGCTCCACCCACAAGGCCGAAAAGGTGATCCGGCATGTGGTGCACATGCGGCCCGGCGGCACCGACGACGCCGAGGCGGTGGAAGTGGTGGCCGTCCTGGACGAGGTGGTGCTGGCCGATCCCGGCCTGGAACTGCACCAGGTTTTCCACTTCCCGGCCCCCCCCCAGGCGCCGGCGGGCTTCAAGAGCCTGGGCCCCGGCCGCACCACGGGCAAGTCCCGCTGGCTCAAGGCGGAAAACGGCCCTTCGCGCCTGTTTGTGGTGAGCCTGGAGGAAAAAGAGCCCCAGATGCTCATCCTGGGCGGGGAGAACCAGGCGGACTCTTGGGTGGACGGCAAGAACTGGCCGCCCTCGCCCCCGGCGGTGAACCAGGCCCCCTGGCGGGCCGAGATCATCTGCCCGCCCCAGGCGGGCAACCACCGGATCATGGTGACCTGCCTGCTGCCCGCCGCGGCGGATGATCCCCCGCCGCCCAGCCTGCGGCGGCTCACCTCCCCCGACCCGGGGGTGGTGGGCCTCTTGGTGGGGGATAACCGCTGGCCCCGGGTGGTGGTGCTCCGCACCGGGGAACCCGATGCCCGCGCCGCCATCACCTACCGCTATGCCGGGGCGGCCTCGCGGCACCTGGTGTGCGGCCTGCCCCCCCAGACCAGCTACCAGGTCAAGGTGGCCGGCGTGGTGGTGACCCTGGCCCCGGGCCCGGGGCTGGTCTCCTCGGACGGCGGCGTCCTGGCCTTCCGGCTGGACCCCCGGGCCCACCAGGCGGCCCAGCTGCCGGAAACCAAGGGCGGCGACCACGAGGCCACGGGCCGGGTGGCCTCCCCCCAGGGCGGCGCGCCGGCAACCTCCCTCGCCCCGGCCCAGGGGCCGGCGGGCGGGCGGAAGAAATAACAAACGCGGTCCCCATCCCCCGGCCTGGGCCGGGGGAACCGGCCGCGCCCAGAAAAGAGAGAGGAACATGTTTGCCAACCGGATAAAGGCCTTTGTCCTATGGCTGACGGCGGCGCTCCTGCTGACCTCGGTTTTGGCTCCTTGCCCGGCCCGGGCGGATGAAAAGGAGGACTTCTATAAGAAGGGCCTGGCCTATGTCCAGGAAAACAAACTCAAGGAAGCCACCCTGGAGTTCAAGAACGCCATTCAGAAAGACCCCAACTACGCCCCGGCCCATTATCAATTGGCCCTGGTCTTCCTGAAGCTGGGCGAGCCGGCCCAGGCTTATCGCATGCTGTTCAACACGGTGACCCTGGACCCCGACAACCTGGACGCCCAGGTGCGCCTGGGGCAGATCACCCTGTTGGCCGGACGGGGCAAGGAGGCCATGGAGCGGGCTGAGCTGGTCTTGAAAAAGCAGCCCGACAACGTGGAAGCCCTGATCCTGAAAGGCCAGGTCTTGAGCCAGGCCCAGGACAGCAAGGGCGCCCTGGAGGCCTTCAACCGGGCCCGGGATCTGGCCAAGGATCGCCCGGACATCGAGGTGCTCCTGGGCCAGGAGTACCAGAAGTTGAGCGACCCGGACCAGGCGGCGGAGCATTTCCAAAAAGCCATCGCCCTGGCGCCCAAGCTCTTGACCCCGCGGCTCCTCCTGGTCCGGCTCTATCTGGAGCAGCGCAAGATCGACCAGGCCGTGGCCATCCTGCGCCAGGCGGCCGACGCCTTCCCCCAGGAATCGCGCCTGCAGCTCATGCTGGTGGATCTGCTGATGGTTCAGCACAAGGGGCCCGAAGCTGAGAAGACCCTGAAAGAGCTGGTGGTGAAGAACCCCGGCGAGATCCGGTACCGCCTGGCCCTGGGCCGTTACTTCGAGGCGGAGCGAGACTACCGCCGGGCCGAGCAGACCTATGTGGAGGCGGTGCGGTTGGACCAAGGCTCCATCTGGCCCTCCCTGATGGCCGCCCGCTTCTTCGCCTCCCGGGGCCAGGGCAAGCGGGCCATCGCCTATCTGGAGGAAGCGGCCAAGAAGGACCCCAAGTCGCCCTTGCCGCGCCTGGCCCTGGCCGAGATGGACCTGGAGCAGGGGCGCCTGGATTCCGCCCAGGAAAAGCTGGACAAGGTGCTCCAGGAGTTCCCGGGCAACCTGGGGGCCCAGACCCTCTTGGGTCGCTTGTACCTGGCCCAGAACCTCAGCGAAAAGGCGGTGAGCGTGCTGACCGGGGTGCTCCGCGATCAGCCTGACGACTCCGAGGCCCTGTTCCGCCGGGCCCAGGCCTACTTCCGCCAGGGCAAGAATCAGTTGGCCCAGGCCGACCTGGCCAAGGCCCTGAAGTACAGCCCCGGCGACACCCGGGCCCGCTTCCTCATGGCCCGGGTGGCCGCGGCCGGCGGCGACCTGGCCGGTGCGGTGAACCAGATGGACCTGGTGCTCGCCCGCGAGCCCAACAACCTGAACGCCCTGGAGCTGCAGGGCCGGTTGTTCCTGAGCCAGGGCAACTTCCAGGCGGCCGAACGCGACTTCAAGGCCCTGGTGGACAAGCGCCCCAAGGCGGCCGAGGGCTACTACCTGTTGGGGCTGTTGTCCGATGCCCGCCGGGAGCCCAACAAGGCCCTGGAATACTTTGAACAGGCCTTGAAGCTCTCGCCGGGCAATTTCAAGGTGCTGGCCCGCACCGCGCTCCTCTACATGAGCCAAAAGGAGCCGGAAAAGGCCCTGGCCCGGGTGCGGGCCGAGATCAAGGCCAACCCCAATCAGGCCCAATTCCACAAGCTGTTGGGCGACCTTTTGCAGATGCAGGGCAAGCTGCCCGAGGCCAAGGCCGCCTATGAAAAGGCCCTGGAGCTGAACCCCCGCCAGATGCCGGCCCTCATGGGCCTGGCCGCGGTGGCCCGGGGCCAGAACAAGCTGCAGGAGTCCTTGAACTACCTGGACCGGGCCCTCAAGCTCAACGACACCAGCCCGGGCGCCCTGGTGGCGCGGGGCACCCTGTTGGAGGCCCTGGGCCGGGAAGACGAAGCCAAGGTGGACTACCAGAAGGCCCTGGCCCAGAACGCGGAGTTCGTGCCGGCCCTGAACAACCTGGCCTATCTCCTGGCCAAGAAGGGCGGCGACGCCAACCTGAACCAGGCCCTGCCCCTGGCCCAGCGGGCCAAGCGCCTGGCCCCGGGCGATCCCCGCATCCTGGACACCCTGGGCTGGGTGCTGGCCCAGCGGGGGGCCCACGCCAGCGCGGTGGGCGAGTTCCGGGACGCCATCAAGATCGACCCGGACACCGCGGTTTACTACTTTCATCTGGCCAGCAGCCAGGCCCAGCTCAAGGACGACGCCAAGGCCCGGGAGAACCTGAAAAAGGCCCTGGCCCTGCCCGGCCAGGAGTCCTGGCGCCAGGCGGCCCGGGAGTTGTTGGCCCAGCTGGGGGGCTAGGCCCCCGGGAGAGTGCCGTTGAGAAATATGCGGCAACCTGCAGGAGGCGGGCCCGCGCCAAAAGTGCGGGGTCCGGGCTTGGTTCTGGGCCTGGTCTTGAGTTTGCTCTTGGCGGCGGGGCTCCTGGGCGGGCCGGCCGGAGGCCCGGCTTGGGCCGCGGCTCCCGCGAACCCGGCCGATCCGGCCTATCAGGCCATGTTCCCCCCGCCCCAACCCCGGGGCACGGTGACCGTGAAGCTGCACCCGGACCAGCGCGCCCTGGGCCACCTGGTGCACGTGGGCTTTGGCGTGCCCTTCCCGCCGGGGTACGTGCGGGACCCGAACCTGATCGCGCTTTTGGACTCCACCGGTCAGGAGATGCCCCTGGCCGTTACCGTCCTGGCCCGCTGGCCCGCGCCGATTCCCGGGGCGGGCAGCATTCGCGCGGCCTTGGTGCAGTACCGCGACTATATGAGCTCGACCGTGCCCCGGCAGTACACCATCCGCTGGGGTGAGCCCAGGACGCTGAGCGAAAAGGCCGCCTGGCGGGCCACCCAGGACTGGTTGCCGGTGGAGGACGGCTCCTATCCCGCCAGCAAGGTGCACGAGCCCCCGGTGTACGCGGTGTTCGACCCCGCGTGGCTGGACCAGGCGCTCTTGAAGGGACGCTTCCAGCCCCTGGGCCAGAACCCCTCCTTTGCCCTCTATGACCAGGCCCTGGTGGCCCTGGAGCCCCAGCTCAACAACCGCGACCATCCCCAGGAGAAAAAGCCCAACCCGGTGCCCTACCTGGACCAGAACGAACCCTGGCTCTATGACCGGGCCATGACCTTCTTCGTGGCCTACCTGAAGGGCGGGGGGCTGTTGGCCCTCAAGGACGCGCAGAAGGCCGCCCAGTTCTACGCGGCCAATCTGGCCATGAACGGCGGCTTCTACCTGGACGAGAAACACAACCGCCCCGACGTCAAGTACGCCTATCAGGAGTGCCTGGCCCTGGAATACTGGCTGTTCGGCGACCCGCGCATGAAAGATGCTTCCAGCCTGGTCTCCCAGGTCTTTGACACCTGGACCCCGGAATACACCCCGGGCCGCGGCTTCTGGACCGAGCGTCACCTGGGCCTGACCCTGTTGGCGGTCACCGCGGCCTATGAGCTGACCGGCGAGCCCAGCGACCTGGCCAAGGCCCGCCGGGTTTTCGAGGCCGGCTACAACCTGCAGACCCATCCCCCGGAGGGAGCCCCCAAGAACCTGGGGGCCATGTGGCACCAAGGCACCCAGCACGGCGAAGGGGTGGAGGTGTGGGTGGCCTCGCCCTGGATGAGCGCCCTGTTCGTGGATGCCTCTCTGCGCTACTACCTGATGACCGCCGACCCCCGGGTGCCCCAGATGGTGTGGGGCCTGGCCGATTTCCTGGTCAAAGAGGGCGTGTACCGGGACACCTGGCGCAAGGGGGACTCGGCCAAAGTGACTTTCCCCTACTACCTCCTGAACCTGCCCCGGCCGATGATCCTGGAGATCAGCAAGTTCTCGGACAAGGAGCACGCCCTGGACACGGCCCTCATCCTGGCCGCGGCCATCTACTTCGGCCGCAAGGGCCACAAGCCCACCGCGGCCTATGAGAAGCTGTACGCCGAGCTGATGCAGACGGCCAACCTCACCTTCCAGGGGCTGCGTCTCTCCGGCAAGCACGCCGGCGTGCGCCTCAAGCCCACCCGCAAGTACAATTGGTGGTTCCGCAGCACCCCGGGCCTGGGCTGGTTCGTGGCCAACCCCTGAGCCCCGCCAGACCTGATCCTGTTCACCCGGCGCGGCCTCCCGCACCGGGTTTTTTGGGCAGGGGCCGCCCAGATCCCGCCAGGTCCTTTGGCGACACCCTGCTAGGTTTTACGCTCGGTTTGGCTTAGACTGATGCTTGGGAGGGCGCGCCTGGCCGGCGGCAAATTCCCCGTATAAGCGTGCGACCTTAACAGCTAAAAGCGAGGAAATCACAGGAAAGGGCAACTGGCCTCCGGGCGGTTGACCCACCGGCTGAATCTTTATGAACAAGAAACGATTGGAAGCATTCAGCGACGGAGTCATCGCCATTATCCTCACGATAATGGTGCTGGAACTCAAGGTGCCCCACGGCGCCACCTGGGAGGCCCTGCAGCCCGCGTGGCCGGTGTTTCTGTGCTATGTCCTCAGCTATCTCTATCTGGCGATTTACTGGAACAACCACCACCACATGCTCTACGCCGCCGAGCGGATCAACGGGGGGATCTTGTGGGCCAACCTCCACCTGTTGTTCTGGCTTTCCCTGATCCCCTTTGTCACCGGCTGGATGGGCGAGAACAATTTTGCCCAACTCCCCACTGCGCTTTACGGCCTGGTGCTGTTGATGGCTTCCCTTGCTTACCGGCTCTTGCAGCAGGCCATCATCCGCGAGCACGGGCGCGACTCCTTCTTGAGCCGGGCCGTGGGTTGGGATTGGAAAGGCAAGCTCTCGCCCTTTTTCTACATCGCGGCCATGGGGCTTTCCTTTGTGCATCCCGCCATCGCCGGGGCCATCTATTTCGGGGTGGCCCTCATCTGGCTGGTGCCGGACCGGCGCATCGAGCGGGCCCTGAAAGCGGCCCAACAGGCGGAAGCCGCCGCCGGCCGGCGGTCCCAGGGCGGCAGCCGGTCCTAGGAGTGTGTCAGGGCGATTCCCCCGCCAGCCTCCCAGGAGCGAGGCGGAGTATTCGTGCCATGACTGGTTTTAGTCATTTTACCAAGGTCGGCAAGGCATGCATCTCGGAGATGATCATCTCTCAACACATTTAAATATATGAAATTTTTTTGAGGAAAGGGGGTGTGGGGGAAAACCCCTTTTTGTTCACAAAAAGGGG
>JAHLLK010000032.1 GCA_020444165.1 Deltaproteobacteria bacterium | reverse complement strand
GCCAGGGACCACCCCAAACAAGCTACGGCTTGTTTGGGGACCCCGGGGATGGCGCCCCGTATCGCGCGGCTTTGAAAAAGCAAGCAATTTGTCAAGTTTGCTTGAAAAAGGCCACGGAGGGACTTTTGCAACATCCCGCCAGGGGCGGGCTCAGCAGATGCCGCAGCCCTTGGCCCGATGGTCGTCGTACCAGGCGCGCACCAGGTGTTTCAATTCGGTGCGATCGGCTCCCAGCATGACGGCCAATTCGGCTTTGTTAAAAATACCGGTGAAGTAGGCAAACTTGCAGAGGTAGACCAGGGCGTCCAGGGAGGGGCTGGCCGCCTGGGACGAGAGCCAGCCCTCCACTCCCATGGCGGTGATCTTTCGGTGCATCTCGGCGAATTTGGCCGGTATTTCGGGATCATCCGGTTTGAGCATGCCTGGGGTGACCTCCTTTGGCGGCCAGATTCTATCGGCTCTGGAGGCCGGGTGCAAGCGTCCGGATTTTGGTTGACACCCCAAAATCATGTGCCTATAATCACTTGATCGTTAGGTAGGGGAAAATGTTATTCCCTTCCGCAAGATAGCGAAATTGCTTCCGCCCATGGTCGGTTGACGGGGAAAAATAGCCGGGGAGGCCGTTTTTTTTCCGTTGAGTCCGGGGCGTGGCGAAAATGTGGTTTCGGGGCCGCATAGCGCGGTGACCCGCAGCCTTCAACTCCCCACAGCAAAACTTTCGGAGGTTTAGTTTCATGGCCAAATTGCACGACACTCCGATGCTGAACGAGCTGGAAAAGGGGCCCTGGCCTAGCTTTGTCAAGGACATCAAGGAGATGGCCGCATCTGGCAAACAGGCTTGCGCCGACCTTCTCGGGCAGCTGGAGCTCTCCTACAAGGATAAGGAGGGTCACTGGAAGCACGGCGGCATCGTGGGCGTGTTGGGTTACGGAGGAGGCGTTATCGGCCGGTATTCCGACGTCCCCGATCTGTTCCCGGGCGTTGAGCACTTCCACACCCTCCGGGTCAACCAGCCCGCCTCCAAGTTCTACAAAACCGAGCGCCTGCGCGAAGTCCTGGACATTTGGAACCGTCGCGGTTCCGGCATGTTGAACCTGCACGGCTCCACCGGCGACATGGTCCTCCTGGGCGCCTTCACCGAGGAGCTGGAGCCCATCTTCGCCGAGCTGACCGCCAAGGGCTGGGACCTGGGTGGTTCCGGTTCCGCTCTGCGGACCCCCTCCTGCTGTGTGGGCAAGGCCCGTTGCGAATGGTCCTGCATCGACACCCAGGACATCTGCTACGGCTTGACCATGGAGTACCAGGACGAGATGCACCGTCCGGCCTGGCCCTACAAGTTCAAGTTCAAGGTCAGCGGCTGCCCCAACGACTGCGTGGCTTCCATCGCCCGCTCCGACTGCTCCATCATCGGCACCTGGCGCGATGATATCCGCATCGACCAAGCGGCCGTGGCCGCCTACGCCGGCGGCGAGATCCCGGCCCGCGGTGGCGCCGCTGGCCTGGACACCAAGCTGGACGTGCAAAAAGACGTGGTGGACAAGTGCCCCACCGGTTGCATGAGCTTTGAGGGCGGCAAGCTCGCCATCAACAACCGCGAGTGCACCCGCTGCATGTACTGCCTGAACCTGATGCCGCGCGCCCTGCGCCCCGGCACCGACACCGGCGCCACCATCCTGGTGGGCGCCAAGGCCCCCATCCTGGAAGGCGCCCAGATGGGTTCCGTCATCATCCCCTTCATCAAGATGGAAGAGCCCTACGACGAGTTCAAAGAGTTCGTCGAGAAGATGTGGGATTGGTGGGATGAGAACGGCAAGAACCGCGAGCGCATCGGTGAGCTGATTCAGCGTGTCGGCCTGTCGTCCTTCCTGGACGCCGTTGAAGTGGCCCCCATTCCGCAGCACGTCAAGGAGCCCCGGTCCAACCCCTACATCTTCTACCGTGAAGAAGAGGTTCCCGGCGGCTTCGAGCGCAAGATCGAAGACTACCGCGTTCGTCACGCCCGTTAGGACGAATTTAGATATTGCCGAAAGAATCCAAGGAGGTTCTGTAAAATGGCTGAAATCCAGGCCAACCGCATCACTGACATCGGGCCGCCCAAATACGACGAAATGTGGCCCGATGTTATCAAAAACAACTACGGCAAATGGCTGTTCCACGAGATTCTTGAGCCCGGCGTGCTGATGCACAAGGCCGAGGGCGGCGACGAGCTGTTCACCGTGCGCGTGGCCGGCGCCCGTTTGATGACCACCATGCTGACCGAGAAGCTCTGCAAGGTGGCCGACGAGTTCTGCGGCGGTTTCTTCCGCTTCACCACTCGCAACAACATCGAGTTCATGGTCACCGACAAGGCCAAGATCGAGCCCTTGAAGAAGGCCTTGGCGGATCTGGGTCTGCCCGCCGGCGGCACCGGCCACTCCATCACCAACATCGTGCACACCCAAGGTTGGGTGCATTGCCACACCCCCGCCATCGACGCTTCGGGCGTGGTCAAGGCCGTGATGGACGAGCTGTTCGAGTATTACGCCAGCCACAAGCTGCCCGCCCAGGTGCGCATCTCCCTGGCCTGCTGCCTGAACATGTGCGGCGCCGTGCACTGCTCCGATATCGCCATCCTGGGCGTGCACCGCAAGCCCCCGGTTATCGAGCACAGCCACGTGGACAAAATGTGCGAAATCCCCACCACCATCGGCGCTTGCCCCACCGCGGCCATCAAGCCCAACAAGGTGGATGACTACAAGAGCGTGGTGGTGAACGCGGATCGCTGCATGTTCTGCGGCAACTGCTACACCATGTGCCCCGCCATGCCTCTGGCTGACGGCGAGGGCGACGGTATCGCCCTGTGGGTCGGCGGCAAGGTCTCCAACAGCCGCAGCATGCCCAAGTTCTCCAAGCTGGCGGTGCCCTACATCCCCAACGAGCCTCCTCGTTGGCCCACCACCGTGCAGACCGTCAAGAACATCGTGGAAGTCTACGCGGCGGACGCCCAGCGGTACGAGCGGATCGGCGAGTGGGCCGAGCGCATTGGTTGGGAGCGCTTCTTCGAGAAGACCGGTCTCGATTTCTCCCATCACCACATCGACGACTACCGTTTCGCCGCCACCACTTGGCGGAACTCGACCCAGTTCAAGTTCTAATCCCCCCGGGGATTGGGCTTCTGCTGAACCAGCATGCTACCCGGGGCTCCGGCCCCGGGTAGCCCTTTTCTTTTTAGCAAGGATTTCCACACCGTGAGCTTTATCCTGCCGCGCGTGGTGGTGGCTGCCCTCCGGGGAGGGTCTGGCAAGACCACCCTCACCTTGGGCTTGATCCAGGCCCTGAAGGACCGCGGTCTGCCCGTGGCTCCCTTCAAGAAGGGGCCCGATTACATCGACCCCTTCTGGCACAGCGAGGCGGCCGGCGCCCCCTGCCGCAATCTGGACCCCTATCTCATGGGCCGGGAGCAGGTGCTCCGCTCCTTTGGCTGGCACGGCCAGGGCTTTGCCTGCGCGGTGGTGGAGGGCAACCGCGGCCTCTATGACGGCATGGACGCCCAAGGCAGCTACAGCACCGCCGAGTTGGCCAAGTGGCTGGCCGCCCCGGTGATTCTGGTCCTGGACTGCAGCATGACCAGCCGCACCGTGGCCGCGGTGGCCCTGGGCTGCCAACAGTTCGACCCCGAGCTCAACCTGGCCGGGGTGATCCTGAACCCGGTGGCCAACGCCCGCCAGGAAGCGGTGGTGCGCCGCGCCCTGGCCGACCACACCGGGCTACCCGTCCTGGGCGCGGTGCCCCGGCTGGAGCTTAACCTGCCCCAGCGCCACATGGGCCTGGTGCCGCCCCAAGAGCACCAGGAGGTGGCCCGGGCCCTGCACCAGGCGGGACGCAGCGTGGCGGGCTACGTGGACCTGGACGCGGTGTGGGCCATAATGCAACAGACCCCGCCGCTCGCCCCGCCCACCCCGCCCGAAGGCCTCTTCCCGGCCAACGAACCCAGCGGACCACCGGCGGTGATCGGGGTGGTCAAAGACGCCGCCTTTGGCTTTTACTACCCCGAGAACCTGGAGGCCCTGGTGCACCACGGGGCCCGGCTGGTGGAGATTTCCGCTTTGGAAGATCCCGCCCTGCCGCCGGGGTTGGGAGCCCTCTACATCGGCGGCGGCTTTCCCGAGACCCACGCCGCCCGCTTGGCGGCCAACCGCTCCTTCCGGGCCTCGCTTTTGGCCGCGGCCCAGGATGGGCTGCCCATCTACGCCGAATGCGGCGGGCTCATGTACCTGGGCCAGAGCCTGACCTATCAGGGCGAGACCCACGAGATGGTGGGCCTGTTCCCCCTGGATTTCTTGATGCGCGACCGGCCCCAGGGCCACGGTTACAGCGAGTGTCAGGTGGAGCGGGCCAATCCCTTCCTGCCCCCGGGGCATCAATTCCGGGCCCACGAGTTCCATTACTCCGAGCCCTGCGTCCGGCCCGGAACCGAGCTGGTCTTCGCCTACCGGGTGCTCAGGGGCAAGGGCCTCATGGCGCACCAAGGCGGATTGCTCTGCCAGCGGGTGCTGGGCACCTACCATCATGTGCATGCTTTGGGCCTGGCGCCGTGGGCTCAGGGCCTGGTGGCGGCGGCCCGGGGTAACTAGCTCTTGACAGGGCCAGGCCGGAAATATAGATTGCCCTATACTGTGAAAAGTGTGTCAAGCCAAGGAGGTTGGATAAATGGCAGACATTAGGGCCCTGGTTCTCCAGGTCATGGAAAAGAAGCAGAAGCGCATGATGATGAAAGACCTTCTTAAGGAGGTCCAGAAGCTGGACGAAAGCGTGGACAAGAAGGAGCTGAAAAAGGAAACCACCGCCATGATCCAGGACTCCACCCTGGCGTATTGGTCCAGCGGTTCCACCACCTATTTCGCCCTGCCCGGCGGCAAGCACGCGGAAGGCGAAGACTAGCCGCGAGCGGACCGGGGGTTTTTCCCGCCGATATAATTTTCTCCTCCGTCTCCGAGCTGGCCGCGGCCGGCTCCCGGGCGGAGGTTTCTTCTTCGGCCGGCGCCCCTCCCCGGGAGGTGCGCAGAGCCATGAACTTGAAAGCATATGTCCAAGATAGATAACACGAGCGGCATTCCCGAAGATGAACTCATGCGGGAAGGCCTCATTGACCGCCTCAGTCAATATTTGGAAGCCGAGCCCGGCGCGTGGCACGTGCGCTACAACCTGGGAGTGGCCCTGGCCCATGTGGGGCGGTATGACGAAGCCCTGGAACATTTCCGCCAAGTGCTCACCCATTCGCCCAAGCACCTGGAGAGCTTGGTGAACATCGGGGGCATCCACCTGGCCCGCGGCGAGGCCGACCAGGCCATGGCCGCCTTTACCAAGGCCATGTCGGTGTATGACACCCCGCTGCTGCGGGCCAACCTGGCGGTGGCCTACATGCAGAAAGACCGCCTGGAGGAGGCGGAGCAGCAGCTCCTTTTGGCCCTGGAGGCCAACCCCAAGATGCCCGACGCCCTGACCAACCTGTCCTTGGTGCTGTTGAAGCAGGGCAAGGCCGAGGATGCGGTGGCCGCCGCCCGGGCCGCCCTGGCGGTGCGGGACGACTTCGCCATGGCCTACAACAACCTGGCCGCGGCGCTTTTGGAGCTGGGCCGGCGGGACGAGGCCAAGGAAGCGGCGGCCAAGGCCGTGGCCTTGGAGTACCCCGTACACGAGGAGATGCTGCAAGAGCTGGGCCTGGAAGTCCCGGCCTGAGCCGCCACCGGGGTGGCGACCGAGCCCGGCGCGCCGGGGCCGGGCCGACGGCGTAACCCTCCGGAACTGCGAGGTTCTGACCGCTACGCTCCGGCGGTAGTCCAGCGCCGGCTTACCGGGCCGGAGAGGCCGGTCAGGGTGCCCTCGGCGGCCAAGCCGGGTGGTAAGGGGCGTTTCGGCCCCCCAACGCAAATAACCACTTGACCGCGGGGCTCCGTGCCGTTATTGAGTGAAGTGGCCTAGCGGACGCGGCCGGATGCGGCCTGTAAAATATTCTCTTGACAAGCGGTAATCGGCCGTTATTTTGCTAGTTGATCACTTGGAGGCTAACCTGGCGGCCGCCTGGCGTACCCCCCCGGGGGGCTAGGGCGAGGCGCCGGCAGATATACCTGGCTTCCTGATTGAACCAAGGCATAGAAGGAGGATTCTAATGTTCCAGGTCGTAGTCGATGCCGACAAATGCGTGGGCGATGAGGAATGCGTGGAAGTTTGCCCCGTCGACGTGTATGAGATGCAGGACGGCAAGGCGGTCCCGGTGAACGCCGAGGAGTGCCTGGGCTGCGAGAGCTGCATCGAGGTCTGCGAGAACGACGCCATCACGGTGACCGAGGTCTAATCCGGGCGTTTCGTTCGCCAGCGCGAACCAATCCCCGCCGCGTTTCCCGCGGCGGGGTTTTTTTGCGCCCTCCCCGGCCCGGGGCCGGCGGGGGCCGACGCAAAAAAAGGCCGGTCCCCGGGGGGACCGGCCATCACCGCATCTATCCGAGCAGCAGGACTACTTCTTGGGATGGCAGTCGTTGCACTTGGTGGGGCCCTTCTTGGCCTCCTTGTGGCAGTCCTTGCAATTCTTGTGATAGGCGTTGTAGGCGCTCAGCATCTTGCCCTCGTCCTTCTTGGGGGACTTGTGGCAGGTGCCGCAGGCCTCAACCTTGTCGCCTTCCTTCCAAACGTTCTTGCCGTCCTTGATGACGTGATGGCACTGATCGCAGGCGATCTTGTAGTCAGCGTAATGCTTCAGGTGCGAAAAGGTCACCGGACCCTTGGTGGCCTTGGGGAACACTTTGTCCTGGAGCTGCATCACGTCGGCGGCTTCGCCGGATTTGGTCTGGCTGGCCCAGGCCAGGGACACCGCCAAGGCGACCACGGCCACGACAGCCAACACCGCGAAAAATTTCTTCTGCATTTCTTTTCCCTTCCTCCCAGGTCATGTATTCACGGATAACTGCGGATTGTACCGTAGCTCACGAGTGTTGTATATTTCACCCCACTCGCCAAGTCAAGTGGTTTCCTTGCGTTGGAGGGCTCTGGAGGCCCCAGGTAACTCCGGAGCGCCTGGCAGGAAAGTAGGGTTTTTCGGCCCGCGGCTCCCCGCCGCCGGCGTTCCGCGCCGGGGCGCCTCAGTCCCGGTGGCAGGCCGGCGGGCCGGCTTCCCGTTCGGCCTCCTTGACCTGGGCCCACAGCTCCTCCAGCCGGGGCTGACCCACCTCTTCCAGCGGGGTTTCCCCCTGGCGGACCAGATCCTCCACCGCCCGGAAGCGCCGCTCAAAGCGGGCATTGGCCCGCCTGAGAGCCTTTTCCGAGTCCAGTTTGCGATGCCGGGCCCACTGGGCCAGGCTGAACAGGAGGTCGCCCAACTCGGCCTGGGCCTCCTCCGGACCCTGGGCCGCCAGGAGCTCGTCCATCTCCTCGGTCACCTTTTCCCAGACGTGGCCGGCGTCTTGCCAATCAAAGCCCACCTGGGCCACCTTCTTGCCCATCCGCTGGGCCCGCAGGAGGGCCGGCGAGCCCAGGGGCACCGAGTCCAGCAGGCCCTTGTTCTGGTTCTTGCCCTCGGCCCGCTTGATCTGGGACCAGTTGGCCAGGACCTCTTCCGCGTTGGCCGCCCGGGCCTCGCCAAACACGTGGGGATGGCGGCGGATCATCTTGGCCTCCACCTCCTCGATCACCCGGGTGAGGTCGAAGCGGCCCTCTTCCGCGGCCAACTGGGCTTGGAACACCACCTGGAACAGCACGTCGCCCAGCTCCTCGGCCTGCTCCGCCGGACCCTCTTCCTCCAGGGCGTGCAGGGCTTCGTGGGCTTCTTCCAAGACATAGGCGGCCGAAGTGGCCACGGTCTGTTCGCGGTCCCAGGGACAGCCGTCCGGCGCCCGCAAACGGGCGGCCAATAGCGCCAGCCGGGCCAGCGCTTCGCCGGCCCGCCGCGCGGAATCATCTTGGTTCATGGGGTTTCCTTGTTCGCTTTTTCCGGCGCGCCCGGGGTAGGCGCGGGAGAGGTCAGCTCGGCGGCCGACGGGGGAAGGAGGCCGCTGCGCTCCTGCAATTTACGCATGAGGTCGTCGGGGAACAGATCCATGAAATAGCGGCCGCCCCGCACCACGTAGGGCGCGGCCGTGGAGCCCTTGATGGTTTCCGGGGCCTGGAAGGGCAGGGCCAGGAGCAGGAGGTTGATGAGCAGGTAGGCCACCAACAGGCCCTTGACCAGGCCCACGCCCGCCCCCAGGAGACGGTCCAGCCCGGAGAGCGGGCCGGAGAGGATGAGCTTGGAGAGCCCGCCGCCCACCACGAAAAAGGCGCCAGCCACCACCACCAAAATGAGCCCAAAAGCCACCGCCGGCCACCAGGTCACCTCCAGGCCGGTAAGCTTGCTCAAGAACTCGCTCACCGGCTGGTAGAACAGGGCTCCCAGGGCCAGGGCCGCGACCACGCCCACCAGGCCCACCACCTCCTTGACAAAGCCCCGCACCAGCCCGCGGATGAGAAAAAGGCCCAACAGGGCGACGAGGGCAAAATCCAGCATGTTGTAGGAAGTGTCCATAAGGGCTATTTGTATCACGCGAACGGAGCCCCTGTCAACGAGGCCGCCCAGGGCTTTCGCAATAAAATGCAAGTCATTACGGTATGATGTATACAGGAATCTCTCAATCCCCGGGCGATGGTTCCCCTTGCCTGGGGGCGGGGCGTGTGGTAAAGATGGGGTCTACGAGTATCAAATGAAGGTTCATCTGGCCGAAATCGAGCTGGCTGGCACCTCGGGGACGGATATCCACGACATCACGGCCCAAGTGATCAACGTGGCAGCCGAAAGCGGTGTCGCCCAGGGGCTGGTCACAGTTTTCACGCCTGGTTCCACTGCCGCGGTCACCACCGTGGAGTACGAATCCGGGGTGCTGGAGGACCTTCGCCGCGTCCTGGAGAAGTTGGCTCCGGCCGCTGACCACTACGCCCACAACGCGCGTTGGGGCGACGGCAACGGCTACAGCCACGTACGGGCGGCTCTTATGGGCCCCGCGCTGCAACTGGTGGTGCATGGGGGCCGTCCGGTGCTGGGAACCTGGCAACAGGTGGTGGTATTGGACTTTGACAATCGCCCCCGGCAGCGCCGGGTGTTGCTACAAGTCATGGGCGAGGTCGCCTGACCATGAGTTCCCAGGGCGAGCTGCGCCTCACCTTCGAGGACCCCGAGGCGGTACGCACCCTGTTGGGGCCCCGGGACGCCAACCTCCGCCTCTTGGCCGACAAGCTGGGAGTGAAGGCCCGCAGCCGGGGAGGCGCCATCTCCCTCTCCGGCCAACCCGAGGAAACCGACCTGGCCCGGCTGGCGCTGGAACAGCTCTATGAGCTGATCAAGGCCGGCTATCCCGTGTTCGAGACCGACGTGGACCAGGCGGTGCGCATCCTGGCGGCCGATCCCACGGTCAATCTCAAGGATATCTTCCTGGACCGGGTGTACCTCACCGGCAAGAAGGGGGTCATCACCCCCAAGTCGGTGACCCAGAAGGTCTATCTGGAGGCCATGCGCGGCCACGACATCGTGTTCGGCATCGGCCCGGCCGGCACCGGCAAGACCTACCTGGCCATGGCCATGGCCGTGGACATGCTCTTGAAGGGCAAGGTGGACCGCATCGTGCTCTGCCGCCCCGCGGTGGAGGCCGGCGAGAAACTGGGTTTTCTGCCCGGCGACCTGGCCGAGAAGGTGAACCCCTATCTCCGCCCCCTTTACGACGCCCTGCACGACATGCTGGCCTTCGACAAGGTGGGCCGCCTGATGCAGAAAGGGGTCATCGAGGTGGCCCCCCTGGCCTTCATGCGCGGCCGCACCCTGAACTCCTCCTTCGTCATCCTGGACGAGGCCCAAAACTCCACCAACGAGCAAATGAAGATGTTCCTCACCCGCCTGGGGTTCGACTCCCGGGCGGTCATCACCGGCGACGTGACCCAGGTGGACCTGCCCGGGGGCACCACCTCGGGCTTGGTGGTGGCCCGCCGGCTGCTGGAAGGCATCGAAGGCATCGCGTTCATCGACTTTACCGAGTACGACGTGGTGCGGCACAAGCTGGTCCGGCGGATCATCCGCGCCTATGATGAGCACGAAAAGCAGGAAAAGGAGGGCGCTTCCCATGCCTGAAGAGTCTTCCCGCAAACTGGGCGAGTTCCTGCGGGTGGTGGCCCGCAAGGAGCCGAACGGTGAGACGCCGGCCGCCAACGGTTGCCCGCGCAAGGAGGCCCCCAAGAACGGGGGTGAGTCGCTGCTCCATCTGCGCTGGGAACGGCTGACCGCCTGGCTGAAGGACGTGGCCCGGCAAAAGGAGGGCGACACCTGGCTCATGCCCCTGGCTCTGGGCCTGGGCCTGGCCGCGGTGCTGCATCCGGGGCCCTGGGGCCTGTCCTCCATCCCGCTTCTGGTGGGCGCCGGCCTGGTGGCCGGGCTGTTCCTCCGCCTGGTCTATCTGGTGGGCTTCTGCCGCTTGGCCGGCATGGAGGAGGGCTGCTCCAAGAAGGACCTGTTCTTCTTCTGTTCCCTGTTGTTTTTTACCGCCCTGGTGGCCCGGCTCTATGGCCTGTTTGCCCAGGGCATGGTCATGGCCCTGCCGGAGATCCACACCACCAGCTTGGGCTATGGAGTTCCCCTGGCCGCCGGCCCCATGCTGGTGGCCCTTTTCTTTGGGGCCCAGGCCGGCATGCTCATGTCCTTGTTGGCCGGTTTCACCGCCTGCCTGGTGTGGCCCGATTCGGTGGGCCTGTTCATCTACTTCTTCCTCACCGGCCTGGTGGCCGCCCACCACGTGAGCATGACCCACACCCGCATGTCGCCGTTGGGCGCCGGCATGTGGGCCGCGGCCATGGGCGCGCTCCTGGTCACCGGCCTGGCCCTGATGCAGGGCTGGCTCTTCAGCTGGGACATGGCCGCCGCCCTGGTGGGCGCCATCACCGCGGGGCTGTTGAGCGGCGTCCTAACCGCGGGCTTCGCCCCCCTGGCCGAGATTGCCTTTGGCTACATCAGCGATTTCCGCCTCATGGAGCTGGCCAGTCTGGATCATCCCGTTTTGCGCGAGCTGATGCTCAACGCGCCGGGCACCTATCACCACAGCCTGGTGACCAGCAGCCTGGTGGAGGCCGCGGCCAAGGAGATCGGGGCCAACCCCCTCTTGGCCAAGGTGGCCGCCCTGTACCACGATCTGGGCAAAATGAAAAAACCCCTGTACTTCGTGGAGAACCAGATGTGCGGTCCCAACCGCCACGAGAAACTGGCCCCCTCCATGAGCGCCCTGATCCTCATCAGCCACGTAAAAGAGGGCGTGGAAATCGCCCGCCGCCACCGCCTGGGTCAGCCCATCATCGACATCATCGCCCAACACCACGGTACCCGCCTGATTCACTTTTTCTATCACAAGGCCATGGAAGAACGCCAAAAAGCCGGCAAGCCCGAGCCCGATCCCGAGGCCTATCGCTATCCCGGCCCGCGTCCCCAGACCCGGGAGGCCGGCCTGGTGATGCTGGCCGACACGGTGGAAGCCGCCACCCGGGCCCTGCCCGGCGCCTCTCCGGCCCGTATCCAGGGCCTGGTGCAGACCCAGATCAACAAGGTTTTCAGCGAGGGTCAGCTGGATGAATGCGAACTGACCTTGAAGGATCTGCACAAGATCGCCAAAATATTCATAAAGATATTGAGCGGCATCTTCCACCAGCGCATCGAGTACCCCGAGACCGAAGACAAGGCCAAGAAGAAAAGTGAGAGTTCTGACCGACAACCGGCAAAATCGAGTTGCAATCAACCTGTCGAACCTAGAGAGCCGGATAACACGGATCTTAGAAGGCTTGGCATCAACTGAGGACGCCGAGCTTTCCCTGGTCCTGGCCGACGACCCCTTCATCGCCGAACTGAACCAGACCTACCTGGGACGGGTGGGCCCCACCAACGTGCTGGCCTTTCCCCAACAGGAGGGTGAGCTGGCCGGCCTGAATCCGGGCGGCCTCTTGGGCGATGTGGTGGTGAGCGTGGACACCGCCGCCCGCGAGGCCGTGGAAAACGACCTGGACCCGGACGAGCATCTGGTAAGACTCATCATTCACGGTATCCTGCATCTGGTGGGTTACGACCACCTGGGCGACGAGGCCGGGGCCGAGGAGATGTACGCCCTGACCGAGAAACTTTTGGCCGACAGCCGGGGCGAGGGCCCGGCGGGGGAAGGGGAGGAACATGGCCAGGCTTAGCGTAAACGTGGATCACGTGGCCACCCTCCGCCAGGCCCGGGGCATTGACGAGCCGGACCCGGTGTGGGCCGCGGTGCTGGCCGAGAAGGCCGGGGCCGACGGCATCATCGTGCATCTCCGGGAGGACCGCCGCCACATCCAGGACCGCGACCTCCAGGTGCTGCGCCAGGTGGTGAAGACCCGCCTGAACATGGAGATGGCCGCCACCGACGAGATGGTGGGCATCGCCGGGCAGGTGAAGCCGGACCTCTGCACCCTGGTGCCCGAGAAGCGCCAGGAGGTGACCACCGAGGGCGGCCTGGACGTGGTGGGCCACCAGGAGGCCGTCAAGGACGCGGTCAGCCGCCTGAACCGGGCCGGCATCGCCGTGAGCCTGTTCATCGATCCCCAGGCCGAGCAGGTGAAGGCCGCCCATCTGACCGGGGCCCAGGTGGTGGAGCTGCACACCGGGGCCTATGCCAACGCCAAGGACGACCTCGCCCGGCAGCGGCTGTTGGGCCATTTGGAAGACTCGGCCCGCCTGGCCACCCGGGTGGGGCTCCGGGTGGCCGCGGGCCACGGCCTGAACCTCAAGAACATCCGCCCCATCCTGCGCTTCCCCGAGGTGGACGAGTACTCCATCGGCCACTCCATCGTGTCCCGGGCCGTGTTCGTGGGCTTTGAGCAGGCCGTGGGCGAGATGCTGGAGCTGGTGCGCACCAGCGCTTCGGCCCGGGCTGGCGAGCCGCCCAGCCGGCGGCTCTAGGGCGCCGGCCGTGCTCCTGGGCCTGGGCCTGGACCTGGCCCGGGTGGACCGCATCCGGGCCGCCTGGGAGCGCCACGGGACCCGCTTCCTGGACCGGGTCTTCACCCCGGAGGAAGTCCGCTACTGCCTGGCCCGGCCCCGGCCGGCCCACGCCCTGGCGCTCCGTTTCGCGGCCAAGGAGGCCTTTGCCAAGGCCACGGGCCTGGGCCTGCGGGGGCTCTCCTGGCGGGAGATCGGGGTGGTGTCCGACGCCCGGGGCAAGCCTTCCCTGGCGCTGACCGGCCGGGCCCAGACCTGGGCCCGGGACCACGGGGTGACCGGGGTGCACCTTTCGCTCACCGACGACGGCGACTACGCCGCGGCGGTGGTGGTTTTGGAGGGCGAGCCCGGCCAGGGAGCATAGAGCCGCCCCCGGCAGCCGCGGGCGGGAAAGCCCGCGCGTAGGATTGCGGGGGCGGGCCGGCCCGGCCGGGGGGAATGAGGCCGCCTCAGACGGCGACTATTGGTATGTTTACGCCAGGCCCGCAGGGCCTCGACTTGTTTGCAACTCCGCCCGGCGGCGCGATCCGCGCCCGGGCCTTGTGGTTTTTTAGCGGGAAGGACAGTTAGCCATGATCTTGTTGACCGCGGAACAAATGCGCCAAGCCGACCGGCGGACCATCGAGGAGATCGGCCTGCCGGGTATCGTGCTCATGGAGAACGCGGCCCAGGGGGCGGTGCGGGCCTTGGTGGACCAAGTGGGCGACCTCAGCGAATTCCGGGTGGCGGTCTTGTGCGGCCGGGGCAACAACGGCGGCGACGGCCTGGCCATGGCCCGCATCCTGGTCGCCCGCGAGGTGGAGGTGGTGGTCTATCTCCTGACCAAAAAGGACAAGCTCAGCGGCGACGCGGCCACCAACCTGGCCGTGGCCGAAGCCACGGGGGTGCCCGTGGTGGAGGTGCCGGACGAGACTGCCTTCCTGGGCCTGGTGGAGGAGATGGCCTCCTATGACCTGTACGTGGACGCGCTGTTGGGCACCGGCCTCAACTCCCCGGTGCAGGGGGTGTACGGCCTGGCCATCGACTTCCTGAACGAGATGGGCGCCCCGATCATGGCCGTGGACATCCCCAGCGGGCTGGCGGCCGACACCGGGGTGCCCCTGGGCCGGGCGGTGCAGGCCGCCTGCACCGCCACCTTCGGCCAGGTGAAGCTGGGCATGGCCCTGGACCCGGTGGGCTACAGCGGCGAGATAACCCTGGTGGACATCTCCATCCCGCCCCAGGTTATCGAGGACCTGGACCCGGACGTGTTCCTCCTGGAGCGGGAGATGGTGGCTCATCTCCTGCCCGAGCGGCCCTCCCACGCCCACAAGGGCGATTTCGGGCATCTGCTCGTGGTGGGGGGCAGCGTGGGCAAGACCGGCGCCCCGTGCCTGGCGGCCATGGGCGGGCTCCGTTCCGGGGCCGGCCTGGTCACCGCGGCCCTGCCGGCCGCCCTGCAGCCCATCGCGGCCTTGAAGCTCACCGCGGCCATGACCGAGCCCCTGGCCGAGACGGCCGACGGCGGCCTGGCCCTGGCCGGACTGGCCACGTTGCGTCAGCTCATGGCCGAGCGCGAGGCCCTGGTGTTGGGCCCGGGCCTGGGCAAGAACCCCGAGACCTGGGAAGCGGTGCGCGAGTTGGCCGCGGGCCTGGAAAGCCCCATGGTGCTGGACGCCGACGCCCTTAACGCCCTGGCCGGCACCAAAACGCGTTTCGTTTCGGAAGAGGTGGTGATAACCCCCCATCCCGGCGAGGCGGCCCGGTTGTTGGGTACGGACCCCGCGGCCGTGGCGGCCGACCGCCTGGGCGCGGCCCGGCGTCTGGCCGCCGCCTTCGGCGCGGTGTGCGTGTTGAAGGGCGCCCGCACCGTGGTGGCCCTGCCCGACGGTCCGGCCTGGATCAACCCCACCGGCGGCCCGCTGTTGGCTTCGGGCGGCAGCGGCGACGTGTTATCCGGGGTGATCGGCGGGCTGATGGCCCAGGGCCTGGAGGCGGCTGGCGCGGCCCTGGCCGGGGTCTTTGTCCACGGCCTGGCCGGGCAACTGGCCGAAGAGGATTACGGCCGCCGCGGCTTGGCCGCCGAGGAGCTGGCCGACTACCTGCCCCGGGCCTTCCGTCAAGTCGAGGAGAGCCACAGTCACGACCACGACCACGGGGAGGATGAGGAAGAGGACTCTTGCCACCATTAGTCCCCGCGGGTGAACCGGCCGCCCCCGCGGCCGCGGCACCTCCCCCCGAGAGCCTGACCCTGGAACTGGCCTCCGAGGCCGCCACCCTGGCCCTGGGGGAGGCCCTGGGCCGGCTTTTGGCCCCCGGCGGAGTGGTGCTCCTGGTGGGTGATCTGGGCGCGGGCAAGACCGTCCTGGCCCGGGGCTTGGCCCGGGGCCTCGGGGTGGACCCGGGCTATGCCGTGGTATCCCCCACCTTCACCCTGGTCAATCTCTATCCGGGGCGCTACCCTTTTTATCATGCGGATCTCTACCGCCTGCCCGAGGACCGGGATCTGGCCGCGGACCTTTTGGACGAGGCGGCGGACGGAGTCCTGGCCGTGGAGTGGGCCGAGCGGGCCGGGGGAGCCTGGCCGCCCGCGGCGCTCAGGCTCCGCCTCACGGTCACCGGGCGCCAGACCCGCCGGGCCAGCCTGGCCGGGCCGGCGGAGATCTTGACTCCCTTGGCGCGGGCTTGGTCCGCCCGGGGGGAGGGAGAGGGTGCATGTCCCTGATCGTGCAGAAATTCGGGGGCACCAGCGTGGGCGACATCCCCCGCATCCAGCATGTGGCCAGGAAGGTCAAGCAATATCATGACCAGGGTCACCGTATGGTGCTGGTGCTCTCGGCCATGGCCGGGGTCACCGACAGCCTCCTGAAGCTGGCCCACGAGATGAGCCCCGACCCGGACCCCCGGGAACTGGACGTGCTCCTGTCCACCGGCGAGCAGCAGGCCGTGGCCCTGTTCGGCCTGGCCGCCCGGGACCTGGGCTTCAAGGCCCGCTCGCTGTTGGGCTTCCAGGCGGCCATCCTCACCGACCGGGTATTCGGCAAGGCCCGCATCAAGGAAGTCGTCTCGCCCCGCATCCACGAGATGCTGGACCGCGGCATCGTGGTGGTGGTGGCGGGGTTCCAGGGCCTGGACTGGGAAACCGGCGATATCACCACCCTGGGCCGCGGCGGCAGCGACACCACGGCGGTGGCCCTGGCCGCGGCGCTCAAGGCCGACGTCTGCGAGATCTACACCGACGTGGACGGGGTCTACACCGCCGACCCCAGCCTGGTGCCCCGGGCCCGGAAGCTGGCCATGGTGTCCTACGAGGAGATGCTGGAAATGGCCTCCCTGGGGGCCAAGGTGCTGGACATCCGCTCGGTGGCCTTTGCCATGAAATTCGGCGTGCCGGTGCACGTCAGATCCACTTTCAGCGACCGGGAGGGCACCATGGTGGTTCCCGAGGAACAAATCAGGGAAAAGCTGATTATCAGCGGCGTAGCCTACAACAAGAACGAGGCCCGCATCACCGTCCGCGGCGTGCCCGACCAGCCGGGGGTGGCGGCCAAGGTTTTCCAGCCGGTGAGCGAGGCCGGCATCGTGGTGGACGTCATCATCCAGAACACCAGCGAGGACGGCAAGACCGACCTCACCTTCACGGTGCCCAAGACCGAGTTCGACCGGGCGCTGGGCATCGTGCGGCACGCGGCCTCGGCCATCGGTTTCCAGGAGGTTTTGGGCGATCCGGACATCGCCAAGGTCTCCATCATCGGCATCGGCATGCGCAACCACGCCGGGGTGGCCAGCCGGATGTTCCAGGCCCTGGCCCAGGAAAACATCAACATTCAGATGATCAACACCAGCGAGATCAAGATCTCCTGCGTGATCGAGGAGAAATACACCGAACTGGCCGTCCGGGTGCTGCACCGCACCTTCGGGCTGGACCAGGAGATCGCTCCCCAAGTAGAGGGCCTGGACTGAGTCATGAAGAGCAACCTTCCCCAAATCGAGCTGTATGACACCACCCTGCGCGACGGCACCCAATCCCAGGGGTTCGTGCTCAGCGTGGAGGACAAACTCCGGGCGGCCGAGCGGCTGGATCGCCTGGGCGTGGCTTTCATCGAAGGCGGTTGGCCGGGCAGCAACCCCCGGGACCGCGAGTTCTTCGCCCGGGTGGGCGAGATTCCCCTGAAGCACGCCCGGATCGTGGCCTTTGGCTCCACCCATCACGCGGGCAACCGGCCGGACAACGACCCCAACCTGGCCGAGATTTTGAACGCCGGCACCCGGGTGGTGACCCTGGTGGGCAAGTGCTGGGCCCTGCACGTCACCACCCAGCTGGGCACCTCCCTGGAGCACAACCTGGAGATGGTGCGGGGCTCGGTGGCCCACCTCAAGGCCCAGGGCCGGGAGGTCCTCTTCGACGCGGAGCATTTCTTCAACTCCATGGCCGGCCAGACGGAGTACGCCCTGGCCGTGTTGGACGCGGCGGTGCAGGGCGGCGCCGGCACCCTGGTGTTGTGCGACACCAACGGCGGCTATCTCCCCTCCCAGGTGGCCGAGATGACCCGGGCCGTGGCCGAGCGCTTCCCGGACCACACCCTGGGCATCCACTGCCACAACGACTCCGAGTGCGCCGTGGCCTCCACCCTGGCCGCGGTGGAGGCGGGGGCCCGGCAGGTGCAGGGGACCATGGGCGGAGTGGGCGAGCGCTGCGGCAACGCCAACCTCTGCTCCATCATCCCGGCCCTGGAGCTGAAGATGGGCTTTGTGTGCCTGCCGCCGGGGCAGTTGCCGCTTCTCTCCGAAACCTTCAACTTCATCCAGGAGCTGGCCAACCTGCGGCCCAACCCCTTCACCCCCTACGTGGGCTCGGCCGCCTTCAGCCACAAGGGCGGGCTGCACATCAGCGCGGTGGAGAAGGACCCGGCCATGTACGAGCACGTGGCGCCCGAGACGGTGGGCAACCGCCGCCGCTATCTGGTGAGCGACCTGGCGGGCAAGGCCGCGGTGCTCCGCAAGAGCCAGGACTGGGGCCTGGGGCTCACGGCCGACGACCCGCGCCTCTCGGCCATCCTGGCCGAGCTGAAGGAGCGGGAAAACGAGGGCTTCCACTACGAGGCGGCCGAGGCCAGCTTCGAGCTGTTGATGCACCGGGCCATGGGCCGCGAGTTCCGCTACTTCGACCTCATGGGCTTCCGGGTCACCGACTACAAGGACCACGAGGGTCAGCCGCCCCTGGCCGAGGCCACGGTGCTGCTCTTGGTGGACGGCAAGGTGGAGCACACCGCGGCCCTGGGCCAGGGCCCGGTGAACGCCCTGGACCGCGCTATAAGGAAAGCCCTGGTGCGCTTTTATCCCCAACTGGTGGACATGCGCCTGGTGGACTACAAGGTGCGGGTGCTTTCCAGCGCCGACGGCACCGCGGCCCGGGTGCGGGTGCTCATCGAATCCACCGACGGCCGCAACCGCTGGGGCACGGTGGGGGTGTCCTTCGACGTGCTCGAGGCCTCCTGGCAGGCCCTGGGCGACAGCATCCGCTTCAAGTTGTTCAAGGACTCCATCCGGGAGCGCTAGGCCAATCTGCGGGTCACGACGCGGCGGGGGGCTCCGGCCTCCCGCCGCGTGTGTTACGTATTTGTGTACAAGGCCTTGCCGCTTCCCAAGTCGGCGTGCTATGAACATAGTCATCCGTTTAGATTTACTCGGGCTTTCGCTTGTTTTTTTTAGGCAAGGAGAAGGGGATGGCCAATCGTTTAGGGGTGACAGTCACCAACCACCTGTTGGCGCAGCAAGAGCTGTATGGCGAGGCCACCGGCGCCTTCACCCGGCTCTTGAACGAACTGATCCTGTCGGCCAAAATTATCAGCCGCGAAGTCACCAAGGCCGGCCTGGTGGAAATCCTGGGCTTCACCGGCGAGCGCAACGTCCAGGGGGAGCAGGTGCGCAAGCTGGATGAGTTCGCCCATGACAACGTCATCGATCGCCTGTCCCGCAGCGGCTACGTGGCGGTGATGGGCTCCGAGGAGGACGCCGATCCCATCGAACTGCCCCGGGGGATGGAAAAAGGCAACTACGTGGTGCTGTTCGATCCCCTGGACGGCTCCAGCAACATCGACGCCAACGTGTCCATCGGCACCATCTTCAGCATCCTCCGCAAGGTGTCCACCGGGGTGGACTATGAGATGAAAGACCTGCTGCAGCCGGGTTACCAGCAGGTGGCCGCGGGGTATTTCCTCTATGGTTCCAGCACCATGATGGTCTACACCGCGGGCAACGGGGTCAGCGGCTTCACCCTGGACCCCAGCGTGGGCGAGTTCCTCTTGTCCCACCCGCAGATCAAGATGCCCACCCGGGGCAAGATCTTCAGCGCCAACATGGGCTACATGGATTTCTGGACCGAAGGGGTGCAGGAGTACTTCCGCTACCTGCGCCGCAAGACCGACCAGAAGCCCGTGTACTCCTGCCGCTACATCGGCTCCTTGGTGGCGGACTTCCACCGCACGCTCCTCTACGGCGGCATCTTCCTCTATCCCGCCGACACCAAGGATCCCAAGAAGCCCCACGGCAAGCTCCGGCTGTTGTACGAGTGCTCGCCCCTGGCCTTTGTGGCCGAGCAGGCCGGCGGCGCGGCCAGCGACGGCCAGAAGCGTATCATGGAGATCGAACCCGACGAGCTGCACCAGCGGGTGCCCTATATCGTGGGCAGCGCCGAGGACGTGGCCGAGGCTGTGGAGTTCATCAGTGGGCGGCGCAAACTCTGAGTCCGACCCGGGACGCCTGGTCCTGGGTTTGGAATCTTCCTGCGACGAGACCGCGGCGGCCGTGGTGCAGGACGGCCGCCGCGTCCTTTCCTCCGTGGTGGCCAGCCAGGTGAAGGACCACGCCCCCTTTGGGGGGGTGGTGCCGGAACTGGCCAGCCGGCGCCATCTGGAGGCCGGGGTGCCGGTGGTGCGCCAGGCCCTGGCCGAGGCCGGGGTGGGCTGGGACGACCTCAGCGGCGTGGCGGTGACCCAGGGCCCGGGCCTCATCGGGGCGCTGTTGATCGGCCTGAACCTGGCCAAGGCCCTGGCCTGGGCCCGGGGGCTGCCCCTGGTGGGGGTGAGCCACCTGGAGGGCCACCTGGCCGCCCTGTCCCTGGCCCCGGAGCCGCCGCCTTATCCTTTGGTAGCCCTGTTGGTCAGTGGCGGACACACCAGCACCTATCTGGTGCGGGGGCCCGGCGATCTGGACGAGCTGGGCCAGACCGTGGACGACGCGGCCGGGGAAGCCTTTGACAAGGTGGCCAAGCTCTACGGCCTGGGCTACCCCGGCGGGGTGGTCATCGACCGCCTGGCCGCGGGCGGTGACGCGGACTTCTGCCATTTCCCCCGCCCCCGGCTGCACGACGGCACCCCGGACTTCTCCTTCTCCGGGCTGAAGACCGCGGTGGTGCGCTTCCGCGAGGAACATCTCGGCCAGGACTACCGCCTGGAGGACTTGGCCGCCGCCTTCCAGGAGGCGGTGGTGGAGGTGCTGGTGAAGAAGACCCTGGCCGTGGCCCGGGAAGCCGGGGTGGGGCAGTTGGCCGCGGCCGGCGGAGTGGCGGCCAACCGCCGCCTGCGCGAGGCCCTGGCCGAAGCCGCCCGGGACGAGGGCCTGGGCCTCACCCTGCCGCCCCTGGCCCTGTGCACCGACAACGCGGCCATGATCGCGGCGGCCGGCTGCCACCGGCTGCGGGCCGGCCTTCGCCTGGACCTGGGGGCCGACGCCATCAGCCGCCTGCCCCGGGGCGGCCGCCTGCCCGAGGCCCCGCCGGCCGGCGCGGTCCGCCCATGATTTATCCATGACCTGCCCATGATCTGCCCATGATCCACCCCAGAACCCTGCTGGAACGCTACGGGCTGCACGCCTCCAAGGCGCGGGGCCAGAACTTCCTCAATTCCTCGGCCACGGCCCTGGCCATCGCCCGTCAGGTGGCACCCCCGCCGGACGGGGTGGTGCTGGAGATCGGCGGCGGCCTGGGGGCCCTGACCCTGGCCCTGGCCTCCCTGGCCGGCCGGGTGGTGGTGCTGGAGGTGGACCGGGGGGTGCACCAGGCGCTGACCGAGATTTTGGCCCAGGAGGGGGTGGAGAACGTGGACCTGCGCCTGGCCGACGCGCTCACGGCCGACTGGGCCGGGCTGGCCGCCGAAGCGGGTGGGCCCCTGACCCTGGCCGGCAACCTGCCCTACAACCTCACCTCACCGCTGTTGTTCAATCTGCTGGAAGCCCGGCGGCACTGGACCCGGGGGGTGTTCATGGTGCAGCGGGAAGTGGCCCAGCGCCTGGCCGCCCGGCCGGGGGGCAAGGAGTGGGGCCGGCTGGCCGTGTTGACCCAGGCCTTTTGCCAGGTCACGGCCGGTTCCCTCATCGGACGCAAGCAGTTCTACCCGGAGCCCCAGGTGGAGAGCCGGCTGGTGCACCTCACCGTGCTGGCCGAACCCCGCGGCGGGCTCACCCCGGACCAGGAGGCCTGGTTCCGCCAGGTGGTCAAGGCCGCCTTTGCCCAACGCCGCAAGATGGTGGGCAACAGCCTGGCCGCCGGGCTGGAATTGCCCCGGGCCGCGGTGGACCAAGCCCTGGCCGGGGTGGAGCTGCTGCCCACCCGGCGGGCCGAGACCATGAGCGTGGAGGAACTGGCCGCGGCCGCCCGAGCCTTGGCCCCGCTAATCTCTTAAGAAAATTGGCATTATTGGGGAGGGCCGGCTTCCAGCAGGGTCAGGTCCAGGCGGTAGCCCTCGCCCGGGGCCTCCAGGCTGATGGCCCCGGCCCAGCCGTCAGGCCGCCGGCGGCTGCCCGTGGCCTCCCGCAGGAGAGCCGCGTCGGCGTCCCAGCGGGTGAGACGCCAATCCCCGCCCGCTGCCACGGAGATTTGCTCCCGCTCCCCGGCCACGGTGACCCAGTCGGCCCGCCAGCCCGGGCCCTGGGGGGCCGCACCCACCAGCCGCCCGTCCGGCGGCCGGAACAAGAGGGCCACGTCAGCCAACAGCCCCTGGGCCAGGCTGCCCCGGTCAAAGGGCGGCAGGGCCCGGTACACTTTGGGCTCCCCCCCGCCCATTTCGGCATCCAAAAACACCGCGCCCTCCGGCGACATCAACAGGCAACGCAACCGCCCCCCGGCCAACTGGCTGAGGCCCAGGAACGCAGCCTCGCCGCCGCCGGGGAAGTGGGCCTCGATGCGGTGCAGAGCCCGCCACGGCGGGGTGGGGAACACGGCCAGGCAGCGGGCCGCGGCGGCCGGGTCCTGGCCCTCGGGCGAGGGCAGGGGGACCGGGCCCCGGGCGCAGCCGGCCAGGCCCAAACTCAGGCTCAGGCTCAGGCCCAGCCAGAAGAGCAGGGCGGGAGTCTTCACGGCTTGGCGAAGATTTCCGGCGGCAGGGGTTGGTTCAGCCGCACGTTCTCAAAGCGGATCACGGTCTGGGACTGGTCGTACTCGGCGATCTCCACCCGGTCCATGACCCCGGGCCGGGGGCCGGGGAACAGCACCACTTGGCCCACGAACTTGGCCAGCTCCGGCCCCGGGGTGAGCACGATGCGGGGCGGAGGGCCGGGCTCCAGAGTGGGATGAAACGGCGAGTCGGGGCTGAAGCGGCCGGACATCCACAGGCGCATCTCCTGCAGCATGGCCCCCAAGCCGGCCGCGGCCTGGGGCGAGTCCTCCCGCCACACCCCGTCGGTCTTCACGTAGCGGCTGACCCCGCCGCCCTTCAGGATGGTCACCGTGGCCAGGGGGCTGGTGAACTCCCAGCGGATCTCGTCCGGGGCCTGGTAATAGACCTTGCCCTGGGACAGGAGGGGTTTGGTGAGGAACTTCAGGTGTTTCTCCTGCACGAAGTCCGCGGCCAGGGTCTGGATGCCCTCCCCGGCCTGCTGGAGCCCCGCCCAGTCCCGGGCCCAGTCCCGCGCCTTGTCCGGAGCATTGTCCTGGGCCTGGGCGGCCGGGGCGAAGGCCAGCAGGGACAAGGCCAGCAGCGCCTGGACCAGCCACAGGCCGGCCGGCCAGGCCTTCCGCAGGCTCACGCCATGCCTCCGTTGACCCCGATGACCTGGCCGGTGAGGTAGGAGGCCTCCTCCGAGCAGAGGAAGCGCACCACCCGGGCCACCTCGTCGGGCCGGCCCATGCGGGCCATGGGCACCAGTTGCTTCACCAACTGGCGGGGCACCTCCTGGGTCATTTCCGTGGCGATGAGCCCCGGCGCCACCACGTTGGCCCGGATGCCCAGGCGGGCCACCTCGGCAGCCAGGGAGCGCACCGCCGCGGCCAACCCGGCCTTGGCGGCCGCGTAGTTGGTCTGGCCGCGGTGGGGCAGGTCGGCCGCCACCGAGCCCAGGGCCACGATGGCCCCCCGTTTGCGGCCGATCATGTGCATCAACAGGGGCCGGGCCACGTTGAAGAAGCCGTGGAGCGACACGTCGATGACCCGGTGCCATTCCTCGTCGCTCAGCATGGCCATGAGCCCGTCGGCGGTCACCCCGGCGCTGTGCACCAGGACCTCCACGTTGTCCAGGCGGGCCACGATCTCCTCCACGGCGGCCCGGCTGGCCGCGGCGTCGGCCACGTCAAAACCGGCCACCTCGCCGTGGCCTCCCTCGGCCTCCAACAGGAGCAGGGTCTCCTCGGCGGCGGCCCGGTTGGTGGCGTAGTTCACGACCAGGTAGTAACCAGCCTGGGCCAGGGCCAGGCACACGGCCCGGCCTATGCCCCGGCTGCCGCCGGTGACGATGGCGCTGGCATCGGGTTTCATGGCGCTCACCTCAGCTTGTGATAGGTTGGCCGGCAGGGGCTCCCCTAGATATCTCCCTTAGATATCTCCCTTAGATATTTCCCTTGCCGCCCTTGATTCCTAACTTGCGCAATTAGCGAAATAATTCTACAATTTCCGCCAGACGGCAACCTCGCAGGCCGCCGGCGGCGCGCCTCGCCGGAGGGGCCAGCCCAGAGCGGTCCCGGTGGCCTCCCGCATTCTAGCATGGGGGGCGGGGTTTTTCAGCCGCCGGCGCCGGCCCGCCAGGCCGGGCGGCCGAAGGGCCAAGTGAAGGTTGACAATTGCGGCCCTCTCCCCTATTTGTTTTAGGATGTCCGCCGGCCGGTGGCCCCTCGGGGGCGGATCGCCGGAAACCGCCGGTCGGACGGGGGATCTCCTCTTAATCAATCCCCGGGGCAACTTCTCCAGGAGGCGCTTGCACCCATGGATAACTCCTTGCATCTGAACATCGCCGCCATCATCATCCGGGAGCTGAAGCTCCAGGGGGTGACGCCGGAAACCTTTGATCTCGAACTGGACCTGGTGGATGAGTTGGGCATAGACAGCATGGACATGGCCACCGTGGCCCTGGTGCTGCAGGATGAGTACAACGTGGTCATCGACGAGGAAGACTACGGCAAGCTCATCAACCTCCGCCTCATCGCCGAGTACGTGGCCGCCCGTTTGGCCGAGCAGCAACAACGGGCCCAGGGCCAGTGATCCCCGCGGGGAGAAGGTGAACCGGTGCCCGGCGTAGTGGCTCTCAAACCCCTTCCTGCCAAGCCTCGCGAGAAACACAGGTTCTCGGACATCCTCGCCGATGCGGAGGTGGCCGCCCGTTTCCAAAAAGTGCGGGAGTGGTTTTTCCTGCGGGAATCCACCTACGACGTCACCAGCCGCTGCAACCTGCATTGCCAGGGTTGTTACTACTACCAAGGCGAAAAGCAGCACGCCCGGCCGGTGACCGACCCGGCCCGCTGGGGCGAACTCCTCAGGCGGGAAAAGGAACGGGGCATCACCTTCGTGGTGCTGGCCGGGGCCGAGCCGGCCCTGGAACCCGCGATCCTGGCCGCCTGTTACCAGGAGATCAGCCTGGGCTGCATCGCCACCAACGGGCTCAAGGTCATCCCCCCCGAGGTGGACTACCGCATCCACCTCTCGGTGTGGGGCGACGACGCCACCAGCCAACGGGTCCGGGGAGCCCGGGACATGCTGGCCCGCCAGTTGGCCGGGTATCAGGGCGACGAGCGGGCCGTGTTCGTCTACACCTTCACCCCGCACAACATCGCCGAGTCCCACGGGGTGGTGGAACGCCTGGCCCGGGCTGGCTGCCAAGTCACCTTCAACGTGTTCTCGGCGCCCGAGGGCTACACCGGCGACCTTCGCCACACCGCGGCCTCGCTGCACGCCATGCGCCAGGCCATGCTGGAATTGTTGGACGCCTTTCCGGAGCACGTGTTGTTCAGCCCCTACAACGCCCAGGTGCACGCCCACCCCGCGGGCCTGCACCGGCTGTTCGGCTGCTCCTACCCCCGGCAAAACGAGTCCTCGACCGTGGGGCTGGGCCGGACCTTCCGGCAATACCGCACCGACCTGGCCTATGACCGGGCGGCGGGCTGCTGCGTGCCGGACACCACCTGCGACGACTGCCGGCACTACGCGGCGGGCAGCGCGGTGGTCACTGCCCGCCTCTTTCGCCACGCCACCCACCCGGAGACCTTCCGGGCCTGGCTGGACTACGTGGACACCTACCTGGCCGTGTGGGTCCGGGGCTATCCCAAAGGGCGTAACCTGTGCCCGGAGCTGACGGCCCCCCCTGGGCCCCAGGCGGATTGACCCCCCGCGGTTGAGCGATCACCTACGGCCACCCGGGCCGGCGCCCGGCAGCTTCGCGCCACTCCCGGCGGCGGTTTCGACCCTGCTCCCGCCCCGGGAAAACGCCCCCGCCCGGCCGCGGCATCTTTCCCCCCGCCCGGGTTTCTGGTATATGGCAAGGGCTCCTCACCTCTACCTGGAATGCTCGCTCTGATGCCCTCGGACGCACCGCTCAGAATGGGCCGGCTCAGCTTCGTTAACATCCTGCCGGTTCATCTCCATCTGGACCCGGACCCGGACCTGTACCGGGAGATAACCGGGGTGCCTTCCCACCTCAACCGCTTGATCCGCGGCGGCGGCCTGGACGTGTCCACGGTCTCCTCGGTGGAATACGCCAAGAACCGGGACCAGTACCTCATCCTGCCCCGGCTGTCCATCTGCTCCCACGGCCCGGTGCGGAGCGTGCTCCTGTTCAGCCGCAAGCCCCCGGAACAATGGGCCGGGGGGGTGGTGGAGGCGCCGTTCGAGTCCGATACCTCGGTGGCCCTGGTGCAGCTGCTCTTGCAAGAGCGCTGGCACCTGGCCTGCCGCCTGGTTCCCGAGGGCGGCGCGCCCCGGCCCGACGCGGTGATCCGCATCGGCGACCGGGCCCTGGCCGAGGCCGCGGGCGGCCACTGGCCCCTGGTGTGGGATCTGGGGCAGGAGTGGCGGAACTGGACCGGGCTGCCCTTTGTCTACGCCCTGTGGGTGGTGCGCCGCCAGACGGCCCGGGAGATGCCCCAGGCCGTGGCCCGCCTGCACCAGGCGCTCCTGTCCTCCCGGGACCGGGGGCGGGAGGACTTGGCCGGCTGTTCGCGGCGGGCGGCCCAGGTGCTGGGCGGCCGGCCCACCGATTACCTGGAGTACTTCCAGGGCCTGGGCTACCATCTGGACGCGGCCGAGCGCCAGGGGCTCAGCCTGTTTTTCGCGCGGCTTCACCAGGCCGGCATCCTGCCGGAACCGGTGAACCTGGAGTTCTTCGGGGAGTAGGCCGCGGCCCCCGCAGGAGGCAAGCTTGGCGGATTTGGCTTACGAATCAGTGGTGTGGGCCGGCGGCGGCAACCGCTGCCTCTGGCAGGTGGGCTTCTGGGAGGTGGTGGGCCCGCATTTGCCCCGGCCTCCCCGGGTGGTGGCCGGAGTCAGCGCCGGGGCCACCATGGCCTGCCTCATGTACGGCGAGGTGGAAGACCGGGCCCGGGCCGAATTCAGCCGGGCCACGGCCCAGGTCAAACGCAACTTCGACCCGTCCCAGCTTCTGCGGGGGGAGCGTCCCTTTCCCCACCTTCGGGTCTACAGCGGCATCCTGCGGGCCGCCTTGGACCAGGCGGCCCTGGAGCGCCTCAGGCAGGGGCCGGAGATCCGGGTGCTGGTGGCCGTGCCCCCCTCCTGGTGCGGCCCGGTGACCGGCGCGGTGCTGGGCATCCTGCTCTATTCCCTGGAAAAGGCCCTGCTCTCGCCCCTGCACCCCCGCTGGCCGGCCCTCTTCGGCTTCGTGCCCCGGGTGGCCCGGGTGGCCGACTGCTCCACCGCCGAGGACCTGGTGCAGCTCCTCTTGGCTACCTCCTGCACCCCGCCGTTCCTGCCGCCCATGTACCAAAACGGCCGGCCGGTGCTGGACGGCGGGCTCATCGACAACGTGCCCGTGGCCGCGCTCAGGCCCGCGGACACGCCCAGCCTGGTGCTGCTCACCCGGCGCTACCGCCCCGAGCTTCTGACCGGGCACTCCGGCCGCACCTACCTCATGCCCTCCTCGCCCATCGGCATCCAGAAGTGGGACTACACCAACCCCTCGGGGGCCGAGGACGCCCGCCGCTTGGGCCGGGAAGACGGCCTGCGCTTTTTGGAGCGGGGGCCGGCCGCGCTCCAGCGCTAGAAGTTTGTCGGAGATTTGGGAAGATGTGGGGGAAAACCCCTTTTTGTGAACAAAAAGTGGTTTTCCCCACACCCCCTTTCCCCAAAAAAACTTCATAGTTTTTATGGGGTTGGGAATTTTTTAAGTGCAAGCAACCTGCCGAGGCTCCCACCCGGGGGCCTACTTCTGGGCCGAGCCTATGATCTCCTGGTACGCCTCCAGGAAACGCCGCCAGCGCTCCGGCGAGGTCACCGCCACCCGCAGATGGTGCTCGCCGCACCCGGTGAAGGTGGAGGCGTCGCGCACCAGGATGGCCTTTTTCTCCATCTCCTGGGCCAGATAGGCCGCGTTGGGGCCGTTCTGGTCCAGGCGGCAGAGGAGGTAGTTGGCCTGGCTGGGGTAGACCTTACACCCCAATTTCGCCAAGTCGCCCGCCTGCACCTTGCGGCAGACCTCGTTCATGGAGCGGGTCTTTTCCGCGTACTCCGCCTGCCCCAGGCAATGCACCCCGGCAGCTTGGGCCAGGGTGTGCACCGACCAGGGCTGGCCCTGGGCCGCCAGGGTAGTGAGGGTCTGGGGATGGGCCAGGGCGTACCCCAGCCGGAGCCCGGCCAGGCAGTAGAACTTGGTCATGCTCCGCATCACCACCAGGCTTTTCAGGCTGTCCACGCGGCTGGGCGCCCAATTGCGGTACTCCTCGGGCGCGAAGTCGATGTAGGCCTCGTCCAGGATGATCCAGGCCCGGCGCTTTTCGGCCTGTTCCACCAAGGCGTCCAGCACCTCCAGGTCGATCAGGCCGCCGGCCGGAGTCACCGGGTTGGTGATGATCACGCAGGAGGTGTCCTCGGCCCAGATGCGCTCCAGGTCGTTGGCGCCCGGGCGGAAGTCCTGCTTTTCCGGGATCACCACGTTGCGGAAATGCCGGCCGGCCACGGCCAGGGAGCGGCTGAACTCGCCGAACACCGGGGCCACCACCACGATGTTCCGCAGATCCATGATGCGGGCCATCATGCGGATAAGCGCCGTGGAGCCGGCCGCGGGCAGCACGTGATCCCGGGGCACGTTCAAGTGCTCGGACAGGGTGTTGCGCAGTTCCCAATTGAGGCGGTCGGGATAATGGCAAATCAGCGGCAGGGCCTCCAGGATGGCCTGGTCCATGCCCGGCGGGGGGCCCAGGGGGTTCAAGGAGGCCGAGAGATCGATGATCTCCTCCACGGGCAGGCCCAGGCGGCGGGCCGCCCCCCAGACGTCGCCGCCATGGGCGGAGTCGCGGCAAAAAGCCGCCAGGTTGCAAGATTCAATTTCTGTCATGGATTCACATTCCAAAGGGGGTAAAGGCGCGGGACCGGAGCCCCAGACGCGTAAAAAAATGAGGTGGCCCATGGCCAAACCGGCTTCCCCCCACGCGGCCGCCGGTTGGCTGCGGCCCTGGGCATTATGCCACCCCCTCAAGGGACCGGGGGGATTTTTTCGGGCGAAATAACGGCGGGGGACCGGGGTCCGGGCTAGCTCCGGAAATCTTCCTTGGCCAGGCCCAGGCGGGTCATCTTAAGATACAGGGTCTTGGGGTTCAGCCCCAGCTCCTGGGCGGTGCGGCCCACCCGGCCCTTGTGTTTGGCCAACAGCTGCTCCAGATAGTTCCGTTCGCAAGCCGCCAGATATTCGTTAAAGGGCTGGGTCAAAAGGTCCGGGGCCTGGGAGTCAAAGGGCTCCGGGGGGGCGGAGGGCGGCGGCTCCGGGGCCGCGGCCGTGGGCAGTTCGCCGCCATAGGGCACCTCGGCCAGACTCAGGTCCTCGATGTATTCGCCGCGACACAGGATCAGGGCCCGCTCCACGCAATGCTCCAACTCGCGCACGTTGCCGGGCCAGGAGTGGCGCATGATCTGCTCCCGGGCCTGGGGCGAGAAGCCCATGACCCGGCGGTCGTACTTGATGGTGAAGCGTTCCAGAAAATGGTTGGCCAGGTGCATGAGGTCGGTGCGGCGTTCCCGTAAGGGCGGCAGGTGCAACTCGATAACGTGCAGGCGGTAGTACAAATCCTCCCGGAAGTTGCCCCGCTCCACCTCCTTCCTGAGGTCGCGGTTGGTGGCGGCGATGACCCGCACGTCGGCGTGCAACACCTTGATTCCGCCCACCCGCTCGTAGGCGAATTCCTGCAGGAACCGCAGGAGCTTGGCCTGCATGTCCAGGGGCATCTCCCCCACCTCGTCCAGCAACAGGGTGCCGCCGTCGGCGATCTCCAGACGGCCGATCTTGCGGGTCACCGCCCCGGTGAACGACCCCCGCTCATGGCCGAAAAGCTCGCTCTCGATGAGGTTGGTGGGAATGGCCGCGCAGTTTATCTCCACGTAGGCGTTTTCCCGCCGGGGGCTGGAGTTGTGCAGGGCCCGGGCCATGAGTCCCTTGCCGGTGCCGGTCTCGCCGGAGAGAAGCACGGTCACGTCGGTGGGGGCCACCATGTCGGCCAGGCGGCATACCTCCCGCATCACCGGTCCGGAGGTGATGATGTCGCCAAAGGTGGTGTGGCCGCCCGCCTTGAGGCTGGCCACCTCCCGCTTGAGCCTCCGCCGCTCCAGGCAGCGGTCCAGGGCGTGGCGCACCTCGCCCATGGTGAACGGCTTACGGAGATAGTCGCTGACCCCCAGGCGGATGGCGCTGATGGTGTCCTCGATGTCGCTGAAGGCGGTCATGAGGACATACTGGGTCTCGGGGTAGCGGGCCTTCAGATCGCTCACCAGGCTGAGCCCGTCCATGTCCGGCATGCGCACGTCGGTGAGCACCACGTCAAAGGCCCGCCGATCCATGATCTGAACGGCGTCCTCGGCCCGGCTGGCCACCTCCACCTCGAACTGTTCCTTCAAGGAGCCCTTGATCCGCTCCAGAATGGACCACTCGTCATCCAAGACCAGCACCGTGGGGCGCCAGCCTCCGGAGGGTGGGGGGGGAGCGGCCGGTTTGGGGGACATGGTTTCTCTATCCTGATGTGGGGTGCGCGGCAGCCGTCAGGGACCGTAGGGTCATCATGCCCGAAAATCCCCCCGGGGTCCAGCCTTTCGCCCGGTCAGCGGTTGCCCGCCCGGGGCACCACTCCCGGCCGGCGCGGCCCCACCCGATTTGCCCCAGCCGCCGCGGTGCCATATACTAAAAGTCAGCGGCAGGGAGCCCCCGGCCCGCCTGCCGGCCAACCCCACCAAGCCCCGGCCCCCGGCCGGGCCTCCCGGAGAGCTGCCATGCCTCTGTGCGATCAATGCCAAGCCACCACGGACCCGGACGAACTGCACGAGCACGCCGGCCGGATGCTGTGCGACGACTGCTATATGGACGCCTTGAACCCGGCCAAGTCCTGCGACCCCTGGGCCACCTACACCGCCAGCCGCCTGCCCCAGGAAATGCTCAACCCCGCCCAGGAAGCCATCCTGGAGCTGATCCGCCGGCAAAAAGCCGCCACCCTGACCGAGCTCAGGCAGGCCACCGGCCTGGACCAGACCCAACTGGAGCGGGAGCTCGCCGCGCTGCGGCACATGGAGAAGCTGCGCGCCGCCCCGACCCCCGGCGGCGGCAAGGTGTTCCGCGAGTTCCATGACCGCGATTAGGCACCGATAGAACTTACTTTTTTCCAGACTCCCCCCCGCCTGCCCGCGCTTTGGACTTGCCTGGTGACGCGGCACAGGCTACTGTGAGCCGCAGAACGCCAGCGGCCGGGCGGCCGGGCGGCCGGGCAGGTGACCCTTGCCCCCTCGCCGCGCCCAGCAAGGGAAGGATGGTATGTTCTTCGGACCCCCGGACGCCACCAAGGTAGGCCTCAAGAAACCCAGGCTCAAGGACGGCAGCTATCACCAGCAGTACGCCTTCCGGGGCGCCCTGCACCCCCACGTCAGCGGGGGGGAGTTCACCGGGGCCTACGCCTTTTACGGCGCCAAGGAAGCCCAAGTGGCCGGCGGCGTGTTTCCCAACAACCTCTGCTTCTACGCCGCCGAAGGCCCCAAGGTGGCCGGCGGCACCTTCAGCGGCAAAATGGCCTTCTACGGCGCCCAGAGCCCCGTGGTGGAGTCCGGCGAGTTCACCGGCGATTGGGCCCTGTGCGAAACCCAGAGCGCCGTGGTCAAGGGCGGGGTCTTCACGGGACCCGGCGCCCTCAGCGAAGCCAAGGACGCCCGGGTGGAGTCCGGCCGCTTCCTGGGCCCCGACTTCGGCATCACCACCCTCCGCCTGGTGGTCCAGGGCGGAGAGTTCTCCGGCGACGGCTTCCTCAAGACCGCGAGGAACCCCATCGTCACCGGCGGCCTGCTCACCGGCCGGGGCGCCTTCCAGGAGGCCGAGGACCTCCGCGTGCTCCTGCCTGGCGAAATCCCCGAGATCGTGGAGCCCAAAAGCGGCATCATCGCCGCCCGCCGGATAGGCCGCGTGAAGCTCTCCCCCGGCAAGGCCGAGCAGGTGATCATCCTGACCGAGGAACTGGGCGAACCCCACGAGAACGTGCGCATTCTGCCCCCCGGCTCGCTGCCGTCCCCGCCGGAAGACCCCCTGCAAGCCCTGAAGCTGCTCCTGGACCTGGCCGGGCACGTGTCGTGACCGCGCCCACCCCAGAACCCCGCGCCCGGGCCTAGGCCCCGCCATGCCCCCGGCCGCGGCGCACCCAGCCAGCCCCATCATCCTGCCCGTGGGCGGCGGCAAAGGCGGCATCGGCAAAAGCTCCGTGGCCGCCAACCTCGCCCTGGCCCTGGCCCGCCTGGATCACCCCGTCACCGTGGTGGACGCCGACCTGGGCGGCAGCGATCTGCATATCCTCCTGGGCCTCGACAACGACCGCCCCGGCCTCGGCGAAGTGCTCACCAGCCGCGAACTCACCCTGGACCAAGTGGTCTACCCCGTGCTGGAGCCGCGCCTCTTCTTCGTCCCCGGCGACGCCATGATGGTGGCCACCGCCAACCCCTCCTTCCAGAAAAAACGCAAAACCCTCCACGCCCTCAGGTCCCTGCCCGGACAGTTCGCCCTCCTGGACCTGGGCTCCGGCACCGCCATCACCGTCATGGACTTCTACCTCACCAGCCCGCTCTCCCTGGTGGTCATGCTCCCCGAACGGCCCGCCGTGCTCAATACCTTCAACTTTCTCCGTAACGCCGTGTTCCGCGCCCTGGAGCGCATCTTCCGCGATAATTCCCGCACCAAAAAACTGCTCCAGGAATTCCAAGCCCGCTCCCGCGGCCCCGGCCAGTCCCGCCTCCGCCAACTGGCCGCCGCCCTGGAAGACGCCGCCCCCGGCCAAGGCGCCCGCGCCCAACGCGCCGTGGCCCGCTGGCGGCCCAAGCTCATCCTCAACCGCGTGCGCCGCGTGGAGGACTTCGTCTACGCCCGCCAACTGGAACGCTGGGCCACCGAAGACCTCGGCCTCAACCTCGAAGTCCTGGGCTTCATCCCCGAAGATGACCTGGCCCGCGAAGCCGCCGCCGGGGGACACCCCGCCCTCGACCTGGACCCCCGCAGCCCCTTCGCCCGCGCCATAGCCCTCCTCGCCCTCAAAATCACCCCCTGGGCCGGCCGCGGCCACCAATGGGCCACCCAAACCGAATTCACCCAAAGCTTCGAACGCGCCGCCACCGACTTCGCCCGCCTCTTCCCACCCCCCGGCACCCCGCTGCTCACCCGCCAAGAACTCCTCAACCGTCTGAAAGAGCTGGAGAAGAAGAGTTAGGGGGAAAGATTTATCTGTTTGGATAAGATTTTTGGGGAAAACCTTTTTCTTTTGAAGCCAAAAGCGAAAGGTTTTCCCCAAACCCCTTTCCAAAAAGAAAAGCGATGTTGGGGCAAAGGAATAGTCATTGTTTATCGTAGGATATATTGGTAATCGTTAAGGTGATAGTGCAATAAAAACCGTCGGCCAAGGGCCGGAATGGCCCTTGGCCGAGCAAGTAATTACTTCCCCACCAATCTCGGCAAGCTGTTTATTTACCCCAACCACATCACGATTGTCCCAATTTATACGCCTTTCTTTTTGGAGGGGGGTGCGGGGGAAACCTTTTCCCTTGGGCACCAAGGGAAAAGGTCCCTCCTGCTATATCTTCTCCCCCCTAAATCCTCCCCAATCTTTCCCCAATATCGAAATCCATTTCGGCGAGGGGGCGGCGGCGCAGGCGGTGGGGCAGGGCCATCAGGGCGGCTTGATCCACGTGTCGTGGTTCCACTTGGCGAACCCCTTCCAGTGCCGCCAGGGTAAGGGAGGTCTTCAGCAGGGTGAGGTCGCCGCGGTGGCCGTCGACGCCCAATTCGAGGACCACTTGCACCACGCGGTCGAGGATTTCGGGCCCGGCTTGCACGTGGGGCAGGATGCGGCGGGCGCGGGCCACGAGTTTGCCCAATTGGCGGCCGGCGGCCTGGTGGCGGCGGCGGAAGGCGGCGGGGTTTTTTTCGAACTCCAGGCGGCGGCGGATGACCTCGGCGCGTTCGGCCGGGTCGGGGAGGCCTTTGACCTGCACGCAGAGGCCGAAGCGGTCGGTGAGTTGGGGTCTGAGTTCGCCTTCTTCGGGGTTCATGGTGCCCACCAGGGTGAAGGAGGCCGGGTGGTTGACGGAGAGGGATTCGCGTTCGATGGTGTTGACGCCCATGGCCGCGGCGTCGAGCAGGGCGTCCACCAGGTGGTCGTCCAGGAGGTTGACTTCGTCCACGTAGAGGATCTGGCGGTTGGCGGCGGCCAGGATGCCGGGTTGCAGGCGGGTGCGGCCTTCGGCCAGGGCGCTTTCCAGGTCCAGGGTGCCCAGGAGGCGGTCTTCGGTGGCTCCCACGGGCAGTTCTACAACTTTGACTCGGCGTTTGAGCACGGGCAGCTCTTCACCTTCGGCGGCCCGCTCGGCGCAGGTGGCGCACCAGGCGGCCGGCTGGTGGGGCGGGCAGGAGAAGGGGCAATCGGCCACCACTTCCTGCTGGGGCAGGATCTCGGCCAGGGCCCGCACGGCGGTGGACTTGGCGGTGCCCTTTTCGCCGCGGATCAGGACTCCGCCCACCCGGGGGTTGACCACGTTGACCACCAGGGCCAGTTTCATGGCCTCTTGGCCCACCAGGGCGGTGAAGGGGTAGAGAGGGGCCTCGCTGGCCGGCGGGATTTTAGGCATGGCTCACCAATTTTTCTTCACCAGGTCCAGAACCTGCGCGGTGGACACGCGCCCCAGGGACACGCAGGCCGCGCCCAGGTAGTCGGCCAGGGCGCGGCACAGATTCAGTTCTTGGAAATGGCCCGTGTCCGTATCCACCACAACATAGCGCGCCCGAGGGTCCCTGGCCATGGCCTGGGCCAGGTTCAGCACCTCGCGGTCGGCGTAACCGCCATCGCCCCAGCCATCACCCCAGCCGCCGCCTTTGACTCCGGCCCGTTCCAGGTTTACCTGGTCGTCCAGGCTGGCCGCCAGGGGCACGTTGGGCCGGCCGTCGGTGAGGATCACCACCAGGGGTGAGAGCTTGGGGTCCCGGGCCAACTCGGCGGCCACCACCCGGGAGACCTCGGCCAGCCCGGCGGCCAGGGGGGTCTTGCCGCCGGTGGGCAGCTCGGCCAAAAGCCGCCGGGCCACCTCCACGCTGCCGGTGGGCGCCAGCAGCACCCGGGCCCGCACGCCGCCGAAGGCCACCAGGCCCACCCGGTCGCGCTTTTGGTAGGCCTCGGTCAACAGGCCCAGCACGGCTTCCTTGGTGCTCTGCATGCGGGCCGCGGCGTGCATGGAGCCCGAGGCGTCCACGCAGAAGATAACCAGCCGTCCCCGGCGGGCCACCCGCACCTTTTCCCGGATGTCCGGTTCGGTGATCACCAGGGCCGGGCCGTCCGGGCGGCGGCGGGCTTTCTGGTGGGGCGCGGCGGCCCGGAAGGTGGCGTCAAAGGCCAGACCCCGGCCCAGGCGCTGGGCCGAGGCCCGCAGATAGCGTCCCCGGGCGCCCGGGGTTTCGCGGCCGGCCCGGCGTCCGGCCTGCTTGAGGCTGGTGCCTTCCCGGGCCGGCAGGCGGGTGGCGATGGGCTCCACGCGCTGGGGGGTGCAGAGGCGCAGCGCCAGCTCGTCGGGCCCGGCCTGGTGGCCCTGGCCCGGGGTCTCGGAGGCCGGGCCGGCCGGGGGCGGTGGGGACGGGGCGTCGTCGGGCTCCGGGGGCAGGGGAGCCAGAAGCCGGGGGACCGGGTGGGGCGCGGCGCCGGCCGGGGGGCGGGCCCGGTGGCCCAGGGCCAGGAGGGCCACCCGGGCCAACTGCCGGGGCCCCACGGCCGGGGCTCCCTGCCAGGCGGCCAGGGCCCGGGCGGCGCGGATCAGGGTCAGCTCGCCCCGGGAGCCCTGGCTGTGGGCCGTGGCGGCAGCCTGGGCGGCCTGGGCCAAGGCGGCGGGCGGCACCACTACCCCGGCCAGGCGGGCCCGCGCCGCGGCCACCCGCGCCCGGAGCTGGGTCTGGCGGGCCTCCCACCGGCGGGCAAAGGCCACGGGGTCGGCCTCGAAGGCCAGGCGCCGGACGAGGATCTCCCGCCGGAGGCGGGGGGCGGGCTCGCCTTTCACCTCCACGGCCAGGCCGAAACGGTCCGTGAGCTGGGGCCCCACCTCGCCCTCTTCGGGGTTGCCGCTGGCCACCAGGGCGAAGCGGGCCTCCGAACTGTGGCTGAGGCCCTCGCGCTCCACCCGCACCACCCCGCTGGCCGCGGCGTCCAAGAGCGCGCCGGCCAGGTGGGCGGGCAGGAGGTTCACCTCGTCCACATAGAGGATGCCGCCGTGGGCCCGGGCCAGGAGCCCGGGCGAGAGCCGCACCTTGCCCCGGCGGACCGCCTCGCTCAGGTCCAGGGAGCCCCAGACCCGGTCCTCGGTGGCTCCCAGGGGCAGTTCCACAAAGGGGGTGGGGCGGGAGGAGCCGGCCAGCGGGGGCAGGAGGGCGGCGAGGCCGCGGGCGGCGGTGGACTTGGCGGTGCCTTTTTCGCCCAAGAGGAGCACCCCGCCGAGGGCGGGGTCCACGGCCAGCAGCAGGAGGGCCAGCTTGAGCTGGGCTTGGCCGGCCAGGGCGGCGAAGGGGTAAAGGGGCCGGGGGGCGGGTGGCAGGCTTAGGGGGTGGTGCATGGGCGGTTCCCGTGAAAAAAGTTGGGATGCCTAATAATAATACAAACTTGATTATCTGGCAAATATCTCCTTGTGCAATCCCGAAAACCCTTGTGCCATTTATCGGAGAAAGGTTGAGATGTTTGCGCGGCCAGAAGATTTATTGTTAGGCATAATGTGGCCGGCAAAATTGTGCATTAAAAAATTACCTTGTGCGGTTTTCCGGGTAATGGTGGCTGCTAAGTAGCTTTATGGCCAAGAATAATTGATGGTTTGGCTTCTGTAAAGTGTGCCATTATCTTGACAATGCAGGTGGTCATGTGATTAAATCTGCGTTACGTGAAGCCATTGCTCCGCTTAATAAAAAGAGCACATAGCTACAGTAAATCATCCCTTGCCGATGCCCTCGCGGCCGGAGCTTATGCACAGTCCGGAAGCTTGGGCTGGGGCAGGGGGATCAAGCCCGATATATGGTCGCGTGCGCTACCGTGATAGCGGTGCGCCCGCCGGTATTGCCAGCTTGGCGGCTGGTGGTCTTTTGGTTGGCTGCCGTCCCGGCCAGGAAGGCGGGAGGCGAGGAGGTCGAAGATTATGGATCATAAAGATGAAGTCCTGGAGATTCTGGAGGAGCGGGGTGTAAACCGGCGTGACTTCATTAAACTCGCGACGCTGGTCACCTCCGTGTTGGGCCTGGCCCCCAGCATGATCCCCAAAGTGGCCAAGGCTATGACCGCCAAGGAACGGCCCACGGTGATCTGGCTGCATTTCGCCGAGTGCACCGGCTGCAGCGAAGCCTTCATCCGCACCACCTATCCCTGGATCGATGAACTGGTCCTGGACGTCTTGAACGTAGCCTACCACGAGACCATCATGGCCCCGGCCGGTGAGGCCGCCGAGAAGTCCCTGCACGACGCCATGGAGAAGTACAAGGGCAAGTACATCCTGGTGTGCGAGGGCGGCATCCCCACCCTGGACGGCGGTGTGTACGGCAAGGTGGCCGGCAAGACCATGCTGGAGCTGGCCAAGGAAGCCACCGCCAGCGCCCTGGCCACCGTGTGCGTGGGCAACTGCGCCTGCTTCGGCGGCGTGCAAGCGGCCGCGCCCAACCCCACCAAGGCCAAGAGCGTGAGCGAAGCCACCGGCGTGAAGACGGTGAACGTGGCCGGCTGCCCCCCGAACCCCATCAATATCGTTTCCACCGTGGTTCACTTCCTCCTCTTGGGCAAGCTTCCCGCCCTGGACGACAACGGCCGTCCGCTGTTCGCCTACGGCGCCCTGATCCACGACGAATGCCCCCGTCGCGGCCACTACGAGGCCGGCGAGTTCGTGAAGAAATTCGGCGATGAAGGAGCCATGAAGGGCTGGTGTCTGTTCGAGGTGGGCTGCAAGGGCCCCGACACCTACAACAACTGCCCCCGGGTGCAATTCTGCGACGGCACCAACTGGCCCGTACGGGCGGGGCATCCCTGCATCGGCTGCTCCCAGCCCCACTTCTGGGACGAGGAGAGCCCCTTCTACAAATCCCTGTAGGGGCGGACAAGGCCGAAAGAACCTTTATCGCTCACTCCATGAAGGAGGACCACTGAGATGGCGAAATACACCATCGATCCCATAACCCGCATCGAGGGCCATCTGCGCATCGATGTGGAAATCGAAGGCGGCAAAGTCAAAAACGCCTGGAGCTCCGCCCAGCTTTTCCGTGGCTTGGAAATCATCCTGAAGGGCCGCGACCCCCGCGACGCTCCCTACATCACCCAGCGCGCCTGCGGCGTCTGCACCGAAGTGCACGCCCTGGCCTCCATCCGCGCCCTGGACGACGCGGTGGGCGCCAAGCCCCCGACCCTGGGCCGGTTGGCCCGTAACCTGGTGCACGGCGCCCAGTACATCCACGACCACATCACCCACTTCTACGTACTGCACGCCCTGGACTGGGTGGACGTGGTCAGCGCCCTGAAGGCCGATCCCGCCAAGACCGCGGCCCTGGCCGGCAACCTGGGCAACTATCCCAACAGCGGCGTGGCCGACTTCAAGGCCGTGCAAACCCGCCTGCAAAAATTCGTGGACAGCGGCCAGCTCGGCCCGTTCGCCAATGGCTACTGGGGTCACCCGGACTACCGCCTGCCCCCGGAGGCCAACCTCCTGGCCGTGACCCACTACCTGGAGTGGCTGCGCCTGCAGGTGAAACCCTCGCGCATGATGGCCATGTTCGGCGGCAAGAACCCGCACATCCAGACCTACGTCACCGGCGGCGTCTCCTGCGTGCAGGACATCACCAGCGTGGACCGTCTGGCCGAGTTCCTCTACTACCTCAAAGAGATGCAGGCGTTCATCGACAACGTTTACATCCCCGATCTCCTGGCCGTGGCCTCCTTCTATAAGGATTGGGGCGCCAACCAGATCGGTGGCTGCACCAACTTCCTGTCCTACGGCAACTTCCCGCAGAACTCCGGCTCCTACGCCGAGGAGAAGATGTGGTTGCCCGGCGGCGTCATCATGAACCGCGACGTCACCAACCTGCAGAAGGTGGACATCTCCAAGATCACCGAGGAAGTCACCCGGGCCTGGTACGAGGACGGGCCGGCCCTGCCCCCGGCCAAGGGCGAGACCAAGCCCATCAAGCCCGACTATGATTACGACGGCAAGTACAGCTTCTTCAAGGCTCCCCGCTATGACGGTAAGCCCATGGAAGTCGGTCCCCTGGCTCAGGTGCTGTCCGCCTACGCCCAGGGTCAGCCGGGTGTGAAGACCGTGGTGGAAGCCGTGCTGAACCACCTCCAAGTCCCGGTTTCCGCCTTGTTCAGCACCCTGGGCCGGACCGCGGCCCGAGCCATCGAGACCAAGGTCATCGCCGACGAAATGGCCGCCTGGGTCATGCAAGCGGTGGAAGCCATCAAGAGTGGCGACTTGTCCACTTGCGCGGAATGGGAGTGGAAGGGCGAAACCATGGGCGCCGGCCTCATCGACGTGCCCCGCGGCGCCCTGGGCCACTGGATTCATCAGAACGCCGAAAACAAGATCGAGAACTACCAGTTGGTGGTTCCCTCCACCTGGAACCTGGGCCCCCGTGACGCCCAGGGCCAGCTCGGTCCGGTGGAAGAGGCCCTGGTGGGCACTCCGGTGGCCGATCCCAAGGCGCCTCTGGAGATCCTGCGCACCGTGCACTCCTTTGACCCCTGCATCGCCTGCGGCGTGCACGTCATCGACCCTGACACCAACGAAGTCCACAAGTTCAAGGTCCTGTAGCCTTCCTGGGGAGCCTCCCGCGGGAGGCTCCTCGCCGGGAGCAACCCGGCCCCTTCTCGCTGAACCGGCGAGGCGCGATGGCGTCTCGCCGGTTTTTTTTGGGGGCCGGCAGGCAGGGCGGGAGACCGCGGCCCCGGCCCAAGGCCAGGGTCACCGGCGGCCGTGGCCCGGGGCCGGACCTAGCGCGCGCCGATCTCTACTTGTTTGCCGGGTGGGCCGGGAGCACACTAAAAAAAAGACCCGGGCTAACCTGGCCCGGGTTGCTGTCCGCCACAGAACTTTGCCGGCCGCTCCCGCGGCCCAGGAGAGAGGTCATGGCCCCTACAGACAAAGAGGCTCCCCCGGACATGCAAGAGATGATGGCGGTGTACCAAAAATTGGGCACCCCTGGCGTTCCGCACCAAAAAATGGCCAGCCTGGCCGGAACCTGGACCACCAGCACCATAGCCAAACTGCCCAGCGGCGAAAACTCCCCGCCCTCGCCAGGCCAGGCCGAGATCACCATGGTGTTGGGCGGCCGTTATATGCGCCAGGATTTCCACGGCGAAATGATGGGTTACCCCTTCCAGGGCATCGGCTACACCGGCTATGACAACCACACCGGCCAGTATGTCTCCACCTGGATGGACAGCATGAGCACGGCCATCATGTACTTCACCGGCGCTGCCGCGCCGGATGACCGCACCTTTACCCAGGAGGCGGACTACGACGATGCGGTGCGGGGGCCCATGAAGTGGCGCTCGGTGACCAGCCTGGAGGATGGCGACACCTTCACCTTTGTGATGTACGTCCTGCCTCCCGGGGGCGAGCCCGATAAGATGATGGAGATACTCTATAAGCGGAAAAAGGCCTGAGGGAGCGCGGCCGGCCGGGGCTGCCTCCGCCGGCCGCCATCCGATCTCCGCGGGGCATTCGGGCCGCCCCTGTCCTCCCTTCCTCGCGGGCCGGTGTGTCCTGCCTCCCGCGTCATGGGGCTGTCGCGTCATGGGGCTGGTCATGCCCCGGCTCCGCGTAGTACAATTTTGAACTAACCTGCCCGGACATACTTCTGCCCTGACAAACCGATCCCTCTCCGTCCTCTGAGACGGCAATCCGGGGGCGCTCCACCTCTTGCCGCCAACACGGGAGGGCCGATCCCGCCTCTTCCGGTGCCGGCGCCAGATGGGCCGCGAAGGCTGCGGAGGGAGGGGCGGGGCGGGGGCGCGAGACACTCTGCCAGGCGGACCACTCCGACCCGGACGCCGCCAAAACCAGGCAAGCACGCGTGATGAGTGCCATAATTTATCATATTTCCACCACCTATGAATGAGGCCGCAGGGTCTTGTTCCGCCAGGTGTTAGAACCCGGCCAGATCACATGAAACATCTGCGAGCCCAGGATCTCCTGCCCCTGTTGAGCGGCTTGTCCCAAATGCCGGACCGGGACCGCCTGGCCCAGGCCTTTAGCCAGGAGTTGAACCGCCTATTGGGCCAAGACTGCCTGAGCTTTGCCGCTGAACCGGCCGCGGGGGACGCCGGCCCCGCTCAGGCCATCCCGGTGGCCACCGCCGGGCACCAATACGGCTGGTTGCGCCTGGCCCAGGGCCACGTCCTGGATCAGGAAAGCCTGGCTCTCTTGGCCCACGCGGCGGGCTTCTTGGCTCTGCTTTTGGAGAACCGGGAGCTGGGCTTTCGCCGAGAAGCTGAAAAGACGCGGTTGGATCTCTTGGTGGGCCAGCGCACCGAGGAACTCCGGGAAGCCAATCAGCAGTTCTGCCGGGAGGTGGCCGGGCGCACCCAGGCCCAGGAGGCCCTGGCGGCCAGCGAGAAGCAGCAACGCGCCATCCTCCAGACCGCCATGGACGGCTATTGGCTGGCCGACGTGGGCGGGCGTCTCCTGGAGGTCAACGAGACCTACTGCCGGATGTCCGGCTACACCCGGCGGGAGCTCTTGGCCCTCAACATCACCGACCTGGATGACGCCCACAGCTCTACCGAGATCCTGGCGCGCATGCAAAATATCGTGGCCAATCGCGAAGGCCGCTTTGAAACCCGCCACCAGAGGAAAGACGGCAGCCTGTTCGACGTGGAAGTGAGCGTGCAGTACCGTCCGGCCGAGGCGGGCCTTCTGGTGGCTTTCCTGCGCGACATCACCGCGCGCAAACGGGCCGAGCAGGTGGAAAAGGCCAATCTCCTGCAGCAGAGGCTGGCCATGGACATGGCCGGGCTGGTCCACTGGGAGTACAACGCAACCGCCGACCTGTTCACCTTCAATGACCAATTTTACGCCCTTTACGCCACCACGGCCGCGCGCGAGGGCGGTTACCACCTGTCCTCCGAGCAGTACGCCCGCCGCTTCCTCTCGCCAGAGGATGCCCCCCTGGTGCGGGAAGAGGTGGCCGAGGCCCTGGCCACCAACGATCCCAACTACTTCCGCCAACTGGAACACCGCATCATCCGCGCCGATGGTGAGGAACGCTTGATCGTGGTGCGCTTCGCGGTGGTCAAGGACGAGGCCGGCCGGACCATCCGCACCTATGGGGCCAACCAGGACATCACCGAGCGCCGCCGGGCCAGCCAGGAGCGGCGGGAAAAGGACAAGCGCGCCCGGGCTGTTTTCGAGCAGGCCGCGGTGGGCATGTCCATTCTGACCCCGGCCGGCGAGTGGCTGGAGGTGAATCAGCGCCTGTGCGACATCCTGGGCTATCCCCGCGACGAACTGCTGCGGCTCAGTTACCGGGACATTTCCCACCCCGACCACGTGGAGAGCGACATTGCCCGGGTGCGCGCCATGGTGCAGGGGGCCGGCGACCACGCCTCCTGGGAAAAACGCTATATCCGGGCGGACGGCCAGGTGATCTGGGTGCGCCTGACCACCTCCCTGGCCCGGGGCGAGGACGGCCGGCCCAAGTATTTCATCACGGTCACCGAGGACATCACCGAGGCCAAGCGGGCCGAGGGGGAGCGGGCCGCCATGGAGGCCCAACTGCGCCAGGCCCAGAAGATGGAGGCCATCGGCACCCTGGCGGGGGGGATTGCCCATGATTTCAACAACATCTTGGGTGCGATCCTGGGCTTTGCCGAGATGGTCCACGACGACGCCCAGGCCGGTCAGGTCAATTCCCGCGACCTGGAGCAGATCATGATTTCCGCCCTGCGGGCCAAGGAGTTGGTGCGGCAGATCCTGGCATTCAGTCGCAAGGACGAGCCGGACCTGAAGCCCCTCAGCCTGAACCAAGTGGTGCGGCGCAGCCTGGCCATCCTGCAGCGCACCCTGCCCAAGATGATCAGCCTGGAGGCGGACTTGGCCGATGGTCTGCCTCCCCTCTTGGCCGATCCCACCCAAATGGAGCAGGTGCTGTTCAACCTGGCCGCCAACGGACGCGACGCCATGCCCGAGGGAGGGCGGCTCACTTTCGCCACCCGGGAGGTGTTTTTGGATGAGGAGTACTGCCGCCAGCACCTGGAGGCCCAGCCGGGCCGCTACCTCCTGCTGGCCGTGGCCGACTCCGGGGTGGGTATGGACCAAGGCACCCAGGAGCATATATTCGAGCCGTTTTTCACCACCAAGGAGGTGGGCAAGGGCACCGGCCTGGGTCTCTCCTCGGTCTACGGCATCGTCAAGAACCATGGCGGGCAGATTCATTGCTATAGCGACGTGGGCCAGGGCACCACCATCCAGATCTATCTTCCGGTGTTCCGGCAAGGCTGGCGGGGCGAAACGCGGAATGAAGACCGCCTCCCCGTGGCGGGCGCGCGGGGCCAGGAGTGCATTCTCCTGGTGGATGACGAGGAGAACCTGCGGGACATCGGGGTGCGGGCCCTCGAAAGCAAAGGCTATAAGGTGGCCACCGCGGCCAGCGGCGAGGAGGCGCTCGCCCTGTTCCGCCGGCCGGGCAGGCGCCTGGATCTGGTGATCATGGACCTGGGCCTGCCGGGCATGGGGGGGCACAAGGCGCTGGAGGCCATGCGGGAGATCGATCCCGGGGTCAAGGTGATCATCGCCAGCGGCTACGCCATGGAGGGGCAGGCCGCGGGCCCGCCCGGCGCCGGGGCGGCAGGCTATGTGGCCAAGCCGTTCCGGCTGGCCGAGCTGTTGATCACGGTGCGGAACGTGTTGGATCGCGGGTAGAAGTGGGGCGGAGAAACGGAGAGATGTGGAGGGAAGGACCTTTTTTTGAAAAAATGGGGCCTTGCACCCCCGCAAAGCTAAGCTTTTCGAGGGACCCCGCGTCCTTCCCCCCCCTCCCCAAAAAAACTTCATAGTTATCAAGATATTCAGGCCAGCCAGGCGCCGGCTGGCCCAGCCCCGCCGCGGGGCGCGGGGGAAAATCAGGTCATGGACGCGGCCGGTGGGGTGCGGAAGCGCCTGACCGGCCGTGTTCTTTCAGGGCCGGCGGCGCCTGGGGGGATCTGGGGTGAGCCGGGCCCGGGAGAGGAGCCAGCCGGAGGGAAAACCGGCCTTGCGGGAGGGGACAACCAGGCGCAGACTTAGATCAGATAACCCGGCCGGAGCAGCATGCCTCTCTGCCTTACCCATCATGCGGCCGTAGCCGTGCCCGCCGCCCCGGAAGGGGCGGCCGGCCCCGAAGCTGTAACCCCAGGTAGGGAGTGCCCCAAATGTCCAAAATAACGCCATTTCTTTGGTTCAACCAACAGGCCGAGGTGGCGGTTGACTTTTATTTGTCGGTGTTCCGCAACGCCCGGAAAGGAGCGGTGGCCTACTACCCCGAAGCGGCCTCGAAGGCCGCCGGACAACCGGCGGGCAGTGTGATGACCGTCGAGTTCGAGATAAAGGGCCAAAAGTTCGTGGCTCTCAACGCCGGCCCGGAGTTTTCGTTCACCCCGGCCATCTCGTTCGCGGTCGCTTGCGAAAACCAGGAAGAGATAGACCAACTTTGGAACGCTCTGCACACGGGCAGCGAGATAGAGGTGTGCGGCTGGGTGCAGGACAAATACGGCGTGGCCTGGCAGATCGTGCCGGCGTCCCTGCAAAAAATGATCAGCGACCCAGACCGGGAGAAAGTGAACCGGGTGATGAATGCGGTTTTGCAGATGAAGAAGCTCGACCTGGCGGTGTTGGAAAAGGCGTACCGAGGCGAGTAGGAAGAAGACAGCCAGCCGTCCGGCGTGAAAGCGGACTGTCATTTGCCTGATCCGTGGAGAGAACATTTGGACAAACATGGTTCGCTGACACGCTGCGGCTGGGTCAAGGAGAATGGCCTTTATCAGGCCTACCACGATGAGGAGTGGGGCGTCCCGGTGCATGACGACCGCAAGCATTTCGAAATGCTGATCCTGGAAGGGGTCCAGGCCGGCTTGAGCTGGGAAACGGTCCTGCGCAAACGCGAGGAATACCGCAAGGTCTATCAGGGGTTCGATCCGGAATTCGTGGCCCGTATGACCGACGAGGAGTTGGCGGCCTTACTGGGCAATCCGGGGATCATCCGCAACCGCCTCAAAGTATCAGCCGCGCGCAAGAACGCCAAAGCCTTTCTGGAGATACAGCAAGAGTTCGGCAGCTTCGATGCCTATGTCTGGCCATTCGTGGGGGGAAAGCCCCTCGACGGGAAGCGGGCAAGCTTGGCGGAAATACCCGCCACCAGCCCGGAAAGCGACGCCCTGTCCAAGGACCTCAAGAAACGAGGCATGTCCTTTGTGGGTTCCACCATCATGTACGCCCACATGCAGGCAACAGGCATGGTGAATGACCATGTGGCGTCGTGTTTTCGTTATGAGGAAGTGAAGAGGTTGGCGTAGAAGTTATTAAGGCGGGTTGAAATAAAAGACCTTCCGGGGTTTCAGGCGGTGCGAGCTGGGCGCGTGGTAGAGCCCGCCGGCGTCCGCCACGGCCACCAGCTCATACCCCAGCCAGATGTATTCCTTGCTGAGGGCGCCGGAGGCCTCGGTCTCGTCGATGAGGGGGCCTTCCTGGTCATAATGATACACGGTCACGTCATTGTCCGTGGCCTTGATGATGCGCTGGTTTTTGCCGTTCAGGACGTAGTCGGTCTGGAGATACCCGCCCACCACCACCCGGGTCAGCCGCTGATTCTGGTCGTAGGTCAGGGCCTTGTTGCCCTGGGCCGTTATGGAGCCGTTGGCGTCGTAGGTGATGGTGTCGGGGTTCTGCCCGGTTATGCCAGTCAGGCGTTTGTGGCCGGTCAGGTAGGCGTAGGTGTCCACTTTGCCGTTCACGGTTTTAGTCAGGCGATCGCCGTTGGGGTCGTAGGCGAAGGACTGGCTGCCGTAAGCGCCGCTGGCCTTGGATAACATTAAAATTGGTCGGGCAGTAAGTGTTTTATACGTACCAAAGGTACTTGAAACAAAATCCTGATAATTTTTGCCTAAGCGCGGATGACCATATTTGCTTGCGAAACCTTACCAACTATTTAACCTCATAATATGGTTTGGTTATATTGAGATAATGCGTTGGGATAGAATAGCTCATGCGGGTAGTATTGACGAATAGGAAAAGATTTGTAATAACAAAAAATAAGCGGATAATCGCGAGGGGATCTGGTTTGATTATGGCGTGATATTCATCGATTCCAAAGCCAGCAAAGTAAATCAGCATAATACAAAAATTCATTAATATAGGCAAGATAACGCCTTGCTCCAACTTGGCAAGTGTTCCGTATTTCTCTTTTCTGTCTCTGCGAATATTTTGCATAAATTCCTCATAAGAAAAAAGAGAAGGGCATTTAGTGATGGAACGAATCAGGGGTTTTAAGAAATGCTCTTTGTAAGAAGCGATAGATATTATCATGACGTCATGTCTTGAAATGGTCCAAGAGAAAAATAGAAATACATATGGCGATATTACTAAAAAAAATTTAATGGCCTCATAAGCTTTGATGGACAGGCCTTTGGCCAAAGCTATTTGAACGAGAACAGATAGGATTGCCCCAGCCGCAATCAACTCATAATTCAGAACTCTTTGTTGGAATTCTACGCGTTTTATTATTTCGTCTGAAAGAACGCGGTATTCTTCCAGGAGGGTTTGTAGCTGCAATTTTTTGTAAAATTTTTCATTCATATCGTAGGAGTGCTTGGTGGCCCAAGGTATTATTTGCTAATCAACATTGCGGAAAGGTTCGTTTTGACTGAAAAAGATTTACTCTGTTTCGAAATTAAACCCTTATATTATAACATTTTATTTGGTGACTAGGAAGGAATTTTTAGTTTTCCTTCGGTCGCTACTTAAGTCCTTAAATGGATTATTTTCTGATAGACACTTACTGTCGAAAAAGCTAGGGGAAAAACCGATCTAAATGATTAGAAAAAATGAGAATTAATTGAATATTTGTGTGCGCGCTTGTCAACTTTACATACGTAGCCGCGCCATGCGATAATCTCCCCGCAACGAGAGGGAGAGGCCATGCTACGCAACACAATGAAATTTTGTTTTTCGATTCTATCTGGTCTTTTCTTGGGGATTGTGCTCGAAGACTGGGTAAGAGACCAATTAAATGCGCACGGTTATCATCCCGAAAAATGGCTGGGCAAAATGGTTAACATGGAGCCCGGTGTTATTAGCGCAAATGGCATAGATTGGCCGTTTGCGCTTGGATTGGCGTTAATTTTTTTTCTTGCTACATTAGGAGTTCTTTCGCTTTTATTGCCAATATCTAAGTGGCTTAAGAGACTATTGCGCGAGGGCAACAAGGCAAGCGAAGAAGATAATAGGCAGGTTAATGACTTGAGCCTTGATCGCGCCAGGGGCGATGCTCTGTGGCTCAAAGATAAAGCCCTTAGCCGTTCAATGCGCGTGATGAATCAGGAAGCGCTGGATGGATACCATGGTATTAGAAACTCAGACCATATTGTGTGGACAGATCAAGAAACAAGTCGCGCGCGCAACCATTTCCTTCATTATGTTGGTCTAGTAATAGACAGAGATGTCTTTAACACGGCTGATGAGTACAGGGCGGCCGAGGTGGAATTGAAACGGTGGTGGGGTGTGTTAGATGCAAAACTAAGTCATTGGAGAAGATAGCGTGGATTTGGACAAGGCGCGGCGAGAACAGACGTTGGGAAAATTTATAACTGAGTACCCTTCTAGTGATAATGGCGGGTTTTGGCTATTGCTTGATTCGATGATTACAGGCTCGCCAACAAACAATGAAACATCTTCTCGGGATGCTTCCGAAGGTTGTAACGGAACTCAAACGCGCCAAGATACTTCGCAAGATGCTGAGGGCTGACGTGTATATGGGTTCCGCGAATAGACCGCTTGAGCATGGACCAGAAAGCCTCAATCACCTCCACGGCACACACTTCGGCCTCACCTTCTCTTCCCCAGCACCTCCCACAGATGCCCCAGCTCCTCCATCTTCATGACCCACGCCACGGCCAGATACACCCCCATGCCCGCCGCCAGGGCCGCCAGGGGCCGGACCACCCGGGCGAGGAGCCCCGTGGCCGGGCCCCAGGGCGCCCCGTAGGCCACCAGGGCCGCCACGCCGGCCATGACCGCCGAGGTCAGGGAGATCAGGAGCAGGGACTTCACCACGCGGCGGAGGCCCAGGGGCCCCAGGCGGCGGCGGAGGAGCAGGATGAGTCCGCCCAGGTTGCAGGCGCTGGCCGCCGAGGTGGCCAGGGCCAGGCCGGCGTGGGCCAGGGGACCCATGAGCAAGAGGCTCAAGACCAGGTTCACCACCAGGCAGGCCGCAGCCACCAAGACCGGGGTGCGGGTGTCTTTGAGCGCATAGAAGGTTTGCAAAACCGAGCGCACCCCGGCAAAGGCCCACAGGCCCACGGCGTAGCCCAAGAGCGCCTGCACCGTGGCGGTCACGTCGGCCGGGCCGAACTCGCCCCGCTCAAACAAGAGCACGATCAAGGGCTGGGCCAGGACCATGAGCCCCACCATGGCCGGCACGCAGATGAACATGGTGAGCCGGAGGCCGAACAGCATGGTGCGGACCAGGGCCGGCTGGTCGCCGTCGGCCGCGTGGCGCGAAAGGCTGGGCAGGATGGCTGTGCTCACCGCGATGGCGAAGATGCCCAGGGGGAACTCGATGAGCCGGTCGGCGTAGTAGAGCCAGCTCACGCTGCCCGAGGCCAGGAACGAGGACAGGACGGTGTTCATGAGCACGGTGATCTGGTACACCGCCGCGCCAAAGGCGGCCGGGCCCATGAGCCGCATGACCCAGCGCAGCGCCGGGTTATGGGGATCCCACACCGGGCGCAGGCTGATCCCGTTCTTTTTTAGATAGGGCACTTGCAGGATGAGCATGAGCACCCCGCCCACCAGGACCCCCACGGCCAGGGACAAGACCGGCGGTTCCAGCCAGGTCCGGAGCCCCACCCCGCAGAAGATGATGGAAAGGTTCAGGAGGACGGTGGCCACGGCCGGGGCGAAGAAGTGCCCCAGGGAGTTCAAAACTCCGCTGGCCAGGGCCAAGAGGCTGATGAAAAAGATAAAGGGCAGGCACCAGCGGGTGAGGGTGACCGCCAGGAGGTAAGTCTCGCCGCCCGGGGTGAAACCCGGGGCCATGACCCGCACCACTTCCGGCGCGAAAGTGATGCCCAAGGCGCACACCAGGAGCAGCACCAGGGAGAGCATGGCCAGGGCGCTCTGGGCCAGTTCATAGGCTTCCTCGCGGCCCTTGCGGCGGAGGATCTCGGTGAACACGGGGATGAAGGCTATGGTCAGGGTGCCCTCGGCAAACAGCCGGCGCAAGAGGTTAGGTATGCGGAACGCCACAAAAAAGGCGTCGGAAGCCGGACCTGCCCCAAAGAAGTAGGCCACCACCAAATCGCGCACGAAACCGGCCACCCGGCTGGCCAGGGTGGCCCCTCCCACCACCCCCACGGCGCGGGTGACCTTTTGCTGTTCACTTATCTCGGGCATGTACAAATTCCTTGACAGGTTGGGTCGGAGCGGATAGATGTTGGGACTCGACAGAACTTAGTCTATAAAGGCTCGTTTTGCGAGCCATCCCGACAATAAGAGCACCGGCAGTTTGGTGGAGGTTTCGATTTGGCCAACCATGCTTCAGCCCTCAAAAGGGCCAGGCAAAGCGAAAAGCGCCGCATGAACAACAAGGCTTACCGCACCCGGGTGCGGGGCACCATCAAGAACGTGCGTCAGGCCCTGGATGCCCAGGACGCCCCGGCCGCCCAGGCCGCCCTTGGCGAGGCCATCACCGCCATCAGCAAGGCGGCCAGCAAGGGCGTACTGCACTGGAAGAATGCTTCGCGGAAGATTTCCCGTCTCTCCAAACACGTGCATTCCCTCCAAGCCTAGGCCGGCATCCAGTAGCCCCCTCTCCGGCCTGGGGAGGGGGTTTTGTTGCGCCCAGCCCCCTTATCCGGGGCGGCGCACAGGTCCATGATCAAGCGCTCCATGATGACCCGGTCCGAGCCCGGCGAGGACTTGAGGGCCACGTCCGCTTCCAGGATGCCGGCCAGGGCCCCGGCCAAGTGCTCCGCGGTCTCCCGGCGGGCCCGGCTGATGAGGGTGCGGGTGGCCTGGGGCGGGGTGTGCAACCGGGCCTGCACCTCCCCCGCGTCGCCGCCCTGTTCCACCACCGCGCGGGCCTCCAAGAGCTGGCGGTACATGCGCTGCACCATGGCCAGCACCTTCACCGGCGGCTCGCCCAAGGCGTCCAGCTGCTGATAGGAGTGCAGGGCCCGGTACAGGTCGGTCCGGGCCAGGGCGTCGGTGAAGTCGAAGATAGTGAACAGCCGCCCGCTGGTCACCACCTCGCGCACGTGGGCCGCGGTGATCTCCTCGCCCCGGCCCACATACAACGACAGCTTCTCCACCTCCCCGTCCAGGGCGCCCAGCCCCAGCCCGGCCAGTTCGGCCAATAGCCCCGCCGCCTCCCGGCTCAGCCGCTTGCCCCGGGCCGCGGCCCGCTCGGCCAGCCAGGGCGGCAGGTCCTGGGGGTACATCTTCTTGAATATCTGCGCCCGGGCGGCCTTTTTCAGGGTCTTGCCGAAGCGAGTGCGCACGTCCAGCTTGCTCCCCAGGAAAACCAGGGTGGTGGTGGGCGCGGGGTCGTCCAGATAGGGCAGGAACTCCGCGGCTTTGTCCGCCTTGTAGTCCTGGCAGCCCAGCACCATCACCAGCCGGCGGCGGCCCAGGAAGGGGAAGGTGCGGGCCGACTCCAGCACCTTGCCCGGCGGGGCGTCCTCGGCGTGGAAGCGCTCCACGTTCAGCGAGGGGTTGTCGGCAAAGGCCGGGCAGGCGGCAAACTCCTCCAGGGCCAGGTTCAGGAGGAAGTCCTCCTCACTGAACACGGCATAAAGAGGCCCGGGCTCGCCGGCGGCGAGCTCGGGCCAAGGCAGTCCAGCGCGGGAAGGCCCCTTGGCGGGCATAGGGTGCTCCGGGGTTCAGCTGGGGTTGAAAACAGCCTGCTTGGCGCAGCTTTGAAAAAGCAAGCAATTTGAGACTGTTGCACAAGGCTCCATGCTTGGTGCAACGATCGGCTTGGCAAAACCACGCTTTTGCCAGGCCTCACGAATAACAAACCTTTTAGATTTGTTATTCGGCGGGCCATCCATGGCCCGCATGAGACCATTGCCACAGAAAAACCACCAAGAACCGAGATAATCGGCTGTTATAGTTATCGTTTGGCGGAAAATACCGAGCAATGGTCTCAATTTGCCAAACCCGGCAAAAACCGGACCCCCAGCAAGCCTAGCTTGCTGGGGTGGATCACGCTTTTGCCGGATTTGGATGAAAAAGGCCATGGATGGACTTTTTCAACATCCTGCTAGAAGTTTTCGAAGATACTGTCGTGCAGGGTCTGGGCCAAGTCCTGCGCGACCAGGGTGATGGCGGCCCCGCGGGAATCATCCGTGGCCGTGGTGGAGCCGGTGACCCGGTAGTTGCGGTTCTTGGAGAGCCGGTTGGCCCGCCACAGGGTCTTGCCGTCCCGGGTGCGCACCAGCTTGGCGGCCACGTACACGGTGACCCGGGTTTCCTGGCTGCTGTCCTGGGAGGTGAAGGCGATGTCCTCCAGGGTCACCCGGGTGATCTCGCCGTAAAGCACCGCATCGGCCTCCGAGGGAGCGGTCACCCGCACCATCTGGCTCCGGGTGAACTGGTAGATCACCTCGTTGGTGAACGTGCTCTCGATACCCACCTCGGCCGTGCGGTTCTTGAACAGCGGGATGGCCACGGAGCGGACATCCGGAGGCAGGTTGTTCTGACCGCCGCGGAAGTTGTACCCACAACCCACGATCAAGAGGAACAATCCCAGAATCAGTACAAAGGCTCTTTTCACGGACGGCTCCCTCCTGGGGGGGCCGGGCGGGAAGGCCCGCCGGCCGGTTATATCACGATGTTCACCAACTTGCCCTGGACCACGAAGACCTTTTTCACGGCCCGGCCCTCCAGGAAGTTGATGATTTTTTGATCAGCCAAGGCCGCCTGCTTCAGGGTGTCCTCGTCGCTGTCGGCGGGCAGGGTCAGTTTGGAACGGACCTTGCCGTTCACCTGCACCACCACCAGCTTCTCTTCCTGGACCAGGGCCCTGGGGTCAAATGTAGGCCAAGGCCGCTGTATAAGGCAACCCTCGTTTCCCAGCCGCCGCCAAAGTTCGTCGGCCACGTGGGGGGCCATGGGCGAGGCCAGGGTCACCGCGGTTTCCACGGCCTCCCGGAGCACCGGGCCCCGCGCGGGCAGGTCATTGAGCGCTTCGTCCTGCTGCACTAGGCTGATGAGATTCACCAACTCCATGACGGCGGCGATGGCCGTGTTGAACTGGAAGCGCTCGGTGACGTCCTCGGTGACTTTCTTGATGGTCTCGTGAGTCTTGCGCCGGAGATCGGTCAGGGCGTCGGGCAGCTGGCCCTCGCCCGCATAGGCGGCCACACCCTGGGCCTCGCGGGCCACGGCCAGGCCCAGGCGCCAGAGGCGCTGCAGGAAGCGGAAAGCCCCCTCCACGCCCTGGGTGGACCACTCCAGGTCCTTTTCCGGTGGAGCGGCGAACAGGGAGAACAGCCGCACCGTGTCGGCTCCGTAGGCGGCCACCATGTCGTCGGGGTCCACCACGTTGCCCTTGGACTTGGACATCTTGGCCCCGTCCTTGATGACCATGCCCTGGGTCAACAGGTTCACGAAGGGCTCGTCGCACTTCAGGTAGCCCAGATCCCGGAGCACCTTGGTGAAGAAGCGGGCGTACAACAGATGCAGCACCGCGTGCTCGATGCCGCCGATGTACTGGTCCACCGGCATCCAATAGTCGGTGCGGGCCGGGTCCAGGGGGCCCTCGGTGTAATCGGCGCAGGCATAGCGGGCCGGGTACCAACTGGACTCCACAAAGGTGTCCATGGTGTCGGTCTCCCGCTCCGCCGGCCCGCCGCAGGTCGGGCAGGTGGTGAGCCGCCAGGAGTCCAGGTGGGGCAGGGGAGAGCCGCCGGTCTCGGAGAGCTGGGCTTCCAGGGGCAGCTCCACCGGCAGGTCGGCTTCGGCCACCGGCACCAGGCCGCATTTGGGGCAGTGCACCATGGGGATGGGGGCGCCCCAATAACGCTGGCGGCTGATGCCCCAATCCCGGAGGCGGTAGTTGATGGTCTCCCGCCCCAGGCCGCGCTTCTCCAGACTCTGGGCGATGGCCCGCTTGGCCTCCTCGCTGGTCAGCCCGTCGAACTCCCCGGAGTTGACCAGGACCCCGTAGTCGGTAAAGGCCTGGGTCATGCTCGCCACGCCCATGGGCCCCTCGGGGCCCACGATGACCTCCACCAGGGGCAGATCGTAGACCTGGGCGAACTCGTAGTCGCGCTGGTCATGGGTGGGCACGGCCATGACCGCGCCGGTGCCGTACTCCATCAAGACAAAGTTGGCCACGTACACGGGCATGCGGGCGCCGGTCACCGGGTTGGTGCAGTAGGCTCCCGTGAACACGCCCTCCTTGGACTTCTCGTCGGCCCGCTCGGCCCAGCTTTGGCGTTTGACCCGGTCGATGAACTCCTTGACCGGCTCTTCCTGGGGGGTGCCCTCGGACAGCTCCAGGGCCAGGGGGTGTTCCGGGGCCAGGCTCATGAAGGTGGCCCCGAACAGGGTGTCGGCCCGGGTGGTGAAGACCTTGACCTCGCCTTCGCGGCCCTCCAGCGGGAAGTGGATCTCCGCACCGTAGGACTTGCCGATCCAGTTGGTCTGCATCACTTTGACCCGGTCGGGCCAGCCGGGCAGGTCGTCCAAAGAATTCAGCAACTCTTCGGCGTAGTCGGTGATGCGGAAGAAGTAGCCGTAGAGGTTCTTCTGCTGGGCCTCGTTGCCGCAGCGCCAGCACTTCCCGGCCTCCACCTGCTCGTTGGCCAACACGGTCTGGCAGGACTCGCACCAGTTCACCAGGGAGCGCTTGCGGTAGACCAGGCCCTTTTCCCACATCTTTATAAAGAAAAGCTGCTCCCAACGGTAGTAGCTGGGGTCGCAGGTGGCGAACTCACGCCGCCAGTCATAGGAGAGCCCCAGCTTGGCCAACTGGCTCTTCATGTAGGCGATGTTCTCGTAGGTCCACTTGGCCGGGTGGGTGTGGTGGGCAATGGCCGCGTTCTCGGCGGGCATGCCAAAGGCGTCCCAGCCCATGGGGTGCAGCACATTGAAGCCCTTCATCCGCAGGAAACGGGCCAGGGCGTCACCGATGCTGTAGACCCGCACATGGCCCATGTGGATGCGGCCGGAGGGGTAGGGGAACATCTCCAGGCAGTAGAACTTGGGTTTGGCCGGGTCTTCCTCCACATGGAAGACTTGGCCGCCCTCCCAAACCTCTTGCCAATATTTTTCCACCGCCGCCGGTTCGTAGCGGTCGTCTTGAATGTTCTCGTCCATGGTCATGCTCGGGACTTCTCGCCAGGTTTTTGGTGCGGATTCATTCGTATCCCCACAGTTTATCTCTACTGCAGAGCCTAGGCGGTTCTATCACAGGCCGGGCTGGTTGGCAACCGCCAAGCCCGGGCGGGGGCTTGACTGAAGCCGGTTCAGGGTGAAGAATGATGACTCATTCAGGATGGCGGAGCCATGGCCCCCGCCGGGGGCCCCAGGACGCGCCGGCCGACCGCCGCTCCGCGGCTTCCGCCGCCGCCACCGCCAGGGGGAGGAAGCATGTTCATCGACGCCCACACCCACGCCTACCAGCCCCAGGACTTGCCGGTGATGACCAGCCGTTTGCAAGTCTTGGACGCGGTGCTGCCCGATGACAGCCCCCACAAATGGCGGCTGTACCATGGCGGCCTCCTGGAGGACCTGGTGGCGGCCATGGACGTGGCCGAGGTGGACCAGGCCGTGCTCCTGCCCCTGACCTCGCGGCCGGCCCGGGTGTCGGACCTGAACCGCTGGGCCGCCCGGGCCGCAGCGACCGAACCCCGTATCATCCCCTTTGGCACCCTGCACCCCGAGGGCGACTGGGCCTGCGACCTGGCGGAGCTCGCGCGCTTGGGGATCAAGGGGGTGAAGCTGCATCCCTTTACCCAGCGCTTCGAGCTGAGCCATCCAGCCGTGGGGCCCCTGTTGGCCGCCGTGGCGGAGCGGGGCCTGCCGCTCCTCCTGGACACCCTGGAAACGGGGCGCCTGGTGCGGGCCAAGCCGCACCTGCACTGGTTGGAGCAGGTGATCGGGGTGACCGGCGTCCGGACCCGGGACGTCGTCCGCCTGGCCCGGGAGCATCCCACCCTCACCATCATCGCGGCCCATATGGGCTCCCTGTACGGCTGGGACCGGGTGCAGCCCCTGATGGAGCTGGACAACGTGTTCTTCGACCTGGCCTACGTGGCCGGGCTGCTGCCCGACGAGCAGGTGGTGTCCCTGGTGCGGCAAAAGGGCGTGGCGCGGGTGATCTACGGCAGCGACGCCCCCTGGCGGGACATGGCCGCCTTTCGCACCTGGTTCGAGGGCCTGGGCTTTTCCCCGGCTGAACAGGAAGCCCTGGCTGCCGGCAACCTGCTGGGCCTCTTGGCCTGACGGGCTCCGGTCGATCAGCCTGACGGGCGCGCCAGAGACCGCCTCTGACAAAACCGGGGCTTTTCCGGGGGACCGGGGAGGGCCGGGCAGGAGAGCCCCGCCCGCGTTTGGCTGGGCCGCCCCGCGGGTACAAGGGAAGGGGAGTTGTCCACCACCCGCCACACCGGGCGCTGACCCACCCGGGTGAGGGCCGCGCCGGGCGAGGGCCGGCCGGCCGGCTTGCCGCCCAGCCAGGGCCGCGCCCAAGGTCGGGATGAGTCCCAGAAAACTACGGCGAGCCCAGCCCCGGCGCCTGACGTTCCTCCGGCCGATCAGCTCTCCCTGGTCCCGGCAGAGCCAGGCTTCGTGCAGGTCGCCCGGCTCACCGGCACGGGGGTGGTGGTCTTTCCGTCGCCATTGGCCAAAAGGGGAATGGTGCAGATCACCCGCATCACGCCGGGCCCCACGTTTAACAACTGGTGCGGCTCGCGCGGGGCGGTGTAAAGCAGGTCGCCCGGGACCAGCTTGGTTTCGCCGCCCTGGCCGTCCCGGCAAATGGCCTCGCCCTCCCAGAAGAAAAATTCATGTTCTTCTTCGTGGGCATGCAGGGAAGTGTGTCCGCCGGGCTGGAACTCCATGACCCGCATGGCGTAGCGCGGGCAGCCGTCGGCCCGGGTCAAGGCGAAATGAGCCGTCATGCCCTGGAAACCCTCGGCGGTGATGGCCGCGCCAGGTACTTCCGCCAAGTGCTTCATAACCATTTCCGTCCTCCTTTGCTTGCCTGCGGCGCTCCCCGGGAGCGCCTGTCCCATGGCGCTGGGAGCCTGCTGGGCCGGGAAATTTCGTTTTCCTCGTTTCCCCTCCCGGGCCGGGACCTGCCTGGAACGGCAAGCCTGACCCGTGGTTGACACCAACCAGCCCTGGGAAGTAGGCTTAATCAATCGTACAGCATACTGTCTAATACGTCATACTGCATTAAACAGTATACTGTCAATGGCGGAACCGTGGGGGCGCCTTGTTTGGTTCCCGGGGCGCTTGTGGGTTCAGCCAGGGCTTCCGGGCCGGCCCCGAGGAGGCGGCGGATGCCAGCGCCGGCCATTTCACACCCGCAGGCTGAAGGCCAGGCGGGTCGCTCGCTCCGGCAGGATCGGGTGGCGCAGGCACCCAACCCAAAAGCCCCGGCTCCCGGGCCCGGGATCCGAGCCTAGGACCCGGGGGCGGGAGCGCGGTAGCGGCGCAAGGCCATCGCCAAGGACCACCAAAAACACCAAGTGAGAGGAGCCGGCGTCATGCCCACGGCCAAGCGCAAGCATTACCGGCACTTGCCTGCCTTCATCCTTTTGGCTCTGACCGAGAAGCCCGCCCATGGAGGAGCCATAAAGTCCTTGCTGGAGGGCTGGCTGCCCGGCTTCACCGCCGATTCGGCGGCTCTATATCGCGCTCTGCAAACGTTGGAAAAGGAAGGGGCCGTAACCTCGGCCTGGGACACCACGCCCCCCGGGCCGGCGCGGCGGGTTTATCAGGTCACGCCACGGGGGTGGCAGGAGCTGGGGCAATGGAGGGACGATATTGAGAAGCGCTTGAAACTGCTGCGCTCTTTCCTGGATCATTATGATCGGCTCCGGGAAAAGGCGCCCCTGCCGGAACCTGCTCCAACCATGGAGGACAATGCGAGGTGAGCGGCCCCCGGGTTTGGGCGCCAGCCGGGGAGGGCTTTCTCCGCCACCCCCAGGGCGAAAAAACGGCGGGAGAGCCCGCGCGGGACGTTTTTCCCGGGCCATGGTTTTCCCGGCAGGTTGGGGCGGGTTCCCGCCGCGCCGGGTCCCCCAGGGCGGGCCGCGGTCCCGCCAGGCGGTCCTGGAGCGGAGGCGCGGGAGCGCGTTGCGGGGGGCCGCTCCCGGCTGCCAGCGGCCCCCGGTCCGCCATTGCCGGACACCGGACAGCCACCGCCCGGCCTTGACAGGTTCCGGACCCCCGGCCATAATCTATTATTCTGGTTTCGACTACCGAATCACCGGGCCCATAGCTCAGTTGGTAGAGCCTCCGGCTCATAACCGGATAGTCCCTG
>JAHLLK010000031.1 GCA_020444165.1 Deltaproteobacteria bacterium | reverse complement strand
AAACGTGACTCCACCCCAGCAAGCAGAGCTTGCCGGGGGCCCGGGTTTTGCCAAGACCCACAAATAACTTGCCTTTCAGACTCGTGGATTGGCGGGCCATCCTCGGCCCGCCTGAGGCCGGTTGCCTACAATGAACCGATAAACCGTTGCGTAACTTACTGTAAATACTTCAATACTTTTATATACACCGTGCATCGGCCTCACTTGGCCTCCTCCAGGGCCTTCCGCGTCCTCTCCAAGGCCTCCTTGCTGGCCTTCAAACCGCTTTGCCAGGCGTCCTGGGCAGCTTCCTTGCCTTCCTTCCAGGCCTCCTTGGAAGCGGCCTTGCCTTGCTGATAAGCCTCCTGGGAGGCCTGCTTGCCTTCCTTCCAGGCCTCCTTGGAAGCTGCCTTGCCCTGCTGATAGGCGTCCTGGGAGGCCTGCTTGCCCTCCTGGTAGGCTTCCTGGCTCTTCTCCTTGCCCAGCTCCCAGGCGGCCTTGCCGGTCTCCTGGGCCTCCTTGGCCACCTCGCCGGGGGTGACGGTCCCTTCCGCCCCCACCGGAACGGCGGTCAGGGCCAAGAGGGCCCCCAAAGCCAGGCAACTCGCGAGTTTTTTCATGACCATCTTCTCCTTCAACCGGCCGGGAGCCGGCCAGGGCCCATGGGTTGAGGGATCGCGGAACCAGCGTCGCCGGTTCGGGGCCGGGCGGCGCCGGGGGCCGGCGGGTGGGGCGCTTCTTTTCCCTACCGCCCACCGCCGGGCGGGGAGGAAAACGGGCAGGCTCCGGGTCTCCCCCGGCTCCCCGCCAGAAGAAACCTCCTCCTGAGCCAAATGGTAGCCCAGGCCGGCCTAGCCGGTCAAACCGGCGCGTGAGCCGAACCAGGCAAAAAAAGGGACGGCCCCCCGGAGGGGAGCCGTCCCAATATCTCGCCAAAGGCAAGAACGCGGCGGGAAGCCCCAGGGCCTCCCGCCAGGCTTTTTAGTACATGCCGCCCATGCCGCCCATGCCGGGGCCGCCGGGCATACCGCCAGGCATACCGCCCTTGTCGTCCTTGGGCTTCTCGGCCACCATGCACTCGGTGGTCAAGAGCAGGCCCGCCACGGAGGAGGCGTTCTGCAGGGCAAAGCGGGTGACCTTGGTCGGGTCGATGACGCCGGCCTTCAAGAGGTCCTCGAAGTCGCCGGTCTGGGCGTTGAAGCCCTTGCCTTCCTTCTCGGAAGCGACCTTCTGCACCACCACGCTGCCCTCTTCGCCGGCGTTGAAGGCGATCTGGCGGAGCGGCTCTTCCAGGGCGCGGCGGATGATGCGCATGCCCGGAGCCTCGTCGGCGGAGAGCTTCAGCTTGTCCAGGACCTTCTGGCAACGCAACAGGGCCACGCCGCCGCCGGGCACGATGCCCTCTTCCACGGCCGCGCGGGTGGCGTTCAGGGCGTCTTCCACGCGGGCTTTCTTTTCCTTCATCTCGGACTCGGTGGCCGCGCCGACATTGATCACCGCCACGCCGCCGATCAGCTTGGCCAGGCGCTCTTGCAGCTTCTCGCGGTCGTAGTCGCTGGTGGTCTCCTCGATCTGGGCGCGGATGGTCTTCACGCGGCCTTCCAGGTCCTTGCGCTCGCCGCCACCGTCCACGATGGTGGTGTTGTCCTTGTCAATGGTGACGCGCTTGGCGGTGCCCAGGTCGTTCAGGGTGGCGCCTTCCAGCTTGAAGCCCAGGTCCTCGCTGATGACCCGGCCGCCGGTCAGGATGGCGATGTCTTCCAGCATGGCCTTGCGGCGGTCACCGAAGCCCGGGGCCTTCACGGCGCAAGCCGACAGGGTGCCGCGCAGCTTGTTGACCACCAAGGTGGCCAGAGCCTCGCCCTCGATGTCCTCGGCCACGATCACCAGCGGCCGGTTCATCTTGGCCACCTGCTCCAGGATGGGCAGCAGGTCCTTCATGGCGCTGATTTTCTTCTCGTGGATCAGGATGAAGGGGTTGTCCAGGTTGGCTTCCATCTTCTCGGGGTCGGTGACGAAGTAGGGGGAGAGGTAGCCGCGGTCGAACTGCATGCCCTCGACCACTTCCAGGGTGGTCTCCATGGACTTGGCTTCCTCCACCGTGATGACGCCCTCTTTGCCGACCTTGTTCATGGCCTCGGCGATGATGTTGCCGATGGTCTCGTCATTGTTGGCGCTGATGGTGCCGACCTGGGCGATTTCCTTCTGGTCCTTGGTGGACTTGGAAATCTTCTTGAGCTCCTCGACCACGAGTTCCACGGACTTGTCGATGCCGCGCTTGATGGCCATGGGGTTGTGACCGGCGGCTACCAGCTTGGAGCCTTCGCGGTAGATGCATTGGGCCAGGATGGTGGCGGTGGTGGTGCCGTCGCCGGCCACGTCGGAGGTCTTGGAGGCGACCTCTTTCACCATCTGGGCGCCCATGTTCTCGAACTTGTCCTCAAGTTCGATCTCCTTGGCCACGGTCACGCCGTCCTTGGTGATGATGGGGGAGCCGAAGCTCTTGTCGATGATGACGTTGCGGCCCTTGGGGCCCAGGGTGACCTTGACCGCGTTGGCCAGGGTGTCGACGCCGCGCATGAGGGCTTCGCGGGCTTTGGTATCGTATCTCAGCTCTTTGGCCATGAGTGGAATCCTCCTGGAATCTTATCTTTTAAAGATATTGAATGGAAAAAGGTGTCCGGAACCGGGCTACTCGACGATGCCCAGGATGTCGTCCTCGCGCATGATCAGCACTTCGTCGACGCCGATCTTCACCTCGCTGCCGGCGTACTTGCCGAACAGCACGGTGTCGCCGACCTTCACGGTCAGCTCGACCTTGGTGCCGCTGTCCAGAACCTTGCCGGGGCCCACGGCCAGAATCTTGCCCTGTTGGGGCTTTTCCTTGGCGGTGTCGGGGATGATGATGCCGCCCGCGGTCTTCTCTTCCTCGTCCAACCGTTTTACAATGACGCGGTCCTGCAACGGTTTGATGTTCATGGGCCTTTCTCCTTGTTAAACTTGATTGACTGTGTGCTTATGACAATATTTTCTTTAGCGGGCCGGGTCGCGCCGCCATAGGTGGGCCTCCCCGCAGCCGTTAGCACTCCCTCGCGGAGAGTGCTAACACAAGCGGATATTAAGTACCACCCGCTGGCTTTGCAACCCCGGACCCCAAAAAATCGCGTCTGCCCCCAAAAAAACCTCCTGCTCCCCCGGCCGGCCCAAAAGCCTCCGGGTACGGGGCTTTTGGGCCGCACCCGGCCCTTGCCGGCCAACGGGGCCTGTGCTAGATTCATCTGGCCATGGCCCACCGAACCAAGACGGATGCCTACTATCACCGGGCGAAAAAGGAAGGATACGCGGCGCGCAGCGTCTATAAGCTGCAAGACATGGATCGCCGCTACAGCCTTTTGAAACCCGGCCAAAGAGTGCTGGACCTGGGATGTCACCCCGGAAGCTGGCTGCAGTATGCTGCGGCCAAAGTGGGGCCCCAGGGCCGGGTGCTGGGCCTGGACCTGAAGCCGCCCACGGTGGCCACCCCGCCCTGGGTGGAGTTCCTGGAGGCCGACCTGCTGGAGACCGCCCCGGCCGACCTGGGCTTGGACCCGGACCAGCCGCCGGTGTTCGACTTGGTGCTCTCCGACGTGGCCCCCAAGACCACCGGCGTGCGCCATGCCGACGAGCTCCGGAGCCTGGCCCTGACCGAAGCGGCCCTGGAGCTGGCCCTGGCCACCCTGGCCCCGGGGGGCAGCTTCCTGGCCAAGGTCTTTGCCGGGCCGGGGGTGGACCAGGTGATCCGTCGGGTCAAGACGGCCTTTAGCATGGGCAAGGGACACAAGCCGCCCTCCTCGCGGGCGGAGAGCAAGGAAATCTATATCCTGGGGCGGGGACGCAAGGCACCAGCCCCCCCGGGGAACCACCTTTCCTAGGAGAGAGCTATGAGTGGCCACTCCAAATGGAGCACCATCAAGCGCAAGAAAGGCGCGGCCGACGCCAAGCGGGGCAAGATCTTTACCCGTCTGATGCGCGAAATCACGGTGGCCGCCAAAATGGGCGGCGGCGACATCGAGATGAACCCCAGGCTCAGAACGGCCGTGGCCGCGGCCAAAGCCGCCAACATGCCCAAGGACAACATTGACAAGGCGGTCAAAAAGGGCAGTGGCGATCTGGACGGCGTCAACTACGACGAGATCACCTACGAGGGCTACGGGCCCGGCGGGGTGGCCTTCCTGGTGGAAGTGCTGACCGACAACAAGAACCGCACCGCGGCCGACGTGCGCCACGTCTTCACCAAGCGGGGCGGCGCCCTGGCCAAAGCCGGCGCCGTGTCCTATCTCTTCGAGCAGAAGGGCCTGTTCACCTTTGACAAGGCCGCCTTTGACGAGGAGAAGATGTTGGAGATGGCTTTGGAGGCCGGAGCCGAGGACGTCAAGGACGAGGACGACATCTGGGCCGTGTACTGCGAGCCCACGGACTTCAACGCGGTGTCCGAGGCCCTTGAGCAGGCGGGGGCCGAGCCCCAGAGCGCCGAGGTGACCAAGCTGCCCAGCACCACGGTGGCCCTCACCGAAGCCGGGGAAGCCGGCCGGGTGGTGAAGCTCATGGAGGCCCTGGACGATCTGGACGACGTGCAGAACGTCTACGCCAACTTCGACATCGACGACGAGCTCCTGGCCACCCTGGAATAGCCCCTTGCCCGCCGGCGACCTCATCCTGGGCCTGGACCCCGGCAGCCTGGTCACCGGCTACGGCCTCATCGTGGCCGGGCCGGGCGCGGACGCCCGACTGGTGGAGACCGGGGTCATCAGGGCTCCGGCCAAAGAGCCCCTGACCCGGCGGCTCATCGCCATCCACCAGGGGGTGGCCGGGCTCATCGCCCGGCTCGGGCCCGCCGAAGTGGCCATCGAGGACGTGTTCAGCGCCAAGAATCCCCGCGCGGCTCTGGCCTTGGGACAGGCCAGGGCCGCCGCTATCCTGGCCGCCGCCCTGGCTGGGCTGCCGGTGCACGAGTACTCCCCGGCCATGGTGAAAAAGGCCCTGGTGGGTCACGGCCAAGCCGGCAAGGAGCAAGTGGCCTACATGGTGTGTCAAATCCTGCACTGCCCCGCGCCCCCGGCCCTGGACGCCTCCGACGCCCTGGCCGTGGCCCTGATGCACCACGCCGCCCGCCGCCTGAACGGGGCCCTGGGAGCCCGGCCGTGATCGCGCGCCTGGGCGGCGCCCTGGTGGCCCGGCGGCCGGACCACGTGGTGGTGGACGTGGCGGGCGTGGGCTACCGGGTCTTCATTACCCTGGCCGCCTTTTGCGACCTGCCGGATCTGGGCCGGGAAGTGGCCTTCCACATCCACACCATCGTGCGCGAAGACGCCATCCACCTCTACGGCTTCCCCCGGGAAGACGAGTGGGCCGCCTTTGCCCAGCTCCTGGCCGTGAAGGGGGTGGGCCCCAAACTGGCCCTGGGCATCCTCTCCTCCCTCGCTCCCCGGGACCTGTGGGCCGCGGTGCGGGCCGGCGACGCCAGCCGGCTGAACAAGGTGCCCGGCGTGGGCAAGAAAACCGCGGCCCAGCTCATCCTGGACCTGGCCGGCCGCCTGCCCGCGGAAACCAGCGAGGCTCCCTCCACCCCCGCTCCCCCCGCCTCGCCCCTGGCCGACGACGCCCAAAGCGCCCTCATGAACCTGGGCTACCCCGAAGCCAAAGCTGCCAAAGCCGTGGAAACCGCCCTCGCCGAACTGGACCCCACCGGCCAAACCCCCCCCAGCCTGGAAGACCTCCTGCGCAATTCCCTGAAAAAGCTGCTGTAAGCTTTTAGGCAGAAGAGGAAGATGTGGGGGGAAGGGACCTTTTTTGGGAAAAAGGTCCCTTCCCCCCACACCCCCCTTCCCCCAAAAAACTTCATATTTTTAAGTAGCTTGCATAACAGTGTTCGGCACCAATACTCCGGCCCGCTACGCGCCCGGCTCAAACCTCCTGGCGGCCGTTGCTCCTGCCATTGTTCCTGCCGTTGCTCCTGCCGTTGGCCCGGCCCAGCCGGATCAGCCACAGGAAATAGGCCGTGATCCACAGGGCATAGGACACCAGGAACACCCTGGTCAGGGGGTTGACCACCAGGTTCAGCACCGCGCCCACCCGGGGTGGACCCGCGCCCTCCAGGCGGTAGAAGGTCTGCAAGGCCACCCGGAGCCCGCCGATTTGCCAGGGTTCCATGATGCGGAGCATGGCCTGGGCCGGGGGCCGGCCCTTCCGCGCCAGGCTCACCCGGACCACATCGTCGGCCCGGTGGAAGTTTTGCCGGGTCTGCACCCGGCGGGCCTGGCGGTAGGGCAGGTTCAGGATGGCCGGGTCGTCCACGAACACCACCTCTTCCACTTTGAGCACCCCGCCGTCCGGCAATTGGTAGGTGGCGCCCGGAGCCAGGCGGGCGTCCTCCTGCTTGAAGCCCAGGAACATGCCCGAGAAATGCCCGGCCAGGATGGAGGCCAACAGGAGGTGCATGGCCAAGAGAAGCGCCGCGGCCCAGCGCTGGCCCGCACGCCAGCGGGCGGTCAGCAGCGTGACCGTGCAGGCCAGGAGGTTGACCATCAAGAGCGTGACCGCCAGGCACAAGACGGCCAGCCAGGCGGTGAGCCCCGGCTCCTGGGGCGCCTGGGTGAAGAGCCAGTCCCACACCAGCACCTCGTTCAAGCCCGCCAGGGCCTTGGCATAGGGCGGCACCACGGCCAACACCATGCCCACCATGAGCCACAGGACCAAAAAACCCAGGCTGCCCAGGGTGAGCCACCAGGAAGCCAACCGCCGGATCATGCTTCACCCCACTGAAACCAGAGGTTGAAAGCCAGGGAGGCCACGCCGGGCAGGGCCTGGCAGGCCGCCCGGGTGACCGGGTGGGCCGCCCAGCGGGGCGGCAGATGCAGGGCCAGGGTGGCCAGAAGGAAGAGGGCCAGAGAAGCCAGGAAGTTGCGCCCCCAGCGCCAGTAGTCGCCCAACCAGAGGTAACACCAATAGAACCCGGCGAATTCCCCGCAGAGAAACACCGCCGAGCCGGCCACCAGCCAGCGCCGCGCGTGGCCGAACATCCCCCCCGCGGCCGGCCCGCCCCGGGCCAGGCCCGCCGCGATGGCGGCCAGGGCCGCGGCCCAGAACAACACCACCGCCCCCGGGCGGCAGAGGAAAAAAGCCTGCACCCACGGGGAATCAAAGAGGAACCAGTCCAGGGGCGGCGGGAACGGCAAAATCAGGTCCAGGAGCAACAACCCCGCCACGCTGCCCCAGAGGAGCTGGGCCAGTAGCGCCTCTTCCCGCCGGCGGAGCACCGAGAGCCCCAACAAGGCCAGGCACCCGGCCATGGCCGGCAGGGTTTCCCCCAGCCCGGCCAGGGGCGGCCGCCCCAAGTGCCAGCTCCCCACGGCCAAGGCCAGCCAACCGGCCAGGGCCGCGCCGGTCCCGGCGGCCCAGGCCCAGGGCCGGGCTCCCCGCGCCAACAGCGCGGCCAGGGCCGCCAGGCCCAGAGAGACATATATCGCGTACATAACCAGAGGTTCGTGCATGTTACCTATCCTTGGGGCCGGGAAGGCCCGGGGCCTTTGCTCACCCGTAAAAACGGCGGGGAGCCCGGGCCGGACGCGCCCAGGCCCGGGCAGCCGCCGGAGGCGGTGGCGGCTTCCCCGCCGGGAGGAGACCGCCGGGGAATTCCCCGGCGGCCCCTCCGTTTCGGTGGTTGTGGTTCAGCAAGCTGCTGAACCACAGCCTGCGTTGAAGTTTTTTTGGGGGGAGGGTCCCTCCCCCCAAATCTTCCCACATCCTGATTTAGAAACGCGCCGTGAGGCCCACCCACAGGTTGCGGCCCGGGGCGGGGAAGTAGCGCTCGGTCTCGTAGTCCTTGTCGAACAGGTTGTTCACCGCGAAGTACACCTCGTAGTTGGTGAAGAACACCCGAGAGATACGGGCGTTGAACACCAGGTAGGAGTCGGTCTTCAGCTCCTCCTGGTCAGGGTAGAGAGGGGTGGGCACCTGGTTGTAGGTCTCGCCCACCAACAAGGCGGTGAAGTCCAGCTTGGTCTTGAGGTAGGGGACGAGGTAGCTGGCCAGCAGGTCCAGCTTGTGCTCGGGCACCCCCACCACGTCCTCGGTGACCGCGCCGTCGCTCTCGTCCTTGGCTTTGGTGTAGGTGTAATCAAAGCGGAAGGAGAGATCGGCCAAGGGCTTCCAGGTGGCGATGACCTCCACCCCGGCCAGGGTGATTTTGCCGTAGTTGCGGTACTTGGAGTCCCAATCGGGCGTGTCCTTGGAGATCCAGTCGGTGATGTCCATGAAGAAGCCGCTGACTTCCCCATAGAGGGTGTCGCCCAGGAAGTTACGGCCCACGCCCAGGGTGTAGTTCACCGACTGCTCGGCGTTGAGGTCGCGGTTGCCGCCCTTGGTGGAGTACAGCTCCATCAGGGTGGGGAAGCGGGTCTTCTTGGCCACGGAGGCGAAGAGCCGGGTGGTGTCCACGAATTGGTAGGAAGCCCCGAGCATGGGGTTGAAGTCGTCGCTGACTCCGGGAGTCTCCAGGTCCTCCTGGTAGTCCAGCTGGCCGTCTCCGTTCAGGATGTTCTCCTGGGCCTGGTCCACCTGGTACCAGTCATAGGAAGCGCCGGTCACCACGTTCAGGCCGGTGATGGCGGTGAAGCGGTACTCCAGGCCGGCCGACCCGGTGTAGGAGAAGGTCTCGGCATAGGGCAGGTAGACGTCGTCCCGTTCCTTGTGGGAGTCGCCCTTGTAGTGGATGGCCGCGCCCAGGTTGTGGCCCTGGGCCAGCTCGTAGTCCGCGGTGAGGTTGCCGCCCACGAAATAGTCCTGGTAGGTGCTGATGGCGATGAGCTGGCCGTAGGTGTAGTTCAGGTAGGATTCGAAGTCATCCTCGTGGTCGTGATAGAACAGCTTGCCAGCCAAGGTCAGGCGGTCGCCGATCTTCTGGCGGCCCGAGAGGTCCGCGCCCAGGTCCTTGTACTTGCCCCAGCGGGAGAAATTGCTGAAGGCCGGGTCATTGGGGAAGACCCGCACGCTGTTGGTGTCCGGGGCCATGCCCCGCGAGCTGTCCAAGAGGTGCAGGTTCACGTAGTACTCGCCGTCGGGGTTGGGGGTCCAGCCCAGGCGGCTCCAGAGGGTGTTGGAGTAATAGTCGGAGTTGTTGCGGTATTCGTCGTCCTGGAACACGGCCTGGTAGGTGCCGCCGGGCCGCTGGGTCACCGTGCCCAGGGTGGGCTGGTAATCGGCGGACATGGGGTAACCCGCCGACTCGCGGTGGGTGTAGTTGACCCAGTAGTCCAGTTTGTCCACCTGCATGCCATGGGACGCGCTGAAGCGGTAGGTGTCGTGCAGCCCCGCTTCGCCGTTCAGCTCCAGGGCCGCGACCTTGCCGGCCTTCTTGGTGACGATGTTGATCACCCCGGCCAGGGCGTTGGCCCCATAGAGCACCGAGGGCGCGCCCTTGATCACCTCGATGCGGGCGATGAGGGTGGCCGGAATCTGGTCCAGGTTCAGGGTGTGGTATTTGGTCTCGTAATAAGGCACGCCGTCGATGAGCACCAAGGCCCGGCTCTGGGGCAGGCCGTAGATCTGCACCAGGGACTCGTTCCGTCGGTTGGTGGTGACCACCACGCCCGGGGCATGGGCCAGGGCCTCGGCCGCGGTCTCGCTGTTGGTGGCCGCGATCTCCTCGGCGGTCATGGTGGTGGTGATGGACACCGCCTGGGAGGCGGCGCCCTCGCCGGTCACCACCAACTCACCCAGGTCATAGGCTTCGAAACGTCCGGGCTCGCCGGCGGTTTTCTCCTCCGGCGCGGCTTTCTCCTCCGCGGGGGCGGGGGTGGCCGCGGTTGCGGCCGGGACCTCGCCCGGCGATTGGGCGGCCAGGGCGGGGAGGGCGGTCAACAGGGCCCCGAGGCCCAGAAGCAAGCATAACATTAGGGCCGGTCGCAGCCACGGGCGGCCCCAGGGGGTAGAAGTTATGAACATTGGAATCTCCCGGGCTAATCACCCTTTGCGATATCTTTTGTTGAATACATCGCGGGCCCGGAAAAACTCCCCCGCAGGGGAGTTCCGGCCGCCGGCGGCCGCCGTTCAGACCATCGTTATATCATAAAAAAGATATCGTCAATTAAAATCTTTCCCCGGGAGGGTGGCTGTCTACCCAAGTTTGGAAATCCGCCACCAGGCTGCGGAAGCCTTCGATGGTGCGTTGCCCTTCGGCGGTGAGCTGGGCCCCCCCGCCCCCGGCGCCGCCGGTCTGCTTTTCCACCAAGGGCGCGGGGGCCAGGCAGTTCATTTCCTCGACCATGTTCCAGGCGTGGCTGTAGCTCATGCCCAGGGACCGGGCCGCGGCGGCCACGGAGCCCAGCTTGGCGATGTGCTCCAGGAGGAGCACCCTGCCCCAGGAGAGGAAGGTTTTGCCCTCTTTCTCCAACCACAGCCGTCCCTTGATCTGGATGGACGCTCCCTGCGGCCCACTGGCCACCGCGTTCTCTTCGATGGGTAGTTTTTGTTTCGGCATGAGATCAGGTTAATGCACCCTTCCGAGCTTCGCAAGCCCAGATCATTGGGCAAGGCGAGGGAAGCGCCCCGCGGGGGATATTCCCCAGATGTCGAATATAATTACCACTTTTAGTTCAGCCGAATTCCCGCTTTGCCGTGCTTTGCTTTCCCGGACCCGGCTCGGAATTTCCCGCAGGGCCGGAGGGTTGCCGGGGGAAACATTTAGGTCCCCCAAGAAAAAACTTCGCGCGGTTGGCCAAGCGCGGCTGGACTTGTTCCGTCGCGGGAGGATCGTCAACCGCCGGTTCTTTTCCGGGTGGACCTCACCTCCGCCCGGCGACGTGGGCGGCCGCTTCCCGCCGTTGCCAGGCGTCCCAGAGGAGGTCTTCCAGGCCGCGGGTGAAGGCGGCGCCATCGGTGAGGGGCGAGGCCAGCAGCCGGGGCCGGAGGGTCTGGCGCAGGCGGTCCAGGCCCGCGGGGTCGGCGGCCAGGCGGACGGCCTTTTGCAGGTACTCCTCCGGCGTGGTGGCCACCAGCTCCGGCAGCCCCAGGGTCTGGAGGAGGGCCTGACTGGTGTGGCCGCCCAGGCCCGGGCCGGCCAGGGTCAGCACCGGCGCCCCCATCCACAGGCTTTCACAGGTGGTGGTGAAGCCGCCCATGGGGAAGGGGTCCAGGGTGAGGTCCACCAGGTGGTAGGAGCGGTAGTGCTCGGTCAGGGGCAGGGGGCCTTGCAGGGTGAGGCGGTCCGGGTCCAACCCGTGGGCGGCAAAGGCCTCGGTGACCCGCCGCACCGCACTGGGCCGGGTGAACAGGGCGGCCTTGAGGAAGAGCCGGCTCCCTGGGGTCTGCCGGAGCAGCTCGGCCCACAGCGCGATGACTTGGCGGTTCAGCTTGGAGAGCTTGTTGAAGCAGCCGAAGGTGAACTCTCCCCGGGCCAGCGCCGGGGCCGGAGCCACGGCCAGGGGCAACTCCGGCGGGGTGTAGCAAAGGTAGCAGCCCGGGAGGTACAGGGGCTCCTCCCGGTAAAAGGCCTCCTCGCCCGGCGGGATCACCATACGGTCGGCGATGATGTGGTCCATGGCGGCCAGGCCGGTGGTGGCCCAATAGCCCAGGTAGGCGGCCTGCAGGGGGGCCGGCCGCCGGGCGAACAGGCCCAGGCGGTTGTGGGTGGTGTGGCCGGCCAGGTCCACCAGGACGTCGATGCGGTCCCGGGTCACCAGGCGGGCCGCCACCGCATCGGGCACCTCCCAGAGGTCGCGCCACTGGGCCGCCTGTTCCCGGAAGCGGGCGGTGAGGCTGTCTTCCGCGGGCTGGTTGGCGTAGCAGAACACCTCCACCCGGGCCGGATCGTGGTGGGCCAGGATGGCCTGCATGAAGGCGCCCACCGGGTGGCGGCGGAAGTCGCCGGACACGTAGCCCACCCGGAGCGGCCGGCCCCGGGCCGGGGAGAGCGGCGGCCGGGGGGGCGGCGGGGGGAAGCTCCGGTCGCACCACAGCTCCGTCTGGCGGCGCAGCAGGGTCAAGGGCACCCCCGGGGTCCGGGCCAGGGCGCTGATCAAATTGTCCCGGGCGGCCTCCAGGTGGGGGTCCAGGTCCAGGGCGGCCTGGAAGGCCTCGGCCGCGTCCTCCATCTCGGCCAGCTCCAGGCGCACGTTGCCCAGGTTGAACCAGGCGGCGGCCTGGCGGGGGTCCAGGGCCAGGGAGTCCGCGTAGGCCTGGGCCGCCCGCTCCAGGCGGCCGGTCTTCTCCAGCACGCAGCCCAGGTTGTAGGGGATGGCCGCCCGGGTGGGGTCCAACTCCCGGGCCAGGAGATAGGCGGTGACCGCCTCGTCCAGCCGGTCCTGGCGGGTCAGGGCGTTGCCCAGGTTGTAGTGGGCCTCGGCGTAATCCGGGTTCAGCTCCCCGGCCCGCTGAAAAGCCTGGGCCGCCTCGGGAGCCCGCCCGGCCTCCAAATGGGCCACCCCCAGGCTGTTCCAGGCCTCGGCGTAGTCGGGCCGCGCGGCCAGGGCCCGGGCCAGGTGGTCCAGGGCTTCGGCCGGCCGGCCTTCCTGCTGGGCCGCCACCCCCAGGTAGTGCCAGGCCCCGGCGTGGCCCGGGTTCTGGGCCAAGATCTGCTGATACAGGGCCCTGGCCTCGGCCAGGCTGCCCTGGCGGTGCAGCTCCAGGGCCCGGCGGAATTCCTCATTGATCCCCAAGGTCCTCTCCCGGCGCCGTCCCCGCGGGGCGGCAGCCCCGGGGCCCGCGGCGCGGTATGCCGGCGATTGTAGCATTTTCCAGGGGGGTCGGTCAGGTTGTTGCCCCAGGCCCCGGTGCGGGCGCCGGACCCCCTCACCCCCGCGGGGGTCTGCGGCCCAGACAGCCCCGGGGAGGGCCCGCGGCGGCGGGGTGACTTCCGAAAATCGACGCCAGGCGGGCAACTTGGTACACTTACTTGTTTGCCAGCTTGCAGCCGACCGGGCCAGGACGGCCTGGGTGGGCCCGCCCTATGGGGGGCGCTCCCAGCCGCCCGGCGAAGCGCGGTCCGATCCCGTCCGGCCGCTGGTACACGGTTGAGGTTGTCCTTTGCCGCGGTTTTTGGCAACATTATGAAGCCCGGCCCGGCGGCGGAAGGCCGCCAGGGCCGGAATACAACCGGGAGAGTGACTATGTTGCAGCAAATAACCCCGCCAGCCGCCGGCGGCCGGGGAGGCACGGCGCGGTGGGTGGTCGGTCTTTTGCTTGGTCTCGCCGCGGCCCTGGGCCTGGCCGCGCCGACCTCCGCCGCCGCGGCCATGCGCTTCGTGACCATCGGCACCGGCGGGGTCACCGGGGTCTACTACCCCGTGGGCAAGGCCATTGCCAAACTGTTGAACCAGAAAAGCGACGAGTACCATCTGAAGGCCACGGTGGAGTCCACCAGCGCCTCGGTGTTCAACATCAACGCGGTGATGGCCGGCGACCTGGATCTGGGCATCGCCCAGTCCGACGCCCAGTATCTGGCTTACCACGGCAAGGGCGAGTGGCAGGGCAAGGGGCCCCAGAAGGACCTGCGCTCGGTTTTCGCCCTGCACGCCGAAACCTTCATCCTGGCGGCCAATGGGGAGGAGAACATCCTCACCTACCCTGACCTGAAGGGCAAGGCCGTGGCCGTGGGCTCCCCGGGCAGCGGCACCCGGCAAAACTTCCTGGACATGCTGGCCGCCTACGGCATGAGCTTCGACGACCTGGGCCGGGTGGAGGGGTTCAAAGCCTCGGAATCGGCCAAGATGCTGCAAGACGAGCGCATCGACGCCTTTGTCTACACGGTGGGCAACCCCAACGGCCTGGTGCAGGAAGCCACCTCGGGCCGCATTCCCGTGCGTTTCATCGCCGCCGACGCGGACAAGCTGGCCCTGGTCATCAAGGAAAACCCCTTCTATGTCGAGGACTACATCCCCATCGAGTACTACCCCAAGGCCCTGAACAAGAAGGACGTGCTGACCTTGGCGGTGAAAGCCACCCTCATCACCCGGGCCCAGGTGCCCGACGACGTGATCTACGATATAACCAAAGAGGTTTTCCAAAACCTGGGTCAATTGCAGAAGTTGCACCCCGCCCTGTCCAGATTGGACCCGCAGAACATGCTCAAGGGGCTCACCGCGCCGATCCATCCCGGGGCCCTCAAGTATTACCGGGAAGCGGGACTCATAAAATGAGGCAAGGCGCCCCTTGGGGCCGGGTTTCAGGCCAGCCAGCATGAGCCCGGAAGCCACCGCGAGTCCCCACCAGGCGGAAGCCATGGCCCGCGAGGCCAAGGAGGGCCAGCGCTCCGTCCCGGGCTGGGGCGGCCGGCTCACCCGGCTGGTGGCCGCGGCCTGGTCCGTGTTCCAGCTCTTGTTGCCCCAGGCCCTGATGCTGGAAACCGTGTTCGTGCGGGCCATCCACCTGGCCTTTGCCCTGACCCTGGTCTATCTCTCCTTCCCGGCCCTCCGCCGCCGGCGCGCCGGCCGGCTGTGGGAATTCCTCTGCGCCCGGGACCGGGTGCCGTGGTGCGACCTGGTGCTGGCCGGGCTGGCCGCCCTGGCCGCCCTGTACATCGCCTTGTTCTACGAGGGCATCTCGGCCCGCCAGGGCTCGCCGCTCACCCTGGATATCGTGGCCGGCACGGTGCTGTTGGCGCTGCTTTTGGAGGCGGCCCGCCGCTCCCTGGGCCCGGCCCTGGTGGTGGTGTCCTTCTGCTTCATCGCCTACGCCTTCCTGGGCCCCCACATGCCGGCGGTCATCGCCTTCAAGGGGGTGAGCCTGGCCCGCTTCATCGGCCAGGAGACCATGTCCACCCAGGGGGTGTACGGCATTCCCCTGGACGTCTCGGCCACCATCGTGTTCTTGTTCGTGTTGTTCGGGGCCATGATGGAGCGGGCGGGAGGCGGGGCCTATTTCGTGAAGCTGGCCTTTTGCCTGTTGGGCTCCTTCCGGGGCGGGCCGGCCAAGGCCGCGGTCTTGGCCTCGGGCCTCACCGGCATGGTCTCCGGCTCCTCCATCGCCAACGTGGTCACCACCGGCACCTTCACCATTCCCCTCATGAAGCAGGCGGGCTACCCGGCCGAAAAGGCTGCGGCGGTGGAAGTGGCCGCTTCCACCGACGGCCAGCTCATGCCCCCCATCATGGGCGCGGCGGCCTTCATCATGGCCGAGTTCTGCCGGGTGCCCTATATGGAGGTGGTGCGGGCCGCGGCGGTGCCGGCGGTGCTCAGTTATTGCACCCTGTTCTTCATCACCCACCTGGAGGCGGGCAAGCTGGGGCTCAAGCCCACCCCCCGGAAAGAGCTGCCGCCGTTCTGGGCCACCCTGCGGGAGGGCTGGCTGTTCCTCCTGCCCCTGGCCATGCTGTTGTACGAGCTGATGTGGCTCCGCCACAGCCCGGAGCTGGCCGCCTACAACGCCATCCTGGTGCTGACCGGGCTGATCCTGGCCCAGCGGATGGTGCGGGCCTGGCGCATGCGCCGCCCCCTCAAGGAGGGCCTGACCGAGGGGCTCCGGGTGATCTGGGAGTCGTTGGTGGCCGGCGGCCGCAACATGATGGGCATCGGCGTGGCCGTGGCCGCGGCGGGCATCATCGTGGGGGTGGTGAACATGGGCCTGGGCGGGCTCATCACCGAGATCGTGGAGATGATCGCCGGGGACAACATGTACCTGCTCCTCCTGCTGACCGCCCTGGCCTGCGTCTTGATCGGCATGGGGCTGCCCACCACGGCCACCTACATCGTCATGGCCTCGCTGACCGCGGTGGTCATCGTGGAGCTGGCCCCCGGGGCGGGAGTGACGGTGCCCCTGATCGCGGCCCACCTCTTCGTGTTCTATTTCGGCATCCTGGCCGACGACACCCCGCCGGTGGGCCTGGCGGCCTACGCGGCCAGCGCCATCGCCGGCACCAACCCGGTGCGCACCGGCCTGCAGAGCTTTACCTACGACATCCGCACCGCCATCCTGCCCTTCATGTTCGTGTTCAACCCCCGGCTGCTCCTTATCGGGGTGGACACGGTGTGGCTGGGGGCCTGGGTCTTCCTCACCGGCCTGGTGGCCATGTTCTCCTTTGCCGCGGCCACCCAGGGATTTTTGGTGGTGAAGAACAAGTGGTACGAAACGGTGCTGCTCCTGGCGCTCTGCCTGGCGGTGCTCCGGCCCTTTGCCACGGCCCGGCTCCTGGGGATAGAGGGCCCCGAGCTGGTCAAGGCCGCGGGGCTGGTGTTGTTCGGCCTGATCTGGCTGGCCCAGCGCCGCCGGCGCCCGACCGCGGCGGCTCCGGCCGTGGCCTGACCCGTCCCATTCCCCGGAGAGATTTCCCCACCCCCCGCCGTAGTTTTCGGAGCATAATGACGACGCGGTACGCCCGGCGCGTCCCAACCAGCTTACGACTTCCCTGGAGTAGCCCTTGCGATGGTCAGCCCCCTGGCCCGGCGTGCTCGGCCTGTTTTGCTTCCTGGTCCTCACCCTGCTCCCGGCCCCGGCTCCGGCCCGCCAGACCGTGGCGGTGAGCCGGGCCACGGACGGGGTCATCGCCGACAATCACAACTACGCCCCCTTTGCCTCCGCCACCGGCCGCTACGTGGTGTTCCACAGCATGGCCGCCAATTTGGTGGACGGCGACGCCAACGGCAAGGAGGATGTGTACTGGCGGGACCTGGTGACCGCCCAGACCCGGCGGGTGAGCCTGGCCCACGACGGGGATGAGCCCGACAATCACTGCTACAACGCCTCGGTGTCGGCCGACGGCCGCTTCGTGGCCTTTGCCTCCGAGGCCGCCAACCTGGTGGCGGGCGACAACAACGTGGTGCAGGACATCTTCGTGCGCGACCTCAGCCTGGGCGCCACCACCCGGGTCAGCCTGGGCCCGGGGAATGTCGAGGCCAACGGCCCCAGCCTCTACCCCCTGATCTCGGCCGACGGCCGCATGGTGGTGTTCTTCTCCGGGGCCACCAACCTCACCGACCCGGCGACCAACGGGAAAATCCACGCCTACCAGCGCGACCTGGTGACCGGCCAAACCCGGCTGATCAGCCAAAACAGCGCCGGGGCCGAGGGCGACGGCAACGACTACTTCGGCCTGTTCCCTATCAACCTGAAGGGGCCCTGTCCCTCGGGCGACGGGCGCTACGTGGCCTTCAACTCCCTGTCCACCAACCTGGTGGTCGGCGACACCAATGACATCTGGGACATCTTTGTCCGCGACGTGACCGCCGGGGCGACCACCCGGGCCAGCCTCACCGACAGCGGGGGAGAGGCGGAATTCCACCAGGTCAACCTGGACCCGGCCGTCTCGGACGACGGCCGCTACGTGAGTTTCCTATCCTTCGCCAGCAACTTGGCGGCCGGAGACACCAACGGGGCCTGTGACGTGTACGTGCGGGACGCCGTGGCCGGACGCACCCTGCGGGCCAGCCTGGCCCAGGACGGCGCCGAGCCCAACTCCGATTGCGAGTTCGCCAGCGTCAACGACGCCGGCCAGGTGAGCTTCATGAGCTCGGCCACCAATCTGGTGCCCGGCGACACCAACGGCCAGACCGACATGTTCCTGCGGGACCTCACCACCGGCCGGACCATCCGGGCCAGCGTGGCCTCGGACGGCGCCGAGGCCAACGCCAGCGGGCTTTACGGCCACCTGGCCGGCCGCGCCGGGTACGTGGCCTTTGTCTCCGCGGCCGACAACCTGGTCCCCGGGGTGGGCAACCACCGCAGCCATATCTTCGTGAACGGGCCCTTTCTGGAAGACGCGGTGGGGGCGCCCGACCTGGAGATCCTGACCCCTCCGGGCTTCGCCTGGGCCCCGGACTATGCCCAGGCCCGCACCGGGGACGCCGCGGCGCGCGCGGGCTGGGTGGCCGACGGGGAAAGCTCCTGGATGAAGGCCACGGTCACCGGGCCGGGCCTGGTGGGTTTCTGGTGGAAGGTCTCCTGCCAAGCGGGCTCCGACTACCTGACGTTCTCCCTGGACGGCGTCCCCCAGCCGGGCCGCATCTCCGGGGAGACGGACTGGGCCTACCAGGTGTTCACCGTGCCGGCCGGGGAACACGTGCTCGCGTGGGAGTATCAGAAGGACGGGGCCGGTCTGGCCGGTTTCGACGCGGGCTGGGTGGATGACCTGACCTATGCCCCGGTGACCCGCCGGACCATGTACCGGGCTTACAACCCCCATCTGCTCTACCATTTCTTCACCACCCGGGGTGCGGAGCACCAAAACGCGGTGGTGGCCGGCTACCAGGACGAATCCACGGACCCGGCCAAGCTGTTTTACGTGAGCCAGGATCAGGCGCCGGGCACGGTGGCCCTGCACCGGCTCTACAACCCCAACTCGGGCCGGCACTACTACACCCGGAACAACGGCGAGCGGGACGCACTCGTGGCTCTGGGCTGGCTCTTCGAACGGGACGAGGGCTACCTTTTCACTTCCGCCGCCCTGGCCCCTGCGGACGCGGTGGAGGTGTACCGGCTCTATCACCCGGTGATCGGCACCCACCTCTACACCAAGAACGCCTTTGAAGCGGACTGGGTGGTGGCCAACCTGCCGCCGTGGGAGCTGCAATCCAGCCTGGGCTGGGCCTATGACCACCTGGTGGCCGGGGCCCGGGCGGCCGACCAGACCCTAGACCCGAACTCGCCGCTCTTGCGGGCCGCAGCCACCCAGGCCGGGGTGGACCTGGCCGGGCTCCCGGCTTGGCGGACCCTGGCCGGGGCCGGGGTGGCCACCCCGGCCCCGGGCTCCGGGAGTGAAGCCGGCCAGGTCCAGGGCGCGGCTGCCGGGCCCGCGGACCAGACCGCCGGAACGACGGTTTCCCGCGCGACGGGGGGAACCCCGGGTTGGCGGGACTTTGACGGCGACGGCGTGGACGATCTGGTGCGGGCCGACCCGGCCACGGGGCGGGTGAGCCTGGCGCTGATGAGCGGCGCGGGCCCCCGGGAGGTGTTGGACCTGGGCCGGCTGGCCGAGCCGGGCTGGCAGCTGGCCGACGTGACCGACCTGGACGGCGACGGCGGGCCGGATCTCCTGTGGTGGAACCCGGCCACCCGGGAGGTGGCCTTCTGGCTGCTCTCGGGCACGGTGGTGGCCGCCCGTCCCGTGGTGGCCCGCCTGCCCGGGGGTTCCAGCCTGGCCGGGGCCGGGGACTACAACGGCGACGGCCGGGTGGAAGTGGCCTGGCGCGACGCCGCCGGCCGGGTGTACTTCACCGCAGCCCGGGTGGAGCCCCGGCCCTGACAAACCCCGCATGGCTGAATAGTTAAAGATTGTATATTCAGGTTTTACATGGCATGGTGAGGCTGCGTGCTCCGTTGTGTTCAGGGAATGATTTTCCGCCGCGCTGGTCCAACCGTTCCCTCCATAAATGATCGTCCCATCCTGCCCCCACCCGGAGGCCGGCTGTCCCTGGGCGGCCTCCCGCTCCGTCCTGCCCCTCCCGCCAAACCGAGAGCAGGGGGTGCCCCATGTCACGTCGGATTTATTTTGTCACTTTACTACTGGCTGGGGTGTTCCTGATCATGGCGGCAGGCCCCTCCGTGGCCTGGGCTCGCCTGACCATCAGGGTCAGCGTGGCCGGCGACGGCAGCCAGGCCAACGCCCTGAGCGAATTCCCCGGCATCAGCGCGGACGGGCGCTATGTTTTTTTCCATTCCGACGCCACCAACCTGGTGACTGGCGACACCAACAACGCGAGCGACATTTTCCGGCATGACCTGGTCACGGGCGAAACCATCCGGGTAAGCGTGGCCCACGACGGGAGCGAAGCCAACAGCAACAGCTCCCACTGCGCGGTGAGTCTCGACGGCCGCACCTGCGCCTTCCAAAGCTGGGCCAGCAACCTCCTGGCGAGCCTGGACGATAACGGCGCCATGGATATCTTTGTCCGGGACATCACCGGAGGTTCCACCACTCGGGCGAGCCTGGACGCCGCCGGCAGCGACCCCAATCAATCCAGCAAATCCCCCGGCATATCCGCGGACGGCCGCTACGTGAACTTCTCCTCCGAATCCACGGACATGATCAGCGGGGGCACGAACGGCCAGGAGCACGTCTATCTGCATGACCGGGTGACCGGCCAAACGGTGCTGGTCAGTCGCAACTCGTCGGGCGCGGAAGGCGATGGGCCCAGTTTTTTCGATCGGAACTCGGCTGCCTCCTGGGGCGGCGGGCGCTATGTTTGTTTCTCCTCCACCGCCACCAACCTGGTCGATAATGACGACAACGGAACCTGCGACATTTTCGTGCGGGACCTGCAAGCCGGGACCACCACCCGGGTAAGCGTGGCCCCCGACGGCAGCCAGGCTGACGGCAGCAGCAGCGCCGGTCTCGTTACCCCGGACGGCGCTTATCTGATCTTCCAAAGCGGGGCCGCCAATCTGGTCGTCGGAGACACCAACGGTTTCGACGACATTTTCCGGAAAGACCTCGCGACCGGGGCCGTCATCCGGGTCAGCCTGGCTCCTGGCGGGGCCGAGGCCGATGGAGATGCCAGTTTCGCCAGCATCCGCTCCGATGGCGGCTTGGTGGCCTTCCAATCCCTGGCCACCAACCTGGTCGCGGGTGACACCAACAGTCTTTCCGACGTGTTCGTCAGCAACCCGACCACCGGCGCCACCTTCCGGGCCAACCTCAGCAGCCTGGGCAACGAGGCCAACGGCTTCAGCGGGTTTGCCCGCCTGGCCGCCGAGGCCACCCATGTGGCCTTCCTATCCGACGCCAGCAACCTGGTGCCGGGGGACACCAATGGGGTCAGGGATATTTTCGTCAACGGCCCCTTTCTGGAAGACGCGGTGGACTTGGCCGCCGGAGAGCTGGCCAATGGCGGCGACGCGGCCTGGCGGCCCTCCCGCACCGTGTTCCACGCGGACGGCGACGCGGCCCAGTCCGGGGCCATCGCGGCGGACCAGACCTCGGATATGTCGCTCACCGTGAGCGGCCCCGGAGTGTTGGCCTTCTGGTGGAAGGTCTCCTCCGAGGTTGGCGGGGATTATCTGGAGTTCCTGGTGGACGGGGTGCTCCAGGAGCGCATCTCCGGGGAGGTGGCTTGGACCGCCCAGGTGTCCAGCCTGGCGGCCGGGGAGCATGTCCTGGTGTGGCGCTACGCCAAGAACGCCGCGGGTGAGGCCGGGGCCGACGCGGGGTGGGTGGACGCGGTGGAGTTCGGGACCAGCACCCGGCGGACCATGTACCGGGCCTACAACGAGGCCCTGATGTACCATTTCTTCACCACGAGGGCCGCGGAGTTCCAGAACGCGGTGGCCGCGGGCTACCAGGACGAGTCGGGGAACCCGGCCAAGCTGTTCTACATGTCGGCCGAACAAGCCCCGGGCGCCGTGCCCCTGCACCGGCTCTACAACCCCAACGCCGGCCGGCACTACTACACCAAGAGCAATTCCGAACGGGACAGCCTGGTGACGCTCGGCTGGAACTTTGAGCGGGACGAGGGCAACCTCTTCACCTCGGCCGCCGTGGCGCCGGCTGACGCCACCGAGGTGTTCCACCTCTACCACCCGGTGATCGGCACCCACCTCTACACCAAGAACGCCGGCGAGGCGGCCTGGGTGGTGGCCAATTTGCCGCCGTGGGTGCAGCACACCAGCCTGGGCTGGGCCTACAACAGCCTCACCGTGGGGGGCAGGTATGCCGGGGAAGCCGGGAAGGTATCCCCCGACTCCGACTTGCTGCGGGACGCCGCCCGGCAAGCCGGGGTGGACCTGGCCCGGCTGCCGGCCTGGCGGGCTTTGGCCAGGGCCACGGCCGCCATAACGGCGGGCTCCGGGGCCGGAGACGGCGTGGGCCTGGGTATTACCGCCAATTCCGCGTCCAGGGCCGCCGCCACGGCGGAGGCCGCAACCGGCGAGGGGAGCCGGGCCTGGCGGGACTTTGACGGCGACGGCGCGGACGACCTGGTGGAGGCCGACCCGGCCACCGGGAGGGTGAGCCTGGCCCTCATGGGCCCGGCCGGTCCCCGGGAAACCGTGGACCTGGGGGTGGTGGCGGACCGGGCCTGGGGCATCCGCGACGTGGCCGACCTGGACGGCGACGGCGGGCCGGACCTCCTGTGGTGGAACCCGGCCACCCGGGAGGTGTCCTTCTGGCTGCTCTCGGGCACGGTGGTGGCCGCCCGTCCCGTGGTGGCCCGTTTGCCCGGGGGCTCCACCCTGGCCGGGGCCGGGGACTATGACGGCGACGGCCGGGTGGAAGTGGCCTGGCGCGACGCCGCCGGCCGGGTGTACTTCACGCCGCTGCGGCCCTAGCCCGGAGGTTTCTCGAGGGGCGGGTGGCTTAACCCGCCGGGCTGCCAGGGGGCGTCCGGCGCCACCGGAGCCCCGGTCTTGCTGAAATGTCCGGGCCGGGCCCCGCCCGCCCGGGACCGGCAAATAAAGGATTTATTTAAGCCGGTACTTGTGGCAATTTGGAAAACGGCCGTCCTTCGCTGGGGTTGCTCTATCCTGCGCGCCGGTTGCATCTTTCCCGTCTTCGGCCAGTGCTTCCCTGCCCCTCGCTCGGCTCGGGCCCCCCTGGGGCGCCGGACCGGCCTGCCCCCCTCTCTGCCATCCAGCTTAAGGGGAGAACCATGTCCCGAGGGCTACAGGTTTGCGTCATCTCCGCCGTCATTCTCGGCCTGGCCTGCGCGGCCGGGCCGCCGCAGGCCCGGGCCCGCCAGACCGTGCGGGCCAGCGTGGCCAGCGATGGAACTCAGGCCAACCACCATAGCGATTGGCCCCGGATATCCGCTGACGGCCGCTATGTATTTTTCACCTCGGCCGCCAGCAATCTGGTGGCTGGCGACACCAATGGCGTGGCCGATATCTTCCGCCACGACCTCGTCACTGGTCAAACCATCAGGGTTAACCTGGACAACGACGGACAACAGGCCAACGGAGGAAGTCTATACTGCGGGGTGGACGCAGCCGGCCGCTTTGTGGCTTTTGATTCGGAAGCCACCAACCTGGTGGCCGGCGACAGCAACCTCATGTCTGACGTCTTCGTGCGGGACATCCAGGCAGGCAACACCACCCGGGTCAGCGTGGACCCTCTCGGCGGCGACCCCGATGGCTATAGCTATTCTCCCGGTGTCTCAGGGGACGGGCGTTATATCGCGTTTTTTTCCAGCGCCCAAAACCTGGTCTCCGGCACTCCCAACGGGGAGTCACAGTACTACATGCACGACCGTTTAACCGGCGGCACCGTCTTGCTGAGCCAGAATGCGACGGGACAATGGGCGGACGCCGACGGCGGTTCCGCGTTGCGATTGGTGACGCCCTCCTCGGACGGCACAGTGGCTTGCTTCGCTTCGAGCGCCACCAATTTGGTGAACGATGACAGCAATGCGGAGGAGGATGTTTTCCTGCGCGATGTGCCGGCCGGGGAAACCTCGCGGGCCAGCCTGGCGGCCGGTGGCGGCCAGGTCACGGGATCTTCCTATTTCCCCCATCTGACCCCGGACGCCCGCTATGTGCTCTTCACGAGCGATGCCGCCGACCTGGTGGCGGGGGACTCCAACGGCAGCCCAGACCTCTTCCGCAAGGACACGGCCACGGGGGAAGTCACCCGGGTGAGCCTGGCTGGGGACGGGTCGGAAGCCGATGGCGCCAGCAATTCCGGCAAACTCTGCGCCGACGGCGGCTTGGCGGCCTTCGACTCTCTGGCCAGCAACCTGGTGCCAGGGGACACCAACGGCTTTCCGGACGTGTTCGTGAAGAACCTGACTTCGGGAGACATTTTCCGGGCCAGCGTGAACAGCGGAGGGAGCCAGGCGAACGGCGACAGCGGGCCTCCCGACATTTCCTCCGAATCCAACTACGTGGCCTTCGCTTCGGACGCCACCAACCTGGTGCCGGGCGACAGCAACGGCCGCCGCGACGTCTTTGTCAACGGGCCGTTTCTGGAAGAAGCGGTGGACAACCTGGGCCTGGACATCAGCTCCGCCGGCAACCAGCCCTGGAGGGCGGTCTACTGGCTTTCCAAATCCGGCGGCGACGCGGCGCAGACCGGGGCCATACCCGACGGCTACCTGTCCACCATGTCCACCACGGTCATAGGCCCGGGGGTGCTTTCCTTCTGGTGGAAGGTCTCCAGCCAGCCGGGGGTGCACACCCTCAATTTCTACCTGGACTTGCAGACGGCCACGCCCGCCATCTCGGGCAACGTGGACTGGACCCTCAAGTCCTTCAGCCTGCCGGCGGGCGAACACCACCTGATGTGGGCCTATGTGAAGGACGATTCGGGCCCGGGCGGGGCCGACGCGGGGTGGGTGGATCAGGTGCAGTTCGGGGCCAGCACCCGGAAAACCATGTACCGGGCCTACAACGAGGCCCTGATGTACCATTTCTTCACCACCCGGGCCTCGGAATTCAACAACGCGGTGGCCGCAGGCTATATCAACGAATCCAGCGACCCGGCCAAGCTGTTCTACATGTCGGCCGAACAGGCCCCGGGCACCGTGCCGCTGCACCGGCTCTACAACGCCAATTCCGGCCGCCACTACTACACCAAGAGCAACGCCGAGCGGGACAGCCTGGTGGCCCTGGGCTGGGTTTTCGAGCGGGACGAGGGCTGTCTCTTCACCTCGGCCGCCGCGGCGCCGGCCGACGCCATCGAGGTGTTCCACCTCTACCACCCGGTGATCGGCACCCACCTCTACACCAAGAACGCCTACGAGGCGGCTTGGGTGGTGGCCAACCTGCCGCCGTGGCAGCAGCACACCAGCCTGGGCTGGGCCTACAATAGCCTCACCGTGGGGGCGCGGGCGGCCGGGGAGGGTGGCGTGTCGCCGGATTCCGCTTTCCTGCGGTACGCGGCCGGGCAGACCGGAGTGGACTTGACCCGGCTGCCGGCCTGGCGGGCCCTGGCCGGGGCTCCAGCCCCTGGTCCCGGCGGGGGGCGCCTGGGCCGGGGCGGGCAGCTCTGACGGCGGGGAGCAGGCCGCGCCCAGGGCCGCGGCCGCTGGAGCGGCCGCGGCGGCATCAGGAGTCAGGGGCGGAACCCGGGCCTGGCGGGGCTTCGACGCCGCCGGCCGGGTGTACTTCACGCCGCTGCGGCCCTAGCCCGGATATCTCAGGGGGGCGCGGCCCGGCCACCCGGCGGACCAGCAGGGCGGAACCGGAGTTCTGCTTTGTAACCGGAAAAGTACGTGCAATTATAGGTAGTTTTATGGCATATTGACCTCAGCCATAGTCTTAAAGTCGGGGAAGTGTACGCTCGCGCCAAGCAGACGCCTTCCCCGCTCCCAACACCTGCTTGACTTCCTTGTTGTCCCTTCCCTCCGCCTGCCCTGCGGAGGTCGGCCGTGCCTATCACTCAGATCGCGTCCCGGGGCCTGGCGGCGGTGCTGTTCGTAGCCTGGGCCCTGTCCCTCGCTTTGCCTGGGCCGGCCTGGGCCAGGCAGACCATCCGGGCCAGCGTGGCGCTTTACGACGCCCAGCCCAATGGCACCAGCACGAACCCGCAGATCACCCCCGATGGTCGCTACGTATTTTTCCGCTCCACGGCCACCAACCTGGTGCCCGGCGACACCAACGGACGGAGGGATGTTTTCCGCAAGGACCGCGCCAACGGAGCCATCGTCCGGGTTTCCGTGGCGGCGGACGGGACCCAGGGCGACTTTAACAGCGAGTATTCCGCGGTCAGCGCCGATGGCCGCCGGGTGGCGTTCACGTCCCTGGCCACCACCCTGGTGCCCGGCGACACCAACAACACCCAGGACATATTCCTGAAGGATATGAACACGGGGGGGGTCACCCGGGTCAGCGTGGACAGCTCGGGCAACCAGGCGAACGGCGCCAGCGTCGCCCCCAGCCTGGCGGCCAACACCACCTATGTGGCCTTCGGCTCCCAGGCCAGCAACCTGGTGTTCGGTGACACCAACGGGTTCATGGACGTCTTCGTGAACGGCCCTTTTCTGGAGGACGCCACCGAGGCCCAGGGCCTGGAACTGATCACCTATCCCCACAATCCCTGGGCGCCCAATTTTTGGCAGCCCCACACCGGCGCCACCTGCGCCCGTTCGGGAGCCCCCAACAACGACGATTATTCGTACATGGGGGCCACGGTAACCGGCCCGGGGGTGCTTTCCTTCTGGTGGAAGGTGTCCAGCCAGGCCGGCGCGGACTTGCTGACTTTTTACGTGGACGGGGTGCCGCAGGCCGGGCCCATCTCCGGCCTGGTGGCCTGGAACCGGCAAGCTTTCAGCATACCCCCGGGCACCCACGACTTGTCCTGGGTCTACACCAAGGATAGCGCCGGGGCGGCGGGTGACGACCTGGCCTACGTGGATGAGATCTCCTACGCGGCCAGCCCCCGCCGCACCATGTACCGGGCCTACAACCCCTATCTGCTCTACCATTTCTTCACCACCCGGGCCTCGGAGTTCACCAACGCGGTGGCCGCGGGTTATCAGAACGAATCCAGCGACCCGGCCAAGCTGTTCTACGTGAGCCAGGACCAGGTGCCGGGCACCGTGGCCCTGCACCGGCTCTACAACCCCAACTCGGGCCGGCACTACTACACCAAGAACAACGCCGAGCGGGACGCCCTGGTGGCGGCCGGCTGGAACTTCGAGCGGGACGAGGGCTATCTCTTCACCGCGGCCAGCGTGGCCCCGGCGGACACCGTGGAGGTGTTCCGCCTCTACCACCCGGTGATCGGCACCCACCTCTACACCAAGTTCGCCAGCGAGGCGGCCTGGGTGGTGGCCAATCTGCCGCCCTGGGAACAGCAGACCTCCTTGGGTTGGGCCTTCAACAGCCTCACCGTGGGCGCGCGGGTGGCGGCGGAAAATACCGTGTCACCAGACTCCAGCCTCCTCCGGGCGGCAGCCGGGCAGATGGGGGTGGATCTGGCCTCGCTCCCGGCCTGGCAGGCCCTCCTGGGGGATCAGACCGGGGCCAAGACCGGCGCCACGGCCGCCAGCGCGACTGACCGCGCAGCTGGAGGCTCATCTTGGCTGGCCGGGGAATTGGGCCTGGGCGGGGAGGCCGCGCCTTCCGCTATCACCGGGACCCCGGCCACGGGCCAAGTCCAGGCCTGGCGGGACTTTGACGGCGATGGCGCCGACGACCTGGTCTGGGCCGACTCGGCCACGGGGCAGGTGAGCCTGGTGCTGATGAGCGGCGACGGCCCCCGGGAATTAAAGGATTTGGGCCGGCTGGCCGATCTTCATTGGCAAATGGTTGCAGTGGCCGACCTGAACGGTGACGGCGGGCCGGACATCGCGTGGTGGAACCCCAGCACCCGGGAGGCGGCCTTCTGGCTGCTCACGGGCACCACGGTGACCGCCCGGCCGGTGGTGGGCCGCGCCCCCGAGGGGGCCGTCCTGGCCGGGGTGGGAGATTTCAATGGCGACGGCCGGGTGGACCTGGCCTGGCGGGAGGCGGGCGGGGCGATCAGCGTGGTGCCGGCGCCCTGAGCAGGGAAAGACGCCAAACTTGACCTTTCGGCGGCTGGCCGTGCGCCGGCCGGGACCGGCCCCGGCGTTCGCTGGGATCGGGGGGGACGAACCATGGACCAGGAGGTGCTGCGTGTTTGACAGAAAAATTTACTACTTCGTCCTCCTGGCCGCCCTGGCCACGTTCTGGGGCAGTCTCTCCTCACCGGCCTGGGCCCGTCAGACCGTGCGGGCCAGCCTGAGCAGCGCGGGGGTGGAAGGTAATGGCGACAGCTCCTATCCCCGGCTCACCGCCGACGGCCGCTACGTGGTGTTCACTTCCGCGGCCACCAACCTGGTGCCCAATGACCTCAACGGCAATACCGATATCTTCCGCTACGATCTCCTCACCCGCAAGATAACCCGGGTGAGCGTCAGCGACAGCGAAGCGGAAGCCAACAACCTCAGCGATAGGGCCATTATAAGCGACGATGGCCGCTACGTGGCCTTTCATACCTTGGCCACCAACCTCCCGGCGCTGCCGGCGACGGACACCGACGGGGTGACGGACGTTTACATCCGGGATTTGACCAGCGGCACCACCACCCGGATCAGCCACGGTTTCGGCGGGGTCGAGCCTGACCAGCTCTGCTGGGTGCCGGGGCTTTCGGGCGACGGCCGCTACGTCACCTTCAACTCCGTGGCCACGAATTTGATCGACGGCGGCAGCAACGGCCAGTTCCACGACTACCTGGTGGATCGGTTGAACGCCGGCAACGTGCTCTTGAGCCGGAATTCGGCCGGCGAGGAAGGAGACGGCGTCACTCTCCACGCGTTTAATCCCTCCATGCCCTCGGCCGACGGCCGGTACGTGGCTTTTGCCTCCCTGGCCACCAACTTGGCGCCGGACGACACCAACGCCGCTTGGGACGTGTTCGTGCGGGACGTCGTGTCCGGGCAGACCACCCGGGTTAGCACGGCCGCCGACGGCACGGAGGGGGACGCCAGCAGTAGCGAGCCCTTCATGAGCCCGGACGCCCGCTACGTGGTTTTCCATAGTTCGGCCAGCAACTTGGTGGCCGGCGACACCAACGCCACCGTTGACGTGTTTCGCAAGGACCGCACCACCGGCAACTTGGACCGGGCCAGCCTGGCCGCCGACGGCACGGAACCCGACCAAGCCTGCTACCATGCCAGCCTCACCGCCGACGGCCGCTATGCAGCTTTTTATTCTGGGGCCACCAATCTGGTGCCGGGCGACACCAATGCCGTCACCGACGTGTTCCTCAAGGACCTGACCACCGGGGCGGTCACCCGGGCCAGCGTGAACAACAACTACACCCAAGGCACCGGCGCGAGCGCCTATGGCTTCATCTCGGCCAACTCCACCTACGTGGCCTTCACCTCCGCGGCCACCGACCTGGTGGGAAATGACACCAACGGGTTCGACGACGTCTTTGTCAACGGGCCGTTTCTGGAAGACGCTACGAACAACAGCAACCTGGACTTCCGCACCGGCTTGACTAATGCCTTCCAGGTGACCACCTTGTCCCACCAGACCGGGGTGTCCTCGGCCCGCTCCGCCCCCATCGGCAACAGCGCCAGCTCCCTCATGTGGTGCACCGTCACCGGGCCGGGGGTGATTTCCTTCTGGTGGAAGGTCTCCAGCCAGGCCGGCGCGGACAAGCTGTACTTCCTCGACAACTTGGGGGCAACCTCGGTGGGTGACATCTCCGGCACCGTGAATTGGACCCACCAGACCATGAGCGTGGAGGCGGGATCCCACTTGCTGATCTGGGCCTATATCAAGGACGCCGCGGGCGCGGCCGGCTCGGACGCGGGCTGGGTGGACAACATTCAGTGGAGCCCCAGCACCCGGCGGACCATGTACCGGGCCTACAACGCAACCCTCCAATATCATTTTTTCACCATCAAGCAGGCTGAGTTCAACAACGCGGTGGCCGCGGGTTACCAGGACGAATCGGGCGACCCGGCCAAGCTGTTCTACGTGTCCCAGGAGCAGGCCCCGGGCACCGTGGCCCTGCACCGGCTCTACAACCCCAACTCGGGGCGGCACTACTACACCAAGAACAACGGCGAGCGGGACGCCCTGGTGGCCGCGGGCTGGAACTTCGAGCGGGACGAGGGCTACATCTTCACCGCGGCCGACGTGGCCCCGGCGGACACCGTGGAGGTGTTCCGGCTGTATCACCCCACCATCGGCACCCACCTCTACACCAAGAACGCCTTTGAGGCAGCCTGGGTGGTGACCAACCTGCCGCCCTGGGAGCAGCAGACCAGCCTGGGCTGGGCCTACAACAGCCTGACCGTGGGGGCGCGCGTGGCGGCGGAAAATACCGTGTCGCCCGATTCCAGCCTTCTCAGGGCCGCGGCCGGGCAGATGGGGGTGGACCTGGCCTCGCTCGCGGCCTGGCAGGCCCTCCTGGGGGATCAGACCGGAGCCAAGACCGGCGCTACCTCCACCAGCGCGGCGGATAGTGCACCCAACCGCGCAGCTTGGCTGGCCGGCGAGCTGGGCCTGGGCGGGGAAGCCGCGCCCTTGGCCCTCCGCGACCCCACGGCCGCCGGTCGAGTGCAGGCCTGGCGGGACTTTGACGGCGATGGCGCCGACGACCTGGTCTGGGCCGACCCGGCCACGGGGCGGGTGACCCTTACCCTCATGGGCGCCACCGGCCCCGGGAAGGTGATCGGCCTGGGCGATTTGGCCGACCGCAACTGGGTCATCTTCGACGTGGCCGATGTCAACGGCGACGGTGGGCCGGATATCGTGTGGTGGAACCCGGGCACCCGGGAGGCGGCCTTCTGGCTCTTGACGGGCGCCACGGTGACCGCCCAGCCGGTGGTGGGATGCGCGCCGGAAGGGGCCAGCCTGGCGGGAGTGGGGGATTTCGATGGCGACGGCCGGCTGGATATCGCCTGGCGGGAGGCGGGGGGCGCGGTCCGCGTGGTGCCGGCATTCCAGGGGCTGGGAAACTGACGACCTGCTGATTTTGCGGCGGGGCGTGCGGCCGGCCTTGCCCGGCCCCGGCGGTCCGGCCGGTTCGGGGGGACGAACCAAAGACCAGGAGGTGCCTCGTGTGTGGCAGAAAATTATCCTACTACCTCCTCTTGGCCGCTCTGGTCGCGTATTGGGGGAGTCCCTCTTCGCCGGCCTGGGCCCGCCAGACCGTGCGGGCCAGCGTGAGCGGCACTGGCGCGGAGGCCAACGGCCAAAGTTACCGCCCGCGGCTTTCCGCCGACGGTCGCTACGTGTTCTTCACTTCCGCGGCGTCGAACCTGGTGGCCGGGGACACCAACGCCGCCTGGGACGTTTTCCGTTTCGACCTGCGCTCCCATAAGATAAGCCGGGCCAGCGTCACCGACGTCGAGGCGGAAGCCAATGGGGCCAGCGACATGGCCAGCCCCAGCGACGACGGCCGCTACGTGGCCTTCGACAGTACTGCCACCAACTTGGTGGCAGGTGGCGACGCCAACGGCGTCAGGGACATCTTCATCCGGGATATGACCCTCGGCACCACCACCCGCATCAGCTACAGCGAGGCCGGTGGTGATCCCAATTTCCTCTGCCATATACCCGGGCTGACCGGCGACGGCCGTTTTGTGGCTTTCTATAGTTTGGCCACCAACCTGATCGCTGGCGGCACCGGCGGCAAGCAACAGGCCTATTCGTATGACCGGGTGAACCCCGGCAATGTGCTGGCCAGCAGCGATTCGGCCGGGGTGGAGGGCGATGGGGACTCCTACGAGTTTTTCACCGGCCCCACCCTCACCAGCGATGGCCGCTACACCTGCCTCTCCTCCATCGCCACCAATTTGGTGGCGGACGACACCAACGGGGTTTGGGACGTGTTCGTCAAGGACACCCAAACCGGGCAGACCTCCCGGGTCAGCGTGGCCGCCGATGGCACGGAAGCCAACGGCCTCTCGGTCGAGGCCCGCATGACCCCGGACGGCCGCTATGTGACTTTCTATAGCAGCGCCACCAACCTGCTGGCCGGCGACACCAACGCCCACATGGATATCTTCGTAAAGGACCGCCTTACCGGAGAGGTGTACCGGGCCAGCCAGGCAGCCGACGGCACCGAGCCGGATCGCGACTGCTTTTACCCGGATATCTCGGCCGACGGGAATCTGGTGGCCTTTGACTCCTCGGCCACCAATCTGGTGACGGGTGACACCAATGCCGCCAACGATGTATTCATCAAGAACCGGAGCACCGGGGAGGTCACTCGGGCCAGCGTGAACAACGCCTATGCCGAAGGCGACGGCGCCAGCACCTTCGGCCGCGTCGCGGCCAACTCCACCTACGTGGCCTTCATCTCCGCGGCCACCAATCTGGTGGCCGGCGACACCAACGGATTCAATGACGTGTTTGTCAACGGCCCCTTCCTGGAAGACGCCACGGACAACACCAACCTGGACATGCGCACCGGCCTGACCAATGCCTTCCGGGTGTCCAACGCCCCCTCCCACACCGGCGTCACCTCGGCCCGTTCCGCCGCCATGGGAGACAGTAACACTTCCCTGTTTTGGATCAACGTCACGGGGCCGGGGGTGATTTCATTCTGGTGGAAGGTCTCCAGCCAGGCCGGCTCGGACAAGCTCAAGTTCGTCGATAACTTGGCGCCCACCTCGATAGCTGACATCTCCGGCACGGTGGACTGGACCCACCAAGTCATGAGCGTGGAACCGGGCGCCCACTGGCTGATCTGGGCCTATGTCAAGGACGCCGCCGGCTCGGCCGGGTCGGACGCGGGCTGGGTGGACAACATCCAGTGGGGCGTCAGCACCCGGCGGACCATGTACCGGGCCTACAACGCAACCCTCCAATATCATTTTTTCACCATCAAGCAGGCTGAGTTCAACAACGCGGTGGCCGCGGGTTACCAGGACGAATCGGGCGACCCGGCCAAGCTGTTCTACGTGTCCCAGGAGCAGGCCCCGGGCACCGTGGCCCTGCACCGGCTCTACAACCCCAACTCGGGGCGGCACTACTACACCAAGAACAACGGCGAGCGGGACGCCCTGGTGGCCGCGGGCTGGAACTTCGAGCGGGACGAGGGCTACATCTTCACCGCGGCCGACGTGGCCCCGGCGGACACCGTGGAGGTGTTCCGGCTGTATCACCCCACCATCGGCACCCACCTCTACACCAAGAACGCCTTTGAGGCAGCCTGGGTGGTGACCAACCTGCCGCCCTGGGAGCAGCAGACCAGCCTGGGCTGGGCCTACAACAGCCTGACCGTGGGGGCGCGCGTGGCGGCGGAAAATACCGTGTCGCCCGATTCCAGCCTTCTCAGGGCCGCGGCCGGGCAGATGGGGGTGGACCTGGCCTCGCTCGCGGCCTGGCAGGCCCTCCTGGGGGATCAGACCGGAGCCAAGACCGGCGCTACCTCCACCAGCGCGGCGGATAGTGCACCCAACCGCGCAGCTTGGCTGGCCGGCGAGCTGGGCCTGGGCGGGGAAGCCGCGCCCTTGGCCCTCCGCGACCCCACGGCCGCCGGTCGAGTGCAGGCCTGGCGGGACTTTGACGGCGATGGCGCCGACGACCTGGTCTGGGCCGACCCGGCCACGGGGCGGGTGACCCTTACCCTCATGGGCGCCACCGGCCCCGGGAAGGTGATCGGCCTGGGCGATTTGGCCGACCGCAACTGGGTCATCTTCGACGTGGCCGATGTCAACGGCGACGGTGGGCCGGATATCGTGTGGTGGAACCCGGGCACCCGGGAGGCGGCCTTCTGGCTCTTGACGGGCGCCACGGTGACCGCCCAGCCGGTGGTGGGATGCGCGCCGGAAGGGGCCAGCCTGGCGGGAGTGGGGGATTTCGATGGCGACGGCCGGCTGGATCTGGCCTGGCGGAGGGGAAACGGCGCGTTCAGTTCCGTAACGGCGCGCTGACCGGGGGGAGATGCTCCATCCCACCCTGGCAGGCGCTTGGCTGAAAATGCTTCTTGCACCTGTGCGGAGGGGGGCCGCACGGGGTCAGCCTGCCCCGGCTTGAGGCTTCCGGGGATCGCCTCCGGTTGCCGGGTTGTCTTTTCTGCAGCCGGCCGGAGGTGCGCCATGGCAGGTAAGAGATCGGTTTTCGCGCTTTTTTTTCTCGCAGTCTGCTTGGGAAGCCTGGCTGCGCCGCCCACGGCCCCAGCCCGCCAGACCGTGCGGGCCAGTGTGGCCACCGACGGCGCCCAGGCCGACAACACGAGCTCCTACTCGCAAATTTCCGGCGACGGCCGCTATGTGGTCTTCACCTCCTCGGCCAGCAACCTGGTGACGGGTGACGCCAACGGCGCGAGCGATATATTCCGCCGGGACCTCATCACGGGCCAAACCATTCGGGTGAGCGTGCCCAACGCGGGCGGTGAGTCCAACGGCCTCAGCCTGAGAGGCGGGATTTCCGACGACGGCCGCTACGTGGTGTTCGACTCATCCGCCACCAACCTGGTAGCAGGCGACGGCAACGCCAACCAGGACATCTTCCTGCGGGATATCTCGGCCGGCACCACCGTCCGGGTGAGCGTGAACCCCACCGGGGGCGACGCCGACGATAACAGTGTCTTGTCCAGCATAACCGGCGACGGCCGCTACATCACCTACTATTCCAGGGCCAAAAACCTTATTCCCGGTGGTTCCAGCGGTCTGGAGCAAACCTATCTTTACGACACCCAGACCCGGACCACCGCCTTGCTGAGCCGCAACACCGCTGGCGATGAGGGGAACAATTTCTGTGCTTTTTTTTCCACGTATCCGCCCGTCAGCTCCTCCGACGGCCGTTACAGCGCCTTCAGCTCCTTTGCCACCAACCTGGTGACCGGTGACACCAACCTCGATTGGGACGTTTTCGTGCGGGACAGGCAAACCCCGCAAACCATCCGGGCCAGCGTGGCCAACGACGGGACCGAAGCCAACTCCTCTTGCTTGGAACCCTTCCTGTCCCGGGACGGCCGCTACGTATCCTTTGGAAGCGCGGCCGACAACCTGGTGGCGGGCGACACCAACGGTAGTATCGACATATTTCTGCACGACCGCGTGACCGGCCTCCTCAGCCGGGTGAACCTGGCCCACGACGGCGCCCAGGCCGACGGGGACTGTGCGTTGGCCACGCTGAACTCCAGCGCGAGCCTGGTCGCCTTTCAGGCGGATGCCACCAATTTGGTCCTCGGCGACACCAACGCGGCCTGGGACGTTTTCGTGCGCGACCTCCAGAGCGGCGTCATTATCCGCGCCAGCGCGAACAACGTGGGCCTGGAATCCGACGGCGACAGCGCCCTGCCCATTATGGCGGCAAATTCCACTTACGTGGCCTTCCAGTCCGACGCCAGCAATCTGGTGTCCGGCGACACCAACGGCGTGACCGACATCTTCGTCAATGGACCCTTCTTGGAGGAAGCGGTGGAACTGGGCGGCCTGGAGCTTTTCACCACGGTCACGGGCGCCTGGCAGGTAAGCGATTGGTCCCCCCAGACGGGCATCAGCTCGGCCCAAGCGGGCAAGATAACCGACGGCGAAGCCACCTGGATGAAGCTCAACGTCACCGGCCCGGGGGTGCTGTCTTTTTGGTGGAGGGTTTCCAGCCAGGCCGGCTCGGACGTCTTGGCTTTGATTTCCGGCGGGAAGGCGCTGGCGGGGCCCATATCCGGAAATGTGGCTTGGACGCACCAGACCATCAGCCTGCCCGGAGGCGACCATTCCCTGTTTTGGGTGTATGTCAAGGACGCCGCGGGCGCGGCGGGGTCGGACGCCGGCTGGGTGGACAACGTCCAATATGCGGTCAGCACCCGGCGGACCATGTACCGGGCCTACAACGTGGCCCTGCAATACCACTTCTTCACCACCCGGCTGGCCGAGTTCAACAACGCGGTGGCCGCGGGCTATCAGAACGAGTCCACCAACCCGGCCAAGCTGTTCTACATGTCGGCCGAGCAGGCCCCGGGCACCGTGGCCCTGCACCGGCTCTATAATCCCAATTCCGGGCGGCACTACTACACCAAGAGCAACGCCGAGCGGGACGCCCTGGTGGCCGCGGGCTGGAATTTCGAGCGGGACGAGGGCTATCTCTTCACCTCGGCCGACGCGGCGCCCGCCGACGCCACGGAGGTGTTCCACCTTTACCACCCCACCATCGGCACCCACCTCTACACCAAGAGCGCCTCCGAGGCGGCCTGGGTGGTGGCCAACATCCCGCCCTGGCAGCAGCACACCAGCCTGGGCTGGGCCTACAATAGCCTGACCGTGGGGGCCAGATACGCCGCGGAAGCCGACCCGGTGAGCCCGGACTCCGCCCTCCTGCGGGACGCGGCCGGCCAGGCCGGGGTGGACCTGACCCGGCTCCCGGCCTGGTCGGCCCTGGCCGGCGGCCAGAACGGCGCCACCTTGGCCAGCGCGACGGACAGTGCGTCGGACAGCGCAGCTTGGCTGGCCGGGGAACTGGGCCTGGACGGGGAGGCCCAGCCCTTGGGCCTCAGCGACCCCGCGGCCACCGGCCAGGTGCAGGCCTGGCGGGACTTTGACGGCGACGGCGTGGACGACCTGGTCTGGGCCGACCCGGCCACCGGGCGGGTGAGCCTGGCCCTTATGGACGCCACTGGACCCCGGGAGACCCTGGACCTGGGAACCTTGAGCGACCGGAACTGGCGCATCTTTGAAGTCAGGGACTTGGACGGCGACGGCGGCCCGGACCTGGTGTGGTGGAACCCCATCACCCGGGAGGTGTCGTTCTGGCTCTTGACGGGCGCCACGGTTACCTCCCGGCCGATGAAGGGCCACGCGCCCCCGGGCTGCACTTTGGCCGGGGCGGGGGACTATAACGGCGACGGCCGGGTGGAGCTGGCCTGGCGGGCGGCGGACGGGAGCCTGCGGCTGGCCGCGCCGCGCTAGGCCCAGGGAAAACACCAGCCAAGGTCAGGCGTTTTTATGACAAGATAGAATTCTCTCGCGCCTCCAACCGGGGGGTGGAGGAGACGAGCGGCGTGAATCTGCCCCGGCTCCGGGCGTCCGGGTTCGACCCTGGGCGCCGGAGGGTTTTTATAACCAACCGACCGGGAGGTGCGCCATGGCCCGCATGAAAGCCGCAGTAATGCTGCTCAGTTTGGCCTTTGCCCTGGGCGGCCTGGCCGCGCCGTCCCCGGCCCCGGCCCGCCAGGCCGTGCGGGCCAGCCTGGCCAACGACGGCGCCCAAGCCGACGGCTCCTGCATGTATTCCCGCATTTCCGGCGACGGCCGCTATGTGGTTTTCATCTCCGACGCCACTAACCTGGTGGCGGGCGACACCAATGGCTGGATAGACGTTTTCCGCCGGGATCTGCTCACGGGTCAGACCATCATGGTGAGCGTGTCCAGCGCGGGCATCCCCGGCAACCTCAATAGCGGCTTCGCCGCGATTTCCGACGACGGCCGCTACGTGGTCTTCGAATCCGACGCCGACAATCTGGTCACGGATGACACCAACGCCGAGCGCGATATCTTCCTCCGGGATATCTCGGCCGGCACCACCGTCCGCGTGAGCCTGAACACCACCGGGGGCGATCCCAACGGCAGCAGCATGGCCTCCAACCTCACGGGCAACGGCCGCTACGTCACCTTTTATTCCCAGGCCACCAATCTGGCCGGCTCCGTGACCTTACCGTTTTTCCACGCCTATCGCTACGACACCCAGACCCGGACCACCACCTTGCTGGACCAGAGCACCGCGGGGGTGACGGCCAACAATCCTTGCCTGCTGACCGGCATGGCCTCTCCCATGAGTTCGGCTGACGGCCGCTACAACGTGTTCACCTCTGTTGCCACCAACCTGCTGGAGGCAGCCTCCAACCCCGGGGTCAACATATTCGAGCGGGACACGGAAACCCCCGGCACCAGCCGGATCAGCCAGGCCAGCGATGGGAGCGAGGCCGACGGCACCAGCGTAATGCCGTTCATGACCCCGGACGGCCGCTACGTGGCCTTTGGCTCGTTCGCCACCAACCTGGTGACCGCTGACACCAACGGCTTTTCCGACATCTTCCTGCATGACCGGGTTAGCGGAACCATCAGCCGGGTGAGCCTGACCCATGACGGCGGCCAGGGAAACGCGGACATTTTCTCGCCCAGCCTGGACGCCACGGCCGGGCTGGTGACCTTCGAGTCCGAAGCCACCAACCTGGTGGCGGATGACACCAACGGGGTGGCGGACATTTTCGTGCGGAACCTGGCCAGCGGGGCCATATTCCGGGCCAGCCTGAGCAACACGGGCCAGGAGGCCGATGGCACCAGCCGCTTTGCGATGATCGCCGCCTATGCCGGCCACGTGACCTTCGATTCCGACGCCACCAACTTGGTTGCGGACGACACCAACGGCAAAGCGGATGTCTTTGTCAACGGCCCCTTCCTGGAAGAGGCGGTGGACAACCTCGGGTTGGATATCATGACCGGTGACGACGGGTTCTGGGCGCCCACCCTGGCTACCTCCCAGAGCGCCGGCGACGCAGCCCGGAGCGGGGTGGTGGGCGATGGGCAAAGCTCCTGGATGGAAACCACCATGGCCGGCCCGGGGCTGTTGGCCTTCTACTGGAAGGTCTCCAGTCAGGCGGATGCCGACTATCTGGAGTTCTACCTGGACGGGGTGCGCCAACCCGGCCGCATCTCCGGCGAGCAGGACTGGACCTTGGTGACCGCGAGCCTGACCGCCGGCAACCACACGCTCCGCTGGCAATACGTCAAAGACGGGACCGGGGCGGCGGGGTCGGACGCCGGCTGGGTGGACAACGTCCAATATGCGGTCAGCACCCGGCGGACCATGTACCGGGCCTACAACGTGGCCCTGCAATACCACTTCTTCACCACCCGGCTGGCCGAGTTCAACAACGCGGTGGCCGCGGGCTATCAGAACGAGTCCACCAACCCGGCCAAGCTGTTCTACATGTCGGCCGAGCAGGCCCCGGGCACCGTGGCCCTGCACCGGCTCTATAATCCCAATTCCGGGCGGCACTACTACACCAAGAGCAACGCCGAGCGGGACGCCCTGGTGGCCGCGGGCTGGAATTTCGAGCGGGACGAGGGCTATCTCTTCACCTCGGCCGACGCGGCGCCCGCCGACGCCACGGAGGTGTTCCACCTTTACCACCCCACCATCGGCACCCACCTCTACACCAAGAGCGCCTCCGAGGCGGCCTGGGTGGTGGCCAACATCCCGCCCTGGCAGCAGCACACCAGCCTGGGCTGGGCCTACAATAGCCTGACCGTGGGGGCCAGATACGCCGCGGAAGCCGACCCGGTGAGCCCGGACTCCGCCCTCCTGCGGGACGCGGCCGGGCAGGCGGGGGTGAGCTTGGCTTCCCTCCCGGCCTGGCAGGCTCTGACCACAACCCAGTCCGGTGCCAAGGCCGGGAGCCTGAACGCTACGGCGTCGGTGAGCGGTGACAGCCTGGCGGCCAACCTGGCCACCTTTACCGGCCTCAGCGGGGAGCTGGGTAGCGCGGCCTCCGGGCTCATCCCCCGGCGGGACTTTGACGGCGACGGCGTGGACGACCTGGTCTGGGCCGACCCGGCCACCGGGCGGGTGAGCCTGGCCCTTATGGACGCCACTGGACCCCGGGAGACCCTGGACCTGGGAACCTTGAGCGACCGGAACTGGCGCATCTTTGAAGTCAGGGACTTGGACGGCGACGGCGGCCCGGACCTGGTGTGGTGGAACCCCATCACCCGGGAGGTGTCGTTCTGGCTCTTGACGGGCGCCACGGTGACCGCCCGGCCGGTGGTGGGACGCGCGCCGGAAGGGGCCAGCCTGGCGGGAGTGGGGGAGTTCGATGGCGACGGCCGGCTGGATCTGGCCTGGCGCCGGGCTGACGGCAGCCAGCGGCTGGCTCCACCTCAGACGGTGGGCCAAGACCTGCCGTAAACAACATTGACCGAGCGGGGCCGCCCCAGCTGGCGGCCGAGGGAGGTTCTGTGCGACTGCGAATAGCCGGGCGGCTGGCCGCCTGTGCCCTGGTGATGGGGCTTTGGAGTGGCTTGGCCGCGCCGGCCGCCTTGGCGGACCAGACCGTGTGGGTCAGCACCGACAGCGCCGGCAACGGGGGAGACGCCAACTCCCGCTTATCCGCGCTCTCCAGTGACGGGCGCTACGTAGTGTTCGAGTCCCACGCCACCAACCTGGTCACGGGCGACACCAACTTGGCCGCGGATATTTTCCGCAAGGATCTGCACACCGGCCAGACCGTGCGGGTGAGCGTGGACGCGGGCGGGAACCAGGTCAACGGCGAGAGCAGAGGTCCCCATGTCTCGGCCGATGGGCGCTACGTGGTGTTCGAGTCCGTGGCCAGCAACCTGGTGACCGGCGACACCAACGGGCGTAGGGATATCTTTTTAAAGGACATGGCCACGGGCTTGGTCACCCGGCTCAGCGTGGCCACCGATGGCACCCAGGCCGATGGCGACAGCCTGGATCCCCGCATCAGCGCCCACGGCAATGCGGTGGCCTTTAGCTCCTCCGCCACCAACCTGGTGGTGGACGACACCAACTCGGTCAGCGACGTCTTCGTACGGGATTTGACCACCAACCAGACCAGCCGGGTCAGCGTGGCCACGGGCAACGTGCAGGCCATCGACGCCAGCACCTGGCCGCACATCTCGGCTGACGGACGTTACGTGGCCTTCGAGTCCCTGTCCGGCGATTTCGAACCCCAGGACCTGGACGGGATGAAGGACATCTTCCGGCATGACCGCCAAACCGGCCAGACCGTGCGGGTGAGCAACGACCCCACCACCGGGGTGGCCGCCGACGCGCCTTGCTATGATCCGTGGCTCAGCGCCGACGGACGCTACGTGGTCTTCGACTCCGGGGCTACCAACCTGGTGGCCGGGGTGAACAACGGCTTTGACCACATCTTCCTCAAGGACATGACCACCGGGGTCATTACCGTGGTCAGCCGGGACGCCAGCGGCAACCTGGGCCAAGGCGACAGCTGGGCTCCCCGGATAGACCAAAGCGGCCGCTACGTGGTCTTCGACTCCCGGGCGCCCAACCTGGTGGCCGGCGACACCAACGGAGCCTGGGACAGTTACCTCGTGGATCGGCAGACCGGGACGATCCGCCGGCAAAGCCTGGACTCCCAGGGGCAGGAGTTGGCCCTGCCCGCCCAAAATTCCGAGATCGCCTCCCAGGACGTTTTCACCGCCTTTGACTCCACGGGCATCTTCGTGAAGGAAGACTCCGGCGCCTGGTGGGATGTCTACGTGCGCGGTCCCTTTTTGGAGACCGCGGTGGACCACCGCGCGTTGGAGCTGACCACCAGCTTCGACCGTCCTTGGCGGACGGACTACACCACCACCCCCCACCTGGGCACGACCTCCGCCAAGAGCGGAGTCACGGGGGGCAACGAAAACTCCTGGATGATGGCCACGGTCACCGGGCCGGGGGTGGTGTCCTTCTGGTGGAAGGTCTCCTCCGAGCCCGGGGGGGATCATCTGGATTTCGTGGTGGACGGGAACCCGGTGGAGAGCATTTCCGGCGAGGTGGGCTGGGCCCGCCGGGTGTTCAGCCTTGCCGCCGGGACCCACACCCTGATCTGGCGCTACCTCAAGAACCTTTTCTTCACCGCTGGCAGCGACGCGGGCTGGGTGGACCAGGTGGAGTGGGGAACCAGCACCCGGAAGACCATGTACCGGGCCTACAACGAGGCGTTGCAATACCATTTCTTCACCGTCAAGCAGGCCGAGTTCAACAATGCGGTGGCCGCGGGCTACCAAAACGAGTCCACCCAGCCCAGCAAGCTGTTCTACATGTCGGCCGAGCAGGCCCCGGGCACCGTGGCCCTGCACCGGCTCTATAATCCCAATTCCGGGCGGCACTACTACACCAAGAGCAACGCCGAGCGGGACGCCCTGGTGGCCGCGGGCTGGAATTTCGAGCGGGACGAGGGCTATCTCTTCACCTCGGCCGACGCGGCGCCCGCCGACGCCACGGAGGTGTTCCACCTTTACCACCCCACCATCGGCACCCACCTCTACACCAAGAGCGCCTCCGAGGCGGCCTGGGTGGTGGCCAACATCCCGCCCTGGCAGCAGCACACCAGCCTGGGCTGGGCCTACAACAGCCTCACCGTGGGGGCCAGATACGCGGCGGAGGACGACCCGGTGAGCCCGGATTCCGATCTTCTCCGGGACGCGGCTCTCCAGGCCGGGGTGGACCTGACCCGGCTGGCGGCCTGGCAGGCCCTGACCGCGGCCCAGGCCGGCCCCAAGGCAGAGGAGGGGAGCACGGCTGCTCCGGCTGCGGTGACCAGCGACAGCCTGGCGGCCAACCTGGCCTCCCCGGCCGGCCTCACGGAGGGACTGGGAGGCGTGGCAGGGGGGCTCACCCCCTGGCGGGACTTCGACGGCGATGGCGCGGACGACCTGGTGTGGGCCGACCCGGCCACGGGGCGGGTGAGCCTGGTGCTCATGGGCCCGGCCGGGCCCCGGGAAGTGATGGCGCTGGGCACAGTGGCTGATTTGAACTGGCGGCTCCATGACGTGGCCGACCTGGACGCCAGCGGCGGGCCGGATCTGGTCTGGTGGAACCCGGTGAGCGGGGAAGTCTCGTTCTGGCTGCTCGCGGGGGTGACCGTGACCTCCCGGCCAGTGGTGGGCCAGGCGCCGGCGGGGGCTACCCTGGCCGGGGTGGGGGACTATGACGGCGACGGCCGGGTGGATTTGGCCTGGCGGGCGGCGGACGGGAGCCTTTCGTTGGCCGCGCCGGACGGTGGCCGAAATGTCCCTTGAAAAACCGGCAAGGCGTGCCGCAATATGGTTTTGCCGGTGCGCCTTGCCTGCCCGCCCGTGCGTGCTCCGGTTCCTTCAACATCTCTTGGCTGAAGCAACCCGCGGCTGGCGGGCCCGTGAGGGCACCGGGGCTGCGGCTTGACGAGGGAGGCGGCGCATGCCGGTCAAGCAGCGGGATTCGTTTGTTTTGGTGATGAGGGTGGCAGCCCTCGCGGGGTTGATCCTGTGGGGCCTGGCAGCCCCGGCCCCGGCCCCGGCCTGGCAAACCTATCTGGTCAGTGTCTCCACCACCGGCGGCCTGGCCGACGCCCAGAGCGAATCGTCCCGCATCTCGGCCGACGGCCGCTACGTGCTTTTCCGCTCCCTGGCCACCAACCTGGTGGACAACGACACCAACGGCATGCCCGATCTTTTCCTCCGGGACCTCCTCACCGGCCAGACCACCCGGGTGAGCTTGGGCAACGACGCGGCCCAGGCCGACAACACCACCTGGTCCGGCGACCTGTCGGCTGACGGCCGCTATGTGGTGTTCGACTCCGCCGCCACGAACCTGGTGGAGGGCGACACCAACGGACGCACCGACATCTTTGTGCGGGATTTGCAGACCGGGGTCACCACCCGCATCAACCTGGCCCCCAACGGCGACCAGGCCGACGGCAGCAGCTTCGATCCCCACCTCTCGGGAGACGGCCGCTACGTGGTGTACGAGTCCTTTGCCACCAACCTGGTGGAGGGGGAAACCAACGGCCAGAACGATGTCTTTGTCTACGACACCGTGAGCCGGACCACCACCCGGGTGAGCGTCAAGTCCGACGGCACCGAGGGGAACAACGTCAGCGAGGACGGCCAGATTTCCGCGGACGGCCGCTGGGTGGTTTTCGAGTCCGGGGCCAACAACCTGGTGGAGGGCGACAACAACGCGGTGAAGGACGTGTTCCTGCACGATTGCCAGACCGGCGAGACCGTGCGCTTGAGCCTGAACACGGCCGGGGAGGAGGCCAACAACGGCAGTTCAACCCCCTGGATCAGCGACGACGGCCGCTACGCGGTTTTCTATTCCGTGGCCAACAACCTGGTGGCCGGCGACACCAACCTGGTGGGGGAGATATTCCAACGCGACGTGGTGGCCGGGACCACCACCCGGCTCAGCCTGGGGTCCGGTGGGGTGGAAGGCGACCAGGAATCCAACGAACCTTCCCAGAACGCGGCCGGCAGCCGGGTGACCTTCCACAGCACGGCCACCAACCTGGTGGCCAGTGATTTGAACGGAGTGGGGGATGTGTTCCTCCGCGACCTGGCCAGCGGGGTGAACCAGATCATCAGTCTGGACAGCCAGGGCCGGGCGGCCAACGGCAACTCCTACGACGGCAAGCTCGCCCGCCAAGCGGATTACGTGACCTTCACCTCGGGGGCCGACAACTTGGTGAACCTGGACACCAACGCCGCGGCCGATGTCTTCGTGCGGGGTCCCTTCCTGGAAAACGCGGTGGACAACCCCACTCTGGACCTCACCACCAGTTTCGATTCTCCCTGGATCACCAACCCCCTGGTCAAGCACCAGGGGGTGAACGCGGCCCAGGCCGGGCCGGTGGGCGATGGGGAAACCAGTTGGCTGGAGATGACCCTCACCGGCCCCGGGGTGATCAGCTTCTGGTGCAAGGTGAGCAGCGAGGCCGGCGATGATTATCTGGAGTTCCGCCTGGGTGGCACGCTGCTCTCGGGGCGGCTCTCCGGCGAGGTGGGCTGGACCCGCAAAGTCTATAGCATCCCGGCCGGCACCTACACCTTCCGCTGGGCCTACCGCAAGGGGGCGGCCGGCGCGGCGGGCGACGACACCGCCTGGGTGGACCAGGTGGAGTGGGGAACCAGCACCCGGAAGACCATGTACCGGGCCTACAACGAGGCGTTGCAATACCATTTCTTCACCGTCAAGCAGGCCGAGTTCAACAATGCGGTGGCCGCGGGCTACCAAAACGAGTCCACCCAGCCCAGCAAGCTGTTCTACATGTCGGCCGAGCAGGCCCCGGGCACCGTGGCCCTGCACCGGCTCTATAATCCCAATTCCGGGCGGCACTACTACACCAAGAGCAACGCCGAGCGGGACGCCCTGGTGGCCGCGGGCTGGAATTTCGAGCGGGACGAGGGCTATCTCTTCACCTCGGCCGACGCGGCGCCCGCCGACGCCACGGAGGTGTTCCACCTTTACCACCCCACCATCGGCACCCACCTCTACACCAAGAGCGCCTCCGAGGCGGCCTGGGTGGTGGCCAACATCCCGCCCTGGCAGCAGCACACCAGCCTGGGCTGGGCCTACAACAGCCTCACCGTGGGGGCCAGATACGCGGCGGAGGACGACCCGGTGAGCCCGGATTCCGATCTTCTCCGGGACGCGGCTCTCCAGGCCGGGGTGGACCTGACCCGGCTGGCGGCCTGGCAGGCCCTGACCGCGGCCCAGGCCGGCCCCAAGGCAGAGGAGGGGAGCACGGCTGCTCCGGCTGCGGTGACCAGCGACAGCCTCGCCTCCAACCTGGCCTCTTTTGCCGGCCTCACGGGGGGACTGGGTAGCGCGGCCGGGGGGCTCATCCCCCGGCGGGACTTTGACGGCGACGGCGCGGACGACCTGGTGTGGCTCGACCCGGCCACGGGGCGGGTGAGCCTGGTGCTCATGGGCCCGGCCGGGCCCCGGGAAGTGATGGCGCTGGGCACAGTGGCTGATTTGAACTGGCGGCTCCATGACGTGGCCGACCTGGACGCCAGCGGCGGGCCGGATCTGGTCTGGTGGAACCCGGTGAGCGGGGAAGTCTCGTTCTGGCTGCTCGCGGGGGTGACCGTGACCTCCCGGCCAGTGGTGGGCCAGGCGCCGGCGGGGGCTACCCTGGCCGGGGTGGGGGACTATGACGGCGACGGCCGGGTGGATTTGGCCTGGCGGGCGGCGGACGGGAGCCTCTCCCTGACCACGCCGCGTTAGGCCGGGGCGACATTCCCCAGCCCCGAACCTCTCTTTTTGTGGCACAATGAGAATCTCTCGTGTTAGTGCGTCCGCAAGGAGTCGGGGCCCGCACGGGAGCAGCCTGCCCAGGTTCGGGGCTGCCGGGGACCACGCCCGGGGCCGGGTTGTTATTTATCCAGCCGACCGGGGGTGCGCCATGACCCGCAAGAAATCCGCTTTCATACTCTTTTGCCTTGCCGTCTGCCTGGCCGGCCTGGCCGCCCCGGCCTCGGCCCGCCAGACCGTGCGGGCCAGCGTCAGGAGCAACGGCGTCCAGGCCGACAACGTCAGCGCCTACACCCATATCAATAGCACCGGGCGCTACGTGGTTTTCGCTTCCAATGCCACCAACCTGGTGTCCGGCGACACCAACGGCGTGACTGACATCTTCCGCCACGACCTGCTCACGGGGGAGACCGTCCGGGTTAGTCTGCCCGAGGTCGCCGTCGAGTCCAACGGCGGCAGCATCAACTCCTCGATTTCCGACGACGGCCGTTACGTGGCCTTTGATTCCGACGCCAGCAACCTGGTGACCGGCGACGCCAACGCGAAACGTGACATTTTCCTGCGGGATCTGGTGGCCGGCACCACCATCCGGGTGAGCCGGGGCGATGCCGGGGCTGAGTCCAATAACTACAGCATCCTGCCCAGTATCACCGGCAACGGCCGCTACATTACCTTCTACTCCCTGGCCACCAACCTCATCCCCGGCGGTTCCACTGCCTTGGCCCACACTTACCGCTACGACACCCAGACCCAGACCACGACCCTGCTGGACCGGGACAGCGTGGGGGCCCAGGGCGACAATCACTGCCGGTTTTTCGGTTTTGTTTCGCCTCAAAGCTCGGCCGACGGCCGTTTCAGCTCTTTTTCCTCCCTGGCCGCCAATCTGGTGACCGGGGACACCAACACCACCTTCGACGTGTTCCTGCGGGACGGCCAAACCGGCCAAACCTTCCGGGCCAGCCAGGCCACGGACGGCACGGAAGCCGATCTCGATTCAGGCAGCCCTAGCCTGACGCCGGATGGCCGCTACGTGTGCTTCCAGACGGCGGCCACCACCCTGGCCGCGGACGACACCAACGGCTTGACCGACGTGTATCTGCATGACCGGGTAACCGGGGGCACCAGCCGGGTAAGCCTGGCCCACGACGGCGCCGAGGGCAACGGAAGCAGCGCGTTGCCCTCCCTGAACTCCACGGCCAGCCTGGTGGCCTTCCAATCCGACTCCACCAACCTGGTGACCGGCGACACCAACGCGGCCACGGATATTTTCTTGCGCGGCATCCAGAGCGGCGCCATCCTCCGGGCCAGTGTCAGCAATGGCTCGGACGAGGCCAACGGCTTTAGCAGCCTTTCCCACATTTCCGGGGATTCCAGCTATGTGACCTTCCAATCCGACGCCACCAACCTGGTGGCGGGCGACACCAATCATCTGACGGACATCTTCGTCAACGGGCCTTTTCTGGAAGACGCGGTGGACGTGAGCAATGTGGAACTGTTGACCCCGGTGGACTATGCCTGGCAACCCAGCGCCTGGTCGCCGCACCTGGGGATCAGCTCGGCCCAGTCCGCTCCCATCGCCGACGGCCAGGCCTCTTGGATGATGGTCAAGGTGACCGGACCGGGGGTGTTGTCGTTCTGGTGGCGGGCCTCCAGCCAGGCCGGGGCGGACACCCTCACCCTGTATGACGGACCCACCTTGCTGGCGGGGCCCATTTCCGGCGACACGGGATGGGTCCAGCAAACCGTCAGCGTGGATGCGGGCAACCATGTGTTGTATTGGGTGTACGCCAAGGATCCCGCCATCTCCGAGGGGGCCGACGCGGGGTGGGTGGATCAGGTGGCCTGGGGGGCCAGCACCAGGAAGACCATGTACCGAGCCTACAACGTGGCGCTGCAATACCACTTCTTCACCATCAAGCAGGCCGAATTCAACAACGCGGTGTCCGCCGGGTACCAGAACGAGTCCAGCAACCCGGCCAAGCTGTTCTATGTGTCCCTGGAACAAGCTCCGGGCACCGTGGCCCTGCATCGGCTCTACAACCCCAACGCCGGCCGGCATTACTACACCAAGAGCAACACCGAGCGGGACGCCCTGGTGGCCGTGGGCTGGAACTACGAGCGGGACGAGGGGTATCTCTTCACCGCGGCCGCGGGGGCGCCCGCCGACGCCACCGAGGTGTTCCACCTTTACCACCCGGTGATCGGCACCCACCTCTACACCAAGAGCGCCAGCGAGGCGGCCTGGGTGGTGGCCAACATCCCGCCCTGGCAGCAGCACACCAGCCTGGGCTGGGCCTACAACAGCCTCACCGTGGGGGCCAGATACGCGGCGGAGGACGACCCGGTGAGCCCGGATTCCGATCTTCTCCGGGACGCGGCTCTCCAGGCCGGGGTGGACCTGACCCGGCTGGCGGCCTGGCAGGCCCTGACCGCGGCCCAGGCCGGCCCCAAGGCAGAGGAGGGGAGCACGGCTGCTCCGGCTGCGGTGACCAGCGACAGCCTGGCGGCCAACCTGGCCTCCCTGGCCGGCCTCACGGAGGGACTGGGAGGCGTGGCAGGGGGGCTCATTCCCCGGCGGGACTTCGACGGCGACGGCGCGGACGACCTGGTGTGGGCCGACCCGGCCACGGGACGGGTGAACCTGGTGCTCATGGGCCCGGCCGGGCCCCGGGAGGTGGTGGCGCTGGGCACGTTGGCCGACCCGCATTGGGAGCTGGTGGACGTGGCCGACCTGGACGCCAGCGGCGGGCCGGATCTGGTCTGGTGGAATCCGGTCACCCGCGAGGTCTCGTTCTGGCTCTTGACGGACACCGCGGTGACCTCCCGGCTGGTGGTGGGCCAGGCGCCGGAGGGCTGCACCTTGGCCGGGGTGGGCGACTATGACGGCGACGGCCGGGCGGAATTGGCCTGGCGGGCGGCCGACGGGAGCCTCACCCTGGGCCGGCTGCCGTAGCGCCTAGGCCGGCAGAGGTGACGGAGCTTCGGCCGGCCGCCCGGCCAGGGCGGCGGCCACCGCGTTCAGGAGGTCGTCCTGGTGGTAGGGCTTGGCCAAAAAGCCCCAGGCCCCCAGGGCGAGGGCTTCGGCCACCATACCCTGGGCCGCGTAGCCGCTGGCGATGAGGATCTTCACCCCGGGATAGAGTTCCAACAGCTCCTGGCAGCACTTCAACCCGCCCATGCCGGGCATGAACAAATCCAAGAGCACCAGTTCCGCCGGCTCCCGCCGGAACACCGCCAGGGCCTCTTCACCGCTCCGGGCCTCCCCGGCCTGGTAGCCCCCCCGCTCCAGGAAACGCTGGGCCAGCTCCCGGAGGGTGTCCTCGTCGTCCACCACCAACACCCTTTCCCCCTGTCCCCGGGGGACCGTGGCCAGGGGCGCCGGGCTCTCCTGGCTCAGTTCGGTGCGGGGCAGGGCCGGCAGGAGAATCTCGAACCACGTGCCCCGGCCCGGCTCGCTTTGACAGGTGATGGCGCCGCCGTGGCTCTCCACGATGCCGAACACGGACGACAGGCCCAGGCCGGTGCCCCGCCCCACGTCCTTGGTGGTGAAAAAGGGGTCGAAGATGTGCTGCAGGGTCTCCTTGTCCATGCCGTGGCCCGTGTCCGACACCCGGATGGCCACGTAATCCCCCGGCTCCCCGGCGCTCAGCTCCGGCCGCTCCCCCGGGGCCAGCGGCAGGTTCAGGGTCTCCACCCGGAGAGTGCCTCCCTCGGGCATGGCGTCCTTGGCGTTGGTGCCCAGGTTCATGAGCACCTGCTCCAACTGGATGGGGTCGGCGTTGACCAGGGCCAGATCCGGCGCCAAATCCAGCTCCAGAGCGATCATGCGGGGGATGGTGCGCTCCAGCATGCGGGCCGCGGCGGCCAGGCACAGGTTGGCGTCCACCGGCCGGAGATCGCTCTCCAGCTTGCGGCTGAAGGTGAGAAGCTGCTTGACCAGATCCTTGGCCCGGAGCGCCGAAGAGACGATGTTGGCGATCTCCCGGTCCGGCTGATCGCCTTCCTCGACGCGGGCCTGGGCCAGCTCGGCATAGCCCAGGATCGCCCCCAGGATGTTGTTGAAGTCGTGGGCGATCCCGCCGGCCAGGGTGCCCACGGCCTCCATTTTCTGGGATTGGCGGAGCTGCTCGGCCAAAAGGGCGCGCTCCCGCTCGTCCTCCTTGAGCTGGGTGACGTCCCGGGCGATGGCCAGGATGTGGGGTTGGCCGTCCAGTTCCAGGACAGCCCCGGAGACCAGGGCGGTTTTGACTTGGCCGTCCCGGCCCCGGATGGCCAGCTCCTGGTTGACCGTGTGCCCTGCCTGCCGCAAGCGGTTGAGCACTTCCTCTCGTTCAACCCCATCCGTCAACAGATTCAGCGCCTGAGCCGTCCGGCCCACGAGTTCCTCGCGGGTATACCCGGTGAGCCGGCAAAAGCTCTGGTTCACGTCCACCATGATCCCCTCCAGGGTGGAGAGGGTCACGGCGTCCGGGATGGTGGCGAACATCAGGCGGAAGCGTTCCTCGCTGGCGGCCAGGGCCTGGCGGGTGAGGCTTTTGTGCAGGCCCACCGCGGCCAACTCGGCAAAGGCTCCGGCCCGCCGGGCGTCCAGTTCGCGGAAGCCCCCGGGCTTGTCACCCAGGCCCAGCACCCCCACCACCCGGCCCTCGATGATCAGGGGGGCGAACAGGGCGTTGGCCAGGTCGGTCAGCTCCGGTGGCGGCAGGCCGCTCCAGGGGCTGGCGGGGAAATCATTGTGAAACACCGGGTCCTGGCCCAGGCTGGCTTGGCTGGGGGAGGCGGGGTAGGCGAGCGGCAGGGCGGCGGCGGAGCCGGGGCGGCGGCCGGGGTTCAGGAGCAGCACCCGGTTCTCCCGGCCGGTGCGGTCCAGGAGGGCCAGGTAGCCGGCCTCGGCCCCCAAGAGGCTCTGGCACTCCTGGAGGATGGTGCGGGCCAGCTCGTTGAAGTCCTGCTTTTCCAGGGTGGCCCGGGTGGAGATCAGGAGGGACTCCACCTCCTGGCGGGCTTCCTGGCTCTGGTCCAGGCTCCGGCGCAGGGCTTCTTCGGCCAAGAGGCGGTGGGTCAGGTCGTTGATGGTGCCTTCCCAGAACTCCAGCTGGCCCTGGGCGTCCCGCACGGCCCGGACGTTCAGGGACCACTGGGCCCGCCGGCCTGGGGCGGTGGTCACCCGGCACAAAAAGGCGCGCACCTGCCCCTCTTGCTTCAGGAGGTCTTGCAGGACGGCGCGCTCCGCGGGCTCGGTGAAGATCTCCGGGGCCAGAAAAAAAGGCCGGCCCAACAGCGCCTGGGGGTCGGCCACCCCCCACAGGGCGGCCAGGGCGGGGTTGGCGGCCAACAGCCGGCCGGCGGCGTCGCTCTGGAAAATGCCTTCTCCGGCGTGTTCCACCAGGGCTTCCAGGCGGTCGCGCCCCGCCTGGATCTCCCCCTGGGCGGCCAGGAGCCGGGCCCGGGTCTTTTGGAAGTAGGCCAACAACAGGCCCAAGGCGGTGAGCATCTCCAGGGCCGCGGCCAGGAGATAACCCCAGGGGGCCAGCCAGGTGAGGGGGCGGATCAGGGGGTAGTCGGCCTTGTGCAGGCCCCAAAGGATGAAGCTGACCCCGGTGACGCTCCGGCCCAAACCCTCCAGCCGGGTGGAGCGGAAAAAGGCCAGGCCGGTGTAGATGAAGACCACGGCCAGGAAAAGGTAGGTGGGGATGGTGAGGGCCAGGAAGCCCAGCCCCGTGAAGGGGTGGACCACCACCCAAATTGCCGCCCCGCCGGCCGCCGCCAGCCACCAGGCAGGCAGGGGGCGTTCCAGGAAGATCTGGGCCCCCCACAACAGCATGACCCCGCTACCCAGGGTGCAGAGCTGGTGCAGGGGCCAGAACCAGGGCTGCGGCGGCAGGTGGAGGATGACCAGCATCAGCACGAAACGCGCCGCCGAAAGGAACCAGGCCCCTGTCCACACCGCCAGGTATTTTTGCCGGTCCTGGGTGTAGAGAAAGCCGTAGACCATGCCCAGGATCAAAGTCCCAAACAGGGTGGCGATCACGGATGGTGCGAGCCAGGTCACAGGTGCTCCAACCAGGACTGATTTGCCGAATCCGATAGCTGGTTTGTGGGGATTATAGGATAAACGACAGGGAATTGTAAGAAGAAGCTCGCGCAGCTTTCAGCAGCAGGGCACGTTGGCCGCCAAACCGCCCAGGGAGGTCTCCTTGTAGCGGGTGGACATGTCGCGGCCCGTCTGGAGCATCACCTTGACCACCGTGTCAAAACCCACCTTCTGCCGCCGGGGATCGCCGGCGCTGGCCAACAGGCAGGCGTTGTAGGCCTTCACCACCCCCATGGCGTTGCGCTCGATGCAGGGGATCTGCACGTAGCCGCCCACCGGGTCGCAGGTCAGGCCCAGGTAGTGCTCCAGGGCGATCTCCGCCGCGCTGGCCATGACCTCCACCCCGTGGCCCAGGGCCAGGGCGAACAGGGCCGCGGCCATGGAGCTGGCCGCCCCGATCTCGCCCTGGCAGCCCACCTCCGCCCCGGCGATGGAGGCGTTGTGCCGGATCAAAAACCCCACCGCCGCCGCGGCCCACAACGGCTCCAACAGGGCCGCCGCCGGCAGCCGCATCTGGTACTTCAGCAGGTGCAGGGCCGCGGGGATCACCCCGGAGGAGCCCAGGGTGGGCGCGGTGACCACCAGGCCGCCGGCCGCGTTCTCCTCGCTGGCCGCCAGGGCGTAGGCGTTCATGAGGATCAGCCAGCGCTCGGCCGCGTGGGCCTGCCAGCGGGCCCGGGCATACAGGATGCCGGCCTTGCGGTCCAGGCCCAGGGGGCCGGGCAGCTTGCCCGCGGCGGCCAGCCCCCGCTCCACCGCATCCTCCATGAGCCCCAGGATGCGATGCATCCCGGCGGTGATCTCCGCGGGCGCGGCCCCGGTGATGGCCTCCTCGTTGGCCATGAGCACCCGGCCGAGCGGGAGGCCGGTGCGGGCCAGGATCTCCAACAGCTCGGCCAGGCTGGCGTAGGGATAGGCCGGCCGGCTCTTCAGGGGCTGGGCCGGGCCCCGGCCCTCCAGAAAGCCGCCGCCCACGGAGTAGTACACCCGCTCCAGGAGGACGCCCTCCGGTCCCCAGAGACGCAGGATAAGGGTGTTGGGGTGGGGGTGGTCGTGCTCCAGGGGCCCGAAGACCACGGTGTCCGGGCTGACTGGGAACCGCCGCCCGGCCACCTCCAGGCTGAGCGGCGGGCCGTCGGGCCGGCCCAGGGCGGCAAAGGCCGCGGGGTCCACTTCCTCCGGCGCCCAGCCCAACAGCCCGGCCAACACCGCGCGGTCGCTGCCGTGCCCCCGGCCGGTGGCCGACAGCGAGCCCAGGAACTCCGCCTCCAGGCGCACGCCCCGGGCCAGCACCTCGGGCGGCAACGCGGCCAACTCCCGGCGGAACTCCAGCCCGGCCCGCATGGGGCCGATGGTGTGGGAACTGGACGGCCCGGGTCCGGCCTTGAACAGCTCGAAGATGGAGGTAAGCACCGGTGGCATGCCTATAGAATACGCTGGGAGGGTGGGGGCTTGGCAATGGGGAAAAGGGGGAAGAAGGGGAGGGGGCAGGAATGGAAAGGAGAGCGCCGGAGGAAACTGGGTTGAGGAGGCGGCCTACTGCGCGGTGGCCAAACAAAACCCTGACCCGAACGGCTAATTCAGCCCCCAGGCGGTCAAGAGGTTCGAGCTGAACTAACGTGACACACCACATGGTGAGGTGAGGTGAGCGCCTCGGCGGCCGTGGGCGGAACCTCGCGTCGGCGGGGTTCGCAGCAAGGGTGTTGCCCGTCTTGATGGCCGACGACGCCAGGGTTCCCTGGGCGATTTAAATCCAAAGAGATGGAATCATCCGCGACCCCGTTTTCAGCCTCTCCCGCTGGATGGCGGGAAGCGGGCCCGGCAGTACACCACCGTGCAATCTAGCCCCTTACCCCCGCCCGCCCGGGTTGTGACCAGGAAGCGACCTTGTCCGGTCAGGCTGTTCCGGGGCAAACTAGTTGTGTCTATTGGGAGAGGTAAGAATGAACCGCGAGGCCATCATAAAAACCCTGGGCGCTCACCGGGAGGAGTTGCGCCAGCGGGGAGATGTCTCCCTGGCCTTGTTCGGTTCCACCGCCCGCAACCAGGCCGGTCAAACCAGCGACGTGGATCTTTTGACGGAGTTCGACCGCACCTTGAGCCCCTGTTCGAGATATTCAACCTGCAATACTGGCTGGAGGATCTCTTGGGCGGGGTCAAGGTTGATTTGGTGCAGAAGACAGCCGTACGCCCCGCCCTCAAAGAACACATCTTTTCCGAGGCCGTCGATGTTGCCTAGGGAATAGCGCTTCCGCATCCAGGATACGCTGGATGACGCTTTCTCATCGTAGGCAAGCCCCAAATCTTCCGCTTCACCCCACCTGATAGGCTTCATGGTAAATCGAATAAACCCGCACATACGTGATCTTGTCGTCCTCGTCCAGGTCGTAGAAGGCCACCATGCGCAGCCGGAAGGAGCTGCCGGCCGGGTGCTTCACCCCCACCCAGTCCAGATCCTTTTTGCACCGGAAATCTATGGGCGCTTCGGTGGCCACCTGGTTGTCGGTGATGAGGAGCGAGATGTGCGGCTGGATCTCTTCGGTCATGATCTCGTGCACGCCCTCCCAGAATTTCAGGGTGCTGGCGCGCCCCTGGTTCTTCCGGGCCGCGGGGATATATTCGAATACGGCGTCCGGATGATAGTAGGTGTCGAAGAAGGTGTCGAACTTGCCGCTGCCGGCGCAGGCGGCGTTGAAATCGGCGATATATTGACGGTATTTGGCTTCGGTCATGCCTGACTCCTTCCAATACAAAAAAAGTGGCGCGGGGACCGGCTCGGGCGGCCGGAGCGGGCGGCGAACCCCACAATAACGAATTACCGGCCCGCCACCTGCTTATCGAGCCAGACACGACCATCCAGTCCCCGCGTCACCGTACCCCGCCAAAACCAACGGCCTTTCGTCCTGGAGTTTTTGCTTCCTCCACCTGGTCCCCCTCCGGGGAAGCGGGCGCGGCCCGGGGAAAAGCCCGAACCTATTTGGCCAGGGTCCAAGGCTTGCCGAAGTAAGTGGTGCGCACCTCCGCCGCCTTGCTTTCCGCCCATTTATCCAGGCCCATTTTATTGATGAGGCACAGGTTGAAGACCTTCATGTTGTGCGGCAGCTCCGCCGCCCGGTCCGCATAGGGGTGCAGATAATCGCAAGGGAAATCGTCACATTCCCCGCAATGATGATGCTCCTTGCTCTTGGCGCATTCATAGGCGGCGCAGCGGTGCGCCTCGCCGAACAGGTGCCTTTGCAGGGGGATTTGCCCGTCATGGGCCCGGCACCCCCGACAAAGCATGACGGCCACGGGAACCTGGTACTGCTCCGACCATTTTTCAACCTGGGCCTGGGCGGCCGGGTCTTGCGTGGCCAGATAAAAGGTGCAGTTAAAGCAATCCAGCCCGCAGGGTGCGGTCAATTCTCGGTAATCCATGGATCTCAAGGCTCCTTTCCACCGGCAACAGGATGCCAGCCGGTTGGAGGCACCATAAGCCATGGGCCTTCCTGCGTCAATTGCCTGCCGGCCCGCAAACAGTTCCAAACTCGATTTACGCGGAAGTAACCGCATTACCCTGCCTTTTGGCCTTTTTGCGCCGCAATGCCGGAGCAAGGGCTCCCTACGGAGAGCATTGCACGGGGCTGGACGCCCCGTGCAATGCTCTCCATATTGTACTATCCTTATTGGTAGTTTTGGGATCCCCCACCCCAACCCCGCTCAGCCCGCCCCCCGGGCAAGCCGCCCCTGTTTCCCTCCGCCCCCCGGGCTTGACTAACCACGCCGTTTACGCTAATTCCTAGACTTTTCCGCCCTGTGCCCGGACAGGCCACCCCGGAGCCGCCTCCAAGGAGCCAACCTTGCCTTCCAGCCGCGACCCCGTTTCCCCGCCCCCGCCGTACTCCCCCCGCCCCGCCGGGCCCCGGTGGGAGATTTGGGCCGTGGTGGGGCTGTTGGCCGTGGCCGCCTGCATCCGGGCCCTGTACCTCACCGCCCCGGCCCTGGATTCGGACAACGCCATGGTGGGTCTCATGGGGCTCCAGATGCAGCAGGGCGAGTTCACCGCCTTCTGGTGGGGCTCACCTTACGGCGGCACGTTGGAATCGTCCCTGGCCGCGGGGCTCATGGCCTTTGGCGGGGTGAACCGGGTGGCGCTTTCCACGGCGCCGGCCCTGTTCTCCCTGGTCTTCCTCCTGGGCCTTTATTTCCTGGCCCGGGAGATCTACGGCCGGCGCACCGCGCTCTTTACCCTGGGCCTGGCCGCCCTGGGGCCCTTTCACCTGGCCTGGACCTCGGTGATCGCCCGGGGCATCTATCTGCCGCTGTTGGCCCTGGGGGCCTGGTTCCTCTGGCTGGCGGTGCGGCTGGCCCGGGGCCGGGTGGCGGCGGGCCACCTGGTCACGGCCCAGGCGGTCCTGGGCGTCCTGGCCGGCCTGGCCTTTTGGACCCACCCCCTGGCCATCTACTTCCTGGCGCCGGCCCTGTTGGTGCTGTGGCGGCGGAACTTACGTTGGCCCCTGACAGCCGGGTTCTGGGCCCTGGCCGCGGGGTTCCTCTTGGGCAGCCTGCCCTTCTGGCTCTACAACCTCGCCCACGACTGGGCCACCTTCCGCTTCCTCCTGCGGCCCAAACCCAGCGACCCCCTGGGCAACACCCTGGCCTTTTTGGCGGAGCAGGCCCTGCCGGTGCTGACGGGGGTGCGGGGTTACGACCTGCGGGATTGGCTGGCGCCCGGCTTGGGGCCGGTGGTGCTGGCCCTCTCCCTGGCCGCCGTGGCCTGGTGCCTGGGGGAGTGGGGCTGGAACCTTTTCCGGCGAGCGCGGCGGGGCCGGGAGGGCGACGGCTCGGAGATCCTGCTCCTGTGCCTGGGCCTGATGACCTCCCTGTTCGTGGTGGCCGGCTGGTCGGCCTTCAACTCGCTCCGCTATCTCCTGCCGGTGTATCTCTTTCTGCCCCTGACCCTGGCCCGGGGCCTGGACCGCCTGGCCGCCTGGGGCCGCTGGGGCTGGGCCGTGGCCGGCGCCGGGGGGCTGGCCGTGGCGGTGCTGTACCTCTGGGGCACCCTCTTCTACAGCCCCTTGTACAACCAAACCTTGGCGCACAACCACGCCGAGGAACTCAAGGAGGCCCGGGCCCTGGGTGAGGTCATGGATCAGGAGGGCCTGAGTCACGCCTGGGTCCTGGCCTTCAGTCAGAGCATGCGGCTCACCTTTGACTGCCAGGAGAACCAGGTTTTCGTCTGGGCCCTCAACGCCAAATATCCCCCCTATTTGCGCCAGCTCTACCGCTCCTTCCGGCCCGGGGTCTATCTCCTGCCCGGCCAGTTGGCGGCCATGGAGGAGAACCTGGCGGCCCTGGGCGCCACCTGGCGGGTCAGCACCCCCTGGGGCCATTTGGTGCATGGCATCCAGCCGCCTCCCTATGAACCCCGGCTCCTGGCCGCCGGCCCGGCCCGGATCACGGCCAGCCACCAGCCCGGGCTGGCGCCGGCCTTGGACGATCTCAACGCCGGCTCCCGCTGGAGCCCCCGGACCAGCCAGGCCCCGGGCCAGGAGGTGATCCTGGACCTGGGTCGGGACACGGTGGGGGTTTGCCAGCTGCTCTTGTTTGCCGGCACCCACCGCGAGTTGCCCGGCATCCTGGCCCTGGCCGCCCGCCCGGAGCACGGCCCCTGGCAGGAATTGGGGCGGGTGCACAACATGTACGTGGGTTGGCAATGGGCCGCGGGACGGCTGTCCGCCCTGTTCGCCTCGCCGTGGCAGGAGTACCGCTTCCCGCCGCGCACCGCGCGCTATCTGCGGGTGCGGTTGGCCAACCAAGCCCGCCAGTCCTGGAGCGTGGTGGAGGCCCTGGTGGGGGTGGAGGGCGGCGCGAAGCCCCGGCCCCGCCAAGCCGCCGGCTGGCTGGCCGGGTTGCTGCCCGGCCAGGCACCCGTGTGGTGCGGCCCGGCCCTGGAGGCCTGGCTGCCGTCCCGGCTGCGGGTGAGCCTGCCGCCGGAACTCTCCCGCCCGGAGTGGCTGGCCGGGCACCTGGCCGCCAACCTGGTCCTGCCTCCGCACCAGACCCTGCACCTGGCCGTGGCCAGCGGCTTGGCCCCGGCCGCGGAAAAGACCCTGGCCGCGGCCGGCTACCAGGCCGAGCGCCAGGACCGGCACGGGTTCAGCTATTTCCGGGCCGTGCCGCCGCCGCCGCCGGGGGATTCCCGCCTGGCCACCGTGACCGGCCAGGCCACCGTGGGCGGCCTGGTCTTCGAACTGGACCGCGCCTATCGCCCCTCCCGCCTGGTGCTGACCCACCACCCGGAAGAACAGATCTTCCCCGCGGGGCTGGTGGTGGAGACCAGCGACGGGGAGGGGGCCTGGCAGCCGGCCGCCTTCACCGCCCGCTGGCCCTCCCGCCTGTATTGGGCCGGGGTGCTGCCCCTGTTGGCCCGGGCCGACCGCCTGAGCCTGGAAATGGAGCCCCGGCCCGTCCGCCGGATCCGTCTGCGGCCCGCGCCGGGCGGTGCGGCTCTGCCGCCGGAACTCCGCCTGGAGCTGTGGGGCCGCGGCCGCGTCGCCGCGGCTGGCGGCCGCGTCGCCGCGGCTGGCGTAGCGGGTCGGGGCAGGCTGCCCCCCGCACGTGAGCGCGTTCGCTCCCGAAGCTGGC
>JAHLLK010000148.1 GCA_020444165.1 Deltaproteobacteria bacterium | reverse complement strand
CCTTTTTTGAAAAAAAGGGTCCTTCCCCCCACACCCCCCTTCCCCCAAAAAACTTGGTGAAAAACTTGGGAGGTTGGCGGGTAATCCGCTGTAATAGGCTTTTGGCCGGACCTCTTTTTCAGGCGACGTTGCGCCCCGGACCGGCACAGCCAGAGGTTCGCCGGCAAGGCGTCGGACGAGCGACAACCCGAGGCGTAGCCCAAGGTGTTGAAAAACAGCCCACCCATTGTCCGTCGAGGTTTTGCTCCCGAGCCGGCACAGCCAGGTGTTCGCCGGCAAGGCGTCGGACAAGCGACAACCGGAGGCGTAGCCCTAGCTACGTCGAGGTTGGAGCGCAGTCCGCAACGAAGCCGGCGGGCATCTGGCGCAGCCGGGAGGACTTCATGAACAAAACCGCGCTAGCGGAGATGGTGGTGCGGGTGTGCCGCCTGGCCTGGCAAAAGGGGTTGTTGGCGGCCACCGACGGCAACATCTCGGCCCGGCTGGACGACAACCGCCTCTTGATCACCCCCAGCGGGCGCAGCAAGGCCTTTGTGGAGCCCGGAGACCTGATGGAGGTGGACCTGGAAGGCCGGGTGCTCGCCGGCACGGGCCGGCCCTCCAGCGAGGCCCGGCTGCACTACCTGGTCTACCGCCTTATCCCCGAGGCCCGGGCCGTGGTGCATGCCCATCCCCCGGTGGCCACGGCGTTCAGTCTGGCCGGCCGGGACCTGGGTTGCCAGGGCCTGCCCGAGGTCGTCCTGGGCCTGGGGTCCATCCCCACCGCGCCCTACGCCACCCCCACCACGCCGGATTTGCCCGCGGCGGTGGAGCCCTACCTGCGGTCCGGGCACAAGGCCCTGCTCTTGGCCCATCACGGCAGCCTTACCTGGGGGGCCAATCTGGAGGCGGCCTGGGCGCTGACGGAAAAGGTGGAGCACGCGTCCCAGGTGCTCTTGGCCGCCCAGGCCCTGGGGGGGGGCCGGGACCTGCCGCCGGCCGAGCTGGCCCGCCTGGCCGGGTTGGGCGAGGAGTATGGGCTCCGCTGCCGGCCGCCGGTGGACGCGCGGCCCCTGGCCGAGCGGGTGCGGGTGGAGAACCTGCCGCTGACCGATGAGTTCCGCTACACCAAGCGTTACCAGGACGACCGGGGGGAGGCCCACCTCATCCTGAACGGCCAGGCGGTGCGCAAGGTGGCGCTCATGACCCTGAAGCCCGGCACGGGCTTTCGCGGGGGCCATTTCCACCGTATCAAGACCGAGGGCATGTACGTGGTGTCCGGGCGCATCCGCTATGACCTGACGTGCATCCGGACCGGCGAGACGGCCCAGTTGGCCATGGGCCCGGGCGATCTGTTGTGGATGCCGGTGGGGGTGGCCCACCGCCTGGCCGCCCTGGAGGAGGCCACCCTGGTGGAGCTGTGCGACACGCCCTACGACCCGGCCGACGACCTCAAGTTCGAGTTCCCCGCATGAGCCAGGGCGAACAGCCCAGCGGCGGGCGGCGGGCCTGGCTGGCGGCCCTGGCCCCTCCCGCCCGGGCGGCCGGGCTGCTGGCCCGCCTGGCCCGGGCCTATGCCCGGGCCGTGGGGCCGGAGCGGGGGCTGAAGTTCGCCTTGATCCTGGACAATTTGGTGTACGGCCTGGCCGGGGCCTTGTCGGAGGCCCACGGGGGAGGCCAGCACAGCAAGCGCCGCCATCTGGACTACGCGGGCTTCTTTGCCGCGCGCCTGGCCCCGGGCGAGCGGGTGTTGGACCTGGGCTGCGGCGACGGGGCCCTGGCCCGGGAGCTGGCCGAGCGGGCCGGGGCCGTGGTGGTGGGGGTGGATCTGGACCCCCGGCGGGTGGAGCAGGCCGCGGCGCGCCATCCGCACTCCCGGGTGACCTATCACCTGGGCGACGTGCGGGGGGAGCTGCCCCCGGGGCCGTTCCACACCGTGGTGCTCTCCAACGTGCTGGAGCACCTGCCCGGCCGGGTGGAGTTTCTGCGGGAGCTTATGGCCCGGGTCCGCCCAGCGCGCCTCCTCTTGCGGGTGCCCCTGTTCGAGCGGGATTGGCGGGTGCCCTTGAAAGAGGAGCTGGGGGTGGAGTGGCGCCTGGACCTGACCCACGAGGTGGAGTACACCCAGGAGTCCTTTGCGGGGGAACTGGCCGCGGCCGGACTGACCGTCAGCCACCAGGAGGTGCGTTGGGGCGAGATCTGGGCGGAAGCGGTGCCGCGTGACGCCTGAGGTGAGCGTGCTCATGGCCGTGTACAACGGCCGGCCCCACCTGGCCGCGGCGCTGGCCAGCCTGGCGGCGCAGACCCTGGGCGAGTGGGAGCTGATCGCGGTGGACGATGGCTCCACAGACGGCAGCCGGGAGGAGCTTCTGGCCTGGGCCGCGCGGGAGCCCCGGATCACGGTGCTGGATAACGAGACCAACCGGGGGCTCCCGGCCAGCCTGAACCGGGCCCTGCCCCGGGCCCGGGGGCGTTTCGTGGCCCGGCTGGACGCGGACGACGTGGCCCTGCCCCGCCGCCTGGCCCGCCAGGCCGCCTTTTTGGCCGCCCACCCGGCCACGGTGATCCTGGGCGGCTGGGTGGCCTATGTGGATGAGGCGGGGCGGCCCCTGGGCCTCACCCATGCCCAGCCGGCCGGGGACGCGGCCATCCGGGCCAAGCTGCTGTTGAACAACGCCTTTCACCACTCTACCGTGATGCTTCGGCGGAAGACGCTCACCACCCAGGGGCTGGCCTACGATCCGGCCTTCCGCTACGCCCAGGACTATGACCTGTGGTCGCGGCTGCTGGCCCACGGCCAGGGGGCCAACCTGCCCGAGGTGCTGGTGCAGTTCCGCCGCCACGGGGGTCAGGTGTCCACGGCCCACGCCGCGGCTTCCCTGGAGCTGGCCGACCAGGTGGCCTGGCGGAACGTGACCGCCGCCGGCCTGGACCGGGAGTTCAATCAGGAAGAAGTCAGGTGGGCCCGCCGGGCCGGGCTGGTGCTCCCGGGGCAGACCGCCCGGGAGCGGCGATTGCAATACTTCGCCCTAGCCAAGATCCTGGCGGCCCTGGGCCGGCGCTTTGCCGGGCCGGACCCGGATTGGGAGGGGGTGCGCCGGGCCTATTGGCAAGGGCTGCGCCACGCGCTGCGGCATTGGCCCCGGGACGCGGCCACGGCCCGGGTGCTGGCCGGGGTGGTGCGCCACGATCCGGCGGCCAGCCTGGCCGAGGCCTGGGCGTTCCTGACCCGCCGGCGGTCCACACCCTCCCCGGAGGAAGACCCGGCATGAGCCTGGCCCTGCACATCCATTTTCCCTGGCAGGAGGGGCCCCACGGCGGGGCCAACCAGTTCCTGAAGGCCCTGGCCGCCGAGCTGACCCGCCAGGGAGCCCACACCCCGGACCCGGCCGCGGCCGCGGTGATCCTGTTCAACAGCCACCACCAATGCGCCGAGATCCTGGCGCTCCGGCGCAAATTCCCGGACAAGATCTATATCCACCGGGTGGACGGACCCATGCGGCTCTACAACCGGCCCGACGACCCCCGGGACCTGGTGGTGAGCCGGGTGAACCGCCTGGCCGCCGACGCCACGGTGTTCCAGTCGGCCTGGTCCCAGGCGGCCAACCACGATCTGGGTTGGCCTCCGGGCGGGGTGGAGCGGGTGATCGTCAACGCGCCGGACCCGGCCATCTTCCATCCGCCGGCCGAACCCCGTGAGCCCGGCCGCCCGGTGCGGCTCATCGCCGCCTCCTGGTCCGCCAATTACAAGAAGGGCTTCGGGGTTTACGAGAAGCTGGACCGTCTCCTGGATTTTTCGCGCTACTCCCTGACCTTCGTGGGCAACTCCCCGGTGAAGTTCGCGAACATCGTGCATTTGCCGCCCTGCCCCAGCCCGGAGTTGGCCGAGCTGTTGCGGGGAGCCGATGTGTTCCTCACCGCGGCCCAAAAGGAGCCCTGCTCCAACGCGCTGATCGAGGCCTTGCACTCGGGCCTGCCGGCCCTGGCCCTGGCCGACGGCGGCAACCCGGAGCTGGTGGGCCGGGCCGGGTTCACCTTCAGCAAAGCCACGGAGATTCCGGAGCTTTTGGAGCGCATCCTGGCCGACTACCCCGGGTTCGGAACCGCCTGCCGCCTGCCCAGCCTGGCCCAGGTGGCGGGGGAATACCTGGACCTGGCCCGGGATTTGGTGGCCGCGCGGGCGGCCGGGCGGCTGGCCGGCAAGCGGCCCGGTTGGTGGGCCGTGTGGCGGGAGCGCCGCTGGCCCGGCGGCCGGCCCGGCGGCTGGTTTGGGCGGCGGGGCTGAGGCCGGGCGCGCGGGCGCCCTTCCCCGGGGGCCGGCGGCCGGCGCCCTTCTATTGACAACCCCTTAGAAGGGTGCTACAAATTTCGCACTGTACACTTTCCTTAGCTGTGTTCACGGAGACAGGAGACCGAAGATGACCGCCGCGACAAAGCCGCCAAGGGCTCGAAAACACGCAGCACCCGCCTCCCCCGCCTTTTCCTGCCTGCCGCTTCTCCTCTCCGTAGTAGTATCCCTCGCCATTATTCTGCCCCTATAGGGGCCGGACCCAACTCTTTCTTCTTTAAAAACGCCGTCCGCGGCCAAAAATAAGACAGAGTAGCCGGACCCCGGGATGGGGCGAGGTGCGGGACGCCGTTTGGGTTCCCCCTCTCCCCAGCTCCTCCGGCGTACTGGAGAGCAAGACATGAAAAGCGACGCAGTGAAAAAAGGCCTGAAGCGCGCCCCCCAGCGTTCCCTGTTGCACGCCCTGGGCGTGCCCCGGGAGGGCTTCGACCGACCCTTCATCGGCATCGCCAACTCCTTCAACGAGGTGGTGCCGGGACACATGCATTTGGACCAGTTGGCCCGGCGGGTCAAGGAGGGGGTCCGGCAGGCCGGCGGGGTACCCTTTGAGTTCAACACCATCGGCATCTGCGACGGCCTGGCCATGGGCCACGCCGGCATG
>JAHLLK010000147.1 GCA_020444165.1 Deltaproteobacteria bacterium | reverse complement strand
AGGATTCAAGAGAGTGCCGGGGCCGCATGCTGCGGCTCCCATAACGAGTCGGGGGAGGTCGCCAGAATACCGGACCGCGTTCGCTCCCGAAGTTGGCTTGGTTTCAAGAGAGTGCCGGGGCCGCATGCTGCGGCTCCCATAACGAGTCGGGGGCGGTCGCCAGAATACCGGAACGCGTTCGCTCCCGAAGTTGGCTAGGATTCAAGAGAGTGCCGGGGCCGCATGCTGCGGCTCCCATAACGGGTCGGGGGAGGTCGCCAGAATATCGGACCGCGTTCGCTCCCGAAGTTGGCCGGGATTTCAGAGAGAATGCCTTGTGAAATGGCCCTGATTATACTTCTTCCCAACCCGCTTATTGCGGGCCGGCCTCGTCCCTCCGCCGGGTGGCGGCCACCAGGTGGAACACCGCCGGCGGCTCCTCATCGTCGCCCCTGAGGCGGCGGGTCAGCCGGCCCAGGCTGAATTCCTCCCCCAGGTGATCGAAGAAGCTGATGCGGAAAGGCCGCTCCTGATAGCTGAACAGGGCCCGGCCCCCGGGCAGGAGCAGTCGGGCCACCAAACGGGCCAGGTCGGGGTAGATGGCCCGCTCATACAGCACTTCAGCCCCCAGAATGGTGGCCACCGGGGCCAGGTCGGAGGGAGGGGTCAGCCAGTCCAGTTCCCGCACCTCCACCAAATGGCCCAGGCCGTTGGCCTCCACGGCCAAGCGGGCCAGGCACAGGGCGTCGGGGTCGTTGTCGGTGAGGATCACCCGGCAGCCCTTTTGGGCGGCCACCAGGCCGGGCAGCCCCACTCCGGCCCCCAGCTCCAAAACCGGGCTCTGGACCGGCGGCTGCATGGCCTCCACCAACTGGGCCAGCATCAGGGAGCCGGGCCACAGCTTGGTCCACAGGGGCAGGTCATTGGCCACCCGAAAACCCCGGGCCAGGCGCTTCTCCAAATAGGCCAAGGGGTCGGCCAGCTCGGGCAAGCGGATCGTCCGACCGCCCAGCCCCACCTCCTGCCACTCCAGGGGCGGGAGGTCCTCGCCCCAGGAGGGGCGTTGCGCGGGCAGGGGCGGCTCTACTACACAGAGGGGTTCGGCTGGCGACATGCTGGTCTCACCTTGGCGAGGGTGGCTGCCTGGTGGTCCGCCGGACGCCCGGACCGGTGCAAATCTAACACACGGTCCATGGTTGTAGTAGGTTAAATTCTTTTGCAAAGACGGGGCAAAAAAAGCGGGGGGCGGAGAAGGGCGCCGGGGGCGCCCACCCGGCTCACCCCTAGGCCGGCAAGGGAACCCTGGCGCCCCTCGGGGCTCAGGGAGCCAGGGGGAAGGAGGCCAGGAAGCTGCTGCCCCGGCCGGGCTCGCTCTCCACCCGCAACGTGCCGCCATGGGCGTCCATGATCTTCTTGCAGACCGCCAGGCCCAGGCCGGTGCCCTGGCTTTTGGTGGTGAAAAACGGCGTGAAGATCTTGCTCTGGTCGGTGTTGGTAATGCCGGGCCCCTGGTCGTGCACCTCCACCACGCCCTGGTGGCCGTTTTGGCGCACCACCACCCGGACCTGGCTCCCGGGCTGCGAGGCGTGGATGGCGTTCTGCACCAGGTTCAGCACCACTTGCTTCAGGCGGGGGGCGTCGGCCAACACCGCCACCGGACCGTCCACCTCGGTAAAGACCAGATCCACCGGAATCGACTCGGCCAGCGGTTCGGCCATCTCCATCACCTCGCCGGCCAGTTCGCCCAGGGAGTGGCGGCCCAGCTCCAGCTGCAGGGGGCGGCTGTACTCCAGCATCTCCCGCAGGAGCTGCTCCATATGGGTGGTCTGGTTGACAATGATCTCCAACTGGCGCCGGTGGCGGGAGTTGTCCTCGGCCTCCCGGAGCATCCGCACGGCGAATCCGCCAATGGCCATGAGGGGGTTTTTCAGCTCGTGGGCCAGGGCCGCCGTGGTCTGGCCCAAGAGGGCCAAGTGCTCCGCCTCTTTCAAACGCTGGCTTTCCCGTTTTTCGCGGTCCACCAGGACGCCGGTGATGATGGCGGTGAGGAAATACAGCCCGGTCTGGATGAAGGCTTCCGCCACGCCGCCCCAGGTGCCGTGCTCCTGGCCCAGTAATAGGCTGTAATAATTCAAGGAGATCACCGCGGCGGTCAAGAGGCCGCCCTTGAGCCCAAACAAAAGGGTGGCCATGAACAATGGCAGGAAGAATAGGCGCTGCACCAAACCCAGCCAGGCATAGTGCTCCGCAAGGGCCCGCGAGTGCAGGACGCTCAGCACGACCAGCAAGATTACCACCGGGGCGATCTTGACCCCCATCGGCAGTTCTTGCCACTGGATTTTGAATCGTTGCAGCATCAGATCTATGGAAATGACCCCCTCCCCGCTCGCCTGCCGGCGGCGGCCAGGCCAGAGGACAGCATAGCACCCGCGGACGGGCAAACCAAGCGGCCTGGCGGGGGCAGGGGATTCAGATGGCTGGTTTTCGCTTGGCGGGGAGGCTGGGAGCATGTTAGGAGACTGGCGAAACAGTTGCTCGGACCAACTGCCAGAGATTGCTTGCGGCGGGCCCCGCCCCTGGTCCGGGAAGTGAGTCACGCCCCCGGGGCGCGGGAGACACAAAGTGCACGGTTGGCCAAAATGGTTGCGGCTCGGCTTCTGGCTGGCCGCCCTGCCCTGGGTTTTGGGCATGGGCGTGAACACGGGCGTGGGGCCCACCCACATCCCCGTGCCTCCGGAGAATTTCCGGGTAGAGTTGCGGGATATCGGCGGCTCCCAGGTGACCCTGGACCATTTCGCCATCGACAGCCAGACCTTTGTCCTGGGCCGCCTGGGGGAGGGTGAGCTGGCCGTGCCCTTTGCCAAGGTCAAGGGCCTGGCCCTCGCCGATCCCGGCCAGGGCTTGCAGGCCCGGGTGACCCTGCGGGACGGGCAGGAAGTGATCCTGGCCCTCCCGGGCTCCCCCAAGGCCACCGGCCAGACATCCTACGGCAACTTCGCCATTCCCCTGAAGGAAATCAGCTCCATCCAGTTCAAGAAGTAGGTTGGCCCTCCTCCGCGGCCTGGGCCCGCGCGGCCAGTTGCCCGCAGGCCGCGGCGATGTCCGCGCCGCGGGGCTGCCGGATGATGGCGGTCAGGTGGCCGTCTATGAGTATTTGCTGGAAGGATTCCAGATCGCCGGGGCTGGGCGGCAAAAACTCCGCCCCGTCGTGAGGATTGAAGGGGATGAGATTGATCTTGCAGCGCAGTCCCTTGGCCCAGGCCGCCAGTTGCCGGGCATGCTCGGGCTGGTCGTTGACCCCACCTAAAAGCACATACTCCAAGGTTATGCGCCGGGTGGGTTTCAGGGGGTAGACGTTCAGGGCCTCGCGCAGCCGGGCCAGGGGAAAGCGCCGGTTCACCGGCATGAGCCGGCTCCGAAGCTCGTCGTCGGCCGCGGTGAGGCTCACGGCCAGGGCTGCCGGGGTGGCGTGGCCCAGGATGGCCAAGCGGTCCAGGAGCCCCACCGTGGAGACCGTGACCTTGCGCTGGCTCATCTTGAGGCCGTGGTCGCCCAGAATGTGCTCCAGGGCGATCAGGAGATTCTCCAGGTTGTCCAGCGGCTCGCCCATGCCCATGAACACCAGGTTGGTCAACGGCTGCTCTGGCGCGGTCAGCCGCCGGGCGGCCAGCACCTGGCCGGTGATTTCACCCGGGGAGAGATTGCGTTGGAAGCCCAGCCTGGCGGTGCGGCAGAAGCGGCAGCCCTGGCGGCAGCCCACCTGGGTGGATACGCACAGGGTGGAATGATCCTCCTCGGGGATCAGCACCCCCTCCACCCGGCGGCCGTCAGCCAGGGTGTAGAGGAGCTTTTGGGTGCCGTCCGCGGCGGTCTCCACCTGGCTGGGCGCCAGGTCGTCCAGGCGGCAGACCCCCGCCAGCCGCTCCCGGAAAGCCTTGGACAGGGTGGTCATCCCGGCGATGCTCCGCGCCCCGTGGGGGTAGAGCCACTGCAAGATCTGGCGGGCCCGAAAGGGCTTCTGGCCCAGGGACACCACCAGGTCCTGCACCGCCTGGGCCGGCAGGTCCCGCAGATCGGGCTTTAGGTTGGGACGAGTTTCCATAATAGCCCCTAATATACCAGCCGCCGCCGCGGCCCGCCCCAGGCCCCGCGGCGGTGGGCGCCGGGGCGGGGAAGGCGCGGCCCGCTTGCGCCGCGTCCCGCCCCCGGCGATAATGAGCCCATGCGAAGACGGCGTTATCAGCGGGGCGCTTCCCGCCCTCCCCAAACCCTGGGCGATCTCTTGGCCGGGGTGCTGCCCCCCCGGGTGGCGCAGCAGGCCCCGCCGCCGGGGCTGTTGGCCGCCTGGCGCGAGGCCGTGGGCCCGGCCCTGGCCGCGCGGTCCTGGCCGGTGTGCCGCCGGGAGAGCGGAGAGCTGGTGGTGAGCGTGGACGGCGCGGCCTGGCGCCAGGAGTTGAAAATGGCCGAGCCGGAGCTGTTGGCCCGCCTGGCCGAGGGGGGCTATCCGGCCCTGCGGCTGAAGCTGGTGCAGCCCCGCCATCTGCCGCCGCCGCCGCCCCCGCCACCGCCGGCCCGGACCTTGTCCCCGGCCGAGGAACAGGGCCTGGAGGACATGGTGGCCCGAGTGGCGGACCCCCAGCTCCGCCGGGCGCTGTTGGCCGCGCTCCGGGCCCAGGCCCGCCGCGGCCCGGCCTGACTTCCCGCGGGGCGGAGGGCCATCCCGCCCCCCTTACGGCGATTTGCAGAATCGCCGTAATTCCAAGGGCCATCCCTACGCTCATCAGACTTGATATTTCCAGCCAATGTGGTGAAACTATAAAGTTTTTTGGGGAATGGAAGGTGTGGGGGGAAGGGGCTTTCTTTTTCAAAAAAGGGCCCCTTCCCCCCACATCTTCCTCTTGAGACCATTGCATGGCGCGGGCGGTGCGAAAATGCTTTAATATTCTGTAATT
>JAHLLK010000030.1 GCA_020444165.1 Deltaproteobacteria bacterium | reverse complement strand
CTTGCTTTTTCAAAGACGCGCAATTTGGCGCGCCATCCCCGGGGTCCCCAAACACGCCGTAGCTTGTTTGGGGTGGTCCCTGGCGCGCCTAGCAGGCTCTTTTTCAACAGCCTGCTGGCGGGCGCGGGAAAAAGCTCGGGGCGGAGACAGGCCGCTTCCAGCCCGTCTCCGCCCCTCTGGGAAAGGCGTGGCCAAGCTCCCTGGCGCGCCCAGCCGGCGGGTGGAGCCCCGCCTGCCGGGCGCCGGTTCGCTCAGCGGGCGAACTTGTCCACCGTCTTCATCAACTTCTTGGCCGAAGGCGGCGGGGTCACCTTGACCCCGTTCAACACGTCCATGATCCCGGCCTTGTGGTGGTAGTAGGCCGCGGTGGTGTCATAGTCGAATTCCAGGCCCACGCCCTCCAGGCTCACCCCGGCAAAAAGGCCCTTGGTCATGCTGTAAGAGAAGATGTCGGCCTTCATGCTCAGGGCCGACAGCGAGGCGTCGGTCTGCCGTCCCACCGGACCGGCCGCCACCGAAGCGTCGGCCCCCATCTTGAGCTGGTTCTTGTACAGCCCGTGCAGGCCCTTGTCGTTCATGATGACCATGAACAGGTTCACGGCCTGGGCGCCGATCTGCAGCCCCACCGAAGCGCCGCCCATGGTCAGGAAGGCCGGCGGTCCGAACTCGCCGTTCTCCTGGCGCACCAGCACCACCCCAGTGCCGTACTGCCCGCCCACGATGAAGCCGGCCTTGACCAGGCCCGGAAAAATGGCCACGGCCTTGCCCCGCTTCAAGAGGTACTGGGCCGAGGACGCGTCAGGCTGGGTCATGAACTCCTGCAAGGCCAGGGTGGCTTCCTCCACCTTGATAATGGCCTTCTGCTCTTCCAGGGCCAGGGCGGTCCCGGACCAGGCGGTCAGCATCAGACCCAGGGCCAGGCATCCCACCAGCCCCCGGATCAGAGTCTGGGCTTTCATGCACTATCCTCCCCGATTAAACGGTGTATTCTCTCCTGCTCCCCACCCCTCGCAACAGCCGGGCCGGAGCGGGCAAAACCGGCGGCGAGGCCGCGGGCTTCTTTTTATTGTGCCGGAGTCCAGGAGCGAGAGAATAATTTTTTCCCGTGCGGGCGCCTCAATCCGCGGCCGGGGCGCGCCGCGCCGCGTCCAGAACCGTGAGCTGCCCTTCCAGGCGGCGCACCCACTCCAGCATACCCAGGGACTGGAAGGTGTCGCGGGCTTGGGCCAGGGCTTCCCAGGCCAGGTCCAGGCGGCCCGTCTCCTGGTAACAGGCCCCCAGGCCCGTCAGGGCCAGGGCCACCCGCTGGGGGTCGGAGAAGCGGTCGGCCAACACCCCCAGCCGGCGGTAGGTCTCCACCGCCGCGGGCCACTGGCCGGTTTCCCGCAGGAGCGGAGCCAAATACTGCACCAGCAAGAGTTCCGAGATCTCATCCCCCTGGGCCCGCACCAAGTCCAGGGCCGCCAGGTAGTCGGCGATGGCCTCCTCCGGCTGGCCCAGGCGCTGGCGCACCCCGGCCCGCCGCTCCAGCACCCCCAGGCGGCCCTTGAGATCGTCCGCCGCCACGAAGGCTTCCCAGGCTCCGTTCAAAAGCCCCACCGCCTCTTCCAGACGGCCCAGGCCGGCCAGGGCCTCGGCCAGGCGCAGGGCCACCTGGGCCTGGCCCACGGGGTTTTCCAGCTTGCCGCAGAGATAATGAGCCTCGTCCAAGGCTTCGGCGGCCTGTGGCCAGCGTTCCCTTTGCAGATAGGCCACCCCCACCCGCACCTGGGCGTTGGCCACGCCCTCGTCGGAGTCTTCGTAGCGCATCTCGGCCAAGCGGGCCAAGGCGTCTTCCAAATCTATCTTCAAGACCTGTCTCCCCCGGGGGCCGGGCCCCCGAAAACGACCGGAGCCCGCCTTGGGGAAAGGCAGGCTCCGGAGAAAAATCAAAAAGGAATCACCGGCTTTGCAGGTTGCCCACCAGCATGTTCACCACGGTTTCCACCGACTGCCGAGCCTGGCCCGGACCCATGACCTGGATCCACACCCCCGCCTGGGGCAGGAAGGCATTGTAAGCCACCATCTGCTGGCCGTTCTGGGGGTTGTTCATGGTGGCCACCACCAACTCGCCCTGCTGCGCCCCGGCGTTCAGGGGGCGCGGGGCCTCGGCCTGGGCGCCCATGTTGGAGATCATCTGGTTGAAATTCTGGCGGTACATCTGGAACATCTGGGGGTTGCCCACGGACATGATGGAGATTTGGATCCCCATCTGCGGGATGCCGTAGTTATAAGTGGCGCCAAAGGCCTGGGCCCCCTGGGGCATGCGCACCTGGAAATGGCCCAAGGCATCGGCCAGGGTCGGGCCGGGCACCAACACCGGCTGCTGCCCATAGGTGCCCATGCCGCCGCCCGGGGGCTGGCCCTGGGGCTGGCCCTGGGGCATGCCCGGAGAGCCCTGCGGGGGGGTCATGGGCGAAGCGCCGCCCGCGGGTGCGCCTTGACCGTCGCCACCCCACTGGGGCTGGGCCGCAGGCTGGCCATAGGGGTTGTTTTGTTGCGCCTGGGCCGCCAAAGGCAGGGCCAGGATCAAGGCCAGGCCGACGATCAGCAGACCAGTCGGGATCTTCACCTTGGGCATCGTCGTTCTCCCTTGGGGGCAGTTGGTTTGCGTATGCCGGGCATATTATCATACCTGCCTGCCCAGGAAAGCCAAATCAGGCTGTTGACAAACAGCCTGCCGCGGGCCCTGGATGGCCCGCCGGTTTGCGGCGAATCGCCAAGTTGGCCGCAAACTGTGCGATTTGGCACAAACACGCTTTTGCCAAACCGCAGATGGCAAAGGCCGGGACGGGCTTTGCCGGCCATCTGCGAAAAGCCCCCCAAGCCCCGCCCGCCCGCCGGCATTTGCCGGTGGACCGTCTCGCGGGGATTCTGTTATGTTGGTTGCGGAGAATCCTTACTCTTTCCACTGAACTGAAAGCCGCAGCTCATGCCCGCCACCGACGCCACCCCTGCCGCCGGCACCTCGCCCTTTATCGTGCGCTCCGTGGCCTGCCCATTGTGCGGGCAGGAGGTCACCGTGCGGCGTTTGAAGACCCACCTCTTCATCGAACAGGACCGGGAAACCGATCTGCGGCCCCGTAAATACCTGCGCAAAAAGCCCGGCCTCACGGCCTATCACCCGCCGTTGTACTTCATGTGGCAGTGCCCCCTGTGCCGCTTCACGGCCGGGCACCCGGTGTTCGAAAGGCCTTCCCAGGGCACGGGCCTGACCGTGGACGGTTTCCAGCAGGCCATGCAGGCGGTGCTCTACAATTCGGCCAAGGTGCAGGAGGCCCTGGGGCACCTGCGCCCCGTGCCCCAAGAGGTGCTGGACCACGTGGAGAGCATGAAGCTCTTCTACACCGCGATCCTGATCATGCAGGAGAACGCCGAGCTGGAGAAACGCTTCGCCCTGGAGCTGGGGCGCTACTGCCTGCGCCTGGCCTGGCTCTACCGGGATCTGCGGGAGGACCCGGAGCTGCGTTCCCGCCAGGCCCCGGGCCTGGCCGCGGTGCTTAAGCCGCTGTTGCCCTTGTGGCGCAAGGCCCCCGCCAGTGAGGAACTGGCCCTCAAGTTCGCCGCGGCCTACTACCAGGCGGCCCTGGCCCACTCCGCCGTGGCCCAGGACGAGGCGGAGGCGGTGAAGCTCTCCCTGTTGATCGCCCGCATCCACGTGAAGCTGGAGCAGTTCACCGAGGCCCGCACCTTCTGGAGCAAGGCCATGGGCATCGTGAAGAACCTGGAGACCAAGACGCAACAGGCCGAGCGCCACGCCTTTGATCTGCGCCGGCAGCTCAAGTTCGTCAGCGATAAATCCCGCAATTATCCCGAGCTTTCGGCCCAGGTGGTGGAAGCGGAACGCGAGGCGCTCTTGCTGGAGTCCCGGGGCAAGGGCCTGCGGCTCCGGGTGCAGGAGGTGTCGGACCTGGTGGCTGATTTGGCCCAGGAATTCACCGAGCGCCAGGTGGCCGAGGCCCGGCGCCAGATCAAGGAGGCCGGTCTGGTGGACCAAGCCGAGATCCGGGCCTTTCTCTTGAAGAGCGCCTATGGGGAGCGGGTGGTGGCCACCATCGCCCCGGAACCCAAGAAAAAGGGGCTCCTGGGCATGTTCAAATAGGCCCCGGCGCGGCCCGCCCCCCACAGCCCCGGCGCGGCCCTTCCCTGCCAGCCCCCATCCGGGGCTCAGGCCACGTCCACCAGCACCCGCCGGTTCCGCGGCCCGTCGAACTCCAGAAAGAACACCCCCTGCCACACCCCCAGGGACAACCTGCCGTCCGCCACCGGCAGGCGCACCGTGGCCCCCACCAATATGGATTTCGCGTGGGCCGCGGAGTTGCCCTCGGCGTGGCGGTAATCCCCTTGCCAGGGCGCCAGCCGGTCCAGCACGCCCAAGACGTCCTGCATGACTGTGGGGTCGGCGGCCTCGTTCACCGTCACCGCCGCGGTGGTGTGGGGCACGAAGACCTCGCACCAGCGGGCCTCCGGCCCGGCCTGGGCCACCGCCTCGGCCACCTGGTGGGTGAGGTTTACGGCCTGGGTGTGCGTCGTGGTCTTGACCTCCAGGGTTGTCCGGGGCATGCCGTTCCTCCCTTTCCGCGGGGTCCGCGGGTGGTCCGGCCGCGCCCGGCGGCCGGGGCTCCGCCGGTCCAGCTTGACAGCACCCCGGGAAGCCTTGAAACTAACAGGATATTGAAAAAGTCCAGCCATGGCCTTTTTCAACCAAACCTGGCAAAAGCGCGCTCCCACCCCAGCAAGCGGAGCTTGCTGGGGTGGGAGCGCGCTTTTGCCAAGCCGACATTGCATGGGGCAGGACGCCCCGTGCAATGCTCTCAAATTGCTGGCTTTCCAAAAGCCGCGCAATTTTGGCGCGCCATCCCCGGGGTCCCCAATCAAGCCGTAGCTTGTTTGGGGTGGTCCCTGGGGCGCCGAGCCAGGTGTTTTTCAACCGCCTGCTAAAAGCTCTGGTACTAACTTTTGGCCGTCTTCACGCTCCCTGCCGGAGGAAACATGCAGCTAGCCGACGACTTATTCTTTTATCCCTGGACCCAGCACACGGTCAACAACTGCAACTCCTACCTCATCGGCGGTGAGTTGCCCACCCTGGTGGACCCGGGGCACGATCAGCTCTACGGCCACCTGGAGGTGGGGTTGACCGGCGACGGCCAAAAGGACCTGCCCGGCCTGGTCATCGTCACCCACAGCCATCCCGACCACCTGGAAGCCGCGGTGCGGCTGCAACGCCAGGGGGCCAAGGTGGCCCTGCACCCGGTGGAGGCCGAGTTCCTGGCCGGCGAGGGCCGGGCCCTGGCCGCGGCCATGGGCCTGCCGGCCTATGATATCGTACCGGACTTGTTCCTGGAGGAAGGGGAGTTGTTCCTGGGCCAGGAGCAGCTCCAGGTGTTGCACACCCCGGGCCACTCCCCGGGGCACCTCTGCCTGTACTGGCCGCGGCACAAGGCCCTGTTCGCCGGCGACCTGGTGTTCGCCCAGGGAGTGGGCCGGGTGGATTTTCCCGGCGGCAGCGGCGAGGACCTGAAGGACTCCCTCAAGCGGGTGGCGAACCTGGACCTGGAGCTGGTGCTGCCGGGCCACGGCCCCATCCTGAAGGGCAAGGAGCAGATCGCGGCCAATTTCCAGCTCATCGAGCGCATGTACTTCGACATGCTGTGAGCCCGGGCCTGGCGGGCCAGGCGCCCCGAAAAACCCGCGGCGCGGGCCATGGTCGGCCCGCGCCGCGTCGTTGCGCCGGAAATCTCGGTGTCTCCAGAGCCTAACGCCACCAAAACTATGAAGTTTTTTGAGGGAAGGGGGGTGTGGGGGGAAGGACCTTTTTTTTCAAAAAAAGGTCCTTCCCCCCACCTCTTCCTCTTCCCCCACGAACTCCTAAGCCGCGCCGGGGACGAAGTCCCTGGGCCGCACTTCCGGGAAACCGATGGCTTCGGCCGGGCAGGTGGTGAGGCAGAGGCCGCAGCCCATGCATTTTTCCGGGTTCACCTGGCGGGGGGAGTCCTCGCCCTCTTGGGGGGTGATGGCCCCGAAGTAGCACCGCTCCTGGCACAGGCCGCAGGCGGTGCACAGGTCCGGGTCGATGGCGGCCCGGAAGCGGCTGGGGTCCAGCACCGAGACCCCGCCCTGGATCAAGACCGGCATGGTCTGGCAGCAGCAGGGGCAGCAGTTGCAGATGAAGTTGCTGACCTCGCTCTTGTTCATGGTCACGTGGATCAGCCCGTCCTCCTCGGCCTTCCGCAGAATCTCCAGGGCCTCTTCCTTGGTGACCTCCCGGCCGCTGCCCCGGGCCACGGTGTAGTCGGCCGCCCGGTTCACCTGCAGGCAGGCCTCCACGGTGCGCTCGCATTTGCGCATGCTGAGCCGGCAGGTGCAGGGGGTGACGGCCAGGCGGCTGGCCGAGCTCACGATGTCGGCCACGCTCTCGAAGTCCAGGATCTGGGTGCGCGGCTTCAGGGTGACCCCCACCGGAATGACCCGGGTGAAGGGCTTGGGGGTCATCTGGCTGATGGTCTTGGCCAGGGAAAACCACTCCTCCTCCATGAACTCCCGCCACAGGTCGAGGTAGGCCTCGGGAGCCGCGGGCCACACCAGGGTGGCGTCGTGGAACTGCACCATATCCCGGGACATGCGGTATTTGGTGATCCCGCCCTTGGTGGAGGGGAACACCAGGCCCCGGTAGAACAGCTCCTGTATCCGGGAGGCGGCCTCTTCCGGAGCCAGCCCGGTCTTGACGGCCAGCTCGGCGGCGTCGCCGGGCATGGCCAGGAGGAGATCGGCGTCGGTCTCGTCGGCCAGCATGGCGAACAGCCGGGCGATGCGCTCCGAATGGCCCAGGCCGATGCGGGCGGCCAGCTGCTGATAACGGGGGTCCATGGCTCTCCCTTCCCTTGCGCGAATTGGGTGTTTTTTCTGGGCGGATTGGCCAGGCTATGCTAGCATAAAACTTCCGTTGGCGTAGATATCAGGGATGGCTAAAAAGGCAACCAGGGAGGGGGCCATTTAAGGAGGACCAGCGCATGGCCGTTACCTTTCAGAATATGGCGAGGATCGCCAGCCAAACCTCCCTGGCCGTGGGGCAATCCCAGGCCCAGGGCCTGGGCCTGGGGCAGGACAGCGCGGGCGCCCTGGCCGTAACCAATATGCTGGACCAGGAAAACAAGCCCAAAAACCTGGTGGAAGAGTTGATGCCCAGCCGGGAACGGCTCAAGGGTCAGGGCTTCACCAACGACCTCAAGAAGATCGGCCAGGCCGCCCTGGCCCTGGGTCCCGGCCGGGGCCAAGGTTCCTCGGCTTCCAGCGGGCTGTTGGGCAGCAACATCATCAGCAACAAGGCCTAAGCCCAGGCGCGCGAGCAGCCCCGGCTGCTCTCCCGACCCTGCCGCAAACGCTAACCGCCCTTCCCCCTGGGGAGTGGGCGGTTTTTTGCGTAAGCAGGACGGGCCCTGGGCCGGAGGCGTAAAGGCTCAGGACAAGCCCAGCACCTGGCCCAGGTAGGCCACGAACAAGATAAGGAAGAACAGGCCGCTCATGGTGCCGGCCGACTCCCGCTGGCCATAGATGAGCAAAAGCAGGGACGCGGCCAGCATGTAGGGCAGGCCCACCCCGTTCACCAGTTCGCTGGAGGGCAGGGGCTTGACCAGGGCCGGCAGGCCCAGGACCGCGAAGGAGTTGCAGATGTTGGAGCCCACCACGTTGCCCAGGCTCAGCTCGTAATATTTCTTGCGGGCCGCGGCCAGGCTCACCAAAAGCTCCGGCAGGCTGGAGCCCACGGCCACCACGGTGATGGCCAACAGCGAGGTGTCGCCCAGGCCCATGAGGGCGGTGAGCTGCACGCAGGCCTTGACCGTGAAGTCGGCCCCCAGCCACACCAGGGCCCCGGAAAGCCCCAGCCACAGGATGGTGACGGGCCGGAAGCCTCCCTCGGCGGCCAGCTCCGACTCGGCCTGGCGGCGGAGGGTGTGCAGGAGATACACCCCGTACATGACCACCAACAGTGAGCCCTCGAAGCGGGAGACCCGGCCGTCCCAGAGGAACAGGCTGATGACCATGGCCGCTAGCAAGAGCACCGGCATGTCCTCCTGCACGATGTTGCGGCTGAACAAGAAGCCCCGGAAGGCCACGATGGCCGCGCCCAGGATGAACAGGATGTTGGCCACGTTGGAGCCCACCACCGTGCCGGCCACGAACTCGCCGGCCCCGCTGAACACCGAGGCCAGGCTGGCGGCCAGCTCGGGCAGGGAGGTGCCCAGGGCCACCAGGGTGACCCCGATGATGTAATGGGGCACCCCCAAGGCGCGGGCCAGGCGGGCGCAATGCTCCACGAAGATGTCGGCCCCCTTGATCAGGGCGGCCAGGGAGGCCAGGAGGACGAGCGACCACAAAAGATAAGCGGGCACGGGAATCCTTTCCGCGCGCCCCCCGGCCGCCAACAGGGCGGGCGCGGGCGGGTGTCCCGGAATCCGGGGCGCATGGCCCGCGAGTATAGCAGAGCGCTCGGGCAGGCTCAACGCCTTGGGGGGTCGGCGGCGCCCGGGACTACACCCCCAACAAGCCGTAGGCTTGCTGGGGATAGGAAGTTTTTTGGGGGATGGGGGGTGTGGGGGGAAGGGACCTTTTTTTCAAAAAAGGTCCCTTCCCCCCACATCTCCCCCTTTCCCCGCCACCCTCCTAAAGCTGATAGATCAGGGGCCGGTCGCTGGCGTCCAGTTCGATGCCCACGAAGTCGCCGGTCTGGTAACCTTTTTGCCGAAACTCGCGGATCACCTCGCGGTGGCGCTCGGCCAGCCAGTACACCGCCCAGTGGGGGGTGCGCACGGTGTCGATGCCGTAGGCGTCGTGGGAGCAGAGGTTCCGGCGGAACTTGTCCTTGGCCACCAGGGTGTCGGCCTCGGAGAGGAACTGGTCCACCTTGTAGAGGTTGGCGTAGAGCGCCTCGGAGATGCGCTTCTGTTCGGCCGGGGTGTCGTCCAGGTAGTGGTTGGCGATCTGGTACAGCTCCTGGGGCACCTCGATGGACAGGCCCAGCACGGCGAAGCGCTCGTGGGTCAGGGCGAAGGAGACCATCTCCTCCTCGAAGGCGGCGATGCTCCGCAGCACGTTCTCGGTGCAGCGGGAGAGGTCCCCGTCACCGTGCACCATCTCCTCGCACTGGCCGATCAGCTCCAGATAGAAGCTCATGTTGTCCATGAGGTAGATGGGCCGCTCGCGGTAGTTGCGGCGCCGGCGGATGCGGTGCACCCCGTCCAGGCTCACGGCCAGCTCGCTTTCCCGCATCTCCAGGTTGGCCACCTTGGAGATGTCCTTGGCCTGCACCACGTAGATTTCGCCTTGCGGCGAGATGACGTACTCGATCTCACAGGGCACCCCCAGGTGGCGCTGGATGTCCTCGGAGATGTGCAACAGCCCCTGGTCGTGGGGGGTGTGGGTGATGAAGGGCTCGCTCTGAAAGCCGGAGTTGCGGTCCCGGCAGTAGCCGAACTCCCAATGGGCCCCGATCTTCTTGGCCATCACGTTGGTGCCCTCCACAAAGGGCATCACGATGACCCCCAGCTCGCCGGGGTGGATGAGGGGGGCCCGGTTGAAGCGCTGCTGGCGCAGGATGGCCAGGTTCTTGGCCGCGGTGGCCATCTTGATGATGCGCCGCCGGGCGTACTTGATGCCCTTGATGTCGGCGTAGGTCACCACCGAGTCAAAGGTCCCCCCTTTGTAGTACTGCTCCTGGGGATGGCAACTGCGCACGATGACCTTGTAGTCGCCCTCGCAGTTGGCCTCCAGGAACCCCTCCAGGGCCGTGAAGCGCTCGGCTTCGAAGTCCCCGGCCGGGACGTACACAAAGGGAGGCACCGGGAACCCTCCCTCGGCCAGAAGCTGCACCATGCGGGCCTTTTCCGGCCAGGAATCGGCCAGTGGGCCCGCTTGTCCAGGTTCCTTCACCATAGCAAAAATCCCGCTGCCGCCGGCCTGCACGCCAGCAGATTACCAGCCGTACTTCAACAGGGTTTCCTTCACGGCCTCCTCGCGCTCCTGATCCACCAGGAGGAGCTTCTTGGCCTTGGCCTCCTGGATTTTCTTGGTCAGGGTCTCGATGTCGGCCGGCTTCTCCAGGAAATCGATGGCCCCCAGCTTGATGGCTTCCAGACCTCTTTCCACGGTGGCGTGGCCGGTCAAAAGGATCACCTGCAGATTGGGGTGATTTTCCCGGATCTTCTTCAGGGTCTCGATGCCGTCCATGCCTGGCAGCATCATGTCCAGCACGATGGCGTCGTACACGTCCTTGCCCACGACATCCAGGGCCTCCAGGCCGTGGCGCGCGGTGCTCACCTTGAAGCCGCGGTTCTCCAAACGCTCGGCCACGGCCTCCAGGAACTCTTCCTCATCATCCACGATCAATACTCTGGCTTCGCTCATTTCCTTCTCCCGTATCGGCTATCGGCTATCGGCTAGCAGGATGTTGAAAAAGTCCATCCATGGCGCGCCTGGCAGGCTGTCTTACAACAGCCTGCTATATAAGCAGGGTTTCCACCGCCCCGTCGGCGTCTTTTTTCAGAGATGCCAAGCCCGGCGGCCGCTTGGGGGTCCAAAATTGCAGCACCCCGGCGGGGTCCCAACTGGTCCGCGCCCCCAAGGCCCCCAGCACCCCGGGGCTGGGTCCGGCGGCCGGACGGCCGCCACCCTCCCCGGCCGGGGCGAACGAGAAGCGCGCCCCGCCGGCGTCCGGCTCCACCCACACCGTGAGGGTGGAGCCGGGGCCGCAGGCGCCGGCCGCCTGCTCCAGGCAGGCGAACAGGGCCTGGCCCAGAAGGTAGGGGTTGGCCAACAGGGGCAACGGCTCTCCCCCCTCCCTGAGGTCCAGGGTCACCCCGGCCAGCTGGGCCAGACGGCGGTACATGGCCACCATCAGGTCCAACAACCCTCCGGCCTCCAAGCCGGCCACGTCCTCGTCGGCCAGGTGGGAGAAGCTGTTCAGCCGCCGGATGATGCGGTCGGTCTCCTCCACCCGGGCCACCAGACGGCGGGCCTTGTCGGTCAGCTTGCTCTGGGGCACCTCCCGCCCGTCCGAGGCGGCCTCCATCAGCTCCAACAGCAGGTTGCCCTGCTCGTTCATCACCGCCAGGCAGTTCTTCAGCTCGTGGGTGCAGCTGGCCGTGATGCGGCTGAAGAACACCAGCGCCTCGCGGCCCACGCTTTTCCAATCCGTCGGTTCCATGGCGTTTGATCTATCGCTTTCCCGCCCGGAGAAGCCGGGCCGGCTAGTTTCCTCTGGCTTTCACAAGCATCGGTGTACACGGGCCTTTGCTATTTTCATCCATATTCCCACCTTCGGCGGGAGTTGCGGTTGGTAGACAACCATTTCCCAACCCGGCTAACAACTTAAGTTTTTTTGGGGAAAGGGGGTGGGGGGGAAAACTCTTTTTTGTTCACAAAAAAGGGTTTTCCCCCACCTCTTCTCTTTTATCCGACGCACTCCCATCCGGTTAATCCCCGGGGCCCCGGGCCAGCATGGCCCGCACCCCGATCTCCTGGTCCACCTCCCGGGCGTCCGGGGGTTGCTCCGCCGGGGCCAGGGTCACCGGGGGCAGGCTCACCTTGAAGGCGGTGCCGCGCCCCTGCTTGCTCTCCACGCTGATGCGGCCGCCCAGCTTGTGTACGATGCCGTAGGTGATGGAAAGCCCCAGCCCGGTGCCCTTGGTGCCCTGGGTGGTGAAAAACGGCTCGAAGATGTGCTGCAGGTCCTCCGGCGAGATGCCCCGCCCGTTGTCGGCGATGGTCACCTCCAGGTCCTCCAGGGCGCTTTGGCTCACCTTGATCTCCAGCCGGCCCCCGTCGTCCAAAACGGCCAGGGCGTTGTTGATGATGTTCAGGAACACCTGCTCCAGCAAACCCCGATCGCTCGACACGGCCGGGAGGTCCGGGGCCACCTGCAGGTCGATGTCAATGTGCCGGACCTCGGCTTCCCGGGCGAGAAAGGCCAGCACCCCCCGGAGGAGCTCGCCCAGGTCCAGGCTTTCCACCCCCTGGGGCAGATGCTGGGCAAAGCCCAGGAGTCGGTGGGTCACCCGGCTGACCCGCTTCACCGAATTCTTCACCACTTCCAATAAGGAGAGCAGGCGCTCGGGATCGGCCTCGGCCCCGTGCATGAGGATCAGGTCGTTGATGAGCCCGATCTTCTCGTTGATCACGGCCATGGGGTTGTTGATCTCGTGGGCCACCCCGGCGGCCAGCCGGCCCACCGAGGCCAGCTTGTGGGTGTAGACGATCTCCCGGAACACGGCGCTGCGCTCCAGGTCGGCCTGGTAAAGCCGGCTCACCTGACGGGCCGTGCCCAGGTACACCGCCACGGCCACGGCGAGCACGCCCAACAGCACCGCGACCAGCACCCAGACCCGCAGGGCGGCCAGGCCGGCCGCGGCCGGGCCGGGGGGCAAGGCCAGGGCCAGGGTCAACTCCGTGCCGGCCAGGGGCCAGAGCCCCACCAGGCAGGGCCGGCCCGTGGCGTCCCGGGCCTCCAGCACCCGGGCCCCGGGATGGGCCGCGGCCAGGCTCTGGCGCACGGCCGGGGCGTCCCACGGCGGGCCGGGAGGCAGGGCCCCGCCCCGGACCAGGATCTGGGCTTGATTCTGGGCTTGGCTCTGGGCCCGCCCCTCCGGGTCCCGGGCCAGCCGGGTCAGGGCCGCCAGCGCCTCCCGCCCGGGCAGGGCCGCCTCCAACACCCCCTCGCCGCCCAGGGCCAGGGGCCAGGGCAGCCCCAAGCCCAGGTAATAGGCCCCGTCCGGGGCCTGGAACACCGTCTCGCCCGGGGCCGGGGCTTGCGGGCCGGGCAGGCTCTGGCCGGCCTGGGCCAATTTGCGGCCGCCGGGGCCCCACAGGGTCAGGCCCTCGAAACCGCCCGCCACCCGGTTCAGGTCGCCCCGGAGCCGGGCCAGGCTGGCCGGGTCTTCCCAGGCCGCTGGCGGGGCCACGGTCTGCAATAGGCGGAGCGCCTCGCGGCGCTGACCCAAATAGGCCCCCAGCTCGGCGCCGGCCACGGCCAGGCGGGCGGTCAGGCGTTCCTCCAGGCCGCGGCGCTCCAGGCGGGCGTGCTCGGCCATCTGCACCAGGACCAGCGAGGCCAAAAGCAGGGGCGGCAAAAGGGTGATCACCAGGGCCACCCCAAAGTTCACCTGCCACATGCGGCGGTAGTTCAGGGAGGTCCCGGCGAAACCCGGCGGGTGATCCCAGAACGGCAGCTTGAAATGGCTCCACAGGGACAAATCAGGCCTCGCAGCCCTCGGCGTCAGAGCGCACCTTCTCGTAGGCGCGCCGCATCACCTCGGAAAGCTCCTCGATGTCCACCGGCTTTTGCAGATAGGCGAAAGCCCCCATTTTCAGGCAAGTGTCCCGGTCCTTGGGCGAGCCGTGACCAGTGAGGACGATCACCTCCACCCGGGGATGCTTGGCCTTCAGGGTGGTGAGCACTTCCATGCCGTCCACCCCGGGCATGCGGAGATCCAGGACCATGACCTCGGGCTCCTCTTCCTCCAGGAGGTCCAGGGCCTGGGCTCCGTCGTAGACCACGGCGGTGCCGATGTCCCGCAGCATGAGCCGCTCGGACAGGGTGTCCACGAACTCCCGCTCGTCATCCACCAACAGGATCTTGCTGGGCAGCTCGAAGTCCACCTTGCGGTAGATGTCAGCCTGGTGATACCCCGGCCCCACCCGGGTCTCCACTTCGGTCACCCCCGGCTGCTTGCCCACCAGATCCCGGAGTTCGTCCTCCAGCTTGCCCAGGCGGAAGACCTTCTTGTTGATCTCCACGAGCACCTTGCCCCGGTGGGCGCAGACCTTGAGGTCCGGGTGATGGTGCCCTTGCACGGCCAGGGCCACCTCCACCCGGGCGGAGAGCAGGAAGTCCTCCATGGCCTGGCGGGAGGCGGCGTTGGGGGCCAAGAGGGGCCCGGTGGCCGCGTCGGCGATGAGGGCCACCGCCTCCTCCCAGGGCCGGTGGTCCTGGGAGATCAGCATGTCGTACAGCTCGGGGGACCAGGGCTCCAGGTTGTGCAGGCTTCCCACCCACAGGGCCGCGGCCTCGTCCTCCCGCCGCATGCGGGCCAGGGCCTCCTTTTCGGCCACTCCCTGGCGGGCGGCCTCGGCCAGGCGATAGGCCCGCCCCCCCACCAGGCCCACGGCCAGGAAATGGGAAATGCCCCGGGGGACCAGGGCCGAGCCCCAGCCCTGGAACACCAGGTGGTCATCGGCCAGGAGACGGGCCAGGGCCAGCTTCAAAAAGGAGGTGCAGCGCTCTTTTTCCCGGGAAAACTTGTTGAAGATGGAGGCCGGCTCCTGCAGATGGCGGCGGAGCTTGTCCGGCGGCAGGGCGAAGTCTTCCTGGGCCCGGGCCACCAGGTCCTCGTCGTTCAACACCGGCCAGCCCAGGCGGCGGCCCACCTCCCGGGCGGTCTCGGCCCCCCGGCAGAAGGCCAGGCTGAAGATGCTAACCACGGACATGGCTCACCTCCGGAGCCTCCCCCGCGCCGTCCACCGGGCAGTAGGACAACAGCGGGCAGACATCCTCCGTGGAGTGGCGGTGCGCGTCGGCATGCACCGCAGCCACCGCCTCGGCCGCCGTGGGATAAAAATTCTCCGCCCCTATTTTGGCCCAGAGATGGGTTCGTTCCATGGTCTCCCGCACCTTGTAATGCACCCCGGCAAAACTGATCTTCTGCCCCGAACTCCGGAGCCGGTCCACCAACAGGGACAGGGTCTCCTCGCCGGTGGCGTCCAGCTCGCTCATGCCGTCGGCCACGATGATCACGTGCCTCAGCTCGGGCAGGCTCTTGCGGCGCTCAATTATGCGATCTTCCAAAAAGCTGGCGTTAGCGAAAAACAAAGGCCCGTCGAAACGGATCACCGCGATGTGCCGGCACTGGGCCAGGTGATGTATCGCCACGTCATGCAGACTGTGATCCGGGGCGACCGCCAAGGTGGCCACCGTAGGCCGCATGCTCTTGTAAAGAAAGACCAATATGGAACAGGTCACGCCGAGAATTATACCGCGGTCCAAATGGGGCGCGAAGGCCAGGGTGGCCAAAAAGGTGATGACCGAGATGATGCCGTCATGGCGCTGAGCCTTCCAGGTGTGGATCAGGCCGGAGGGGTTCAGAAGCCCCAGCACCGCCATCATGATTATCGCCGCCAGGACCGGCTGAGGCAGATAATACAAGGCCGGCGTGAAAAACAAAAGCACGACCGCCACGGTGAGGCTGGCAAAAAGGCTGGCCAGGCCGGTTTGGGCCCCGGCTTGCAGGTTCACGGCCGAGCGGCCAAAGGAGCCGGACACGGGGTAGCCCTGGGAAAAGGCGCCCACCAGGTTGGCCAGGCCCTGGCCGATCAGCTCCTGGTTGGGGTCCAGGCGCTGGCCGGTCTTGGCGGCCATGGCCTTGGCGATGCTCACCGCTTCCATGAAACCCAACAGCGCGATGATGGCCGCCAGGGGCACCAGCCGGGGCAAGGTGGCCAGTTGCACCTCGGGCCACACCAGGGGCGGCAGCCCGGCCGGCACCATCCCCACCACCGCCCCGCCGCTGGTCAGCGGCAGGCGGTCGGCCGGCAGGGGCCCCTGGCCCACGGCCAGGCGCCACACCTGGCTCTCGCTGGCCTCCGCCGTGGCCGCCGCGAAGACCTCACCCGCCGGGCCGGGGCGGGCCGTGAGCCGGGCCTGACGCATTTCGTCCCGCAGGAGGCTGGCCAGGCGCTTGTCCTCCTCGGCGGCCAGGTTCTGCTGGTCGGCCCGGTAGCCCAGCTCCAGGGCCTGGGCCGGGTCCGTGGCCTGGCGGGTCTGGGCGTCCAGACGGTTGCGGGCCGCCACCCGGCGGGTGGCGTCCTCCAGGGCCTGGTTGTAGGCGGCGATCTTGGCCACCAGCGGCGGGGCGCTCAACCGTTCCACGGCCAGGCGGCGCTCCTGGTGGAACCCGGTGGCCCAGGACAGGGCCGTGGTCACCGCCACCGCGGCCAGGACATAGGGCAGGCGGGGGGACAGACGACGGAGGCCGTACATGATGGCGAAAGCCAGCACGGCCATGCCCACCGTGGGCCAGTGGGGATCCTGCCAGGCCGCGGAGACCACCCGGGCCACCGTGGCGAAATGGTAGTCGGCCTTTTCCACCTCCACCCCGAAGATCTTGGCCAACTGCGAGCTGGCGATGATCAAGGCCGCGGCGTTGGTGAAGCCGCTGACCACGGGGTGGGACAGGAAATTCACCACCAGGCCCAGGCGGAGCACCCCCAGGGCGGCCTGGAAAAGGCCCACCAACAGGGAGAGCACCACGGCGTAGGCGATGAAGCCGGGGCTGCCGGCCCGGGCCAGGGGCTCCAGGGCCACGGCGGTGAGAAGCGAGACCACTGCGGCCGGCCCCGAGGCCAGCTGCCGGCTGGAGCCGAAAAAGGAGGCCACCACCGGGGGCAACAGCGCGCTATAGAGACCGTAGTAGGAAGGCAGGCCGGCCAACTGGGCGTAGGCCATGGATTGGGGGATGAGGACCAGGGCCACGGTGAGCCCGGCCACCGCGTCCCGGCGGAGATGGCCGAGCGTGTACCCCTTCAGTTGCGCGGCCAGGGGCAGAAGACGGCGCACCAAGGCCGCCGTCTTCTCTCCCCGCCGTCCCGCCTCTCCGGTTTCTTCCGCAGAGGGTGGGACCTTTCTGCCGCGCTCGGACATGACATCCGCTTCTGCTTGGAGGGGGAGGGCCTTGGGCCCTCCCCGGCAGGTTTATCGCCTCAGGTTGCCGACAAAGGCCGTTATCGGGGTCCCCCCACAAGCCGTAGGCTTTTGGGGGTGGGTCCTTGGCCCGCAGCAGGCTGTTGGTCCACAGCCTGCCTACATGTTGCTGGCCAGGGCCGGCGGAGCCTCGGGCACCGCCCCTTCCTGCAACAGAGCCTCTGCCACCATGTTGGAGAGGTATTCCACCTCCATGCCCAGTTTGTAATGCCCGACCAAATCGTGCAACTGGGTATGGCAGTTTTCGCAGGCGGTGCAGAGAATAGCGGCGCCCGTGGCCTGGGCCTGGTCGGCCTTGACCTTGGCCGACTTCATGCGGAAGTCCTTGTCGCCGATGGCCACCAGGCCGCCGCCGCCGCCGCAGCACCAGTTGGCCGAGCGGTTGGGGGTCATCTCCACGAAGTTGTCGCTCATGGCCCGCAGGAGCTCCCGGGGCTCTTCGTAGATGCCGCCCTGGCGGGCGATCTGGCAGGGGTCATGGTAGGTGATGACCTTGCCCTGGTAGCGGGACTTGTCCAGCTTGATGCGGCCTTCCCGCACGTAGCGGGCCATGAGCTGCACAAAGGTGATGACCTTGAAGGGCTGCTCGCCGGTCATGTGCTTCATGACCCGGTAGGCGGTGCCGCACTCGCAGATCACCACTTCCTTGACATTGAGGCGCTTGGCCTCGTTGATGATCCGGGCGGAGATGTCCTTGGTCTTGGCGGGGTTGCCCACAAAGGCCCCGAAGTTCACCGCCTCGAAGTAGGACAGGGTCCACTTCTCCCTGGCGGCGTTCATGATGGCCGCCGCCGGGATGATGGAGTGCTTGCCGGCCAGGGCCACGTACAAGACGTTGGCGTCCTGGACCTCCAGGGGCACCACCTCGTCGCCGCCCTCGCTGCGCCAGCGCTCCAGGACTTCCTTCTCCAGGTTTTTCACCGCCTTGGAGAAGGTTTCCTTGGTCTTCTCGATGTTCTTGCCCTTGGCGATGGACATGTCGGCCAGCATGGTGAGCGTCTTGGGCTCCATGTCCGCGGTGATCAGGAGCATCTTGGCGATGCCCTGGATCACGCCGGTGTCAATGCCAAAGGGGCAGAAGGTCATGCAGCGGCGGCAACCGGTGCAGGTGTAGGCCGTCTCCTCGATCTTGGCCATCCACTCGTCGGAAAACTCCACGGCCTCGTTGAGCTTCTTGCCGAACCAGCCCTTCTTGAAGTACTGCTCGTACAGCCGCCGGATGTTTTGGGCCCGGGCCACCGCGGTGTAGCGGGTTTCCGGCGAGCTGGCGTACACGTGGCAGGCCTCGACGCAGAGCCCGCAGCGCGAGCAGTTTTCCAGGTACATCTTGGCCGCCTGGCTGAGGCGTTCGGAGAAGGTCTGGATTAGCTCTTTCTTCAGTTTGTCTTCCATGATCATCCTCTCCGAATCGCGTTGAGCGGCATGGCGAAGAAGGCGTGCATGACCTTGCTGAAGGGCAGGATCATCAGGAACAGGTTGGCCAGGAGCACATGGACCACCATGACCACGTAGTGCGAGCCTTGCAGGGTCTCGGACGGGTCGGCCCAGGTGAAGTGCGCCAAGCTGGACAGATAGCTGCCAAAGTCAGCCTTGGTCAGCACGAAGCCGTCGGGGTTCCAGGAGTTGGCCCAGCTGATGATGTCGCCGGTCATGAACACGATGAACAGGAGGAACAGGAGCAGGAAGTCGGCCGGCACCGAGAACTCCCGGATCGGGGCGCCGAAGCGCCGGAACAGGAAGTAGAGGACCGAGACCGTGACCGCCACCCCCACGAAACCGTTGCCGATCATGTGGACGGAGTCGGCGGGGTACAGGTTGATCTGGGGCAGCATGTCCAGGTGACCGAGGATGAGCAGGCCGAACCCCAGATGGAACAGAATCAGGAAGAACCAGAAGGTCGGGTTATGCCGGCGCGCCGTGGGCATGGACAGAGCCCCCCAAACCGCACTGGGCACCGGATGGTCCTTGTCCGGGAATATTTTCAAGGTAAAGGGGTGCTTGGGGGTCTTCATGATCTTGGCCACTCTGACCGCCACCCCCACCAGGCACCAGGCAAACGCCAGGTACACCATGGGTACCGTGATAAAATAGTAGATGCGGTCCAGCATGCTCATCCTTCCCGTCCAGCTACTGCAAACGCTTCACGAAGATGGTGATGAAGTCGCCACCCTGCTCGCTGCCGATCACCTCGTTGCCGGAAGTCTCGGCCCAGGCCGGGAAGTCGGACAGGGAACCGGGATCGGTGGTGTGCACTTCGATGACCTCGCCCACGTCCACGGAGCTGATCTCCTTGCTCATCTTCACCACGGGCATGGGGCAGGGCAGACCTTTGAGATCCAGGACTTTCTTGGCTTCGATAGCGGGCATTTGAATTCTCCTTGTTTTGGGTATCGTCTGGGTTCGAAACAGGGCTTTTTTATAGTTCCGGCAACCGGCTAGATGAAAAGCTGGTTGGCGGCGTTGCGGGCGTGGGCCAGGAAGGTGGCCACACCGACGAACTCCATGTCCGGGTAGTCGATCAGTTCCTCGCGCTTGAAGCCCATGAGGTCCATGGACATCTCGCAAACCTTGATCTTGACGCCCAGGTCGGCGCAGATCTCAAAGAGCTGATCCAGGGTGGGGGCGTTCTTCTTCTTCATGAGGCTCTTCAGCATGCTGGTGCCCATGCCGCCCATGTTCATCTGGGACAGCTTCACCTCGTTGCGGCCCTTGGGCAGCATCCAGCCGAACATGCGGGACATGAAGTCCTTGCCCTTGGGATGGGATTCGGGGTCGCGCAGCGCGGCGGTGGCCCAGAAGGTGAAAAAGAGAACCACTTCCATGCCCATGGCCGCGGCGCCGCTGGCGATGATCATGGAAGCCAGGAGCTTGTCCATGTCCCCGGAGAAGACCACCATGGCCAGCTTGTTCTGGGGACCCGGCTTCAGGCCGGCTACTTTTTTCTGCAGCTCTTCCATCTGCAAGGCCATGTCCGCCAGGGAGGGCTCCACGGGCAGGTGGGCCAGATCGGTCGCGGTTTGCGCGCTCATTTCATCCATCCTTTGCCAAGGGTTCGCGTTCGTTATCCTAAAGCCCCCGCCTCAGCGGTGGCATCCTTCCAGACAGGTCAACAGTTCCCGGAGGCGCGGCTCGGCCAAGGCGTAGTAGACTTCACCGCCCTCCCGGAGGGGGGAAACCAGGCCGCTCATGCGGAGAATGCGGAGCTGTTGGGACACCGCCGAGGGGCGCGCCCCCAGGTATGCGGCCAGGCTGTTCACCCGCTGGGTGCCTTCGGCCAAGGTGGCGATGATCCGCAGCCGCATGGGGTGGGCGATGGCCTTGACCATCTCCGCGACCCTGTCTGCTCTTTCTTCGCTGGCTGCCAAGAGGTTCATGTGTAATTCCGTATATTAGAATATTTGAATTTCTTGATATCGTGATGTTGAGACCTAGCATTGTTCATGCCACCCGAGCCGGGCGAGTTGGTTTTTTTGTTACGTCTCTGTTTTAATTAAATAATAAAAAAACGTCACCTAGGGCTTGCCCCAGCGTGGCGCTAGTGTTAAAAGTAAATTGTTTTAACAATGCTTAAACAGGAGTTCCCGTGGACTTGAATCTCGCTCCCCATTGGAACACCGTGGCCGAAACCCTGCACGACGGCCTCCTGGTGGTCTCCCCCGAGGGCACCATCCTTTCCGTGAACGAGGCCTGCGCCAAACTCACCGGCTACACCAAGGAGCAGTTGGTGGGCCAGTCCTGCCGGATCTTGAACTGCACCGGCTGCAAAATCATCGGCAAGGGCCCTGGCGCGGATTACTGCGGCCTGTACCGCCAAGGCCAGGTGCGCTCCAAGCGCTGCAACATCACCACCCGGGACGGCCGGGAGGTCACGGTGTTAAAACGCGCCGCCGTCCTGCGGGACGACCAGGAGCAGGTGCTGGGCGCGGTGGAGACCCTCACCGACCTCTCGGAGTTGTTGGCCCGGGACCGGGAGATCGACGCCCTCCGGCGCTCCCTCCACGAGCAGGACGCCTTCCAGGGCATCCTGGGGGCCTCGGCCCCCATGCGGGAGCTGTTCCGCCTCATGGAGATCGTGGCCCCCTCCGAGGCCCCGGTGCTGATCACCGGCCCCAGCGGCACCGGCAAGGAACTGGTGGCCAGGGCCATCCACCAACTGGGCTCGCGCAAGCAGGGCCCCTACATCCGGGTGAACTGCGCCGCCCTGAACCAGGACCTGTTGGAGAGCGAGCTGTTCGGCCACGTGAAAGGCGCCTTCACCGGAGCCGACCGCGCCCGCATGGGCCGCTTCGAGGCCGCCTCCGGCGGGGACATCCTCCTGGACGAGGTGGGCGACCTGCCCCTGGCCACCCAGGTGAAGCTCCTCAGGGTCTTGGAGGAAAAGGAGATCGAACGGGTGGGCGACAACCAGCCCATCAAGGTGGACGTGCGCATCCTGGCCGCCACCAACCGGGATCTCCACCGCCTCATCGCCGAGGGCCGCTTCCGGGAGGATTTGTTCTACCGCATCGAAGGGGTGCCCCTGGCCGTGCCGGCCCTGGCCGAGCGGCGGGAGGACATCCCGCTGTTGGCCCGGAACTTCCTGGAGGGCTTTGCCGTGAAAAGCGGCAAGGAGATCAGCGGCCTGAACCCCGCGGCCATGGCGCTCTTGGTGGACTATGCCTGGCCCGGCAACGTGCGGGAGTTGAAGCACGCCATGGATTACGCCGTGGCCCTGTGCCCCGGCGGCGCCGTGACCCCGGAGCATCTGCCGGCCAAGATCGCCCGGCCCGCGGCCCGCCGCGCCGCCGCGGCCGCCCCGCCAGCCCCGGCCAGGGCCAAGGGCGCCCCCGGGGCTGGCCGCGCTCCTCGGGTGCGGGACGAGGCCATGTGCCGCCAGCTCCTGGAGGCCCTGCGCCAGGCCGGGGGCAACCAGTCCCGGGCCGCCGAGATCCTGGGGGTCAGCCGGGTGACCGTGTGGAACCGCATCAACCGCTGCGGCCTGGACCTGGACCGGGACCTGTGAGCCGGGGCGGCTGGGCGGCGGCCCCGCGGGGCTTGCCAAGCGGGTCCCGGAGCTATTATACTAAGTAGAATAGTAGTGAGGACGCTCCCATGAAACCCGACGTCATCGATCCCGGTTGTCCCTGCACCGGGAGCCACGCCCGCACCCTCACCGCGCCGTGGATTCTCCTCTGCCTGCACAACAACCCCGGCACCCATGGGTATGAGATCAACCGGCTGGTGACCGGCTATCTGGAGGGCCTGGAGGCCAGCCTGAACCTGGGTGGCCTGTACCGCCAACTCAAGGCCCTGGAGAAACGGGGCATGCTGACCTCCCATTGGGACGAGGGGGAGGCCGGGCCGGCCAAGCGGGTGTACTCCCTCACCGAAAAGGGCCGGGAGTGCCTCTGGCGCTGGATGGGCACCCTTTCCCAGCAGGCCGCCCTGCTGGAGCGTTTTTTTCAGGAAGCGGGCCGGCGCCTCCCTCTGCCGGAAAACTGCGGGCCCGCCGTTTCCCCGGCCCAGACCGGGGATCAACCCGACCCGGCGCCCGGGACCGGGTCCCTCTTGGGAGAAGAATGATGGCCACTCCCCCCGCCCTCACCGTGCCCCACCCGGTGCGGCTGATCTTCACCGGCGGCTTTTTGGGCGCCGGCAAAACCACGTCCCTGGCCGCCTTGGCCCGCCTGCTCCTGGCCCGGGGCCAGAAGGTGGGCATCGTCACCAACGACCAGAGCCCCAACCTGGCCGACACGGTCATCGTGCGGGAGATGCTCGGCAAACTGGGCGTGCCGGTGGAGGAGGTGGTGGAAGGCTGCTTCTGCTGCCACTTCGACCAGTTGGTGGCCCAAATGGACAAGGTGCTGGCCTCCGGGGCCCGGGTGCTGTTGGGCGAGCCGGTGGGGAGCTGCACCGATTTCGTGGCCGCGGTGGCCAATCCCATCCGGCTGCACTACGGCGATTCCTTCCACTTCGCCCCGCTGTCGGCCCTGGTGGACCCCGCGCGGGTGCGGGAACTCTTGTTGGGCGAGAACCAGACCCTCTTACCGGCCGAGGTGTCCTATCTGTTCCGCAAGCAGCTGGAGGAGGCCGACCTCATCGTGCTGAACAAGGTGGACACCCTGGTCCCGGACGAGGAGGCGCGGCTCTTGGCGGCCCTTCAGGCAGCCTACCCGGCCAAGCGGGTGCTGGCCGTGTCGGCCCGGGAAGGCCGGGGCGTGGAGGAGTGGCTGGACCTGCTCCTGTCCGAGGGCTCGTGGGCCAGAAGCGTGATCGCGGAGATCGATTACGACACCTACGCCGAGGCCGAGGCCGGTTTGGGCTGGCTCAACGCGGCGGTGATGCTCTCCGCGGACCAGCCCTGGTCCCCGGCGGAGCTGTTAAAAACCCTGGGCCGGGGCCTGCAAAAGGCCTTCCGGGACCAGGGAGCCGAGATCGGCCACCTGAAGTTCGTCCTCACCGCCGGAGACCAGGCCCAGTGGGGCAACCTCACCGCCCTGTCCGGCGAGCCCTGGGTCAACTCCCCGGCCCTGCCGCCCCTGACCGAGGCCAAGCTGGTGGTCAACGCCCGGGTGAGCCTGTTGCCCGCGGTGCTGGAGGCGGTGGTGCGCCAGGAACTGGCCGCCCTGGCCCCGGTGCGGGCGGAGGTCCGCGACCTGGCCTGTTTCCAGCCTGCCTATCCCAACCCGCCCTATCTGCTGCGGGAAACGCCGGCGCAGTAAGGGGCAAGTTCAAAAAGAGAAAGCCCTGGCTGGCTTTCGCCGATCGCCTCCCAGATTGCGCCGCACCCGGCCCAGCACCAGGGCCGGGATGTCGGCGGGGGCCAGCACCGCTTGCACGGTCACGTGGGGGGACAGATCCAGGCCGTCCCGGAAGGCCAGGGCCTGGGGGTTGTGGGCGAGGTGCACGGCCAGCACCCGGTTGGGCGAAGCCTTGAGCCAGCTCATCAGGGGGGTGAGGTTGGTGATCTCCAGGTCGGTGATCAGGAACAGGTCCGGCGGCGGTTCCAATTGCAGGGAGTCCAGGTCGGCCAGGCGGAGCCGGGTGCCGCCGCCCCAGTAGTGGGCCAGGGCCTGGAACACCTCCTCGCGCCGTGGGCTGTAGCCCTGCACCAGCACCCCGCCCCGGTCTGCGTCGCTGAAATTCACCACCGCCACCCGGGCCCCGTTCTGGAGATAGGCGTCGGCCGCGGCCCCGGCCCCCAACACCGCCGGCGACAACACCCGGCCGGGGTGGGGCATGCTGCCCGAGGAGTCGATGGCGATGAGGCAGTCGGGCACCCGGGCCTCCGGGGCGAAGACCCGGCCTTCCTGGCGGCGCCAGGTCTGGCTGATCCCCGGCATGATCATGCCGAAGCTGGTCCATACGTCCAGATCCTGCCAGGAGCCGCCCAGCTCCCAAGGCCGGTGATGGTGGGGATAGGCCGCGCCGGCCAGCTCCTGGGGCGCCCGCCGGAGCGGCAGGGCGTACTCCCCGGCCAGGGCCAGGTAAAAGGCCGCGGTGTGGTTGTCCCCGCCCGGTCCCGCTCCAGCCCCCAGGCCCAGGCCCGGGGCCTGGCCGCCGGCGGCCTGAGCCAGTTCCTCCGACCAGTCGCCCACGATCTCCCCGAAGCGCGGCGGATCGGCCAGCCGCCGGGCCAGCTCGCCCAGGCCCTGGCGCACCTGGTCCGGGGAGTAGCGGGAAAGGCTGTGGGCCCCCAGGGCCGGCGCGCCGCCCTCCTCTCCCCCGGCCCCCCGGAGTTGGCTCTCCAAAAGGCGACAGAAACGCTCCAGGGTCTGGGGCCAGCGGGCCTTCTCCAGCCAGGGCAGCCCGGCCACGGCCCGGGCCAGTTCTGGATCGCCCTGGGCCCGCATCTCCTTTTGCCAGGTGATCTCCAGGGCCTTCAACAGCGCCTCTTGGGCCTGGTCCCGGGGCAGGAGGGCGTAGACCCGGGGCAAGGGACTGGCCAGACGGGAGAGCACCATGGTGTCGGCCACCGCGTCCAGGAACAGGTCCGTGGCCCGGCGGGCCGCCGCGCCCTCCCCCAGCACCGCCTTGGCCCGGCCATACAGGGCCAGGTGGGTGGCCAGGTCAAAGGGGCAGTAAAGATAGTGGCCCACCGCGTGGTCCAACAGGCCGGTGAGGGCCGCCTCCGGGCCCAGCTCCCGGGCCAGGTCCCGGGCCACCCGCTCGGCGAGCACAATGGCCCGGCTGGTCAATTCCAAGACGGCCAGCCCCCCGGGCTCGCCCAGACGGGGCGGGGGCAACCGGGGGTAGAGGTGGCGCTGGCGCACCGTGGGCCAAACCCGGGCCAGCACCTCGGCCAGGGTCTCCTCCTCCGCCACGGGGACGGCGGGGGCGCCGGACGCGGCCGGCGGGGGTTCTGCCGGGGTATGCGGGGACATGCTCACCTTTCCGCCCCGCCGTTAAGGGGCTCAGCACCTTGCCTGGATTCCAAGATACCACAGGGTCCGGCCCCCCTGCCCCGCCCACCGGGGGAGGCAGCCCCGGCCAGGCGGACCCGACGGACCGCCGCAGGAAATCCTTGCTCTTCCCCGCCTCTTTGAGGCAAATTGTGATTCATTATTACGATACTCCTGGGGCGACGGCGAGGTCCGGCGCCGTTTCACTGACCGCACCGCGAAGGAACCCCCCACACCATGGCCTCTGCCCCCACCCCGCCGCCTGACGGCCTCCCGCCCTCTGCCAGCTCCCACCTGGGCGACGCGGAGCCGATTTTGGAGGCCATGATGGCGGCTTCGCCCATCGGATTCCTTTTATTGAAGCAAGACCGCATCGTCTGGACCAACCAGCGGGCCTGGGAAATGCTGGGGTTGGAGCGCCGCGAAAGCCTGTGGGGGGTCTACTTTGCGGAGTTCCTGGCCGAGGCGGCCGACCGGCCGTTGTGGGTGGACCAATTGAAGGGCACCGCCCGGGACGGCCGGGTGCGGGAGCGCGATTATGTCTTGCGGCGCCGCCCGGGGGGCAACTTCACGGCCCAGCTGAAAACCGCGCCCCTGGAGCCCGGCAAGCGGGGCTCGCCGGTGGTGCTCACCCTGTCGGACATCTCCCGGCGCAAGATCATGGAGACCACCCTCAGGGAGAGTGAGGAGCGACTGGCCACCATCCTGGCCTCCATCCACGCCGGCATCATGCTCATCGACGCGGCAACCCACCAGATCATGGACGCCAACCCCGCCGCTCTGACCATGGTGGGGCGCCGGCGGGAGGAGGTGCTGGGCCGGGTCTGCCACACTTTTATCTGCCCGGCGGAAAAGGGCAAATGCCCCATCACCGACCTGGGGCAGAAAATCGACAACTCCGAACGCTGGCTCCTGGACGGCGCGGGCCAGAAATTCCCCATCTTGAAGACCGTGGCCCAGGTCACCTTGGGCGGCCGCGCCCATCTCCTGGAAAGCTTCCTGGACATCTCGGAGCTCAAGCGCCTGGAGAAATCCCTGGCCCACCTGGCCGCCACCGACTCCCTCACCGGCCTGTTGAACCGCCGCTGTTTCTGCGAGCTGGCCCAAAAGGAGGTGGAGCGCTCCCGCCGCTACGGCTCCTCGCTGTCGCTCATCTCCATTGATCTGGATCACTTCAAGCGGATCAACGACGCCTTTGGCCACCCCACGGGGGACGTGGTGCTGCAGAGGGTGGCGGGGCTTTTTGGCGGCCAATTGCGGCAGAACGACCTGGTGGGCCGCCTGGGCGGCGAGGAATTCGCGGTGCTCCTGCCGGAGACGGTGGGCAGCGGGGCCCTGGACACCGCGGAGCGGCTGCGGCGGGCCGTGGCCGGGCTCCGGGTGACCACGGAGCGCGGCGTGGTGGGCTGCACCACGAGCCTGGGGGTGACCTGGCTGGGCTCCTTGGATGAAAACCTGGAAGATCTCCTGCGGCGGGCGGACGACGCCCTGTACGAAGCCAAGCGCCAGGGGCGCGACCGGGTGTGCAGCCTGCCGGCCCTGGCCTGAGGCCGGGCTCAATCCACGACGGCGGCGGCCGGGGTGGTCAGATCCTGGCCCCCCTGGCGCACCGTGCCGCCGGCCCGCTCCCCGCCCAGGGAGGCCATCTCCCCGCCCACCTCGATGACCCCGCCCTGCATCCACTGACCCAGGCCCCGGCCGGCCCCGCCCCGGATCAACAGGGTGCCCGCCTGCATACCCGCCCCGGCCCAGTCGCCCACGTTGCCCCGCACCTCCAGCCGGCCGCCGGCCAGGGCCGCGCCGCAGAAGTCGCCGGCGTCGCCCTCCAGGATCAGTTCCCGGCCGGCCGGCAGGGCGTAGCCCAGGAAGTGGAACACCCGGGAGTGGCCGCCCAGCCGGAGCACCAGGTGCGTTTCCCGGCACAGGTTCACCAGGGCGGCCAGGTACAATCCGGCCGGCCCGGCCACCAAATAGGGCAAGGAGCGGCCATGGTCCATCTCGGCCAGGAATTCCTCCAGGTCCTCCTGGTCCACGGCCAGGCGGCTGACCAGGCGGCAGGCCTCGGTGTAGGCCTCCAACACCCGCTGGTGCTCCACCGGCCACAACAGATGCCGGGCCTCGGCCCGCACCAGGGCCAAGTAGCCCTCCTTGAGCCGCGAGCCCACAGCCTGGCGGGCCAGGTTGCGGGTGAGGACCCCCCGGGCCCGGGCCTGCTCCTGCCCGGGGCGAAAGTCGGCAAAGGGATTGGGCATCAGTCCTCCCCCTCCCGGCCCAGGTCGCGGCGGATCTCGTGGAACAGGGGATGATCCCCCTCCAACGGGGTCAGATCCTCGCCTTCCCAGATGCGGTGGGCCACGGTCAGGGCCTCCCGGATGCGGTGGGCCTGTTCCACATAACTCTGGTGCAGGCGCTCCGTGGCCAGCCGGGCCAGGTGCAAGGGCGCCGGATCCCGCCGCGCCTCCCGCTCCCCCCGGGCCACGAAGCCCTCTTTCCACTCCAGACGGTGGGCCAGGGTGTAGGGCGCGAGCGCCAGGAGATGGGCCAGTTCCACCTGGGGGTCGCCCATGAGCCAGGCCAGGCCCTGGGCGTAGTTCCGGATGCTCTGGGGGAAGCGGTTGGAGATGCAGTTCACCAGCTCATGGCAGAGGTAGCCCGCGAAGTGGCAGCCTTCCACGCAGGTCTCCTGGATGCGCTTCTGGCCGAACTGCAGGCAAAAGGACAGCTCGGCGATCAACAGGCGGAGGAAGGCGTTGGCGTCCAGGTCCAGGGGCACGGCCTCCTTTTCCCGGCGGGCCGCCGCCCGGTCCGCGGCCGTGAAGGTGGCCAGGCCAATGGCGGCCTGCACCCGGGCGGCAAAGCGGCCGCAGATTTTTTCCAAGCCCCGGGAGCGCTCGGCGGCCCGGGGCCCCGCCTGGAAAAAGGCCCGCAGCTCCTGGGCCAGGTCCTCGCCCTTGAGCGCCGCGGCCGTGACCCCGGTCCGGCCCACCTGGCAGGCCAGGTTGGGGCCGGGGTGCTTGGATTCCACCATCACGTCGAAGCGGTCCAGCAGGGGCAGGAGGATGGAATTGCTGCCGCGGTCCTGGTAGTTGGCCGTGGCAAACAGGCAGAACTCGGGGTTGTAGACCGCCTGGTTCAAGTACTCCCATTTGCCCCGGTCCACCGCGTCCAGGATGAGGCTCTGCTTGGTCTCGGGCAGGCGGTTCAGCTCGTCCACGATCTTAGCGGGCAATAGGGCGAAATAGGACCAGACCACTTGCTCGCGGCCGGCTTGCAGGGCGGCCAGGTCCGGGCGGCCCACGATCTTTTCCTCGGTCTGCTCGGGATGACCGGCGATGCCGGCCTGCCACACCAGCTCCAGGGGCAGGCTGTAAAACAGGGCGGCCAGGTACTCGGCCGAGGTGGTCTTGCCCAGGCCGGGCTCGCCCATGATCAGCTCGCGGCCCTGGAACAAGGCTGTCAAGACCCCCAGCAAGAGGGCGGCGTTGAACTTCTGGCCCTTGATTTCCAGGTCCGGCCGGCCCAGGTAAAGCTCCTCGCCGGCCAGTTCCATGAGCCGCCACACCCGTTTGCGAAGGGCGCCGGGATTGGGTTCGGGGGGCGAGCCGCTCATCGGCGGGGCACCAGATCGGCCCCGTGGGCCTGGGCAAAGAGGGAGAAGCACTCGAGCGCCACCTGCTTCATCGCCTCGTCATGGATGAAAAATTGATACTTCAAGGCCTTGGGTTCGGTGAACAGCTCGGGCCAGACCCGGAACAGGGGCTTTTTGCCCCGGGAGGTCTGTTGGTAGACCACGTATTCCTCGATGGCCCCACTCTCCACCGCGCCGGCGTAGGCCCCGCCGGCAAAGCCCGCCCCGTCCAGGCGGCTGACCACCAGGGCCAGCACCTCGGAGATGCGCCGGTACATGGGCTTTTGGAACCCGGTGTGGGGCAGCAGGCGGCAGCCTTCGCGGCCCAGAAACATCAAATGTCGGGGATTTTGGGGAGCCATCGCGTGTGTGGCTCGCCCCGCCCGCCCGGCGCGGCCCCGGGGGCCGCGCCGGGCGGGCGGGGCGAGGTGTTACTCCTGCAACTGCTTCTGGCGCAGCTGGAAATAAGCGTCGCGGAAGGCCACATAGGGGTCAATGGCCGAATCCCGCAGGGTCTTGTAACCGTCAAAGGAGAAGGAGGCGTCGTTGGTGAACCGGTAGGCCTGGATGCCGAAGGCCGCCTCGAAGGGGTCCACATACCAGACCGGATCCAGCCACCAGCCGCCCACCAAGCCGACGCTGTCCCGGAGTGAGTTGGGCCCCAACAGCGGCCAGACCAGGTACATGCCGTGGGGGATGCCCCAGTGGCCCAGGGTCAGGCCCAAGTCCTCCTTGCCCGGTTCGGGCAGGTCGAAAATATCCTTGGCCGCGTCCCCGGCTCCCAAAATGCCCATGGTGGTGTTGATGCCGAAGCGGGCCAGGTAAATGCTGGTCTTCTTGAACTGGCCCGCCAACAGGGAGCTGACCACCCGGAGCGGAGAGACGAGGTTGGCGAAGAAGTTGCTGGACACGATGCGGTAGCCCTTGGGCATGACGAAGCGGTAGCCCCGCAGCACCGGGTCCAGGATGTGCATGTAAAAGGCATCGTTGACCGCGAAAACCACGCGGTTCCAGCCCTCTATGGGGTCGGCCACCTGGGGGGCCGCCGGCTCCTCCTCGCCTTCCAGGAGCCGGTCCAGCTCACTCTGGTTGGTGGCCTGGCCCGTTTCCTGACCCATGGTCATGCCCGAGGGCTCGCCCGGAGTCTGGGCCGGGGTCTTGACCGCGGCCTTCTTCTCGGGGCTGCGCGCGGCCTGCCCCAGGGCGCCGGGAGCCTGGCTGGCGCCGGAGACCTGGCCCTTTTCCGGGGAGGCGTCCGGCAGGGTACGCGCCTGGCGGGCGGCCGGCGGCGCCCCAGGCGTGGGACCATTGGCGGCCTCGCCGCCGTTGTGCGCGCAACCCACGGCCAGGAACAGGCAAAAGAGGGGAAGCAACCACAAACCGCGTGTTTTCATGATGGGCAACCGTTCTCCTTTCCCGTGGGCCGATCAGGACCCCGGGGGGGCATAGACGCCGAGGGATCCCGCCGGCCGGGGCCTGGCCGGGGCCGAAGCTACATGGGAGCCGTCTTCTCTTCCTCGGCCAACTTCTCTTTCACCCGGTTGATCAAACGCGTCCCATCCTGGTTCAACATGATCTGGTCGAACTGGGAGCGGTAGTTCTTCACCAGGCTGACGCCTTCCACCTTGACGTCATAGATGCGCCAGGACCCGCCCCGGTTCCACATGTTGTAATCCACCGGCAGGTCGGTTTTATCGCCGATGATCCTGGTGCGGACCAAGGCCTTGTTCTCGCCGAACAACTCTTCGGAGTCCAAGACCACCTTCTGGTCGCGGTAGCCGGAACGAATCTTCTTTAAATATATGGTACCCAAAAGTTTTGCGAAGACGTCGGAAAACTCCTTCTGCTGTTCGGGCGTGAGCTTCTTCCAGTTGCGGCCCACGGCCAGGCGGGCCACGCCGTCGAAGTCGAAGATCTGGTCGATCTGGGTCCAGATTTTGTCGTCCTGCTCCTTCTTGTCGGCTCCGCCCTGATATTTGGGGTCCTTCAAGATGGTCAGGAAGCGGTCCACGTAGGACTGGAGCACGGTTTTGGGGGATTCGGCGGCATAGGCGGGCGCCCAAGCCAAGGACAGCGCCAAGGCCAAGGTCAAGACCAGGGTAACCGCGGCCGTGCCGTGCAACTTCTTCATCGCCACCTCCCAGGAAAGCGCCGGGGGGCCCCGGCGCGGACTGAGCCGGTCTGGACCGGCAAATTTCAAGCCTAGCTCAAACTCTATTGTAAAGGCTCTGGAGGCCTTTCACCGGGAAATCCGCCCCCAGCATGATCGGTCCAAGCCGGGCCTCCGGCCGGTGAGGTCCCCGCCCCGCTCTGGAACCCGCCCGGCGGGCGGATGCCGGCCAGCCGTCCCTGGGGGCCGGGGCGGCTCACACCCCGCCGAACACGTACTTGCCGATAAGTTCTTCCATATTGATGGCCGGTTCGGTGTCCACGATCATGCCCCCCGGCTTCAAATTCGTGTCCGAGCCGCCGGGGGAGAGCTTGATGTAGCGGTCGCCGATGAGCCCCGCGGTGCGCACCGAGGCGATGGTGTCGTCGGGCAATTCCAGGCCGTCCTCGATCTCCATGTCCACCAAGGCCACCATGTTCTTTCGATCCAGGATGATGGAGCTGACCTTGCCCACCGACACCCCGGCGATCTCCACCCGGGCCCCGGTCCGGAGGCCGGAGACAGTTTGGAACCGGGCCTTCACGTTGAAATGGGCCCCGCCCCAAAGCTCCACTTTGCCCAACTGGATGGCCAGGTAGCCCACGGCCAGAATGCCCAGGAGCATGAATACGCCCACGCCCATTTCCACCGTGTTTCTTTGCATCATATCCCTCGGTGTTACCGGATGTCCTCGGCCGGCGGCTGACAGGCGCCGTGCGGCTCGTCAATCCCGCGGCAGAGGCGGGCGGCCCGGACCCCGCCTGACGCACGGGCACTCTGGCTCGGGCCGGACGGCGGGGGGCTGCCGCGGTCAGCGCGGGCCAGAAGAGCCTGCCGCAAGGCAAGGGCCCTGGAAGCCAAGTTTTTCGACGCCCGGCGCGGATTCACTCCGGGCCGGGCGGGGGTTCCCCGGCCAGGGACGGCCGGGCACCACCGTTCAAAACGCGGGCCAAGACGGCCCGCCGAAAAACTTGCGCCCAGAGGGCCAAGTTTTTCGACGCCCGGCGCGGATTCACTCCGGGCCGGGCGGGGGTTCCCCGGCCAGGGACGGCCGGGGAACCCCTCTGGTTATAGATCGCGGTGGAGGGCGGCCGCCTTGGAGGTGGCCTCCGCCCACAGGGGCAGCACCTGCCCCACGCACTGGTTGTTGATGCCCTCGAAAAACTCCAGGATGGCCGGCTCCTGGGATTGCAGGATGCCCTGGGGGGTGCCCTGGAAGACGATGCGCCCCTCGCTCAAAAAGGCCACCTTCTGGCAGATATAGAGAATCTCCGGGATGGCGTGGCTGACGATCACCCCGGTGAAGTTCAACTTGTTGTGATAGTTGTTGATCATGTTCAGGACGGCCACCTTGCGGATGGGATCCAGGCCGGTGGTGGGCTCGTCGAACAGCATGGTCTCGGGGCGGGTCACCAGGGCTCGGGCCAGGGCCACCCGTTTCTGCATGCCGCCGGAAAGCTGGGAGGGATATTTGTGCTGGATGTCCGGCAGGTCCAAAAGTTCCATGACCCGTTCCACCCGCTCTTTTACCTCGGCCAGGGGCACCTTGGTCCGCTCGGTCAGAGGCAAGGACACGTTTTCGTACACAGTCATGGAATCGAACAGCGCCGTGCCCTGGAACAAATAACTGAAGGTGGACAGAAGCTCCACCCTTTCCTGCCGCCCGATCTCCCAGATATTTTTTCCTTTGACCCACACCTCTCCGCTGTCGGGTTTGAGCAGGCCGATGATGTGCTTCAAGAGCACACTCTTGCCTTCGCCGCTCTTGCCGATGATGGCGGTGATCTCCCCAAAGGGAATACGTAAATTCAGGTCCCGGAGCACCTGGGTGTTGCCAAAGGCTTTGTTGACGCCTTTCAGTTCGATATGCAGGTCGGACATGGCGCCTTCACAAAAGGAACGAGGTCAAAATGTAGTCAGCCACCAAGATCACCACGCAGCTCATGACCACCGAACTGGTGGTGGCCAGGGCCACGGCCCGGGAGCCGAAGCCGGCCGGGGACTTGTGCGCGTAGTAGCCGCGGAAGCAACAAATGGTCATGACCAGGGCGGCGAAGACCACGGACTTCAGGAAGCCTCCGTTGATGTCGGTCATCTCCACCCCGGATTCCACACTGGAGAAGTAGACCCCCGAGGCCAGGCCCATGAGCCCGGAACCGGTGAGGTAGCCCCCCATGATGCCCACCACGTCGAAGATGGCGGTCAACAGGGGAAAGCTGATGATCGCGCCGGCCAGCCGCGGGCTGATGAGAAAGCGCATGGGGTTGATTTCCATGGTCTTCAAGGCGTCGATCTGCTCGGAGATGCGCATGCTGGCCAACTCCGCGGCCAATGATGAGCCGGCCCGGGCGATGACCATGAAGGCCGCCAGGACCGGCCCCATCTCCCGCACCAGGGCCAAGCCCACGGCGGAGCCCAAAACTCCCTCGGAGCCGAACTTGGATAGGGAGTAATATCCCTGCAGGCCCAGCACCATGCCGGTGAAAGCCCCGGTCAACAGGATCACCAGGATGGATTTGGCCCCGATGAAGTGGACTTGATTCAAAACCTTACGGATCTGCAGGGGAAAGGAGAAAATAAGAACAAAGGCTTTGAAAAAAAAGACCGTCATGCGGCCCAGTTCCATAACCGGGTTGATGCCCCAGCGGCCCAGGGCAGCCAACCATCCGCGGACCACGCCGTTTTCCACCATGCTGCCCACCGATTCCATGCCTCCCATATGGAAGGTTGAGGATACGCGAACTCCGGGGTCGCAATTACAGATACCCTACGCCCAACCTTAAATCAAGCTGCGACGGACTGTCGCCCGGTGATGTGGATCCTGACGCCCCCTGGCGGCGCGCCGCGCGACGCGGCGGAACTCACCCTGCTGCCTGCCGAGGGGCAACCGGCGGCGAAAAGGTGGTTAATCCAACAAAACTGTTGATCACACTCCACTATTTTGGCAGTATTGCCCTCAATCAGGGATGGCCCGGATACTGGTGGTCCCAGGTGTTTCCCTTATCAGAAAAATATAGCAAATTGCTTTAACCAAAAAAAAACTTTAACGAAAAGGACATGCACGATGAAAAATTCCTGGTTCGCTCGGACGGCTCGTCCGGGATGGCGGGGTGCTTCATCCGCTGCGGCTGTTTTCCTGCTGGCCTTGGCGACCGTCTTGCTGGTCTGGCCGGCCCCCGAGGCCGGAGCCGCCTCCTCGGTATCGTTCAGCACCGAACCCTATGGCCTCCGGGTGCGGGGCGGCAACGCCGGGGCCACCGGCGAGTATCTGGACTCCCTGCCGGCCGGCGACCCCTACAGCCTGCTGCAGGTGGTGCGCTACTCCTTGGACGCCATGGACCTGGCTGGCTTGCACAACGCCCTGCTGCAGATCAGCCCCGAGCGCTATGATACCTTCACCCAGTTGGCCATCCGCAACAGCCTTTCCTTCACGCGCTCCCTGGACCAGCGCCTGGACAGCCTCCGGGTGCCCACCTATGCCAAGCAGCCCGGAGCCACCGGCGCCCCCCAGAGTGGGGACGAGCGCCCCTGGGCCCTGTGGGGCCACGCGGTGGGCCGCTTTGACAACCAGAGCGACGACGGTGAGATCACTGGTTTCGACTCCGACAACTGGGGCTTCGTCCTGGGCGGCGATTACCGCATCAACGAAAACTTCCTGGTGGGCCTGGGCCTGGGCTACACCTGGAGCAACTTCGACTGGAACGACAGCCTGGGCGACGGCAAGGACGGCATGTTCAGCCTGGGCGCCTACGGCAGCTACATGGTGGGCAACTGCTTCCTGGATGCCACCTTCAACGCCGGCTTCACCAACGGCGAGGCTGACCGGCGCATCCACTTCGGCCTGATAGACCGGACCGCCAACGGCGACGTGGACGGCTGGTCCCTGGCCGCCGGTCTCCGCACCGGCTACAACTGGCAGCTCGGCTTCTGCGCCCTGCAGCCGATCGTGGGCGTGGACTTCCTCTACGTCAAGCACGACGGCTTCACCGAGAGCGGGGCCGACGCCCTGAACCTGGTGGTGGACGACTTTGACGCCTCCTCCTTCCGGGGCGAGGTGGGCGCCAACTTCTACCGCATGTTCGAGGTGGGCAACTGGCAGCTCACCCCCCAGGTGTACCTGGGCTACGCCATCCTGACCCCCATGGACGACCGCACCATGACCGCCGCCCTGGCCGGCCAGGCGGGTGATTACACCATCACCGACCTGGAGATCCCCTTCAACTCCTTCGTGCCCCGGGCCGGCCTGACCGCGGCCTTCCCCGGCGGCGGCCAGCTCTTTGTGGAGTACGGCGCCGACTTGGCCGAGGATTACACCGGCCAGCGGGTGGACCTGGGGGTCAAGCTGGCGTTCTAGCCAGGAGAGCCCCCCGGAGGGGAGCGCTTGGCGCCGCCCGGCCGGATTCCCCCCGTTTCTGCGAAGTTCCGCCTGCCGGAACCGGCCGAGGCCGGTTCCGGCAGTTTTTTACCACTCTGCCCCTTCAACGCGGCCCGGGCCGGCGCCGTGGCCCTGCCCTCCACCCCGGCCCCGCTCCGCGGGGGTTCCCAGCCCGCCCCGGCCCGGTGTATCATACAGGCGTTGATCCCCCAGGGGTCAGCGGCCCCGGCGGTGCGGCCCGCCGCCGGGGGCGCCCAGGGCAACGCGGCAGGGGAGGTAACCAAGTGAAGATTTCCTACCGGGATATGTGCATCCTCTTGGTGGACAACTACGCCCAGTCCCTGGACACCTTGCAGGACTACCTGGAGCCTTTCCATTTTTACCGCATCTGGACCGCCAAAAACGTGGACGAGGCCATGAGCCTGGTGGCGGAAAAGCCGGTGAATCTGGTGATCAGCGCGCTGAAGATGAAGCCCATCAGCGGCATGCAACTCTTGGAAATGCTCCGGCGGGTAAAGACCGAGGCCGACTTGCCCCTGGTCCTCATGAATGACCAGTTCGACGACGTGGTGAAGCGCAAGGGCCAGGAGCTGGGGGCCAGCGGCTATATGCAGCAGCCCCTGAAGCCCAAGGCCGTGCAGGAATTGGTGGACCGCATCCTGGAACTCCGGGTCGATCCGGACCAGGAGGAGTTCCTGGCCCAGGTGGAGCAGGCGCGGGAGGCCGAGCGCAAAAAGAAGCCCAGCCAGGCGGTGGGGCATTTGCGGGCGGCCCTGGGCATCAAGTACGATGAGACCACCGCCCTGAACCTGGCCCGGCTCCTGGGCGAGAACGGCCACGCGGCCGAGGCCCAGGACATCTACGTGACCATCATCCGCCACAACCGCGACTGCCTCAAGGCCTACATGTCCCTGGCCGCCCTGTTGGAGGCCGAGGGCCGCCTGCCCGAGGCGCTCAAGATCCTGGCCGGGGCGGTGAAGGTGACCAGCCGCCTCAAGCTGGCCGGGGGGGAGCAGGCCGGATTGTACTTCCAGATGGGCGAGCTGGAGCTACGGCTCCGCAACCTGGCCGCCGCCCTGGGCATGTTCAAGCAGGCCGTGGAGCTGGCCCCCGACGACGCCGATCTGCACGTGAGGATCGGCGACAGCCTGGAAGAGTACGAGCACCACGAGCCGGCCGAGACCTACTATCGCCAGGCCCTGGACCTGGACCCCTCCCTGGCCCACATCTACAACCGGCTGGGCATCGCCCGGCGCAAGCAAGGCAAGTACGAGGCGGCCATCGACATCTACCAGAAGGCCTTGCAGTTCCACCCCCAGGACGAGCACCTGTTCTACAACGTGGCCCGCTGCTACTACGATCTGCAGCGGTTCGGCCCGGCCGTGGGCAACCTCACCACCGCCCTGGATTTGAACCCGGAGTTTCAGGAGGCGCAGGCGCTCCTGGTGCTCTGCCAGAGCAAGCTGGGCTGATTTTCCGGGGAGGCTCAGACCGGGCGCAGGGGCTTGCCGCCGGCCGCGGTGGGCCAGGGCGAGGAGCGCACCTGATCCTTGCCGCCGTCCTTGGCCTTGTACAGGGCGCGGTCCGCCCGCAAAAACAGCCCTTCCCCGTCTTCGCCGTCGGCCAACTGGGCCAGGCCGATGCTCACCGAGACGCCGCCCGCCTCCGGGCCGGCCTTGGTCCGGTCCCCGGCCAAAATCTCGCGGATCCGCTCAGCCAGGCGCTGGCCTCCGGCCAGGCTGGTCAACGGCGCCAGAATCGCGAACTCGTCTCCCCCCAGCCGGAACAGGAGATCATCGCCCCGGACCGCCAGGCGGCAGATGTGGGCCACTCTTTTAAGCACCCGGTCCCCTTCCGCGTGCCCGGCGCGGTCGTTGATGCTCTTGAAATTGTCCACGTCCAGCATCAGGAGGGACAGGGGGCGGCGGTGGTCCCCGGCCTCCCGCACCAGCCGGGGAAATTCCTCGTCGAACAGGCGCCGGTTGAACAAGCCGGTGAGGGAATCGGTGCGGCTGATCCGGGACAGGAGAGACTCGCTCTCCGCCAAGAGCCGCCGGTCCCGCTCCAGGGTCCGAATGCGTTCGGCCAGGGCCAGCGACAAGAGGACCGCCTCCACGGCCGAGCCCAGCATTATCCCATGCATGGTCCAAAAGCTGAACGGCAAGACCTGTAAAAAGGTCAGGGTGTAGGCCGCCACTCCCGCGAGCATGAGAAACCAGGCGGCCACGTACCAGCGGGCCGGGGCGAAGCCGCGCCGCCAGACCACGAGTCCCGTGCTCAAAAGCAACGCCGGCAGGAGCACGCCGGCCAGGGCCAGCAGGTTGGAAACGGGCGCGACCGGCGCCAAGGGCCCGGCCCCCAACAAGAGGACCAGAATCACCACCGCCCCGGTGAGCACCCGGTCCAGGACGGGGGCCCGCAAGGCCGTGGCCAGGAAGCGGCGGGTGAAAAGCACCCCGGCCAGAAAGGCCAGGCTGCTGCAGGCGTTCATGATCCGGGAGGTGAGATCGCTGGCCAGGCCGTGGGGAAAGACCAGATCGTCCAAGAGGCCGTTGCTGCCGACCAGGTAGGCGGCCAGGAAAAGCTCGGCCAGCACGTACCAGAGGTAGCTCCGGTCCCTGAGGGCGAGAAAGATGAAAAGATTGTACACGAGCAGCCCGGCTATGATCCCCAGGTAGAGGCCCACGGCCAGGTAGCCCAGCCGGGCCTGGTAGGTCACGGCCCCCATCGTGCCGATCCCCGGGCCCAGGCACAGGGGGGAGAAGCTGTGCACCCGGACGATTACGCTGTGGACCCCGGTAGCCGGCGGGGGCAGGCGGAACAGATAGTTCTTGCGGTGGGTGGCCGGCGGCTCCAGGGTGCCGCGGTTCAGGGCCGGCAAGGGCTGCCAGGCGGCCGGCAGGGCCCCGGGGGTCCCCACGAAGGCCTCTTGTGCCGCGGCATGGGGATTGCCCAGGCGGAACAGGAGAGGTTGCCGGACGGCAGGGAGCGCCTGGTAGGAAAACCTGAGCCAGTACGCCCCGGGGCCCAGGCCCAGGTTCAGGGAGGGGCCTGCCGCGGGCCGGAAAAGCCCGGTCCGGCCCGCCTCCAGCACCTGGGCCAGGCTCAGCTTCCCGGCCGGGTCTGGCAGGATTTCCAGGTAGGGGCCGGTCAGGTCCACCAGGCCCTGGGCGGGGTCGTAGGTCAACACCGGCGGGCCGGCCGGGGGCGGAGTCACTGTGGCCGCGGCCGGGGGCGGGGTCACCTTGGCCGCGGCCGTGGGCCGGCTTGCTTTGGCCGCGTCCGCGGGCCGGCTTGCTTTGGCCTCGGCCGGGGCCAGACCCATACCCACGGCCAGGGCCAGGATTAGGGCCAGGACTAGGCCCGAAGCCAGGATCCAGGCCGCCGCCGGAAGCGGGACCAACCCCCTCCGCCGGGCCTGGCGCCCGGAGCGTCCGGCCGCTCGGCTATGCAGGGCTCGCCGCCGCAAACCCGCCCGCTCTCCTCTCCGGCAAGGCAGGCCCGGCGCGCCGCGGCCCGGGCCTCCGCTTTACCTCATGATTTTTTCCGCCAAAACTCACCGTAGCGGGGCCTGGGCTTTGCCGTGACCCCGCCGCGGCCCCCACCCGGGTGCAGAGCCGCAAAAATCCTGGCGAAAGCCCCCGGGTTCCTGTTAGGTTGGTCCCGGAAACTCAGCCGGAGTAAGACCCATGCGCTTCTGTGATCTTAGTTGCCCCGCAGCGGATTTTCCCCGTCAGGAGGCCGTGGACGGGGCAGGCTCCTGCCGGACTTTCGCGGCCCTATACTGCGCCAAGTTGGGCCGGCTGGTCAACAAGAACGGCCCCTGTCAAGCCCCGGCCGAGACCGAGGCCAGCCAGTCCTCCAGCGCCTCCCGGGTGGAGAGGTAGCCCAGCTCTTCCCAGGGCAGCGCCTCGGGCGGGAACAGGCCCAGTTCCAGGGCCTCCCGGTCGGGCACCGGCACGCCGCCCTGGCTCACCGCCCAATACACCACCACCACCCAGGGCCAATCGGGGTAGGAGTAGATCCCCACCAGTTCCCGCAACTCCACGGCCAGCCCTGTCTCCTCGGCCACCTCCCGGAGCGCGGCCTGGGCCACCACCTCGTAGCGGTCCACGTGCCCGCCCGGCAGGATCCACAGCCCGTGGGCCTGGTCCCGCTGGGCCCGCCGCAACAACAGGACCTTGCCCTGGTGCTCCACCACCACGGCCACGGCCAGCTTGGGGTCCAGGTATACGGGGATATCGCAGGAGGGGCACCACCACCGTGCGTCGGGGTGGCGGCCGGAGAGATTTGCCTGCAAGGGACCGCCGCATTGCGAGCAGAACTTGGGCGGGGGCAGCACCGGCATGGTCGGCTCAGTCCTCCTCCTCGTCGCTCCGGCGTTTGATCAGGGTGACCTCGTTGCCACTTTCGTTGTACGACACCTGGTCCATGATGGCGTACATCAGGAATACCCCCCGGCCTCGCTCCACGGTCAGATTCTCCGGGCTGGTGGGGTCGGCCACCTCCTGGTGATCAAAGCCCGGGCCCTGGTCCCGGAAGGTTACGGCCAGGCGCCCCGGGGTGAGGCGGCAGGTCACGGCCAGTTTTTTGACGGGGTCCCACTGATTGCCGTGCTCCATGGAGTTGGTGGCCGCCTCCACCAGGGCCAGCTTGAGGTTGCTGTCCAGGTCGTGGCGGCAAAAGCCCACGGCCACGGCGGAACAGGCCACCTGGTTCACCACGGCCGCGATGTGGTCCGGGTGGCTGGTGACCTCCAGGTGCGTGACCTGCTCAAGGAAGGGCATGGCCGGGGGGGGCACCCGGCCCAGGGAGGCGAGTTGCAAGGACTGCTCCACCACCCGCCGGAGGTCGTCCATGCGGAGCGGCTTGGCCAAAAAATTCTCGGCCCCGTGCTTCAGGGCCTCCACCACGGTCTCCACCTGGCCGTAACCGCTGATGAGCACCACCGGCACCCGCCGGTTCACGTCCTTGATGGCCTTCAGGAGCTGCAGCCCGCTCATGCCGGGCATGCGCAGATCGGTCAACACCAAGTCGTAGGGCGCCTCCTGAAAGGCCTTCAGCGCCTCCTTGCCGTTGCCGGCCAGGGTCACCTCATATCCTTGGCGTTGCAAAAAGCGCTCCAACAGGGCCCGTACCGGTTCTTCGTCGTCCGCCACCAGTATGCGGAAGCTGCGGGGGGAGCCTTCTCCGGCTTTGCCGTGGTTATTTGCCGTGAGCTTTTGGTTCATGAGCCTAAAAATCCATCGCGATGAAGGCCACGTCGTCGGGCAGCTCGCCCTGCACGTAACCCGAGAGATCTTGCCAGATGAGCTCCGTAAGGGTTTCCACTTCCTTGGAGCGCCAACTGTCCAAAAGATGGGTGAGGCGGGCCAGGCCATAGGGCCGGCCCAAAGGATCCGGGGCCTCGGTGAGGCCATCGGTGTAAAGCACCAGGCGGTCGCCCTCGGCCAGGGGGCAGGCATGGTCCTGGTAAGCCACCAGGGGGTTGCCGGAGTAGAACACCCCCAAGAAGGGCGACGACTCCTCCAGGTTCAAGGGGGGGCCTCCCCGGGGGAACAGCACCGGCGGGGGGTGCCCGGCCGTCGACCAGGTCAACAGCCGCTGGTCCGGCTCGTAGAGCCCGGCAAAGGCCGTGACAAAGGTGTCCTCCTGGGTGAGCCGCACCAAGTCGTCGTTCAGGGCGGTCAGGGCCCCCTGGGGCGAGCGGAACCGCTCCAGGTAGCCGGGCATCAGGGCCCGCACGATGGAGGCGGTCATGGCCGAGGCCATGCCGTGGCCGGAAACGTCGGCCACCACGAAACCCACCGCCCCCCGGGGCAGGGGGAAAAAGTCGAAGTAGTCCCCGCCCACCCCCGTGCACGGCTCGAACAGATAGGCCACCTTGATGCCCTGCAGGTCCACTTCCTGGGGCAGCAGAAACTGCTGGTAGCGGGCGGCCATCTTGCGTTCGCGCCGCATGATCTCGTTTTGCAGGGCCATCTCGGCCATGAGGCGCCGGGCGTTGACCGCGTTGCGGATCTTGAGGGGCAGGACCAGTTCCAGGTCGCGGGCCGAAAGGGGTTTGGTGAAATAGTCGTAGGAGTCCATCTGCAGGGCCCGGATGATGGACTCGAAGTCGTCCAGCGAACTGTTGACGATCACCGGAATGGCCGTGGCTTCCGGGGATTTGGCCCGCCAGGACAGGAACTCGAAGCCGTCCATCTGGGGCATGATCAAATCCAGGATGATCAGCTCCACCTCGGGATGCCGGGCCAGCACCTCCAGGGCCTCCTTGCCATTGTTGGCCGAGAGGAAACGGTAGCCGTGCTTGGACAGGCTGAGCCGCAGCATCTCCTGGGTCAGGCGGGAGTCATCCACCAACAGGATGACCGCCTGCGCGGGGCTCGCGGTCTTGCCCACCTGCCAAGGCTGGGGTTGCTGAAGGAGTTTGTCCGGCATCGTGGTTGTTCCGCTCTGCTTACCGGCGGGATTACGGCGGCAGGCTCTGGCCCGCCGCCGCCGGCTCCGAAGCCCAGGCGCCCCCACGGAAGCTTCGCCCCGCCGGCCGCCTTCTTTTTACAATTAGACGCCTACCGACCAGGGAGCGCAAGTCTGATGAGAACGGTAATCCGGGGCTGGGGCTCCGGATTACCGGCTAAAACAGGGTAAGGTCTTCCTGCTTCAGCTCCTTTTCCAGATGAATCTGGTACCGCCTTTCCCGGTCGGCCAGCTTGCGGTCCACTTCGCTCTTCAACTGCTTTACCAGCACCTTGCCCGAGCGCGGCAGAAACAGGACCTTGCGGCCGTAGCCGCCTCCCACGTCGGAGTTGGTGACCGGAATGCCTTCCATGGTGAGATAGGAGGTGACGAACTGGATGTTGGCCTGAGGCACGCTGTTCCTGGCCCGAGGCACGGAATGCAGGACATGGCCGCCGCCGAAGACCTTGGCGGTCAGCATCCGGCGGTCGCTGCCCATCTTGATCATGTCGCCCAGGATCAGCTCCATGGCGTACATGCCGTAGCGGGCGCTGGGGTTGTTGAGCACGTCCTCCAGGGTGAAGTCGCCGGGCAGCATGAAGTGGTTCATGCCCCCCACGTGGTTGGCCTCGTCTTTCAGGCACACGCTGATGCACGAACCCAGCACCGTGGCGATGATCTCGTCCCGGTTGGTGACGTAGTACTCCCCCGGCTTGATGACGATCATGTCCCGTTGGAGACGGGGATGATAGGTTTTGACCATGACCTCAAACCTTGCGGTACACCGTGGTGGCAAGGTACTGAAAAAGGTCCTTGGCCATCATGAGAGACTCGGAGTGCCCCACGAAGAGCGGCGCCGCGGGCTTCAAGACCCCATGGAACTTCTTCAGGATTTCCAACTTGTCGGTGCTTTCGAAGTAGATCAGCACATTGCGGCAAAAGATGAAATCCAGGTTCACCTTCAAGGGGTAAGTGGGATTCATCAGGTTGAACTTGCGGAAAGTTATCATGGAGCGGATTTCCGGGCCGACCTTGTAAAAGGTGCCCTCGGCCCGCCGCGCCCGGGTGAAGTAGCGGGACAACAGGGGCCGCGGCACCGGCTCCACCGTGGCCTCGTCATACTCGCCCTGGCTGGCCCGTAGCAGCATGTTGGTGTCCAGGTCCGTGGCCAACAGCTTCACGTCCCAGCCGGACCGGTTCCGGAAAAACTCGCCCAGGGTCAGAGCCAGGCTGTAGGGCTCCTCGCCCGAGGAGCAGCCGGCGGACCAGGCGCGCACCAGGCGCTGGCCGCTCCGCTCGCCGTTTTCCAGGATCTGGGGCAGCACCTTGTCGCGCAGAAACTCGAAGTGGTGGTTTTCCCGGTAAAACTCCGTCTTGTTGGTGGTGATCTGGTTGATCATGTTCACCAGCTCGCCGTCGTCGCCGGAGTCTTGCAGGAGTTGGATGTACTGGCGGAAGCTGCCCAGATTCAAGGCGCGCAACCGCCGGGCCAACCGGCTGACCACCAAGTCCCGCTTGTGCAGGCCCAGGTTGATGCCGGTCTTGGCCTTGACCAGGGTCCGTATCTCCGCGAAGTCCTTGTCGGTCAGGCGGGGGCTGACGATGAGGGAGCGCGGGCCCTGGGACGGCTTACCGTTTTCCTCAGGCGGCATGGCTCACCGCGCCGGGCCCCAGGAGGCGGGGGAGATCCAGGAGGATGATCAACTCCTTCCCCAGGGTGAACAACCCCTTCAGGCAGTCGCGGTCCACCGCGGCGGCAGCGAACTCCGGCGCGTCCTGCACCTGGTCCTCGGCCACCGGCACCACGTCCTCCACCCCGTCCACCACCGCGCCCATGATCTTTTCGCCCACCCTGAGCACCACCACCACCCCGGCCGTCTCCTGGGCGGGCAGACCCAAAAGGAGGCGCAGGTCCAACACCGGCACCACCATGCCCCGCAGGTTGATCACCCCCAGCACGTGGACCGGCGAGCGCGGCAGGCGGGCCAGGGGAGGCAGGCCGATGATCTCCTGCACGGACAACACGTCCACCGCGTAGTTTTCCCGGGCCAACTGGAAGGTCAGGTACTCGCCCTGCCGGGTGGCGGTCGCGGCCGGAGGATCGCCGGGAGCGGGCGCCGCGGAGGCCATGGGGGCCGGGGGCGCGGCTGGCGGGGCCGGCGCCGTGGCCGGAGCCGGGCCCGGGACCGGCGCGGCGGCCGCCGGGAGGTCCTCCACAGGCGTGGGCGGGGCGCCGGCCGGGGCCGGCGGCGCCAAGAGGGCGAAGTCATCTTCACCCAGGGCGCGGGCGTCGCACTCCTCCAGGAACAGGGCGGCCACCAAGAGGTCCGGCTCCAACACCGTGGCGTAGAGCACCTGGATGTGCACCGTGTCGCCGCGGTACGCCTGGGCGTCATCCTGGCTGGGCAGCACCACCACCGAGTCCAGGATCTCGCCCATGGACAACATCTCGTTGACCAGCTTGATGGGGGTGAGGCCCCGCTTTTCCACCGCGCCCAAGTCCAGGGTCAGGTGGTAGACAAAGCCCTGTTGCAGTTTGGACTTCAGCACATACTCCCGGATCTCGTAGGGCGGCAGACCGCTTTCCGGCGGGGGCGAGCCCTTGGTCTGGTACTCGCTCTCCACCGCGGCGCCCAGGCTGCCGTGCAGGGCCTGGTCCAGGCAGGCGATGGAACTCTCCACCTCGATGGCCTCGTGCTCATCCACTCGCTCGAACAGGGACTTCAGCACGTCCAGGGACAGCAGGAGGGCGTCGGTGACCGCCCGGCCGGCCACCAGGTCGCCGTTGCGGATCAGGTTCAGGAGGTCTTCCATCTTGTGGGCCAGGTGCTCGATCTTCCCCAGCCCCACAAAACCCGCCCCGCCTTTGATGGAGTGGATGGCCCGGAAGACCGTGTGGATGGCCTCCTCCTCCATCTCCCCCTGCTCCAGGCGCAACAGCCCGCCTTCCACCACTTCCAACAGCTCGGTGGATTCGTTTATGTACTCCGGAATGATGTCGTCGAATTCGCCCATGGAGCCCTCCGGTCTCGCAGGGGGTTGCCCCCCGGCCTTGGGAGCCTGGGCAACCAAACCAGGCCCTGGTCGGCAGTCGAAAAACAGCCTGCCAGGCACGCCAAGAATTCACTCCCAAGCAAGCTTCCTTGCCTGGGGACCCCGGGGACGGCGCGCCAAATGGCGCCGTTTTGGAAAAGCACGCCATTTGAGGCCGTTGCACAAGGCTTCCTGCCTTGTGCAACCACCGGCCATCCTTGGCCCGCATCGGCCATAGCTTGCCGTAATCATGTATCACAGCCAGTTTTGATATAATATCAACATGATTTATGTGTTTCACCATGCAATGGCATCATAATGTTTTAATTGAAGTTTTATATAAATTGCCGTGCAATGGTCTCAATTTGTCAAAGTTGGCAAAATCCTGGACCCCAGCAAGCCTTGCTTGCTGGGGCGGAGTAGCGCTTTGGCCAAATTTGGTTGAAAAAACCCATGGATGGACTTTTTCAACACCCTGCTGGTTTGGCTTGGCCCAGTTTGACCTATTATTTGTTTTGGTCAGGCCGCGCGCCTGGGCGCGCTGTTGCCGGGCAGGCGGTTCGGCTTGACCAAGCTAGCCAAAAGCCAGTTTGGTCAGGCCGTGGATGTCCAGAATCAGGCTGATCCGGCCGTCGCCCAGGATGGTGGCCCCGGCCACGCCGTCCACCTTTTGGTAGTTCTGGTCCAGGCTCTTGATCACCGCCTGTTGCTCGCCCAGGATGTCATCCACCAGGATGCCGAAGCGCCGGGACACGCTCTCGATGATCACCACCAGGGCCTGGGTGGGGTCGGTGCGCTCGGTGGGGAAGTCCAAAAGCTCGTAGAGGCGCACCAGGGGCAGGTATTCGCCGCGCACGTTCACCAGCTCGCCGCGGCCTTCCACGGTCTTGATTTCGCCTCGCCCCGGCCGGATGGACTCCAGGATGGAGAGCATGGGCAGGGTGAGGACTTCCTCGCCCACCTGCACCCGCATGCCGTCGATGATGGCCAGGGTCAGGGGCAGCTTGATGCGGAAGGTGGTGCCTCGGCCGGGGGCGCTCTCCACCTCCACCGAGCCTCTGAGGGCCTCGATGTTCTGCTTCACCACGTCCAGGCCCACCCCCCGGCCGCTTACCTCGGTGACCTTGGCCGCGGTGGAAAAGCCCGGCTGGAACATGTAGCCATAGACCTCGCCAGCCGCGGGCTGGGCTCCGGGGGGCACCAGGCCCCGTTCCCGGGCCTTGGTCAGCACCCGCTCCTGGTCAATGCCCCGCCCGTCGTCGGCCACCTCGATGATGATCAGGCCCTCTTGCTGGAAGGCCCGCAGCCAAATGGTGCCCAGGGGGGCCTTGCCCGCGGCCTCCCGCTCGGCCGGGTTTTCCAGCCCGTGGTCGGCGCTGTTCCTGATCAGGTGCTTCAGGGGGTCGGCGATCTTCTCGATGACGATCTTGTCCAGCTCGGTTTCCGTGCCGCTGGTCTCCAAGCGGATCTGCTTGCCCAGCTCGGCCGCCAGGTCGCGCACCACCCGGTGGAAGCGGTTGAAGGTGCCTTCCACCGGAATCATCCGTACCCGCATCACCTGCTCCTGCAGGTCGCGGCTGATGAGGTCCAGGGACTCCACCGCCTCCCCCAGTTCCTCGGCGGCGTGGTGCTCCTCGGCGATCTGGTTCACCCGGGCCACCCCGATGACCAGCTCCCCCACCAGGTTCAACAGCTTGTCCAGCTTGTCGGTGTCCACCCGGATGGTGCTGGACGGGGTCACCGGGCCCTTGGCTCCGCCGGCCTCCCCGGTGGGGGTGGCCGGAGCTGCGGGGACGGCGGGGGCGGGGGCCGGGGACGGGGACGGCGCGACGGCCCGGGGCGGCGGAGCCGGCGCCGCGACCGGCACGGGCTCCGGGGCCGGCGGAACCGGCGCCCGGGGGGGCTCCGGAGTCGGGGACGGGGCCGGCGGCGCCGGGGCCGGGGCCTCGTCCGGAACCGGGGCCGGGGCCGACGGGCGCTCCTCCCCCGCGGCCAGTTCGCTCACCGTGATCTGGTTGTCCTCCTGCACGAAGATGAACACGTTCTCCACGGTGCCGATGGCCTCAAGGCTCTCCAGCCAAACCTCCCACCACAGGTACAGATCAAAGGGGTTCAGGCGCTCATAGGGGGGCAGGTCCTCGGTGTGGCACACCACCCGGCTGAGCCGGCCCAGCTCCTCCAACTCCAAAAGCAGTTGCAGGGGGTCGGTGCCGCTGGCGAAGAGCCCGGGATGGAAGCGCATGGCGATGTGGTACCGGAACTGCTCCCCCTCTGCGTCGGGGGCCGGTGCCGCGCCCGCGCGCGCCGGGGCCGGCGCGGCCTCCTCCGGAGCCTCGGTCTCCCGGAGCACCGCCTCCAAGGCGGCCAGGACCTCGTCCGGCCGGGCGGGCCTCTCGCCCTTGAGCCGGCCAGCCACCTGGAACTTCAGGACATCCACCGAGGCCAACAACAGCCCCACCGTGCCGGCGTCCGGCGACATGCGGCCCCGCCGCATTTCATCCAGGATGCCTTCGATCAGGTGGGTGACCTCCACCACGTCCTCGAAGCCCACGATCCCGGCGTTGCCCTTCATGGTGTGGGCCGCCCGGAACACGGCGTTCAGGCGCTCGGGATCCTGACTGCCTTCCAGGTTGACCAGGCCGTCTTCCAGGCTTTCGATTATTTCCTGGGATTCCTCGGCAAAGATTCGGAGGAGCTTTTCGTCCATGGGCCCCTCACGACAAGGAACGGGTGAATTTCTTCACCACGGCCAGCAAGGTGTCGGGTTTGAAGGGCTTCACCAGCCAGCCGGCGGCGCCGGCCTTTTTCCCTTCCAGCTTTTTGCTGTCCTCCCGCTCCGTGGTCAAAACCAAGATCGGCACGAAGCGGAAGGGCGTCTTCTTCACCTGGGTGATGAAGCCGATGCCGTCCAAAACCGGCATGTTGATGTCGCTGATGATCATGGCCGGCTGCTCGCCGGCGCCGGCCATCTCGTCCAGCTTTTCCAGCCCTTCCCGGCCGTGCTTGGCGTGCACCACCTGGTAACCAGCTGAGGTCAGGGTCATCTCGACGGACATGCGCAAGGTGGCTGAGTCGTCCACCACCAGTACTTTGTTACCCATTGGAACTCCCTGGGCGTGGAGAAAGAGCTTAGGACCTGTGGGCGGCCCAGGCTGAAGACAGACCGGCCAGGGCCAAGGCCCGGTCCAGGGATGGTGAGGAGCCCACCAGGGCGACCCCGCCGGTTTTTCCACGGGAAAGGATAAAGGCCGTGAGGAACTGCAAGCCGGCCGCGTCGATCTCCTCCACGGGGCCCACGTCCAGGACCACGCGGCCCGCTTCGCCCAAGGCCCCGTCCAGGTGCTCCTTGAGCGGCTCCAGATATTGGACCTTGACCGCACCGGTGATGGTGATGGTCTGGCCTGACCGGGTGATGCTGAGCACGGTCTGGGGCGATCCTTACTTGGCCGGGGATATATTGAAAATCTTGTCCAGCTTCACCACCTTGAACATGGTGTAGATATCCTTGGACATGTTCTCTATCCGGATGCGTCCCCCGTGGGCGGCCAGATTTTTGTAGAACAGGAGCAACTTGCCGATGCCGGCGCTGCCGATGAAGGTGACCCCGCTGAAGTCGAAGACGACTTCCTGCAGGGAAGAGAGGTCCAACTCCAGGAAGCGCCGCTTCATTTCCTCGGCGCCTCTTTCGTCCACGCTGCCCACTACTTCGATGTTGGCGCGGCTGTTTTCCTGGGTGGCTGTCAATTCCATGGCTAGCAAACCTCCTGGGTGTAAGACCCAACCCGCCGGTCGGCATTTTTTCAGGCAGGGCGCAAGGCAAAAGTAAAAGGAGCAATGTCCCAAGCTATAACAAAAGCTTCGTCATTAGGCAACGGATATAGAATCATTGGCCGAGGCGTTTCACCCCTGGCTCCCCGGAGCCTGGGCCCGGCTTTGGTTCCCGCCCGCGTCACCCCGGCCCGGCGGGAGGGCGCTGGCCGGGGCGGAGCCCCAGCCGAAGCCGGCCCGGGGGCGGAGAACTGACAGGCTGGCGCCTGCTTAAATATGTTTAAATAATTGATTTCATTCCAGGCTACCCCGGAAGGGCCGCCGGGCGGTTTTCTCCCCGCCGGCCCCGGTAAAGGGACTCGGGGCGGTGGGGGCTCAGCTGGAGCGTTCGAGATCTTCCAGGCGCTGTTTTTGGCGGCGCTCCTCGATTTCGCTTTTCTGCCGCTGCAACACATAGAAATGGATGCGCTCGCGTTCCTTGGGCCCCAGATCGGCGAAGCTGCCCCGGGCCTGGTCCCCGGCGGCCAGGGAGATGATCTCCAGATCGATGTTCACCGGAGTGGTCTGGCGGGGCAGCCACAAACGGCCCTTGACCCGCTGGCCGGGCTCCACGTCCCGGGCCACGATGGACAGGCCGCCGGCGCTGAGGTCCACCACCGCGTAGCGGCCCTCAGCCGTCTGGAAGCTCACCGGCTCCTCCTCCGAGGGCTCCACCCGGAAAAACGCCCGCCGGTCCGGATCGAACTCGATGGCAAAGGGGTCTTCCACCTTAGTCAAAGTCTTCTTTTTTCTCCAAAACAAACTCGACCCTCCTGTTGCGGGCCATGTTATCCGGGGTGGTGTTGGGCACCAGGGGATCGGTGTCGGCGTAACCGGTGGCGGTCATGCGCCGGTAGTTGACCCCGCGGTCGATGAGAGCCCGGAGCACCGCCGTGGCCCGCAAAGCGCTGAGTTCCCAGTTGCTGGCATATTTGGGACTTTTAACCGGCACGCTGTCAGTGTGACCTTTCACGTCCAGGCGCCAGTCGGGATAGGCCTTGACCAGCTTGGCGAGCTCGTCCAGGACCGGCGAGGCGCCGCCCATGAGCTGCTCGGCCCCGGAGCCAAACAGCACCTGCCCCTTCACCCGCACGATGATCTTCTGGCCGTGACGCTCCACCTCGATGGCGTCGTCCAGGTTCTTGAGCTTGATGACCTGGCGGATGTCTTTCAGGATCGGCTCGTCCATGTCGCCGCTGGTCTGGGAGAGGCTCTGCTGGCGCACATCATGGGCGTCGATGCGGCCGATGCGGCCGCCGGGGGCCTTGTCCGCCCCCATGGTGTATTGGATGGAGGTGATGACATCCTTGAATTTGGCCGTGTTGAGGCTGCTGATGGCCACCAGCATCACGAAAAAGGTCATCAGCAAGGTCACCATGTCCGCGTAAGTGACCAGCCACTCCGGCGCTTCTTCCGGCTTCTCCAGATCCTCGAACCTGATTTTATTCTCGCTCGGCACTCCTGCTCTTCTCCGGGTTGTACTCCTCCCGCAGCTTGGGCGGGATGAAGGAGGAAAGCTTCTCGTAGATCAAAAGCGGGTTGTTGTTGTCCAGAATGCTGAGAGCACCCTCGAAGATGATCTCCAAGTTGATCAGTTCCACCGCGGTACGGGTCTTCAGCTTGCCCGCGATGGGCAAAAAGAACAGGGACGACAAAAAGGAACCGTAGAAAGTGGTGATCAAGGCCACGGCCATCTTGGGGCCGATGGACTTGGGGTCGTCCAAGGCATTCAACATCTGCACCAGACCGATGAGGGTGCCCAGCATGCCGAAGGCCGGGGCGTAGGTGCCCATCTTGCGGAACACCTCCTGAGCCACCGAGTGGCGTTGCACCATGGAGTTGATCTCGATCCTGACCGTCTCCCGGATCATAGAGTCCGGCGCGCCGTCGGCGATGAGCATCAGGGCTTTTTTCAGCACCGAGCTGTCAGTGCGCACCTTGCTGAGGGCCACCAGGCCCTGCCGGCGGCTCAGGTTGGCCAGGGTGAGGATCAGCCGCACCACCTCGTTGGGGTTGATGTTGCGTTGCCGGAACACCTGGCCCGCCGCCCGGAAGGAATGCACCACGTCCTTCAGGGGAAAGGAGATGAGGGTGGAGGCCAGGGTCCCGCCCAGCACGATCATCATACTGGGGACGTTGACGAACACCGCCACGCCGCTAGACGAGGCTATAGCCCCGAAGATGAGAGCGATGCCGGATAGAATACCCAAGATTGTAGCGAAATCCATCAGTTGTCTCCTGAGCCCTTCGGCGCCTTCCCCGGGGGCGCCGGGCCGAGCCCGATATCCATCTCGATCGTTTGACCGTCCCGCCGGATCACGAAACGGTGGGGGCGCCGGGGTTGTTCCTTGATGGCGTCGTGAATGTCCTTGGCCCGGGACAGGGGCCGTCCGTCGATGCTCTGCAAAACATCGCCAGCCTGGATGCCGGCCTTCTGGGCGGCGCTACCGGGAAACACCCGCTCCACCCTGAGTCCGCCGGAGGCCGGCTTGATGATCACGCCCAGCCGGGGCGGCCGGGGCGGCGCGGGAGTGGATACGATCAACAGGTCCGCCGGCGGGCCCTGGCCCTGGGCCCTGACCGACGCCTCGCCGGGCGTCACGGGCAGCACGGTGAGGAGCCCCGGGCCGGGAAGCCGCCGGGCCACCCGGGGCACCAGGCCCTGGGCATGGGCCATGTGCCCGGAGCCGCAGAACACCACGGCCCGCTTGCCGCCGTCGGGCCAGGGATGGAGTTCCTGGGCCAGGTTGTGGGCCATGGTTTCATCCCGCACCACCTGGGCGGCGAAGAAGTTGTCCAGGGCCGGCCCGCCCGCCAGGCCGTGCTCCCGGGCCTGGGCCAACACGAAATCGCGGTATCCCCCCGGGGAAAGGTCCAGGCTGGGCGCCAACTGGCCGCGTTCGGCCGGGGATAGGGAGGCCAGGCCCTGCCGGGCCACCTGGTGCACCAGGGGGCGGGGGGCGTTCAGGGGAACCAGGGTCAGGCGCCGGTCTTGGATGAACTGGAAGATGGGCCGGTAAAGCTCCAGGGAAAAGCCCCATTTGTCCGGCCAGTTCACCTGACGGGCGAACTCTTCCACGCTGATCTGGCCGGCGGAGAGCCGGTCGGCGGCCGCGCGGTCGCCCTCTTCCAGCCACTCCACCCCCACGGCCAGGGGGCCGGGCAAGTCAGCCAAGGCGGTCAGGATGCGCAGCTCGATGGCGTGGTGCCCGGGATGGTCGTGGGTCTCCCCCACCACCACCACGCGGGCCGCGGCCAGGCGCTGGGACAGATCGTTTGCGGAGAGGGGGGCGGGATGCGGCGGGGCGAAGACCTGGCCCGGAGCCGGAGCCGGGCCCGGCGGCGGGCCGGAGCCGGGGGTCAACCCGGCGCAAGCCGCCGTCACGAGCAAGGCACACAAGCCCAAAATCGCCTGCAGGCGGAACATCGAACTCCCCTTGGAATGACTAATCAACTTCAGCCGGGAGCGAGTCAACCGTCGGGCGAACCACCTGAGGCCCCGGGGGCCGCGGCCGCGCCTTCCCCGGCGGCCGGACGGCGGTGGCCGCGGCCCGGGCGGCGGGAGCACGCCGCCGGCCAGCGGGCCCGGCGACCTGACCCCGGCAAAAATCAGGCCCGGCCTGACCGGGGGCTCCCGCCGCGGGAGCGGAAAGCCGCACCTCGCGGGGGCATCTTAGCACGTAATCCCTGCCGGGGGGCGGCGGGCCGTTCCCCGGCAGGGGGGGGAAATTAATCAGCCATATTATATAGGTTCGGAACGCGGATATAAATACTTGAATATTTATTCCAGGGGACGCCCCTTTAATTCGCCTTGCCGGCCGGCGCGGGAGGGGCAGCGGGAGCCGAGCCGGCCCCCGGCGCCAGGGGCGGGGTCAGGCCGGCTTCCTTGAACCGCAGGTTCACATTGTCCTGGATCCAGTGGGGATCCCACCATTCCGTGGGGCTGACGAACACCCCGCCCACCAGGACCGAGAAGTGCAAATGGTCGCCCAGGGCCAAACCGGTGGTGCCCGAACGGCCCAGGGCCTCATCCCGGGCCACGTTCTGGCCGGGGCGCACCGCCAGCTCGGAGAGATGGCCGTAGAGGGTGTACACCCCCTGGCCGTGGTCGATGGCCACCGCGTTGCCGTAGATGCCCAGCTCACCGGCAAAGGTCACCCGCCCCGCCGCGGCGGCGGGCACCGCGGAGCGGGCGGTGTGGGCCAGATCGATGCCTAGGTGCAGGGACTGGGACACCTTATCCTTCTGATGGTAATAGGTGCGGTGATCGCCGAAACCGGCCGTGGTCTTGCCCTCGGGGCGCAAGAACACCCCTCTCCAAAGCTGATAGGGGGTCAACTCGCTGGTGGCGGCCACCACGGCCTGGTGATTCTTGGCCCGGAGCTTTTCATTGATCCAGACGAACTTCTTGAGCGGGGTGTCCGCCTCCGGGGGGTACATCCCGGCGAAGCGCGGCTCCACCGCCTCCAGGAAGCGGTCCGACAACTGCAGGGTGTCGTCGCGGAATTTCTTGTTTTTGAAGCGCACATCCAGGGGGGCGGTGGTCTGGTTGCCGGCCCGGTCCCGGGCCCACAGCCGGATGTCCGCCCCGGGAGCCAGCTCCACGGGATAGGCGAAGTAGCACATGCGGTCCCGGTCGCGGCCCTGCCAGGGGGCCACGCCGGTGAACGAGAGCTGGCCCACCGTGACCCCGTGGGCGGCCTCGGGGTCGTCCACCTGGTACACGGCCACCCCGGTGCCGCCGTGGGTCAGGTAGATCATGCCGGAGAGGTCGGCGAGGCGGGGCGGGGTCAGATCCACCACCAGCTTCAGATCCACCCGGGCCAGGTTGCCCTGCAGCCAGTTGCGGTAGGAGCGGTCGCGGGCCTCCACCACCAGGGTGGCTTCCCCTTCGATGAGCCCCAGGTCCCGGGGCTTGATGACGATGTTGTAGACCGCGGGCTCCAGGCCCCGGCCGGCCGGGGTGCCGGCCGGCACGATCTCCTCGGCCAGTTGGCGCTCTTGGCCGTTCTGGGCCAGGATGACCCGGACCCGGCCCACGCCCTGTTGGCGGTCTTCCACCACCAGCTTCACGGGGGTGTCCTTGCCCAGATGCGTCAGCGGCGGTTCAATGGTGATACGGGGCGGCTCGCCTTCCAGGTGGGGCCACAGGACCACCAGGCCCACGCCCGCCGCCACCAGAAGGACCAACAACAGAATAAGGGGAAAACGAAGTTTGGACATGCCAGGCTAACTCCCGGGCTGCGGTTAATTGCCCCCAAGGGTAGGGCAGGGGGGAAGCAAAGTCAACAAGCGCCAGCTTGCCGGCGCGCTCGGCCGATGATATGAATTAACCATGCAACTGAAGATAAATCTCGATCCCCCCCGCCTCGACTCCAGCGTCTTCGTGGCGCCGGGGGCGGTGGTCCTGGGTGACGTGGAACTGGGTCCCCGCGTCAGCGTGTGGTACGGCTGCGTCATCCGGGGAGACGTGAATTGGATCCGGGTGGGCGCCCGCACCAACCTCCAGGACGGCACCATCATCCACGTGGCCGTGCAGGGGGTGGGCACCTGGCTCGGCCAAGACGTGGTGGTGGGCCACCGGGTGGTGCTGCACTCCTGCCGCCTGGAAGACCACGCCCTGGTGGGCAACGGCGCGGTGGTTTTGGACCGGGCCGTGGTGGGACAGGGCTCCTTCGTGGCCGCCGGGGCGGTGGTGCCGCCGGGCATGCAGGTGCCCCCCGGGGTGATGGTGGCCGGGGTGCCGGCCAAGGTCATCCGGGAGTTGGGCCCGGCCGACCAGGAGCTGCAACAGGGCATCGTGGCGCGCTATCTGGAAGTCATGGAACACCACCGCCGTTTCCACGCCGGGCAGGGGGCGGCGGCCACGCCGTGAAGCTGGGTCCCGCCGCGAGCGTGCTCTTGCCCCAGGTCCGGGCCAACTGCCTCCGGGCCGATGCCCAAGTGGCGGGCCTGTTCTCCATGTGCGGCCTGCTCTTGCGCCTCCGCAACCTCTACAAATGGGAGCACGGCCTGCCGCCCTGGCGGGAAGAGGAGCCGCCGCCGGTCTTGGCATGGGTCAGCCAACGGGAGGAGGCCTGGGAGAGCCTCCCGGAGGTGGAGCCCCTGGATCTCCGCCTGGACGGCGCCACCCTGGATCCCTTTGACACCGCGGCGGTCAACGCCCTCTTGGGCCCGGAAGGCCTGGTCTACGGGGCCGGCCGGGTGGCCGGGCTGTTGCCGGTGTTCTTCCTGGGCCGCCTGGTGGAGCGCCGCCGCCTGGACGGGCTGACGGTGTGGGAGCTGGGCCAGGAGCTGACCCAGGACATCTTCTTCCTGCCGGGCCTGACCCAGGAAAACCAGATTTTCCTGCGCAAGGAACCCCTGTCTTACCTATTATGGGACAAGCTGGCTGACCCCCGGGCCCATCTGCGCCGTTTCGTACGCCTGGGCCTGACCGGCTACGGCCTGGACCCGGAAGAGGTCCTGACCCGGCCGACCTGGGAGAACCTGGCCCCGGTGGTGCAGGGCGAGTTGGCGGCCATCCAGTGGCACGAGGTGGGCGAGGCCACCGACGGGCTGGCGGGCCGTGACCTCTTGCACCGGGCGGCCACGGAGCACCCCGGCACGGAGCTGGAGCATTTCGTGCGCGGGGTCAAGGACATCCTGGCCGACACCGGGCCCCATGGCCGGCTGGCCTACATCATCGCCGGCCGCCGGGCCGGCAGCCTGGGGCTCTACCCCACCTGGCTGGCCGGCTTCCCGCGGCTGTTGTTTCCGGAGATCGACGCGGCGGTGGCCTTGTTCGCGGGGGACGGCGACTGGAGCCAGGTGGAGGAATGCCGGGAGCTGGGCTGGCAACGGGCGCTCGCCGCCCTGGCCGGAGTGGAGGAGGTCTTGGCCGCCTGCCCCGTGGCCGAGGCGGTGGGGGCGGTGCGCCGCGAGGTGATCGGCCCGCTCACCGGCTTCCGCTCGGTGCCCGACGAGAGCTGAACCGCCCGCCCCCGGTACCCTGCCCTGCCCCCGCCCCCAAGGGAGGAGAACATGCAGACCCTGTACCGCTGGGTGGCCCTTTTGGCCCTGGGAGGGCTGGTATGCCTGCCCCTGGGCGCGGCCCTGGCCGGCGAGGCCCCAGCAAGCGACGAGGCCGCGGACAACCCGCCCAAGACGACCTCAAAGGAGGCGCCGCCGGACAACACCGCCGTGCTGTCTTCCTACGCCACGCTGTTGGGACAGGCCAGCGCCTGCAAATGCAGCGGGGAGTCCGCGGCGGCTGGCCGGGTGCGGGCCTGGCTGAACAGCGCCTTTGCCGGAGCGTCCCAGGAGGCGGCCCGGCAGCAACTGGCCGGGGAGATGAGAGCCGCGGCCCAGGCCCAGCGGGTGGACCGCGGAGCCCGCTCCTGCGCCAATGTGTGCCAGGAACTGCGCACCACCACCTGGCCCTGACCGGGAGCGGGCCAACCACCGGCCCGGACCGGACGCACCACGGCGTCCCGGCCGGGGGCCGGTTGGCAGCGGGGCCGGCCGGGGGCGGCCGGGGGCGGCCGGCGGAGGCAAGGCTATTTCAAGCGATAGGTTATCAGACCGTGGGTGAGGTCATAGGGTGAGACGCTGACCCGGACCCGGTCGCCCACCAGGACCTTGATCTTGAAGCGCTTCATCCGGCCGGAAAGCACCGCCCGCAAGGTGTGACCTTGCTCGGTCACCACTTCCATCTGCCCGCCGCCCAGGGTGCGGGTGACTTGGCCTTCCAAATGAATCAGATCATCTCTGCTCAAACTATCTCCCTTCTTGCCGGCCCCGCGAACCGTATGGGCTCTGTGCCCCGGAACCGCGGCCCTGCTTGGAGGCGGGATTTTGCCCGCAATCATGCCTACCCGACCGGACCTCGGGCGGGTCAACTATGCCATGGGCCCGCCGGCCAGTCAAGTGCCGCCGCCGGACCCCGGCAACGGTGGAAAAACCCCTTGCCACCCCGCCCGGCCGCCGGTATATTTCCAGGCCGTCGCCTGTATCTGTTTCAGGCAGGGAGGTTTAGCATGAGCCAGGTTTGCGAACTTTGCGGCAAGAAACCCCAAGTGGGCTTCAACGTCAGCCACGCCCACAACCGGACCAAGCGCCGCTTCAACCCCAATCTGCAGCGGGTCCGCGCCGTGCAGAACGGCCGCGTCACCCGGCTCCGGGTCTGCACCCGTTGCCTGCGCTCCGGCTTGGTGATCAAGCCGGGCAAGTAGCGCCGCTTTTCGCAGGGAAAAGGAGGGGCCGGTTTCGCGGTCCCTCTTTTTTTCCCCCGCCCCCTGCGGGCGCCGGTCGGCTGAGACCCGAGCCAGCCCCATCCAGGCCCTGGCCGGCCCGCCCAACGCCCCGGCAGCCTGCGGATTAGCCGGCCCGCCGGTCCCTCTTCCCGCCCCGTCTTGGTTCCGCTTGGCGCCCCAACCGCCGGCCCCGCCCCTTTGGGCGGCTGTTCCGGCCGTGGAGTCCCGCGCCTCCGTCTTCCAGCGCCCGCTCAGCGCCCCGGCAGCTTGCCGGCGTTCACCCCCTGGCGGGAGACCGACACCACGCCCTTGACCTTGCGGAACTCCTTCAAGAGGTGGTCCAGTTCCTGGCTGTCCGCCACCTCCACCATGAAGGTGGCCACGCCCTGGAAGTTCTCGGTGGTCTTCACCTCGGCCTCCAGGATGTTGATCTTCCGCTGCTTCAACACCTGGCTCAGGTCGGCCAACTGCCCCGTGCGGTCGTTGGACACCACCCGGATGGCCACCGGCCGCACCTGGCCCTCGGCGGCTTCCCACTCCACCTCCACCCGGCGCTCCGGCTCCACCTGATCCAGGGCGGGGCAGCCCTTGGCGTGCACGGTAACGCCGCGGCCCCGGGTGATGTAGCCCACTACCGGTTCGCCGGGCAGGGGGCTGCAGCACTTGGCCACCCGGACCATGACCTCGTCCACCCCCTTGACCTTGATGCCGCTGGAGGGCTTTTTGCGGAGCCGCCGGAGGGAACGGCCCCAGAAGCTCTCGGGCTTGGGCGGGGCCGCGGGCCGGGGCAGCAGGCGGTTGACCACCTGGCGGGCCGAGAGCTTGCCATAGGCCACGGCCAGGATGAGGGCTTCCACGTCGGAGAAGGAGAGGTCCTTCATCACCGGCTCCAGCTTGCCCTGCTTCTGCGCGGAGTTCAGGGTGAGCTGGTGGCGGCGGAGCTCCCGCTCCAAGAGGTCGCGGCCCAGGGCCAGGGCCCGGTCCCGCTCCTCCTGGCGGATGTGGGCCCGCACCTTGGAACGGGCCCGGCTGGTGACCACGAAGCCCAGCCAGTCCTTGGAGGGGGAATGGTTGGGGCTGGTCAACACCTCCACCTGGTCGCCGGTCTTCAGCTCGGTGCGCAGGCTGACCATGCGGCCGTTGACCTTGGCGCCCACGCAACGGTGGCCCACCTCGGTGTGGATGGCGTAGGCGAAGTCCACCGGGGTGGCGCCGCGGGGCAGCTCCTTCACCTCGCCGGTGGGGGTGAAGACGAAGATCTCCTCGGGGTAGAGGTCCATGCGCAAGGAATGCATGAACTCGGTGGGGTCCTCGGTGTCCCGTTGCCACTCCAAAAGCCGCCGCAGCCAGGTGAAGCGCTGCTGCTCGGCTTCGTCGCCGGCGCCGCTCTCCTTGTAGCACCAGTGGGCCGCGATGCCTTCCTCGGCGATGCGGTGCATCTCCCGGGTGCGGATCTGCACTTCCATGCGCTGGCCCTGGGGGCCCACCACGCTGGTGTGCAGGGACTGGTACATGTTGGGCTTGGGCATGCCGATGTAGTCGCGGAA
>JAHLLK010000029.1 GCA_020444165.1 Deltaproteobacteria bacterium | reverse complement strand
TTTTGAAGCCAAAAGGAAAGGGTTTCCCCCACACCCCCTTCCTAAAGGAAAAGCGAAGTATGAGGTTGTTGTGCGGAGATAGTCTGCGGTAATTGCTGAGGTTATGGAGATTGAGGCGTCAGGAGATCCGCCGCAGATAACCCCCTGGCGCCACGGTAAGCACCGCTTTGCCCTCCAATTCTTCATCCACCGCGAACTCGGGGTGGCGGGCCAGGAAATCCCGCACCGCCGTGGCCGGGTTGTCGCCCCGGCTCCAGGGCCGGTCGGTGTAGAACTCGTCCGGCAGGTGCTCCACTATGGTGTCGAACACCACCAGATAGGAGCCCGGGGTCACCAGCGGCGCATACAGCTCCATCTCCTTGAGCACGTGCGCGTGGGTGTGGTTGGAATCCAGGCACACCAGCACCCTCTGGGCTGGGGCCGCCATCTCCCGGGCCAGGGCCGCCGCTTCGCCCGCGGTGGAGTCACCTTCCCACAGGGCGATGCGCCGGAACAGGGGATGCTTCTCGATGGCCTCGCGGTTGTGGGGCCGGATCTCGATGTCCAGGCCCAGCACCCGGCCCTCGCCGCCCAACAGCTCCAGCAGCGAGGCGTAGAAGATCAAGGAGCCGCCGTGGGCCACCCCGGTCTCGATGATGAGGTCCGGCTTCACGGCCCACACCACCTCCTGCATCACCAGCAAGTCCTGGGGGTACTGGATCACCGGCACGCCCAGCCAGCTGAAATTGTAGGAGTATTTGGTGCGGATCGACTCGGTCATGAACCTGGCGGCGGCCTTCTGGAGGGCGGGGTCGGCCGCCTGCTCCCTGATGCGCCGGCGGCGCTCCAGGGCGAAGAGTTCCAGGGGTTTCATGCCACCATCTCCTCCCAGGTGTGCAGCCTGTCCGGGGGCAGGCCGCTCATCTCTTTGATTTCTTCCAAATAATTTTCGTTCATCACCAGCACGTGGGCCTGGGGCAGGCGCTTCAGCAGCTCCGGCCCCTCGATGAGGTGTCCGGTGCCGGCCAGGTAGCGCCCCTGCTTCTGGGGGTTGATGTCCACCACCCCGGCCACCCGCCGGGCCGCGGGGTCCAGGAGGTTCAGGAACACCACCCCCTTGGCCCCGGCTCCCCACACCACCACCTGGGGCATTTGGGCCAGGCGCCGCTCCGCGGCCCGGCGCGCCCTCTCCAGCACCTGGCCCGGCGCCCAGGCCGGTGCGCCCGAGAAACGGGGCGGCCGGGCCAGCGCCGCCAGGTCGCCGAGGAAATAGAGGTACTGCCCGCCGAACAGCCAGCCGTATTCCCCGCCGCCAAACAGCGCGGCCAGGGTCGCGGCCGTGAAGTAGTTGCAATGCTCGTGGCAGATGTCGAAGAAGGCTTTGTGCTCCACGATCCAGGCGAAGCAGGGCACCTCGATATACACCCGCCCCTGGCCCTGGTTGGCCGCGGCCACCTCTCGCAGGAACCGGGCCGGTTCTGCCACGTGCTCCAGGGTGTGGCGCAGGATCACCAAATCCGCCGCGGCCAAGCCGCTGCCGGGCCGGAAGTATTCCCGCGCCACCCGTGCGTCCGCGCCCTCGTAGGCCGGATCGCAACCTTGGGCCGCCACGCCCCGTTGCCACAAGAGGTCCAGGAAGGTGGCCTTGCCGCAGCCGATCTCCAGCACCCGGCCGGAGAGCAGCCCCCGGTCGGCGAGGAGCGCATACACCTCCTCCAGGTGGCCCTGGAACACCGGGGAACAGGCCTGCTCGTTTTGGTACCCCTCGTCGTAGACCATGAGCCCGGGGTCGAAGTCCTGGTTGCCCACGAAGCCGCAGGCCCGGCAGCGGGCCAGGCTGATGCGCCCGGCCGTGGCCGCGCGGGCCGCCTCCCGGCTGGGGTAGACCCGGTTCTGAAAGGCCGGCAGCCGCTCCAGGCGGTACACCGTCTCCCGGGGCCCGCCGCCGCACCAGGGGCACTCACGAGGCATCGAGCGCCTCCCGCAGCCGGGCGGTGTCGGCCCAGAACTCCAACGGCTCGTAAGCATTGTAGGGATAGCGCCCCAACTCCAGGTCCAAATGGCATCCCCGCTCGCGCATGTGCTCCCGCACCAAATCCTCCAGCTTGACCGGCCGCCCGCTGGCGCAATTGATGATCCCGGTAACCCGATCTTGCAGGGCGCAGGCGGCCAGCCAACCGGCCGCCTCGGCCACCGGGGCGTAGTCGCGCACCTGTTGGCCCGGGGACATGGGGAAGCTTTGCTCGCCCCGGGCCGCCGCCCGGGCCAGGCTGGTGAAGAGGGTGCTCCGGCCCGGGTCTTCGCCCAAGAGGTAGAACAGCCGCAGCCAGCGCCAGCGCGCCCCCCGCTCCCCGGCCGCCCGGGCCAGCCAGCCACGGAGCTGGTCCTTGGCCTGGCCATAGGCCACCACCGGCCGGGTGGGGGCGTCCTCGGCCAGGCAGCCCTCGGCCAGCCCGTACTCCAGGCAGGTGCCGGTCACGGTCAAATCCCGGAGCCCGCCGGCCAGCATGGCCCCCAAGAAGGCCTGGTGGGCCGGGAGTTGCGCTTCCAAATGCGTGGGACTCCGGAAATCGTCCAGCCGGTCCCAGGCCAGGTGCACCAGCCGCGCCGGGCTCCCCAGGCGGGCGAACCAGTCCTGGCGCGGCTCGTACAGGTCCCAGGCCAGGATCTCCACCGCCGGGCCCCAGGATTGGGCCGCGGCCCGGCCGGGGTCGCGGGCGGCCACGCTCACCCGGGCTCCCCGCGCGCGCAGCGCGGCCACCACCCGCCGGCCCAGGAAGCCCGTGGCCCCGGTGACCAGCACCCGGGGAGCGCCGTCCGTCGCGCCCAAGGCTAGACCACCTCCACCCGGGGCACCGGGAGCACGAACTTGCCGCCCCAGGCCCGGAGGGGGGCCAGTTGGGTCATGATCTCCTCCCGCAGGTTCCAGGGCAGGATCAGCACGTAGTCCGGCCGGGTCTCGGCGATCCGCTCCGGCGGGGCCACCGGGATATGGCTGCCGGGCAGCAAAAGGCCCTGCTTATGGGTCGAGAGATCAGCCACGAACTCCACCAGGTCGCGGCCGATGCCGCAGAAGTTCAACAGCGTGTTGCCCTTGGCCGCCGCGCCGTAGCCCGCGATGCGCCGCCCGGCCAGGCGCTCGCCGGTGAGAAAGCGCACCAGCTCCCACTTGAGCCGCTCCACTTTGGCTTGCAAGCCCCCGTACCAGGGGTCGGTGAGCATCCCCGCCTGCTCTTCCTCGGCCAAGACCCGGACCAGCCCGGGCCGGGGCGCGGGAGCCCGGCCCAAGTGCCCGGCATAGACCCGGAGCGAGCCGCCGTGGGTGGCCAACTCCTCCACGTCCCACAGGGCCAGGCCCTGGTCCCGGAAGACGCGGTCCACGGTGTGCAGGGAGAAATAGGAGTAATGCTCGTGATACACCGTGTCGAACTGCACCCCTTCCACCAAACGCTTCAAGTGGGGGAACTCCATGGTCAGCACCCCGTTCGGGGCCAGGATTTCCCGGAGCCCGCCCACGAAGTCGGCCAGGTCCGGCACGTGGGCCAGCACGTTGTTGCCCACCACCAGGTCGGCCCGGCCCCGCCGCCGGGCCAGCTCCCGGCCATAGGCCGTGGTGACGAACTCGGTTTCCACCGCGAGGCCCTTGGCCCGGGCCGCCTCGGCCGTGCCCATGGTCGGCTCCACCCCCAGGCAAGGGATGCCCCGCGCCGCGAAATACTGCAACAAATAGCCGTCGTTGCAGGCCGCCTCCACCACCAGGGACGCGGGCCCCAGGCCGAACCGCTCCTGGGCCATGGCCGCGTAGGCCGCGGCGTGGGCCAGCCAGGAGCGGGACACCGAGGAGAAATAGGGGTAATCGTCCGGGAAAAGCTCGCGCGAGCCTGGGCTCTCCGCCACCTGCACCAGGCGGCAGGCCCGGCACCCGAACAGCTGGAGCGGGAAATGAACCTCCGGCTCCAGGGCTCGCTCCGGGGCGATGAACTGGTTGGACACCGGGGTGTGGCCCAGGTCCAGGAAGGCCAGGCTGTCCGGCGAGCCGCAGTAACGGCAGTTCATGCCACCTCCACTCCGGGGAAGTCGTCACTCAACAGGGGGAAGCTCTGGTCCCGCTCCGAAAGCCCCGCGATTTCCCGGGGCCAGGTGATGCCCAGGCGGGGATCATCCGGCCGCACCCCGCCCTCGTGCTCCGGCGCGTAGAACTGGCTGTGCAGGTACAAGAGCTCGCTGTCGGGCTCCAGGGTCTGGAAGCCATGGGCCACGCCGGGCGGCAGGTGCAGGGCCCGTTGGTTGGCCCGGGTGAGCACCACGGCGTGCCATTGGAGGAAGGTGGGCGAGCCGCGGCGGAGATCCACGGCCACGTCCCACACCGCCCCGGCCAGGCAAAAGATGGTCTTGGCTTCCAGGGCGGGCGGGCCCTGATAGTGCAGGCCGCGCACCGTGCCGGGCCGCCGGGTGAGCGAGCGGTTGATCTGGGCTATCTCCCCGCCGGCCAGTTCGGCCATCTCCCGGGCGCAGAACAGCCGGGTGAACTGGCCGCGCGCATCCACCTGGAGAGCCAGCTCCACCAGGGTCACGCCGGCCAGCGGGGTGGGCCGGAGCCTCACGCCGGGCCGCCTTCCCGGGTCCAGGCCAGCCCGGCGGCCGCCGCGTCCCGCAGGTAGGCCGTGAGCTGGGCCGCGGTCAGCACCCGGCGCTCCTCGTAATAGGCCCGGTACCAGGCCACGGTTTCGGCCACGGCCCGGGCGGTGTCCCACACCGGCCGCCAGGCCAGGCGGCGCGCCGCCTGGCCGCAGTCCAGGCCCAGGAACCCCGCCTCCAGGGGGCCCGGCTCCGGGGCTTCCCGCACCCGGAGCCGGGGCCAGCCCGCGGCGAACCGCTCCGCCACCTGGGCCACGGTGAGGGCCGCCTCGCCCGCGGGCCCGAAGTTCCAGCCCCGGGCCACCCTGGCCCGGCCTTCCAAAAGGAGCTGACCCACCCGGAGATAGCCGCTCAGGGGTTCCAGCACGTGCTGCCAGGGGCGCACCGCCCCGGGCCGCCGCAGGAGGGCCGTCTCCCCGGCCTGGGCCGCCCGGGCCAGGTCCGGCAGCAGCCGGTCCTCCCCCCAGTCACCGCCGCCGATGGCGTTGCCGGCCCGCACGCTGGCCACCAGGGCCTGGCCCGGCGCGGCGAAGAACGAGCGGCGGAAGCTCGCCGTCACCAGCTCCGCACAGCCTTTGGAGGCGCTGTAGGGGTCGCCGCCGCCCAGGGGGTCGCCCTCGCGGAAAAGCCGGCCCGTCTCCTGGTTCTCGTAGCATTTGTCGCTGGTTACCACCACCACGGCCCGGAGGGAGGGCGCCATCCGGCAGGCTTCCAACAGATGCGCCGTGCCCATGACGTTGGTGGCGAAGGTCTCCACCGGCGCGGCGTGGGAGCGCCGCACCAGGGGCTGGGCCGCCAGGTGGAACACGATCTCCGGGTCCGCGGCCAGAATAGCTACGCGCAGTTGCTCGAAGTCGCGGAGATCGCCCCGCCGGGCCGGCAGGTCCAGGTCCAAAAGGGGGTAGTGCGAGGGCTCCGAGGGCGGGTCCAGGGAAAACCCCGTGACCCGGGCCCCCAAAAGCTGGAGCCACAGGGCCAGCCACGAGCCCTTGAACCCGGTGTGGCCGGTGAGAAATACCCGTTTACCTTGAAATACCGCGTTGTACAAGTTGCTCGCCCCGCGGCCGGGGAGAGGGCTCACCAGACCTTCCACCCGGCGCGTCCCTCGTCCCATAGTTTGTTCAAGTAGTCCACGTCCCGGATATTGTCCATACAGGCCCAGAACCCGCCGTGCTTGTAGACCATCAGCTCGCCTTGCCGGGCCAGCTCCTCCAGGGGACCGATCTCCAGATCGCAGGCCGGGTCCGGGCTCAAAAGCTCGAAGATGCGCCGCTCGAACACGAAGAAGCCGCCGTTGATGAGGTTCTCGGCCACTTCCTGGGGCTTTTCCATGAAGGCGGTGACCTGATTGTTCTTTTCCTTCAGTTCACCGAAGCGGGAGGCGAGGTTCACCCCGGTGAGGGTGGCGGTCTTGCCGTGGCTTTGGTGGAATTCCAGCAACTCGGGCAGGTTCACGTTGGCCAGGCCGTCGCCGTAGGTGACCATGAACCGCTCATCTTCGATGAAGCGCTCCACCTGCTTCAGGCGGCTGCCCTTCAGGTTGGCCTGGCCGGTGTTCACCAGGGTGACCTTCCAATTGTCCTCCTGGTGGCGGTTGTGCACCTGCAAGCCATTCGACCGCCCCAGGTAGAGGGTCACATCGTTGTTCATGATCTCGTAGTTCCAGAAATACTCCCGGATCATGTCGCCCTTGTAGCCCAGGGGGAGCACGAAGTCGGTGTGGCCATGGTGGGCGAAGATCTTCATGATGTGCCAGATGATGGGCCGGGAGCCCACCGGCACCATGGGCTTGGGCCGGAACTCGGTCTCCTCCCGCATCCGGGTGCCCAGGCCGCCGCACAGGATCACGGTCTGCATGCCTTTCACCTCTCCGTCGGGGTTACCTTCCCGGCGGCGGACCCCGGCCGGGAGCGGCCAGCCGCCTCAAAGGCCAAGGCTAACATTTTCTTGGGCTTTCCGGGGAGGGATATTTCCGGGGGAGCGGGCGGAGGGGCGGCGGCCAGGGCAGGCCCCGGCGGAGAAAAACTATATTTTCCGCAGGATAAACAGCACCTCCGGCAGGTTGACGATCATCACCTCCACCTCCAGGGGCAGGCCCCTCTGCCCGTGCATAGCCAGAAACATGGCCAGCATGGCGTCCTTGTCCCAAACGTGGAAGTGAATGCTGTAATTTTTGGCCAGCAGCCCATCCACCTTGGCGGCCAGTTCCTCCGGCGGGGCGTGGTCCACCAGGCGGCACCAGTCCTCGAAATGCCCCCGGCGGGAGACCGCGGGGCCTTCCTCATAATCCCGCACCAAATGGGAGAACTCGGTGAGGTCGCGGGGCGCGTCAAAGGTGTAGCGCTTGTCCGGCAGGGCCACGAACAACACTCCCCCCGGCCGCAGCACCCGGAGCATGTTCTCCACCGCCAGGATGGGGTTCTGGGTGTGCTCCAGGAAGTGGCTGGCGATGACGAAATCCTGGGACCTGTCCGGCACCGCCTCCAGGGTCTCGCCGTCCGACACCACCCCCACCGGCACCAGCGGCGTCTCGGCCAGTTCGGGGTATTGCCGGAGCAACTCCTGGTTGGACAGGCGGTCCACGTAGGTGACCTGGGCCCCGGCCGGCACGGGCAGGGGGTTGTGCAGGGCGCCGATCTCCAGGCCGTGGCCGGCCAGATAGCGGGCGGCCAGGAACTCCCGGGTGTTGCCGAACAAACGGGCCACCTGGCGGGGGGCCACCCGGGCCAGCCAGCGCCGGGTCACCCCGGTGAATACCCGCCGCACCCAGCGGTTCCAGGCCTCGTAGCCCAGGGGCAGCACGTCCTCCACCACCGGCAGCCGGGCCGGGTTGACCCGGGCGGCGGCCAGGCTCTGCCCGGGCAGGCGGAACTCGTGGGCCGTGTGGCTCCGCTGGGCCGGGATGTGGTAGACAAAACCGTGGCGGCCGTCGCCCATGCCGTGGGCGGCCAGATCGGGCCGCAGTTGGTCCGCGGTCACCCGGTCCACTACCTGGCCCCCCACCAGCACCTCCAGCTCCAGGGCCAGTTCCGGCCGGCCGGGGTCAAAGGCCCAGCCCACCACCCGGCCGTCGCGCACGTTGTCCACCTGGATCTGGCCCTGGCTTGCGGTGGCATCTTCCATGACGGCCCTACACAAACTTCAGCCGCTTCATGGCAAAGGCCACCATTTTGATGAGCAGCCAGCCGTGGGAGAAGCGGGAGATGTTGGTGGAGCCGTAGGTGCGGGCCCGGTAGCGGATCGGCACCTCCAAAAACTTCAGGTCCAGCTTGGTGGCCCCGAAGATCAGGTCGAAGTCGCCAAAGGGGTCGAAATCGCCGAAATAGGCGCGGTTGGCGGCCAGGCGCTCGTAATCTTCCTTGAACAGCACCTTGGTGCCGCACAGGGTGTCGGTGATGCGCTGGTTCAGGAGGAACGAGAACATCAGGGAAAAGAACTTGTTGCCCACCATGTTCAAAAACCGCATGGCCTGTTTTTCCATGGGGTAGATGAGCCGCGAGCCGTTGATGTACTCGCCCTTGCCGCTGGCGATGGCGTTGTAGAATTTGGGCAGGTCTTCGGGCGGCATGGTCAGGTCCGCGTCCAGGATCATCAGGATGTCGCCGGTGGCCAGGCCGTAGCCTTTCCGCACCGCGTCGCCCTTGCCCTTGCCGTCCTGCACGGCCCAGCGCAGTTCGTGGGGGCTTTCCATCTCCGCGCACACCCGCTGGATCTCGGCCAGGGTGTCGTCGGTGGAATTGCCCTCCACGAACAGGATCTCCGTGCGGCTGCCCATGACCGGGGTGCGGGTCACCGCGGCGGCGATGTTGCCCTTTTCATTGCGGGCCGGCACGACCACGGTCACCGAGTAGTCCTGGTTGTCGGCCCGGTGGAGGTCGGGCACCCGGGCGATGATGAAGCCCATGAGGCAGAGGTGGTTGATCAGCGGCAGGGGGGCCAGGTAGCGGTTGCACAGGGGGGCGATCCCCGGCAGGTCGGCCGGGAACAGGAAGCGCCGCCCCGTGGTGACCACCTGGTAGTCTTCCAGGGTCAGAAGGTTGGTCACGTCCCGCTTGCCCAGCATGTTCAGCCGCACCTGGGGCATCTTCAGCTTCAGCTTCTCGGCCAGTTGGATCAGGGGAATCCAGATGGAGTTGTGGAAGGTGAAGATAATCCGCGTCTTGGGGGTGGTCACCTTCTTGAGCTTCTTCAGGAAAAGCTCGATGTCCTCCAGATAGACCAGGGTGTCGGACACGATGATGTAGTCAAAGGTCTCGCCCAGGTCCAGCTGATGGGCGTCCATGACCCGGAACTCCAGCTCCGGGTGGTCCGCCTGGGCGATCTCCACCATCCGGGGCGAGACATCGATGCCGACCCCCCGGGAGGGCTTCACCCCGGCCAGGATATGCCCGGTGCCACAGCCCACCTCCAACACCGAGCAGCCCTGGGGGATGTGCCAGCGGAGGAACTCCAGCATCTGGTCATAGTAGTATTTGTTCTTGGCGAGCCATTTCTTGCGCGCCGGGGCCAGCTCATCCATGAACCGGGCGGTGGCCGCCGTGCGGTCGGACAGGGACTGCATGCTCATTTTCCTCGCATGTGCTCGTAGTTGACCAAGAACCAGTCGTAGGTCCGCTCCAGGCCAGCGGTGAGGGAAGTGGAAGCCCGCCAGCCCAACTCAGCCAACCGGGACACGTCCAGGAGCTTTTGGGGGGTGCCGTCGGGCTTGCTGGAGTCATACACCAGCTCGCCCGGGTAGCCCACCACTTGGCGGATCAGCTCGGCCAGCTCAGCAATGGAGACGTCCGTGCCCACCCCCACGTTCAAGAATCCCGGGCCGGGGAAATGGTCCATCATGAACACCAGGGCCTCGGCCAAGTCGTCCACAAAGAGGAACTCCCGGCGGGGCGCGCCGCTGCCCCAGATGACCACCTGGGGAGCCTGGGCCAGTTTGGCCTCGTGGAGGCGGCGCATCAGGGCCGGGATCACGTGGGAGTGCTCCAGGTCGAAGTTGTCCCCCGGGCCGTAGAGGTTGGTGGGCATGGCCGAGATGAAGTCCCGGCCGTACTGGGCGCGGTAGGCGTCGCAGAGCTTGATGCCCGCGATCTTGGCCACGGCGTAGGGCTCGTTGGTGGGCTCCAGCTCCCCGGTCAGCAGGTGCTCCTCCCGGAGCGGCTGGGGGGCCAGCTTGGGGTAGATGCACGAGGAGCCCAGGAACAACAGCTTTTTGACCCCGCTCACGTGGGCCGCGTGGATCAGGTTGGCCTCGATCATCAGGTTTTGGTAGATGAAGTCGGCCCGGAGCGTGTTGTTGGCCTGGATGCCCCCCACCTTGGCCGCGGCCACGAACACGTAGTCCAGGGGGCGGCGGGCGAAGAACTCCCGCACCTGGGCCTGCTCGGTGAGGTCCAGCTCCCGGTGGGTGGCGGTGATGAGCTTGGTGTAGCCCAGGGCTTGCAGCCGGCGATAAAGGGCTCCGCCCACCAGGCCGCGGTGTCCGGCCACGAATACGGCGTCCTTGGAGTTCATTTTTCCATTTCGATGCCGGGGCATGTTTGGCTAGCCACCCACGCCAGGGCGGAGGAAGGTTATAGTGACCCACCGAAAATTTTGTCCAAATTTATCATAATAACCAACAAAGGAAAATTCTCCCGGTCAACTTGAGCGGAACCCCCTCCCGCTGGATGGCCCCCCGGGGACCGGCTCAAGGAGGCATTTGGCCTCATGGAATCCCTGGCCGCGGCTCAACCGGTGGAGCCAAAAGAGGCGCCCGAGGAAATGTCGCGGGGAGGTGGGGGGCGTACGGCGGGGCGCCCGCTGATCCGTCTGGTGAAAATCCTAAAAATCCACGATGATTCCAGGCATCCGGGAATCGGGCAGGATACCCACAACTTGCAGCAGCAATTCGTTATAAGCGAGCTTGCCGTTGTCCAGAATGGCGAGGGTGCGGAAAGCCAAGCCCGGAGGAAGTGGGAAACGGCCGGAAATCCAGTAATACAGAGAATCCTGTTTCTTGCTCAGCTCCAAGGGACTCAGCCTGGCGGGGCTGCCGCAAAAATTGTCGATGTAACAATAGTAAGCCATATAATGCCATTTTACGTTCGGCCACAACCGGCACATGTGGGGATAAAGCTCTGGAGCATAGGATGCTCCGTAAGACAACGCTCCTTCTGGAGTGGAGATGTATTTCCCCCAAACCGTCCGGGACGGATTCACCAGGTGATGAGACCATTTTGCCAACTCAATGGCTTTTTGAGCTTGCCGGTTATAGGAGCGGGCGTCTCGAATAATGAGACGGGTTTCCTTTTGAGATATGAAGAAAGCCAGGAGCGTCACTGCGACCACGGGCAAGGCTTTTCGCCATTTCCCGGTGAGGTTTACCCGACACCAGTCAGCCAGCAGGGCCAGATTTATGCCGCTAAAAACGGTAAAGGGTATCAGGTAGCGATCTTTGGGAACATTGCGCGCTGTTATGAAGATGCAAAGTGTTTGCACGCAGGCGATAGCCACATGAATGCGGAAGCTTTTATCGCCGAGACCATTCTTCAACGCGACATGGATGCCTAAAGCCAAATTGATGAGAAAAAGCAGGAAGGCCATGGGCTGGTTGATCCCGATTTTAAGGAGATTTCCAGCAAAAGATCCCCAATTGATAAAAGATTCGCCATGCCCATATTCGCCAGAACCAGTTAGCAGGGCAGAATAAAAATTTATCATTGTGTCCAAGCTGGACAAGAGAGGCAGGCATAAGACAAGCGCCACCATGGCGGTAAGTACGAAGTATACCGCCCTGTGACCCCATTTTGTTATGAAGAACAAAGGAATAATCGCCAGGGGAAGGGCTGTGGTTTTGCTTGTCAACAAAAAGGACATCAACAAAGACATCAACACAACAAGGATTAATGAACCCTCATACTTTTTGTGAAGATATTTGTAACAATAGAGCACGGTGCCAATAATCAGGGAGAGTAGAATTACTTGGGTGTCTGGCCGAACCAAAAATGAGTCGGCCATCAAAGAGCGTGGCGCCAGGTATGGAGCAAATTGCAGGGCAAGTGGAGAGAATATATTGTCAGCGAAAAACCAAGCTGTGATGCCTATGGCCAAAAGCACCAAGGAATATTCCAGCAGGTGAAACCGTCTGAGAAAATGGATGGAATCCTCTGTGTTTAAAAGTACTTGGTCGACAAAATCCCTGTCTCCGGCCAGAGCATTTCGGGTCATAAGCACTAACCCGTCATGGGCTGCTGTAAATGTGCCAGGATGATAAACTAGGCCGCCCATGCTGAAATTGGCGTAGAAATTTACAGAGTTGAACAGGTAAGGATACTCCGGATCCTGACAAAAAGCCGAATAGCCTGGTGGAGTGAATTGAATACCGGTTACTCCTCCCCAAAAAATAATAATGGGAAGAATAAAAAGAAAGGGAAGTGAAAATAATTTTCTCTTGCTTATCGTTACAGTAAAAGGCAATATCCGTCCCCTTTGAAACCCTCAAAAGAAAAAACTCATTAACTTTTCATGTCCGTGAGGATTTGGCCGCTCAAACCCGTTCCAGCACCACCCGCATGAACAGGCCGAGCTGGTCGTTCCAGGGGGCCAGGGCCTTTTCCAAACGGGTTACCAGGCCGGTGGCCGCGTCCGGCACCATTTGGCGCAGGGACACCCCGCCGCTCAAGAGATAGCTGAGCGGGGAACCGGTGCTGACCTCCCGGATAACCAGCCCCGGGAACAGGGTCTGGAACTTGGCCCGGTCCCGCACGAAGATCTGCCAGGGCATGGCCATGTTGGCGTTGGACAAGGGCCCCCCGGGCGGCAGCTCCCAGGCCGCGGTGTCCGGCTCAAAGGGCTCGTGGTGCAGATATCGGTAGACCAGGCGGGAGAAGGCGGTGTGAGCCGGTTCCACCAGGACCATCACCCCGCCGGGCTGCAGGCAGCGGAGAGCTTCGGCGAAAAACTCCCGGGGCCGGATCAAATGGTGCAGCACGTCCATGAGGAAGATGGCCGACAGGGCCCGGTCCGGAAACGGCAGGCGAAGCGCGGAGCACACCAGGTCCACCCCGGGCAGGATCAGGTATTCGGTGGTCACCACCTCGGGCATGACTTCTTTCAAGAAGCCGCCCCCGCTGCCCAATTCCAGCTTCACCCCCGGCGGCACCTCCCGGGCGGCGCGGGCGAAAAAGGCGTAGCACTCCAGGTAGAACTGCCGCAGCAGTTTTTTCCGCCGGATTATCTCGCGGTGGCACAAGGTGGTGCGGGGGTCGTCCAGGCAGACCTCCCCCTGCACTTCCTTTTCCTTGAGCCAATTTGTCAGGAAATTTCCAGCCACCGTCCCCGCCCATTGCTTTGGTGAATCAACCAGCCCGGGGGGACGGCCGTGCGTCCGTACCGGCGGAAAAAATATGGCATACGGGGCCACTTAAATCAACCGCCCCTCCCCCGGCTCTCGTCTCCGGAACCGGGGCGGGAAGCTTGTCAGGCGTCCCCCACCGTGCTATGTTCCGAGAGTTTAATGATTGGCCCCCGAAGATTGGGTGGCCGGGGGATGTTTTGCGCCGCCCTGGGCGCCGGGATATGAAACGGGAGGGGAGATGCGGATACTGGTTACCGGAGGGGCGGGCTTTATCGGCTCGGCGGTAATCCGCCTGCTGCTGGCCGAAGGGCGGCACCAGGTGGTCAATCTGGACAAGTTGACCTACGCGGCCAACCTGGACTCCCTGCCCGGGGCCGAGGGCAACCCTAGCTACCAATTCGAGCGGGTGGACATCTGCGACCGGGCCGCGGTAGCCCGGGTGTTTGCCGAGCATCGGCCCGACGCGGTGATGCACCTGGCCGCGGAGTCCCACGTGGACCGCTCCATCGACAGCCCCGCGGCCTTTATCGAGACCAACATCAACGGCACCTACAACCTCCTGGAAGCGGCTTTGGCCCATTGGCACGGCCTGGACCCCGCGGCCAAGGAGGCCTTCCGCTTCCACCACATCTCCACCGACGAGGTGTTCGGCTCCCTGGGGGCCACGGGGCGCTTCACCGAGGAACACCCCTACCGGCCCAACTCGCCCTACTCGGCCAGCAAGGCCGCGAGCGACATGCTGGTGCGGGCCTGGCACAAGACCTACGGCCTGCCCACGGTGATCAGCAACTGCTCCAACAACTACGGGCCCTACCAGTTCCCGGAAAAACTGATCCCCCTGATGATCCTGAAGTGCCTGGCTGGCGAGAAGCTGCCGGTGTACGGCCGGGGCGAGAACGTGCGGGATTGGCTCTATGTGGAGGATCACGCCCGGGCGCTAATCACCGTGTGCACCCAGGGCCAGCCCGGCCAGACCTACAACGTGGGCGGCGACGCGGAGATGACCAACCTGGAGCTGGTCACCACCCTGTGCCGCATCATGGACGAGGAGCGGCCCGACTCGCCCCACCGGCCCCACGAGGGGCTCATCAGTTTCGTGGCCGACCGGCCGGGGCACGATCTCCGCTACGCCATCGACGCGGCCAAGATCTCCCGGGAATTGGGCTGGCGGCCCCAGGAGGACCTGACCAGCGGCCTGGCCAAGACCGTGCGCTGGTACCTGGCCAACCAGCCCTGGTGGCAGAAGATCCTGGATGGCAACTACCAGGGCCAGCGCCTGGGCCTGGCCGGGGGGGAAAAATCTTGAGCGGGGCGCCCCGCCTGCTGATCCTGGGCTGCCAGGGGCAACTGGGCCAGGAGCTGATGCACGCCGCGGAGCCGGCCGGTTTCACCCCCCTGGGTTGCGACTGCGTGGGCCGGGAGTGCCGCCTGGTGGACATCACCGACGCCGCTGCCGTGCGCGAGCTGGTGGAGGAGTTGCGGCCCCAAATCGTGGTCAACGCCGCTGCCCTCACCGCCGTGGACCGTTGCGAGACCGAGCCGGAGCTGGCCCACCAGGTCAACGCGGCGGGCGCGCGCCACGCGGCCCAGGCCGCGGCCCGGGCCGGCATCCCCCTGGTGCACCTCTCCACGGACTACGTGTTCGACGGCCGCCAGGCCGCGCCCTACCGGGAGAGCGACCCCATGAATCCCCTGTCCGCCTATGGCCGCAGCAAGGCCCAGGGCGAGGACTGGGTGCGCCAGACCCATCTGGAACACGTTATCCTGCGCACCGCCTGGGCCTATGGGCTCTACGGCGGCAATTTCGTGAAGTCCATGCTGCAGCTGGGACTGGAGCGGGACGAACTGACCGTGGTGGTGGATCAGGTGGGCTGCCCCACGGCCACCGCCGACCTGGCCGCGGCCATCTTCGCCCTCTCCCGGGCCCTGGTGGCCGGCAAGCGGGACGGCTTCGGCACCTTCCATTTTTGCGGGGAGGGCCGGGCCAGTTGGTTTGAATTCGCCCGGGAGATCTTCCGCCAGGCCGAACCCCTGTGGAGCCGCCGGCCCCGGGTGAAACCGGTGAGCACCCAGGAATACACCAGCCGCGTCGTAGCCCCGGGGGCCAAAGTGGCCGCCCGCCCCGCCAACAGCGTCCTGGACTGCACCGCCATCCAAAAAACCTACGGCATCCACCAAACCCCCTGGCGGGAAAGCCTCGCCCGCGTGCTGCCCCCCCTGGTGGCCCAGCTCAGCACTGCCGGAGCTTAGGAAGATGTGGGGGGAAGGGGTCCTTTTTTGGAAAAAAGGACCCCTTCCCCCCACACCCCCCATCCCCAAAAAAACTTTATAGTTTTCCTTCGTCGCCTCCAAACCCCGGCCGGAAAAACTCGTAGTGCTCCTTGGACGGCGCTGCCGTGCGTGCCGCCGCGGCTCCGCCTGACCGTTCCTCCCGGTCCCAGAGCTGCCCCAGCCGGGCGGCCAAGACCTGCGCCCGCTGGGCCGGGGTGGCCAGCTCGTAGGCTCCCTCCGGGTCTAGGGAGAGGTAGGGGCTGTAGAAAGGATCGTCCCGCAGGATGTCCCGATGCCGGGCCAGGAAAAGGTCCACTTCCGGCTCGCCGGCCGGGACCGGGGCCGGCCGGCGTCCGCGGGCCGGCCACAGGGGGTTATGGACCAGCCGCCGCCCGGCCCGCACGGCCCGGGCGCAGAAATCGGCCTCCCAAAGCTGCCGGGGGAAGGCGGGGTCAAAGCCGCCCAGCTCCTGGGCCAGCTCTCGCCGCAAGAGCCAAGGCGCGTCCCGCAGCGCCCCCACGTTGCGGAGACACAGATTCAGGTGCAGGAAGCCCGGCACGGCCGCCTCGCGGCCCAGGTAGGCGGTTTGGGCCTCCCCGCCCAGGCCCAGGATCGCGGCCCCGCCGGCGAAGCGGTCCCGGGCGTCCAAAAGCACGCCCCCGGCCATGACCGCCCCGGAGTCCAGCTCCAGGGAACCCAGGCCTTCCCACAGCCAGCGCCGGGTCAGGGTCCGCACGCCCAGGGGCCACCAGGCCAGGTAAGGCGCGGCCGGGGCCTCGGCCGGGGGCTGGGCCAGGGCCCGGTTCAGCACGGCGGGCAGGTTCAGCGGCTCCGGCGCGTCAGGCGCTTCGATAAAGAGACGGCCGGCCAGGGCTTCCCGGGCCGGAGCCAGGGCCCGGGCCAGTTCCTCCCGGCCCAGGGGGTCCCAGAGGCGCAGGCGGAAACCCGGATAGTCCGTGGCCAACCAAAGCTCCTCCACCGTGGCCAGGGTCTCGGCCAGCCCGCCGGCCACCACCACCACGTCCACCAGGGGCGGCGCCGCCTCGGGCCGCCGCCAGGGATGCCAATGCCCCTCGGGAAAGGGGAACAGGGGGCTGGGCTGCACCGCAAAGCGCTCGGTCAGGCCCCGCCGGGCCAGGGAGGCCTCCAGGGCGTGGCGCTGGGCCTGGATCACGTAGGGCTTGGCCGCCACCCCCCCGGCCGTGGAGGCGGCCACCACCCGCCAGGCATAGAGCACCTCGGGCACGTGCACCACCCGCCCGCCGTGGTCGAACATGCGGAGCGCCAGATCCCAGTCCTGGGTGCCCTCCACCCCGGGGTCGCTGAAGGCCGCCACCTCCCGCATTACGGCCAGGCGGGCCACCGAGAAATGGCAGGGATAGGCCGTGCAGGCGAGAAGCGCCGGGCTGGGATCGGGCTTCAAGACCGGGTAGAAGTGCCGGCCCCGCTCGTCGCATTTGTCCTCGTCGGAGTACAGGAAGTCCGGCTCCCCGTGGCGGGCGATGTGCCAGGCCATGATGCGGAGCGCGTCCGGGGTCAGGAGGTCGTCGTGGTCCAACAGGGCCACATAGGGCCCGGTGGCCAACTCCAGGGCCGCCTGGTGGCCCCGGGTGATGCCCAGGTTCTCGGGGTGCAGATGGACGGTGACACGGGGGTCCTGGTCCAGCTCGGCCAGGAGGCCGCGGGTGGCCGCCTCCTGGGAGCCGTTGTCCCAGATGAGCCAGGCGAAATGGGGGTAATCCTGGGCCAGCACGCTGGCCGCGGTCTGGCGGAGCACCGCGGCCGGGGTGTTGTAAGTCAGGGTGAGGATGGTGAAGCCCGGCGGATCGTTGGCCGGGGCGGGATACAGCCCGGCCCGGGCGGCCAGCCGCTCCGTGCGCCAGCGCCCGTAGTCCAGGCGGGGGCGGGGCCGCGGCGCGCCCGTGAGCCGGGCCTTCAGCCGGCGTAGCCGGTCACCCAGCCAGGGCAGGCGGCCCAAAAAGCGTTTCAAACGGGACAACATGTTAAAAACCCAATTTCGGCAGCATCTACGGCCTGAAGATGTCTCAAACATAAGCCGATGAAAACTATAAAGTTTTTTGGGGGAAAGGGGGTGTGGGGGGAAGGATCCTTTTTTTCAAAAAAGGGTCCTTCCCCCCACATCTTCCTTTTCTCCGAAATACTCTTGCTCTCCCCTGTAGCGGCAATGGCAGGCGTCATCCCCCGTGGGCCTGGGGGCCAAGATTCCCACTGCCTGGCAGCCCTGGTCCAGGTTGGCCCGGCGTTCGGCCGGGTTGGAGAGGCAGTAGCTCCGGGCCGGGTCCAGGGAGAGGAAGGGCGAGTAATGGGGGTCGTCCCGCAGAAAACCCGGGTGCTCCCGGGCCAGCACCTGGGCTTCCTCGGCCAGGTCGCGGGGCGCGGGGCGGGTTTGGCGGCCCCGGGCGGTCATGAAGGGGGTGTAGACCACCTCCCGGCCGGCCGCCACGGCCCGGGCGCCCAGTTCGGCCTCGTGCAGGTGTTGGGGCAGGGCGGGGTTGAAGCCGCCCAGGGCCAGGAGCTCTTCCCGGCGGGCCACCCACGGCGCGCCCTGGAGAGCGCTGGTGTTGCGGCGCGCGATGTTGCAGCAGAAGTAGCCGCCCAGCTCGGCCGACTCGCCCTGGTAGGCCACCTGCAGGCCGCCGCCCAGGCCGAACACCGCGGCCCCGCCGGCCAGATCACCCCGGCGGTCCACCATGCGGCCTCCCACCATGACTGCCCGGGCGTTCAGCTCCAGGCTGCCCACCGCCTCCCACAGCCAATCCCGGTCCGCTACTTCGGCCCCGGGGGGGAGCCAAGCCAATAGCTCGGCCGCCGGCGCGCCGGCTGGCGGCGTGGCGGCCAGGCGGTTCAGGAGCCGGGGCAGGTTCAGGGGCCAGTCCCGGGGTTCTTCCAGGAAAAGCCGCGAGGCCCAGGTCTCGCCGTCCCCGGCCGCGGCCAGTGCGGCGCCCCGGCCGGTGAGCCCCGGGTCCACCAGGCGCACCCGGAAGTTGGGGTAGTCGGTGTCCAAAAGGAGGGAGCGGAGCGAACGCTCCAGGAGGGCCGGGCGGCCGCGGGCCAGGAGCACCACCTCCACCAGGGGCGCCGGGTCCCGGGCTAGGCGGGTGAGGTGCCAGAAACCCGAAGCGGATGGGAAAAGCGGGTTGATCCGCACCTCGAAGCGCTCGGCCAGGCCGCGGCGGGCCAGGGACTGGCTGAGCACGTGGCGCTGGGAGGCCACCACGTAGGGCTTGGCCCCCAGGCCCTCCCCGGCGGTGGAGCCCGGCACCTCGCGCCAGGAATAGAGCACTTCGGGCAGGTGCACCACCCGGAGCCCGGCGTCGAACAGCCTGAGCGTCATATCCCAGTCCTGGGCCCCTTCCACGGCCGGGTCGCTGAAGGCCTCCACGGCCACCAGCGCTTCCCGGCGGATCACCGTGAGGTGGCAGATGTAGGCGGCAGACTGCAAAAAGGCCGGGCTGGGGTCGGGCTTGAACATGGGCCAGTAGCGCCGCCCGGCCGGGTCGCACTTGTCCTCGTCGCTGTAAAGGAAGTCCGGCCGGCCGAAGCGGGCGATGTGCCAGGCCGCCACCCGGAGCGCGTCGGTGGTCAGGAGGTCGTCGTGGTCCAACAACGCCACGTACTCGCTCTGGCACAGGGCCAGGGCCGCGGCGTGCCCCCGGGCGATGCCCAGGTTTTCCGTGGAGAAATGCACGGTCACCTGGGGGTGGGCGGCCAATTCCTTCAGCCGGGCCAGGGTGTCCGGCGCTTGGGTGCCGTTGTCCCACACCACCCAGCGCCAGGAGGGATAATCCTGCTCCAGCACGCTGGCCGCGGTCTGGTTCAACACGGCCAGGGGGGTGTTGTAGGTCAGGGTGAGCACGTCGAAACTGGGCGGCTCGGCCGTGGGCGCGGGGTATAGCCGCACCCGCTCGGCTTGGCGGACAATCAGCCAGGAGTCATAGCCGGTCAAGGCCGGCATGATCCGGCCCACGGCCAGGCCCGCCAGGCGGCGCAGGGCCCGGATGGGCAGCGCATAACGCGGCCGGCCGTCGGGGCCCGTCTGGGGGGTGTAAGGCGGGCGGAGCCAAGGGGGCAGGGCGGCCTTGAGGCGTTGCCGGCCTCCGGCGCTCAGCAGCGTGTCCCGCAAACGGTTTTTCAGGCTGGACGGCAGGGGCTGGTCCTCCTGGGGCATGACGCAGAGCGGGGGCGGCGCAAAAGGGGCAGAAGAGCCGCGCCCGGCCAGGGGGGGCTCCCCGCGCCGCGAAGTTGCAAACAATACCGCTCCGGCCGGCCGGCCGGAGACCCGGGCCGGGAATCAGGGCCCGTTATTCATTGTGGCAGGCCGCCCGGGGTAAAGCCAAGCGTAGCTTGCGACGGCGGCAGGCTACATGTAGCCCATTGCGGCGAGACCGTCAAGTCTCACCGATAAAAGCCTTTTCGCCAGCCTTGGGGGTGGACCGGGACATTTTCTTCTGCTATAAGGCAGTTAATCCGGCCTCTGCCCGCCCCATGGCCGAGGGGGGATCCCCCCGACCAGGCGGACCAACTATCCCGGCCCCAGGCCTGGGCGGCCTGCGGCGCTAATCTGCCAGGGTCCCCGGCTCCCCAACCCTGGCGTTACCCGCCAACGCGGAGGTATTAGGCTGGCCTTGGAGCTCGAACCCTTGGCCCTGGTGGGCGTGGTGCTGCTCTTGGCCCTGATTCTGGGGCTGGGGCTGGTGCCGGCATGCATGGCCTTCAGCCGCAAGGTCGGGGCCCTGGACTACCCCCGGGTGGGGCAGTTCGTGGGGATGCCGATCCCGCGCCTGGGCGGCTTGGTGGTATGGGGCGGCTCCCTGTTGGGTATCACCCTGGCCTGGCTCTTCTCCCCCCAGGTTTCGCTCCTCCTCTCTCCCCTGGCCCATAAGCTCACCGGTTTCGCCCTGGGCGGCACCGCCATCCTCCTGGTGGGGGTGGTGGACGACATCCGCGGTCTCCGGGCCCGCTGGAAGCTGTTGGCCCAGGTGGCGGTGGCGGGTTTCATCTATTGGTGGGGGCTCCGGGTGGAGGTGGTGACCAACATCTTCGACCCGGCCCACCCCTTCCACCTGGGGCTTTTGGGCCTGCCCTTGAACGTGGTCTGGATGATCCTGGCCATCAACGCCATGAACCTCATCGACGGCCTGGACGGGCTGGCCGGCGGCGTGTTCGGCCTGGCCCTGGTCCTGCTCTTGTCCGCCGGGCTCATGTCGGATCAACTGCCCCTGTCCCTGGTGGCCGCCGCCCTGTTGGGGGCCACGGCCGCCTTCCTCCGGCACAACTACTTCTCCGGCGCCATCTACCTGGGCGACAGCGGCAGCACCTTCATGGGCTACTGCCTGGCCGCCTTCGTGCCCCTGTACATGCCCAAGTCCGCCGGCTTCGCCGCGGCCCTCATCCCGGTGGCGGTGTTGTCCGTGCCCATCGCCGAGGTGGTGGTGACCACCATGCGCCGCTTCTGGCTGGGCCGGCCGGTGGGCAAGCCCGATGACGGCCACGCCCACTACCGCATGCTCAAAAACGGCATGGGCGAGCGCCAGGTGACCCTGTTCATCCAGGGCATCTCGCTGTTCTGCGGGCTGTTGGCCCTGGGCATGACCTTTGTCTTCAACGAAAACCTGGCCATCCTCATGGGCCTTATCTGGCTGGCCCTGCTGGCCCTGTTCCTCAAGGTGGGTTACTTCTCCCGGGGCGCCCGCCGGAGCACCTGCCAGGTGCCTTACCGCTTCCCCATCTTCCTGGAGGCCGAGCGCCTGGTGGAAAAGCGCATCTGGCAGATCGGCCAGGCCGCGGATGCCCGGGAGCTGGAAAACGGCCTTGCCGGCCTGGCGCGCACCCTGGGGCTGTATTCCCTGCACCTCGTCCTGCGCCGGGAGGGCGAGGGGGTGGTGTTCCAGGCCGGGTGGCAGGACGAGGAAGGGGACCAGACCGAGCACGAGGCCGTGGTGTCGCTCCACCGCCACACCAGCCAGGGCCTCGCGGCCGAGCTGGAACTGCGGCTGGGCCGCACCGTGCAGGAGCGCTTTGGCCACGGTCTCCTGAAATGGATGGAGCGGGTAACCGACGAGGCGGCCCACGCCGCGGCCGGCCACCTGGCCCGCTTCGCCGCCGCGGACCACCAGCATCAGGGCCACGCCTGATCTCCTCCGGATCATCCCGAAAAATCAGCCGCCTGGCTTTCTGGCCGTCCCGGCTGGAGGGCGCCGCCCCGGGCCTGCCGGCCCAGGGCCCACCCTCCGCCTTGGCGCGGCTGGGGGGCGGTCCCGGTCCTGCCGCGTAGGGGCCCAAAATGGAGCGCGGCCCGGTGGAGCCCACCGGACCGCGGGTTGGTTCAGCTCGTGAGGCGCTCAGTTGGAGCGCTGCGGATAGATGGGCAGCACCGCCGGCCGCACCGGCTTGGCCTCCGGCTCCGGGGTGGAACTCTCCGTGGGTAGGGTGGGATCGTAGGGGGCGGGGGCCGGCGCCCCCGGCGCCACGCCCGGCTCCGCCCCCGGGGTGGGCTGCGCGCCGGTCTCGCTGTCCTCCATACCCGGGGCCAGGGCCGGCGCCGCGGCCGGATTCAGCGCCGTGAAGCCGTCGCCCCGCACCATGAACAGGGTCAACTGGCGCTCCACCCGCCGCTCGGCATCCATGTTGAGCACGCCGCACACTCCCTCCACTCCCGTGATCTCGGTCAACTGCCGCTGCATCTCGGAGCGGGTGCGGGGCGGGGTGGCGGAGTCCAGGATGCGCCGCAACAACAGGGCGGTGTCAAAGCCCTGGGCTTCCAGCACGTTGGGCACCCGGCCCTGGGCCTCGCGGAACTGGCTCACGAAGTTTTGCACCACGGGCCGGGGCGAGGAGGGGTCAAAGGCGTCGGGGAACACGGCTCCCTGGATGTAGCGGCCGGTGGTCTCCACCAGGGCGGGATCGTGCCACAGGCTGGTGCCCATGAGCTGGATGCCCACCACGTCGTGGAACGAGAGCTGGGGAGCCAGCATGCCCACCCGGGTGGGGCTGTCGGGCAGGAACAGGGCCTGGAAGTCGATGACCGGCCGGGGAGATTCCGGCAGACCGGGGCGGTAGTTGCCCGGAGGCAGCTTCACCAGCTTCTTCACCTCGGCCGAGTAGTCGTTCTGGTTGGGGGCGTAGTAGATGGTGCGCACCACCAGGGCGCCCCGGGCCGTAGCCTGGTCGATCATGAGCCGGGCGAAGCCGCGGCCGTAGTTGTTCTCCGGGGCCAGGATGGCCAGCCGGGTCATTCCCCGGCGGCCCACCACCTCGTCAAGCAGGGCGGCCACCTGCTCGGAGGGGGTGAAGAAGTTCTGGAAGATGAAAGGCCCGGCCTGGGTGACCCCGGAGACCTGGCTGAGGCACAAGAGAGACACGCGGGCTGCCTGGGCCTGGCGGGCGGCGGCCAGGCTGGCCTGAGCCCCCATGGGGCCGATGATGGCCATGACCTGGCGCTCCTTGACCAGGCGGTCCACCGCCGCGGCCGCGGCCCGGGGATCATCCCGGCTGTCCTCGATGTACAGGGTGGGAGCGGCGCCGCCGCTGGCCCGGAACAGGTCCAGGCCCAGCTCCACCGCGGCCAGGACGGCCTTGCCCGTGCCGGCGTAGGGCCCGGACAGGGGCAGCACCGCGCCCACGGCCCGGGGGTTCACCGCCTGGGCCTGGGCCATCTCGGCCTCCAGGGCCCGGATTTCGCCGGCCAGGGTCTGGGCGGCCGGCTCGTGCTGCAAGCCGGCCAGGGTCACCTGGGCTCCGGCCAGGTCGCCGGACCCGAGCTGCGCCCGGGCCAGGGCCAGGCCCAGGGCGGCGTGCAGTTCATCCCCGGTGGCGCGTTCCCGCAGGGTGCGGATCTCCTCCACGGGCAGGAAGGAGGCAGTTTGGGACAGGCGCTGGGCGGCCATGCCTCCCCGGGGCCCGCCCTGGGCGGCCAGGTCCAGGAGGAGGGCCGCGGCTTCGGAGTGACGGCCCAGGTCGCTCAGGCAGCGGGCCAGGTCCCAGGTGGCTTCCTGGCGCATCACCGGCGGCAGGGGGGTGGGCGGCTTTTCCAGATAGCTCTGGATCACCGGCACGGCCTGGTCGCAGTGGCCCAGCTTGCCGTTCAGACGGGCCCGCAAGAGCCCGGCCTCGGCGGCCATGAGGGGCGGCAGGCCCCCGGCCGGGGGCAACTGGGCCAGGCTGTCCAGGGCGGCCTGGTACTGGCCCTGGCCCTCCAGGGCCACCGCCCCGCCCAGCATGGCCTCGTAGCGCATCTGCGGCGTGGGCGCGGCGCGGAGCGCCGCCCGGAAGGCGTCGCCGGCCTCGCGGTACTGGCCCTGGCTCAGGCGCTCCCGTCCCAGGGTCAACAGGGCCTGGGTCTCCTGGCCCGGGGTGGGCCGGGACACGGTGGGCGCCGGCGCAGGGGGACAAGCCGTCAGCATCAGCAAACCGGCCACAACCAGCCACCAGCCCAAGATCATCCGCCCATAGATCATCCGCCCATGGAACATCCGCCCATAGATCACCCGCCCATGGCGTAGCACTATTTCCCTACCTCCTCGAAATCGGCCTCCACCACCTCGTCGTCCGGGGCGCCCGGCTGGCCGGGCCCGGCCCCGGCGGGGCCGGCCGTGTACAAGGCCTCGGCCAGGGCGTGACTCCGGGTGGTGAGCCTCTCCAGGGCGGCGGTCAGGGCGGCGCGGTCGTCGCCGGCCATGAGCTGGCGCACTCTGGCGATTTCGTTTTCCAGTTCCGCGATCTGCCCGGGCGTCAGCTTGGCCCGGGCGGTTTCCAGGTTCTTCTCCACATTATAGACCAAGGCGTCGGCCTGGTTGCGGGTCTCGGCCATTTGGCGGCGACGTTCATCCGCCTGGGCATGGTTCTCGGCGTCGGTCACCAGGCGGGAGATCTCGGCCTCGGTCAGCCCGCTGGAAGCGGTGAGGCGGATGGACTGCTCCTGGCCGGTGGAGAGGTCCCGGGCGTTCACCTGCACGATGCCGTTGGAGTCGATGTCAAAGGTGACGTCGATCTGGGGCACCCCCCGGGGGGCCGCCGGGATGCCCACCAGTTCGAACCGGCCCAAGGTCTTGTTATCCCCGGCCATATCCCGCTCGCCCTGCAAAACGTGGATCGACACGGCCGGCTGGTTGTCCGCGGCGGTGGAGAATATCTGGCTTTTGCGGGTGGGGATGGTGGTGTTGCGGGGAATCAGCTTGGTGGCCACCCCGCCCAAAGTCTCCAGCCCCAGGGACAGGGGGGTCACGTCCAGGAGCAACACGTCCTTGACCTCGCCGCCCAAGACCCCGGCCTGGATGGCCGCGCCCACGGCCACCACCTCGTCGGGGTTCACCCCCCGGTGGGGCTCCCGGCCGAACAGCCGCTTGACCAGGGCCTGCACCCGGGGCATGCGGGTCATGCCGCCCACCAGGATCACCTCGTCGATGTCCTGGATGGTGAGCCCCGCGTCGCCCAGGGCCTGGCGGCAAGGGGCCTCCAGGCGGGCCAGGAGGTCCTCCACCAGGGCCTCCAGCTTGGCCCGGGTAAGTTTCAGGTTCAGGTGCTTGGGGCCGTTCTGATCGGCGCTGATGAAGGGCAGGTTGAGGTCGGTCTCCAGGGCGGTGGAAAGCTCCATCTTGGCCTTTTCCGCCGCTTCCTTGAGCCGTTGCAGGGCCATCTCGTCGGTTCTGAGCTCGCCGCCCTCGGCCCGGCGGTACTCCTCGGCCAGATAGTTCACCACCCGGAGGTCGAAGTCCTCACCGCCCAGATGGGTGTCGCCGTTGGTGGATTTCACCTCGAACACCCCGTCACCCAGCTCGAGGATGGAGATGTCAAAGGTGCCGCCGCCCAGGTCGAACACGGCCACCTTGCGGCCGTGCTGCTTGTCCAGGCCATAGGCCAGGGCCGCGGCGGTGGGCTCGTTAATGATCCGCTCCACCCGGAGGCCCGCGATCTTGCCGGCGTCCTTGGTGGCCTGGCGCTGGGAGTCGTTGAAGTAGGCCGGCACGGTGATCACCGCGTCGGTGACCTTTTCGCCCAGGTAGTCCTCGGCCGTCTGCTTCATCTTGGCCAGGACCATGGCGCTGATCTCCGGCGGGCTGTAGGCGCGGCCCTTGATCTCCAGATAGGCGTCGCCGTTGGCGGCCGGCACGATGCGGTAGGGCAGGATCTGCGCGTCTCCTTGCACCTCGGGGGCGGAGAACTTGCGGCCGATGAGCCTTTTCACCGCGAACACGGTGTGGGCGGGGTTGGTGATGGCCTGGCGTTTGGCCACCTGACCCACCAGGCGCTCGCCGGCTTCGGTCAGGGCCACCACGCTGGGGGTGGTGCGGGCGCCCTCATGGTTGGTCAGGACCTTGGCCTCACCGCCCTCCATCACCGCCACGCAGGAATTGGTGGTGCCCAGGTCGATGCCGATGATCTTGGACATCCCGGTACAAGCCTCCTGACCCTGGCAGGCTGTTGAAAAACAGCCTGCCAGGCGCGCCAGGGACCACCCCAAACAAGCTACGGGTTGTTTGGGGACCCCGGGGATGGCGCGCCTAATTGCGCTGCTTTGAAAAAGCAAGCAATTTGCCAAACTTGGCAAAACCGCGCTTTTGCGAAGTTTGGTTGAAAAAGGCCATGGATGGACTTTTTCAACATCCTGCTAGAGCGAGGCACGGTGCGTCCGGCACCGTGCCTCTGGGAGCCTTGGCCAAACCCGGCCCCAGCCCGCTTGGCCCGCTGGGTGGCGCAAGGTTTTTGCCAAGTTCGGTTGCCAAAGGCCAGGGACGGCCAGGGGCAACCCCCGGTTAGTGGAAGGTGATCTCGACCTCCACCCCCTCGTCGTCGGACGAGGCCGGCCGCTTGCTCACCACCACCATGGCGGGCCGGAGGAGACGGCCCTGGAAAAGATAACCCTTTTGCATCTCCATTAAAACCGTATTCTCCTCCACGTCCGGGTCTTCCTGTTGCATGATGGCTTCGTGGCGCTCGGGATCAAAGGGCTGCCCCAGGGCTTCCACCGGCTCCAAGCCGTGACGCTCCAGGGTCTTGGTCATCTCCTTCAGCACCAGGGCCACCCCCTCGGCCAGGGTGGAGCTTGGTTCTTCCGTGGCATGGCCCAGGGCCCGCTCCAGGTTGTCCAGCACCGGCAGCATCTCCTTGACCAGGGATTCGTTGGCCCTTTTCAGGAACTCGGCCTTGTCCCGCTCGGTGCGCTTCTTGAAGTTTTCCTGCTCGGCGGCCATCCGGAGCATGCGCTCTTTCAGCTCATCCCGCTCGGCCGTGAGCTCGGCCAACTGGGCGTCCAGCTCCGCCATCTCGCCGTTCGCGGCGGCGGGCTCGGCCTCGGCGGGCAATACCTCGGGGACGATGTCTTTTTTCTTGCTATCTTGACTCAATGGTCCAAATCCTTCCGTATTCTGTCGCCCAGCTCAGGCGTCCCGCTTGTCCAGGATATGGCTGATGACCCTGGCCGTGAAATCCACGGTGGCGATCACCTTGGAGTAATCCATCCGGGTGGGTCCGATCACCCCCAAGGCCCCCACCGGCGCGTCGTTGCGACCATAGGAGGCGGTCACCGCGGTGAGCCCGTCCAGGCCTTCTTCGCCTTCTTCGGAGCCTATGAATATCTTGAGGCCTCCGGCGGTGGTGGTTTGCTCTAAAAGTCTGAGCAGGGTGGACTTTTCTTCAAAAGCTTGAAATACGCCCCGCAGCCGGGCCACATCGGCGAACTCCGGAGCGTTGATGAGGTTGGCTGCCCCCTCGATGTACATCTCGCCCGCCACCTCACCGTCCAGGGCCCGGTGCCCCAGGGTGAGCGCCCGGGACAACAGATCGTCGAAGCGAATGCGCTCCCGCTGTTTCTCCAGGGCCACCCGGCGTTTGACCTCACTTAAATTAAGGTTGGCCAAGAGCTGATTCAAGTAACGGGTGTATTTGTCCAATTCTTCCTGGCCCAGATCCTCTTCCACCTCGATGATCCGGTTCTGCACCACCCCGCTCTTGGAAACCAACACCACCAGGATCACCCCCCGGCCCAAGCGGATGAACTCCATGTGGCGGAAAAGCTCCTGCTCGGGGTTGGGCGCGGCCACCACGGCGGCCAGCCGGCTGATGCGGCTCAGGGCCTTGCCGGCGGTGCGCAGGAGGTCCGGTATGTCCTGCACCTGGTCTTCGGCCAGGGCGAGGCGGATTTGGGACTGCACCGCCCGGTCCAGCTCGCCCACCTTGAGGATGGTGTCCACGTAAAAGCGGAGCCCCAGGGGGGTGGGCACCCGGCCGGCCGACACGTGGGGCTGGTCCAAAAAGCCCAGGTCCTCCAGGTCGGCCATGACGTTCCGGATGGAAGCCGGCGACAGACCCAGGTCGCCGTACTTGGAGATGGTCCGGGAGCCGACCGGTTCGGCCGTGGTGATGTAGTTGCCCACCACAGCGGCCAACACCTTTTTCGCGCGCGGGGAAAGTTCTTGGACCACGGTGCTTAACCTCTCGCAGGCTTTGAATTCCCGAGCGGGGATGATTGCATGGGGCGTCCTGCCCCGTGAAATGTCGGCTCGGCAAAAATGTAATTCCACCCCCCCCAGCAGAGCTGGTTGGGGGCTCCTTGGTTTTGCCAAGCCTCACAAATGGCGAGCTTGCGCAAGCTGGCAATCTGGCGGGCCTTCCCCGGGGTCCCCAAACAAGCTGCGGGCTTGTTTGGGGTGGATCCTTGGCCTGTAGCGGCCAGTGCCTGGCAGGATGACGTTTCACAGGGTAATCATAATTAAATTTAACCCGGGTATTTTGTGTTTCATCTTGCAATGGCCTCGAGTGCCCTTGAATCTATCAATCCCCAACCGGCCTGTCAAGGTAAGGGGATTGGGGATATAATCTCGTAATCATTAATGATTGCTCGAATTGCCCCGCCCGGGTCCCGGGGGGAGGGGGCCGCGGGGCGGTTTTTCGGGGCGGGCGGCCGGCCCCTGGCGGTGGATCGGCCGCCCGGCCGCCCTACCGGCTTGACGGGGCGGCCCGGGAGGGCTAGATTAATCACCTGCCTTCAATATATGAATACACGCCCCCTGGGCGGGAGGTTTAGCATGAAAAAAGTGGCGATCATCGGTTGCGGAGCCTATATGGACGCTGGTTACGGCTGCCCCGGCGAGTGGCGCTGCCTCAAGGCGGCGGCCCTGGGCGAGGGCAAGTTCGAGGAACCCATGCAGGTGGTTTCCTTCCTGAAATGCGAATGCCCCGGACGCAGCACGATTCCCAACCTGGGCATGTCCCTGAAGCTGAGCCAGGCCCAGCCCGACGAGGTGCACCTCAGCTCCTGTCTGGCCGGCGCCCAGCCCGGCTGCCCCTACATCACGCCCCAGGCCATGGCCGAGGCCATCACGGCCAAGACCGGCCTGCCGGTGGTGCTGGGCACCCACGACTACCACTAAATCCGGCGGAACGCCTCCAGCGTGCGCGGCGCCCGCGCCGGGTTTTACCCGGCCGGGCGCTTGGCTTTGGGGGGCGGCGGCGGGCCGGCCCGGCCGCTCCGGGCTCACACCAGGGAGCGGTAGAGGGCCGCGTAGGTTTGGGCGCTGGCCGCCCAGGAGAAGTCCTGGGCCAGGCAATTGGCCACCAGCCGGGACCAGTGCTCCGGGTGGGCGCGGCACCACAGGGCCTCCCGCACCGCGTGGAACAGGTCTCCGGGCCGGGCCTCCTGGAACACGAAGCCGGTGCCCTGGCCGGTGAAGGGGTCAAAGGGCATCACCGTGTCCCTGAGGCCCCCGCTGGCCCGCACCACCGGCACCGTCCCGTAGCGCATGGCGTAGAGCTGGGACAGGCCGCAGGGCTCGAAGCGGCTGGGCATGAGGTGCAGATCGCTGCCCGCCTGGATCCAGTGGGCCAATTCCTCGCTGAAGCCCAGCTCCAGCCCCACCCGGCCGGGGTGGGCCCGGGCCAGCTCCCGCAGGGTGTGCTCCACCGCGGGATCGCCGGTGCCCAGAATCACCACCCGGAGGTCGTCCAGGAGGAGGCGCGAGATGGCCTCGGGCAGGAGGTCCGCGCCCTTCTGATAGGCCAGCCGCCCCACGAAGCCCAGCACCGCGGTGTCCGGCCCCAGGGGCTCCAGGCCCAGGCGCTCCACCAGCTTGCGGCGGCAGATCTCCTTGCCGGTCAGGTCGTCCGGCCCATAGCGGGCCGGGATCAGGGGGTCGGCCTCCGGGGACCAGTGCCGGTAATCCGCGCCGTTCAGGATACCCACCAGATCGCGGGCCCGCCGGGCCAAGAGTCCCTCCAGGCCGTGCCCCCCGGCCGGGGTCTGAATCTCCCGGGCGTAGGTGGGGCTCACCGTGGTCAGCCGGTCGGCCAAGAGGAGCCCGCCCTTCAACAGCGAGAGGTTGCCCCAGAACTCCAATCCCTCCACCTGGTCCAAATAGGGCGGCAGCATGGTTTGGTAAAAATCGTGCCGGGGGAAGATGCCCTGGTAGGAGAGGTTGTGGATGGTGAGCACGCTCTTGGCGCCGGTGAGGGGGCCCAGGTCAAAGGGGTGGGCCCTCAGGTAGGCCGCCAACAGGGCCCCCTGCCAGTCGTGCAGGTGCACCACCGGCGGGGCCAGGTTCAGGCGGCGGCAAAGCTCCACCGCGCCCCGGCAGAAGAAGGCGAAGCGCAAGAGGTTGTCCGGATGCTCGCCCCCCGGCGGGCCGTACAGGCCGGGGCGGTCATAAAAGCGCGCGTTCTCCAGCAGATAGATGGGGCAGGGGCCCAGTTTCCCTTGCCACAGCCGGGCCCACTCCACCCCGCCGGGCAGGGGCACCTCGAACTCGAGGCCCGTGGGGGTGAGGCCGTGCTTGGCGCGGTCCACCTCGGCGTAAAGGGGCATCACCAGGTGGCACTTGACCCCTTCCGCCGCCAAGGCCTGGGGCAGGGCGCCGGCCACGTCGGCCAGACCGCCGGTCTTGGCCAGGGGGGAGATTTCCGGGGCGACGAAAAGGACTTCCAGATCGTGGGGAACGGGGGGGCTGTCCGGCACGGTTTTCTCCCTCGGAGTTGGGCGGCGCGGACCGGAGCGGAGAGTCCGCGGCCGGCAGGTTGCGTCGGCTGTGGCGGCCTTGGCCCCAGGACCTCCCGGCCGAGGAGCCACCGGTCCGGCCCCCGGACGGATGTCCGATTATCCCGCCAGGCTCGCCGGGCCGAGCCCGTGGCGCCGGGCCTGGCCCGGGGTCCTCGGGTTCGGAAATGGGACCACACCCTTTCAATCTTACGGGATGATCCCGGATTATCAAAGCCGGGGGCGGCCGTGGGCCGGCAAGAGTTGTCAGGGCCCCTCGCCTGGTCTATGCTCTGGAACAGCGGACTCGGCAAAAGGATGGCCCCATGGAACGGTTCAAGGAAGGCATTTACCAGGAGATCGAACTGCCCGCCCCCGGCGGGGGCCGGACCGCGGTGGACCCGGCGGAGGCCGGCGGCGGCGCGCGTCTCTATGCGGTGCGCTGGTGGGATCAGTGGGTGGAGCTGTTCCAATTGGACGCCGAGCTGGAGCTGACCGGCCGCCGGGAGCGCCTGACCCTGTTCGACTTTTTGAGCCGGTTCCAGCACCAGCCGGAGATGCAGGAGCATTTTCTCCAGATCATGGAGGAGATGGGCCTCAGCATCTCGGCCAGCCCCCCGCCGGCCACCACGGTGCGCCCCTTGGCGCCGTTGGAGCTGGAGTCCGCGCCTTTTGCCGCCGCCGGGGCGGAAAGTCCCGAGGCCGAGGCGGAGTGGGAGGATCTGCCGCCCGTGCCCGCCGCTCCGGTTCCCCAGCGGGAGCCCACCTGGTGGGAGCTGGCGGAGTTGGCCGCCGAGTCCTTGTTCAGCCGTTACCCAGGTCCCGCGCGCTCTTGAGCAGGGGCAGGGAAGCCAGGGCCGGCGGCAGCCCCTCCAGGGAGGGCCGGGGCCGGCGGGCCTGGGGACAGCGGATCGACTCCTGGGGCGTCACCACCAGGTCCACGCCCACGTCCCAGGCCTCCACGGGCAGGGTTTCCTCCCGGATCTGAGCCTGATCCACCAGGGCCACCCGGAGCGTGCGCTCACTCACCGCGCCCGCCAGCCCCAACACCGCCCACACCGCGTCCCACAGACCCCGGCCGTCGCCCAGGAGGTTGCCCTGGCGGTCCACGGCCAGCGCCGTACCCACCACCAGATCCACCCGGCCCGGCAGATCCCGGGGCAAGCGGAGCGGCCGGCCGTTCTGGCGCAGCGCGCCGCCCCGGAGGTCCTTGGAACGCCGCAGCAGGGGCACCATCTGGTCGGCAAAGCGCACCAGGCCGTCTTTCAGCCCCGGGGTGCCGGCCAACAGGAGCTTGTGGTCGGCCAGGAGATTCACCCGCACCTGCAACAGGGCGGGATCGGCCAAGACCAGCACCTGGCGGGCCCGCCGGTACTCGGCCAGCCGCCTGAGGCGCTCGGCCGCCCGGCCGGCGGCGGGAAAATGCGGCGGCCGGAGGGCCGCCGGGCCGCCGGGCCACAGTTCGGCCCAGCGGGCGGCCAGTTCCTGCCGCAGGGCGGCCTTGCTCTGTCCGACGTCCGTGAGGGTCATCAGCGCTCCAATAGCCGGCCCTGGTTCCGGGCCCGTTCGAGGGCTTGTTGGTAGAGCCGGGCCGGCGGGGTGCCGGCGGCCAGGGCGGCCAGCTCTTTCGAGGCTTCGGGGGGGTTGCCCTGGTCCTTTTTATACAAGAGGGTCACGGTCTGGGCCGCCTGACGGAATTTTACCAGTTTGCCGTCGTCCAGCGGCGCGGCCAGGCGCTGGGCCGTGAGGCGGATCAGGGGGCCCGAGGCGTGATCGCGCACCATTTCCAAGGTCTGGCGGAAATAGGTGGCCGTCGGGCCGGGAGGGCCCCAGGCCAGGCCGGAGGCCGTGCGGCCGCCCGCGGCCAGCTCATAGCGCCCATAGTAGCGCGGGCTGTGCTCCCCGGCATAGGTCCAGAACATGAACACCGTCCGGCCCTGGCGGATCAGGTGAAAATGCCCCCAGCCCTCGCCCTGCCAACTGCCGGACCAAGTGTAGGTGAGGGGCGGCACGAAATCCGGCTCGGCCAAGGGCGGCAGATAGCCCAGCTTGGCGGGCTCGCCGTAGCCGTCCGCCCCGGCCCGGGCGGCCTGGTCCGCGCGGCAGGTATAGAAAATGTCGTCCTGGCCCCCCCGGCCCAGGGGATCGTCCAGACGCCCGGCCAGGCCCAACAGGGGGACCAGGCCCTCGGCCGGCCCCTGGTGGTAATAGCCCAAGCGGCCCATGTCCCGGCTGCCGGGCGGGGTGGCCCCCTCCGCGCCCAGGCTGTAATGCCCGTCCGGGTGGCGAAAGGCGGCCAGCGCCGTGAGGCCCGGGCCCGGGGCCCCGGCCAAGAGGCCCAGGGGGCCCTGGCGCTGGAAGCCCTCTTTCTCCAGGTGACCGGCCTGCTCCGCCCGGGACTCGTAGGCGTGCACCAGGCGGGAGGGGTGCCAATAGCGCACCAGGGGGCGCTGGGCGGCCGGGGCCGGTTCCGGGGTGGCCGCGGGGCGGGCCTCGGCCGCGGCGTCCGCGGCGCCGGCCCCCGGGTTCAGGTCCAGGCTCACCTCCGGCGCCGGGGGCGCGCCGGCCGCGGCCGGGTCCAGGGCTTCGGGCCACAACTCCAGCTTCCTCAGGCGGCCGGGAAAGTCCCGGCCGGGCCAGCGGCTGCCGCCCAGGAAATAGGGGGCGTCGGAGCCGCCCCAGGGCGCGGCCAGGGAAGTGCGGCCCACCTCGCGGCCGTCCAGGTAGAGGATCAGCTCGCCGCCGGCCCGGTAGGAGGCCAGGAGGCGGTGCCACTCCCGGGGTTGGGCCACAGGCTGGCCCCGCACCTCGGCCCGTCCCGCGGCCCAGGTGAGACGCACCCCGGGCTCGCCGGCCGCGGTGAGGAACATGGCCAGCTCCCGGGGGTAGCCGCCCTGGGAAAACAGATCGGCTTCTGTTTGCTCCGGGCCGGGCAGGCCCGCGAACTCCACGGCCACCGCGCCTTCGCCGGCCGGGGGCAGGCCCCGCCGGGCCGGCTCCCGTTGGGGCCAGGCCTGGCCGGCCTCGCCGGGCGCGGTCCCGCCGCCGGCGGCCTTGCGCATCAGCACAAAGGGCGGCCCCAGCTCTCCCCCGGGGTCGGCGGCGGCCAGGGGCCACCAGCGGGAGCGCACCTCCAGGCGGTCGGGGCCCAACACCTTGAAGGAGAGCCGGCCCTGGTTGCCGCAGCACTGCCCCGGCTGATCCTGGGCCTGGGCCAGATAGAGCCCGCCGCCCTGGGGCTCGGCCTTGCCCTGGGAAAGGTAGCGCGGCCGGCCGCGCTCGCCGCCAAAGGCCGTGAAGGAAAAGCCCTGGGGCAGGCTCTTGATCTCGTAGAAATCATTGCCTGTGCGGGTGTCCACCCACGCCCCGTCCAGGCCTTGGCCGTCGGCCGGGGCCAGGCCCGGCGGCCAGGCCGGCAGACCCTGGCGCACCAGGACCAGGTGGCCTGGGCCCAGGGTGGAGGCAAAAGGCCCGGACAGGGCCAGGCCCCCGGCCAAGGGCCGCAGGTCGGCCCGCAAGGTGAAGCCGGCCTGGGGATCATGGTAGGTCAGGGTGAGGGCCTCGCCCTGGGCGGCCAGCTCGGCCCGGCCCGGCAGGTCGGCCATTTTCCCCGCCAGGCCCCCGGGGCCGGGGCTAAGCTCCAGGCGCCCCTCGGCCAGGTCGGCCGGGCGGCCGGGGGCCAACAGGCTGCTGAAGCCCCAGCGCCAGGACCAGGCTCCGGCCCAGCGGGCGGCCGGCCCGGCGGCCGCGGCTTCCCCGGCCTCGGCAAAACGGAACTCCGCCCCGGGGCCCAGGGGCCAGGGGGGGCTGCCCTGCTCCGGGGCAAAGGAGAGGAAGCGGAAGCCGGCTCCGCCCAGGCCGCCCAGTTCCAGACGCCCGCGGAAGGGGCAGCAGGAGCCGGGCAGGGAGGTCACCCCGCCGGCCAGGCGGTCGGGGGAGGCGGGCAAGAGCCGGGCCAGGAAGGCGAAGCCCGCGGCCGGCGGCTCCCCGCTCTGGCGGCAAAGGAGCTGCCAGGAGCCCTCGGGCAAACGGCCCAGGTAGCAAGCCAGGCGTCCGTCCTGGGCCTGGTACCAGCCTTCCCGGGGGCCGCCTCCGGCCAGATGCTGGGCCCGGGCCGGGAGCGCGGCCCCCAGGAGCGCTACGGCCAGGACCGCCACGGCCAGGAGCAAAACCAAGCTGAGCCCCAGGCCCCAACCCCAGCCGCCACGCCCGGTGCGGGGACGCCGGGGCCGGGCCGGGGCAGGGGGCGGGAAGCGGGCCGGAGTTTCGCGGAGCATGCCATCTCCCGGGGGAAGGAAAAGACGGCCGGCCCGGGGCTCCCCTCCTGCCCGCCGGCGCCAGCCATGCGACCTTGTTATTGTGGCAACTGGCCGGACGGGTGTCAACTTGCGGCCGGGGGAGGGCGATCAAACTCCAGCCCGGGGCGACCCAAATCGGCCCCGGGCCTGGCCGGGTCCCGTCTCGGGGGCGCCCGGGGCGGGGCGCCGGGGGCCTCGCGCCCAACTGAGCCCGGCAGCGCCAAAAATCCCGTTTCTCCCCTTGCGCGTCCGGCCCGGGGTGCTTATATTCGAGAACGATGGACGAGAGGTGGAGCATGACCGAGCCCCGCGTGTTCGGCCAGCAGGAATTTTCCTTGCTGAACGAAGCCCTCTGGGTGGCCGAGGACAGTGTAAGCGACTACTTTCGGGTGTCGGAAGGCTTTTGGTCCCGGCACCCCTACGAGTTGCGCACCCTGGCCCAGCTTCAGGGCGGCGAGGTCAGCCCGGTGGCCCTGGCCCAGATCCTGAAGCTCCGGCGCAACCAAGGCCCCGGCGAACTCCGGGGCAAGGATTTCTTCCGCATCTGCTTGCAGGATCACAATTTCCTGGAGGTGATCAACCGGGAGGCCGACCAGGGCCTGTTCCTGCCGCTTTTGACCTACGTCCTGACCCACGAGTTGGTGCACGTGATCCGTTTCGGCAAGTTCCACCAGCTCTTCGAGGCGGATCAGGCTCTCCGGGAACGCGAGGAAGCCCACGTTTCAAAGCTGTGCGCCCAGGTGCTGGGGCGGGTGAAGATGCCCCAATTGGACCGGGTGCTGGGCTTTTACGAACAATATGGCCATGGAAGGGCGGCGCGGGCCTAAGGGGGCTCCGCGGCGGAGAAAACGTAAGGAGGTCATCCCATGCCCATTTATGAATACGAATGTGAATCCTGCCATCTGGTCTGCGAGGCGCTGCAGAAATTCTCCGACGCGCCTCTTGGCGAGTGCCCTTCTTGCGGCGGCAAGGTGAACCGTATCATGAGCCTGAACGCCTTCCATCTGAAGGGCCAGGGCTGGTACGTCACCGACTACAAGGGTAAGAACTCCTCCACCCTGGCCTCTTCCTCGGAAGGCAAGTCCGAGGGAAGCGACTCCGCCAGCACCTCCGACGCTTGCGCCTCCTCGTCCAAGGACAGTGGCTCCGAAGGGGTTTCCAAGCCCTCCGCAGCCAAGGAGGACTGAGCCTCCTGCCCGCCCGGAGCGGCCTAAAGGGGCCTCTTGACAGGGAGACTCGGCCAGGGCTAAGGTCAAGCCATATGGTGGCTAACGACTGGGCCCTGGCCCGTTTTATTCTTGGTCTCACTGTGATAGGAAGCATCCATGCGCTGCTTTGTGGTCGTTTTCGGCGGAGGCACCCTGTTGGTGGCCTCCAGCTTCAAGTCCCCTACCCACCCCGATCTGGTCCGCCGGATGGTGTCCAATGACGTGCATCGCATGATCCTCATGGAGGTGCCGGCCGAGCTTTGCCAGGAACGCTACCCGGACAACTACAGCATGGCGCTCCGCACCCTGGGCAAAGACGAGTTCCGGGTGCTGGATTTCAACGGCTCCTCGGTGTTCAGCAAGTTCTCCTTCAAGGAAATGAAGGAGCCGGTAATGGTGGAGTTCTAGCCCGGACCCTTCGTGAAAACCGGGTGTCCGGCTGCGCCGGATGCCCGCCGGTTGCGCCCGGGCCTTCGCTCCAACCTCGCCGCAGCTTTGGCTACGCCTGGGGTTGTCGCTGGTCCGTCGCCTTGCCGGCCGCCATCTGGTTGTGCCGGTCCAGGTGACCAAACGTGACCTGAAAAACCGGGGGGCCTCAATTTAAAAAGCGGACCAAATCAGATTGTTGTCGCTTTAACCACCCGGCCCCCCTGAAATGCCCGGGCTGGGCCATGATTCCGTAAACAGCTGGGTTGGCTGGCGGTTTTTCTCCTGGCCGCGGCCCGCCGGGGCTGGAGGAGGGTTTTTCTCCGCCGGTCGTCCGGGGTAGAGGCCGGTAAGGGACGGGAACTCATGGAGCAGACAGCCTTGGCGGAGGCCCGCCGCCTCCTGGCCCAAGCGGCCAGCCTCTGCGTGCTGACCGGGGCGGGCATCTCGGCCGAGAGCGGAGTGCCCACCTTCCGGGGGCCCGGGGGCCTGTGGGAGAACCACCGGCCCGAGGACCTGGCCACCCCCGGGGCCTTCCGCCGCGATCCGGCCCTGGTCTGGCGCTGGTACGCCTGGCGCCGGGGGCTCATCGCCGCCTGCCGGCCCAACCCGGGGCACACGGCCCTGGTCCGCCTGGAAGAGCGGCTGCCCTCCTTCACCCTGATCACCCAAAACGTGGACGGCCTGCACGCCCTGGCCGGCAGCCGCCGGCTCCTGGAGCTGCACGGCAACCTGTGGCGCACCCGCTGCACCGCCTGCGGCCTGGAGGCCGAGGACCGCCGCCCGGAGCTTCCCCCCCTGCCGGCCTGCCCGGCCTGCGGCGGCCTGCTCAGGCCGGCCGTGGTGTGGTTCGGCGAGAGTCTGGACCCGACCGGGCTGGACGCGGCCTGGCGCGCGGCCCGGGAGGGGGCGGTGATGCTGACCGTGGGCACCAGCGCGATGGTGGAGCCGGCCGCCTCCCTGGTGCGGGTGGCCCGGGAGGCCGGGGCCCGGGTGATCCAGGTGAACCTGGAGGCCACGGCCCACACCCCCCTGGCCGACTACAGCCTTTTGGGCCCGGCCGGCCAGGTGCTGCCCCGGCTGGTGGAGGAAACATGAACCAAACGCCTCTCATCACCCTGACCACGGACTTCGGTTGGGGCCCCTTTGTGGGGGTCATGAAGGGGGTCATCCTGGGGCTGTGCCCCGGGGCCGGCCTGGTGGATCTGGCCCACGACCTGCCGCCCCAGGATGTGCGGGCCGGCGCCCAGGTGCTGGCCCAGGCCCTGGGGGTGTTCCCCCCGGACACGGTGCACTTGGCCGTGGTGGACCCCGGGGTGGGCACCGGGCGCCGGGCCCTGGTGGCCCAGGGGGCGGGGTGCCTCTGGGTGGGGCCGGACAACGGGCTCCTGACTCCCGTGTGGGAGGCCGACCCCGCGACCCGGGCCTGGGAGATCACCCGCAGCGAGCTGTTCCGCCACCCGGTGTCCGCCACCTTCCACGGCCGCGACGTGTTCGCCCCGGTGGCCGCCCGCCTGGCCGGCGGCTTGGACCCCGCCGAGGTGGGGCTGGAGATGGACGACCCGGTGCTGCTGCCCCGTGCCCAGCCCCGCCGGGAGCCCGAGGGGATCGTGGGCCAGATCGTGGCCCGGGACCATTTCGGCAACCTGGCCAGCAACCTGCCCCAGACCATGGTCACCGGATATCTGGCCGGGCGACCCGGCGAGGCGCTGTTGTGGCCGGGCGAGGGCGCGCCTTTGGTGTTTCCCCTCAAGGCCACCTATGGCCACAGCGAGCCAGGCGGCCTCTTGGCCGTGTTCGATTCCCTGGGCCGGCTGGAACTGGCCGAAAACCAAGGCCACCTGGCCCGTCGCCTGGGCCTGGAGCCCGGCTCGCCGCCCGGCTGGCGGGTCTTGCTGCGGCCCCGGGGCGCAGGCCGGCGTTGACACCGCTCCGGCCCCGTCTTATACTCCCCCCCATGCTGAAACTGCGCGATTTGACAGAGTTCAAGGAGTTCCTGGAAAACGGCGGCTGGGCCGACGCCTTCCAGCATGCCGGCGAGGAGCTGCGGTTGGAGATGATCGAGGTGGTGGAAGCCCTCTTGGACGCGGCGGACGCGGCGGACAAGGTGGTGGGCGAGGTGCTGTTCGCCAAGGACGGCATCGTGCCGCCCGGCAGCCCGACCACCCCGTTGGAGAGTTGAGGCCCCCATGCGGCGCGTAGTCTACTGGTTCGTCATTCCCCTTTGCCTGGCCGGGGTCGCCTTCTGGCTGACCTATTCCCTCCTGCACAGCCCGCGCTGGAGCCTTTACCAGATCGGTAAGGCGGTCCATGACCGCGATTCCCGCTTGTTCCTGGCTTACGTGGACATCGAGCAAATCCTGCGGGGGCAGGACGAGGAAATCACCAAGCTGATCCTCCGGGACCGTGCCGCCGAGGACGAGACCCGCCGGACCGTGAAGAACCTGCTCAACCTGTTCCTGGGGGCCATCGCCGACCAGGTGCGGGACCGGGTGGCCGCCTGGGTGGACGATCCCCAGCGGGACAACATTCCCTCCTCTTGGACCCTGGTGATGGGCGCGGAGGTGGACCAAAAGGGCGACCACGCCCTGGTGGTGCTCACCGAACCCCAATCCGGCGACCGCCTGCGGGTGGGCATGACCCGCATGCCCGAGGGGCACTGGCTGATCACCCAAGTGGACGCGGAGGACGCCAAGCGCCTGATCCGCAAGTATGCGCCCGACGTGCTGGGCCTGGAAGGCGAAAAGCCGGCCGCGCCCCCCGCGCCTTCCGCCACACCCGGCAACTGACCCCGGCTCCCGGTGGCCTCCGGGCCGCCCGCCCGCGCCCCGGCCGGCCATTCCCCCAAAACCTTCTTACCGGGGAGGAACCGTGAAATACGCCCGTTTCATCTTCCTGTTGCCCCTGTTGGGTCTGTTGGCCTGCTCCAACCCGCCCGAACTCAAGAGCCAAATCACCGGCCAGGCTCCCCTGGACAGCGCCGCGGCCGAACGGCGCCTGCATTGGTGCTGCACCAAGGCCCGGGAGAGCTGCACCGCCTCGGCCGCCTCCGAGCAGCAGGGGCCCGGCACGCCCGCGTTTGAGCAGTGCGTGGCGGCCCAGGCCGTGGAATGCATGCACAGCTTCTCGTTGGAGGTCGTCGATCCCAAGAATCCCTGCGAGGGGCGCGGCCTGAAGACCCAGGAGTCGATCCTGCGCAATATCCTGAAGCCGGCCCAGCGCTAGTCCGGACATTTCATGCAGACCGGGCGTCCATCTGCGCCAGATGCCGTCCGGCTGCGCCCGGGCCTTCGCTCCAACCTCGACGTAGCTTTGGCTACGCCTTCGGTAGTCGCTCGTCCGTCGCCTTGCCGGCCGCCCTCTGGCTGTGCCGGTCCAGGCGGCAAAACGCGACCTGCGAAACCGGAAGCCAATAGCCGGGAAAAACCACACCAAATCAGAACATTGTAGACCTAGCCGCCCGGTCCTTCGCTCCAACCTCTTGGCTCCGCCGGCAAGGCGGCGCCGGGCTGGCCCAGGGGGCTCGGGCGCGGCCGGCCGCGTTTCCCCGCCTCTTATAACCCCAGCCAGGAAGCGGCCAGCGCGGTGTAGAGTTCCGTGGCTTGGCCGATCCGCTCCACCAGGCAGTACTCGTCGGTCTGGTGGGCCTGGTGGGGTTCGCCCGGTCCCAGGATCACGGTGGGGGCCCGGCCCATGGCTTCCCGCAGGGCGGCCCCGTCGGTGAAGTAGGAGGCATAGCCCGGCGCGGTCGGAGGGGCGGCCGCCCCGCTCACCAGCTCCCACAAGCGGCGGAGCGCCGGGTCGTGGGGATCGGTGGCAAAGCCCGGGGTGTCCACCAGGACCTGCACCCGGGCCTCAGGCCCCACGGCGGCTTGCACCAGATCCACCGCCGCGGCGTGGGCCAGGCCGGGCACGGAGCGGATATCCACCTGCAACGAGGCCCGCTCGGGCACTATGTTGATCTTGGCTCCCCCCTGCATCACCCCCACGTTCACCGTGGGCCGGCCCATGTGCGGATGCCCGGCCGTTTCCGCGAACAGGTTCTCCAGGCGAAGTGCGGCCCGGGCGGCTTTGTAGATGGCGTTGTCCCCTTCGTGGGGCATGGAGCCGTGGGCCGCCTTGCCCGGAAAGGTCACCTCCAGCCACAGGGCGCCCTTGTGCCCCAACCAGGGCTGGTTGGCCGTGGGCTCGGCCACCAAGAGGAGCCCACCCCGGGGCAGGGCCCCTTCCCTGGCCAGGGCCAGGGCCCCCTGACAACCATCCTCCTCGCCCGCCGTCAAGATCAGGACCAGCTCGGCCCCCCGCCCGGGCCGGGCGGCCAGTTCCGCGGCGGCGGCCACCAGAGCCGCCACCCCGCTTTTCATGTCGCTGGAGCCCCGGCCCCGCAAGCGGCCGGCCACGATGTCCCCGGCCAGGGGATCGAAGCTCCAGGAACTCCGGTCAAAGGGCACGGTGTCCACGTGGCCGGTCAGGCACAACGGCGGCCGGTCGCCCGCCCCGGCCAGGGTGGCCACCAGGCTCAGGCGGCCGGGAGCCAGCTCGTGGTATCGCACCACCAGGCCCAGGCCGGCCAGGATCTCCCCCACGAAACGGCAAACCTCCTCCTCCCGCCCCGGAGGGTTTTGCGAGTCGAAACGCACCAGTTTCTGGGTTAGCTCCACGGGGTCCAGCCGAAAGGACATGCCAGCTCCTAGATAGAAAGGACAAGGGTCCGACCCGGGAGCGGGAAGCGCGGGGGCCGGCGGGAATGGTTTCAACCTGGATCATAGCAAGCCGGGCGGCCAATGCAAAGCAGGGCCTGGGGAAGCGTCCGCCCCGCCCCGCTTCGCGCCCTGGGCGCGATTTGGCTGGTCAGCAATGACCGACATTCAGTATGATTAAATCTCTCCAGCGAAGTCACAGGCAAAGCGACCCCCGCCCGCCCGCCAAGGAGCTAAGGAAATGCGCCTTTTCCTCCGCCAGGGAGTCCTGGGCCTCTGGGTCCTGTGGGCGCTCAGCCTGCCCGGCTGGGCCCCTGCCGCCGACTCCCTCCATACCGTTTTGGTGACCAATGCCACCGAGCTGGCCGACGCCGTATGGGCGGCCAACTTCACGGGAGGCGATACCAACATCGTCCTGGCCGACGGGGTGTACAACCTGGACGACATGCTGTGGGTCGAGGCCGACAACGTGACGGTCACCAGCCAATCGGGCAACCGGGCGGCGGTGACCATCCAGGGCCAGGGCATGACCGGTCCGGTCAGCCACGTGTTCAACGTGGCCGGGTCCAACTTCCGGGCCGAGAACCTCACGCTGAGGAACGTGGCCAACCACGCGGTGCAGATGCAGCCCGCGGCCCAGACGCCGATCCTCAGGAACCTGCACATCCTGGACACCGGCGAGCAGATGATCAAGGTGTCCTGGGACCAGGCCAACCCCGGGGTGCACTCCGACGGGGGCCTGGTGGAGCGTTGTGTGTTGGAGTACAGCGCCGGCATAGGGCCGCAGTGGTACATCGGCGGGATTGACGCCCACGCCGCGGTGGGCTGGGTGGTCCGGAACAACGTGTTCCGCCAGATCAGGAGCCCCGCGGATGACGTGGCCGAGCACGCGGTGCACTTCTGGAGCGGCTCCACCAATACCCTGGTGGAGAAAAACGTCATCGTCAACTGCGACCGGGGCATCGGCTTCGGCCTGGGCGACCGGGGGCATCATGGCGGAATCATCCGCAACAACATGATCTATCATGACACGTCGGAGGGCTTCGCCGACGTGGGCATCTCCCTGGAGTCGGCTGACGGCGCCCAGGTGTACAACAACACCGTCATCCAGGAGCATACCTACCTCTCGGCCATCGAGTACCGCTTCGCGGCCACCACCGGCTGCGTCATCGAGAACAACCTGACCAACCGGGAAATAACCGACCGGGACAGCGGCCTGAACACGGTGAGCCACAACTACCCCACGGCTCAGGTCACGTGGTTCGCCGCCCCCAGCTCGGGCGATCTGCACCTGACCAGCGCGGTGGCCGGGGTGGTGGATTCCGGCCTGGCCGTGGCCGGGCTGACCGATGACTTTGACGGCACCCCCCGGCCCCAGGGGCCGGCCATCGACATAGGGGCCCATGAGCTGGGCGACCCCTCGCCCACGGCCATGTACCGGGCCTACAACCCCAACCTCTACTATCACTTCTTCACCACCCGGCGTACCGAGTTCGACAACGCGGTGGCCCATGGCTACAACGACGAGTCCACCCCCCCGCCGTTCTACGTGATGGACGGGCCGGGCGGCGGCGCCTCGGCGGTGTATCGCCTCTACAACGCCTATACCGGGTTGCATTACTACACCAAGGCCCTGGCCGAGCGGCTCAGCCTGGAGAGCCTGGGTTGGGCCTACGAGCGGGTGGAAGGCTACATCTTCGGCGCCCCGGTGGCCGAGACCAGCGAGGTGTACAAGCTCTACCACACCACGGCCGGCCGCCACCTCTACACCATCAAGGCGGGGGAGCGGAACTGGATCCTGGCCAACCTGCCCGGCTGGGAGCAGCACTCCAGCCTGGGCTTCGCCTATCCCGTTTTGCCCACGGCCCGGGTGGAGGCGGCCGTGGCCCTCCCGGGCGGAGCCACGCTGGCCTCCGGCGGGGGGGAGGCGGCGGCCGCGGCAAGGCGGTTGGCCTCCTTGACCGGCAGCGCCGGCGCGGTCTTCCCGGAAACGTCCTCCAGCGTGGCGGGGTTCCGGGCCGGGACCAGCAGCCCGGCCGGGGCGGCGGCTGCTGCCACGGCGGCGTCTGGCCCGGCGCGGCGGGATTTCGACGGCAACGGGCGGAGCGATCTGGTGTGGTGGGACCCGGCCGGCGGCGAGGTGCGCCTGGGCCTGGTCAGCCTGGAGGGCGGCCTGGCCTGGCAAAGCCTGGGCTGGCTGCCCGGCTCCGGCTGGAGCCTGGCCGCGGTGCTGGCCGGCTCCACGGCCGGCGAGTTCCGCCTGGTGTGGTGGCATGATTCCGACCGGCAGGGACTCACCTGGCTCTTGGCCGGCGCCACGCGCCAAGGCTCCCCGGACACCCCCTGGGTGGTCGCCCCTGGCTGGCGGCCCTGGGCCGCCGGCGATTTCGACGGCGATGGGGCGGAGGAACTGGCCTGGCGGAACCAGACCAGCGGAGAAATCCTGATTGACACGGGGTGGTTGGCTCCCCAGGTCCGTTGAGGCCGGCCCCGGGCCGCAAACGCGCCGGGTGGTGGACAACCGACCGAGCCTGTGGTAAAAAAACGGCTCAGCAGAGAAAGTGGGCGATTAGCTCAGATGGATAGAGCGTTGGCCTCCGGAGCCAAAGGTCGTGCGTTCGAATCGCGCATCGCCTACCACCGATAGAAGCACGGGATCGGCCCCAGGCCGATCCCGTTTTTTTGGGGGGGGGCTGGTCGCTACGCGCCGCAGGCGGCGGGGAAGGGGTCTACTGCTCCCACCAGGCCAACAGCGAGCGCACGTCCGGCGGGTCTTCCGGCGAGCCGGATCGCATCAGCCGCCGTACCGGCCGGCCGAAGACCTCGGCCCACAGCTCCAACAAGGGCTCCATGTCGTCCTGTTGTCTTTGCCGCCAATCGTTGGGTTCGTGATCGCACAAGGAACACGCTTCACAGGAAAAGCCCGGCCAACCCGCGGAGTCGGCTTGATTCAGGCAGGTCTCATAGGATTTACAGGCGAAATTCCGCTGGGCAGTGGGGCCCTGGGGCTGAGGATGGGGTGCCATGACAATCTCCTTCACAAGCTGACCTGTTTGGCCACTAAAAAAATGGTAAACAGGGATTTCCCGACTGTCCAGACCCCATTGCTTTAAATCCCCAGTTTTTCACACGGAGGTCCCGGGAAGCTCCGCCCCGAGCCAGGGAGGCCGGGACCAGGGGGCGCTTCGCCCCGGCCCAAAGCGTCCCCGGCCGGCCGGGGAACTTACCCCCAGTTTATCGGGTGGTTGCGCGTCGGGCCCCGGGGCGGCCGCACCCGGCTCTCTTTACAGAAAATATTGGCACCCCCGCGGGGAACAGTGTAAAAGAAGACTTCCTTCAACCTTGAACCCACGGGCCCGCACCACCGGAAGGCAAGGGCTACGGTACGGCCAGGGGGGCGCGCCCAGCCGCCCCGGCCGGACAGGCGAGACAAGGGGGTTTGCCGCTTTGGTTTCCAAGATCAGCATTGTAATCCCGGCTTACAACGAGGAACCCGTCATCGCCAAGGTGGTCCGCGGCGTGCGGGAAGTCCTGGACGAACTGGATTACGAGTACGAGATCCTGGTGATCAACGACGGCTCCTCCGACGCCACTGCCGCCCAGGCCGCCGAGGCCGGGGCCCAGGTGGTCTCCCATCCTTATAACATCGGTAACGGCGCGGCGGTGAAGACCGGCATCCGCAACGCCCAGGGGGACGTGATCGTCCTCATGGACGGCGACGGCCAGCACTCGCCCCGGGACATCCCCCGGCTCCTGGAGTTTTTCCCGGGCTATGCCCTGGTGGTGGGCGCCCGGACCCAAAATTCCCAATCCACCTGGCTCCGCGCCTGGGGCAACCGTTTTTACAACGCCATGGCTTCCTACATCTCCGGGCACAAGATCCGCGACCTGACCAGCGGCTTCCGGGCCCTGGACGCCGGGGTGGCCAAAACCATCGTCAATCTCCTGCCCAACGGCTTTTCCTCGCCCTCCACCTCCACCATCTCCATCTACCGCATGGGCTACCCGGTGAAGCACATCTCCATCGAGGCGGCCCAGCGGGTGGGCGAGAGCAAGATCAAGATCCTCCGGGACGGGGCCAAGTTCGTGTTCATCATCGCCCGCATCGGCATGCTGTTCGTGCCCCTCAAAATCTGCCTGCCGCTGTCGGTGGTGGCCATGGCCCCGGGGCTCTGCGTGGCCCTGGTCAAGCTGTTCCTGGGCCGGGCCTGGACCATCCCCATCATCATTTCCGTGACCGTGGGCGTCTTGATCCTGGTCTTGGGGCTCATCTCCGAGCAGATCGCCTTGTTGCGCATGAGTTCACAGTTCCGGAAGTAAAATGAGGGCGATGCGCGGTGCAGGGCGCACCTTGCATCACTCTCAAAACAAAGCAGGGACTTTCCCCGGGAAAACGCCCGATGCCGAAACTCAGAATCCTGGCTGACATAACCCATCCCGCCCACGTCCATTTTTTCCGCAATTCCATCGACATCTGGCAGCAAAAGGGCCATGAGGTGCTCATCACCTCGCGGGAGAAGGACCTCACCCTGGATCTTTTGGACGAGCTGGGTTATGCCCACCGTTGCCTTTCCAAGGCCCGCTCCGGAGTGGGCGGCCTGGCCCGGGAGCTGTTGGAGCGCCAAGCCAAGCTGTTCCGTCTGGTGCAGGAGTTCCGGCCGGACGCCATGTGCGCCATTGCCGGCACCTTCATCGTGCACGTGGGCTGGCTGCGGCGCATCCCCTCCCTGGTGTTCTACGACACGGAAAACGCGGTGGTGTCCAACTTCATCACCTATCCCTTTGCCACCGAGATCCACACCCCCCACTGCTACCAGGGCCGCATCCGCCGGGGCCAGGTCTGCTATCCCGGCTACCACGAGCTGGCCTATCTGCACCCCTGCCGCTTCGCGCCCGACCCCGCGGTGCTGGCCGAGCTGGGGTTCTCGCCGGACGAGGTCTTCACCGTGGTCAGGTTCGTGGGCTGGGGCTCGGGCCACGACATCGGCGACCGGGGCTTCAGCCCCGAGGGCAAGAAGCGCCTGGTGGCGGCCCTGGAGCCCCTGGGCCGGGTGGTCATCAGCTCCGAAGCGCCGCTGCCGCCGGAGCTGGCCCCCTATGCCTACCGGGGCGACCCTTCCAAGATTCACCATCTGTTGCACTACGCCAGCCTGTATGTGGGCGAAAGCGCCACCATGGCCTCGGAGGCCGCGGTGATGGGCACACCCGGGGTGTTCGTCTCGCCCCTGGGCCGGGGCTACACCGACGAGCAGGAGGAGCGCTACGGCCTGGTGCGCTACTTCCGGTGCGAGGAAGAGGACGCGGCCATCGCCACGGCGGTGGAGTGGCTCTCCCGGGCCGAGCTGAAGGAGAAGCACCACCAGGAGCATTGCCGGCTCCTGGACGAGCGCATCGACGTGACCGCCTACGTGGCCGAGGTGGTGGAGGAGCACGCCCGGCGCCACCGGGCGCGGTTGTTGGGGGCCCGCTGATGACCGGCGCGCTGACGGGAAGCCGCCTGGCCGACAGCCTGAACCGGGTGCTCACCTGGGCCCAGGGCCAGGACTACGCGGGCTACAGCAAGTTCGACGTGTTCAACAGCCCCGTCATGCGGGCCCTGTCCTTGAACAACCAATACCTCCGCATGTTCATGGCCCCGGCCTGGGCCCGCTCGCCCATCAATCTCCGGCCCCTGGTCTTCACCGAAAAATCCCGCAATCCCAAGGGTATCGCCCTTTTCGCCCTGGCCTATCTCCACCGCTACCAGGCCCAGGGCCAAAAGGCGGACTTGGCCGAGGCCGAAATTCTCCTGACCTGGCTCAAGGACCACGCCTGCCAGGGCTACTCCGGCATGTGCTGGGGCTATGACCACGCCTGGCAGAACCTAAGGTTCTACGCGCCCAAGTACTGCCCCAACATCGTGGTCACCGGCAACATCTCCTACGCCTTTTTGAAGGCCCACGAGATCACCGGCGACCCGGAGCACCTGGCCGTGGCCCGGAGCAGCGTGGACTTCATCCTGAAGGACCTGGAAGCCCCCATCAACGAGCCGACCATGCGGAACATCGGCTACATCCCGGGGAGCACCTGGGCCGTGTTGAACATCAACGGCCTGGCCGCCACCATCCTGGGCTGGGTGGGCAGCCTGACCCGGGAGCCGGAGCTCTCCAGCGAGGCCCGGCGGCTCATGGCCTTTTTGGTGGACAAGCAGACCCCGGAAGGGGCCTGGTATTATGCCTGGCCGGCCAAGTCGGCCATCGCCAAGATCGACAACTACCACACCGGCAACGTGTTGGATTGGCTTTTGGAATACAGCCGGCACACCGGTGATGCGGAGTTCCTGCCGCGTTACGACCTGGGGCTGGCCTTTTACCGCCGCCACCTGTTCCTGCCCGACGGGGCGCCCAAGTGGATGTCGGACAAGGACTTTCCCCAGGACGTGCACGGGGCGGCCCAGGCGGTGGTGACCTTTGTCAAGGCGGCCCAGTGGCGGGACCCCACCTGCCGGGCCGACGCGGAGCGCACCGCGGCGTGGGCGCTGGATAACATGCAGACTCCCCAGGGCTGGTTCTACTACCAGAAAGGCCGCCACTTCACCAAGCGCTACACCCTTATGCGCTGGTGCAACGCCTGGATGGCCTATGCCCTGGGCCTCCTAATGACCCTGGATTCAACTGGCGAAGCTTCTCCAGAGAAAAGATAAAGCATATGTGCGGCATAGCTGGCATGGTCGGCCCCAGGGCCGACATCGAGATCACCCGCGCCATGACCGAAAGCCTCCGGCACCGGGGCCCCGACGGCCTGGCCACCAAGGACCTGGGCGAGGCCGTGCTGGGCCACACCCGGCTTTCCATCATCGACCTGGTGACCGGCGATCAGCCCATGTCCAACGAGGACGAATCGATCTGGGTGGTGTACAACGGCGAGATCTACAACTTCCCGGAGCTGCGGGACGAGCTGGTGGCCCGGGGCCACACCTTCCGCACCACCAGCGACACCGAGGTCCTGGTGCACGGCTACGAGGAGTTCGGGGTGGACTTCCTGCCCCGCCTGGACGGCATCTTCGCCTTTGCCCTGTGGGACGCGGCCCAGCGCCAGTTGCTCTTGGTGCGGGACTATTTCGGGGTCAAGCCCCTGCACGTGCACTTCGACGGGGCCACCCTGCGCTTCGCCTCGGAGCTGAAGGCCTTGTTGCAGGACCGCTCCCTGGCCCGGGACGTGGACTTCCAGGCCCTGCACTATTTCATGAACCTGCGCTACATCCCCGGCCAGCGGACCCTGTTGGAGGGCTTCCACCGCCTGTTGCCCGGCGAGTACCTGATCCTGCGGCCCGGCGGCCACGTCAGCCGCTGCCGCTACCATTTCTGGACCCCGCCGCGGCAAACCACGGAGAACGCTTCCGAGGCCATGGAGGGCATCCGCCACTACCTGCACCAGGCGGTGAAGAAGCAGATGATCGCCGACGTGCCGGTGGGGCTCTACCTCTCCGGCGGCCTGGACTCCTCCTCCCTGGCGGCCTACCTGGCCGAGGAGGCGGACCAGCCGGTCTCGAGCTTCACCCTGGGCTTCAACGAGCCCACCGACGAGCTGGACGACGCCCGCCTGGTGGCCCGGCACTTCGGCACCGACCACCACGAGATGTCCCTGGACCTGGACGCCCTGAAGCACTACCCCGAGGTGGTGTGGTTTGCCGAGGAGCCCAAGGAGAACGTGCTGCAGGGCTATCTCCTGGCCCGCTTCGCCAGCCAGAGCGTGAAGGTGGTCATGGGCGGCCTGGGCGGCGACGAGCTGTTGGCCGGCTACACCGTCAACCGCTTCATGTACCCGGTGCGGAACCTGCACAACCACGTGGCCGGGTTCCTCTCCCGAGGGGCTCTCCCCTGGCTGAGCGGCCAGCTCTACAAGGCCCAGAAGGCCACGGGCAAGCTCAGCTGGGACGAGTACCGCCGCGGCGGGCAGCTGGCCCTGGCTTTGGGCGACCCCTGCCGTTACTACCAGATCCTGAGGAACGTCTGGGACTTCGACCCCGGAGCCTGGCAACTCTACGGCCCGGCCTGGCTGGGCCGGCCCATTGAACCGGTGGACGGGGCGCTCCGGCCCTGGTTCGACATGCTGCCGGGCCAGCCCCAGGAGCAGATGCTCTGGACCGAGCTGCAGACCAAGATGATCGATGACTTCTTGATGAACGAGGACCGCACCTCCATGGCCAACGGCCTGGAGGTCCGGGTGCCCTTCCTGGACCGCGACCTGGTGAACTTCGCCCTGACCATCCCGGCCGAACTGAAGATGGAGGGCAACCACACCAAGGACCTGTTCCGCAAGGCCATGAAGGGCATCCTGCCCCCCCGGGCCATCAAGAAGAAAAAATGGGGTTTCACCTTCAACCCCTATCTCCAGTTCCAGAAGGACCTGAAGGACGTGGCCGGCCGCATCCTCACCCGGGAGCGGGTCATGGACCGGGGCTGGTTCGACTACAAGTTCCTGAAGGCCATCATGGACCACCCGGCCCACCCCCGGCTCAGGTGGCACTACTTCATGCTGTGGCTGGCCCTGGGCCTGGAGATCTGGGCGCGGCTCTTTTTGGAAGGCGACCCGACCGCTCCCGAGTTGAACCTGGAGGCGCACTATGCCTGAGCCGGGCAAGGCCGGCCTCTCACGCAAGCTGGCCCTGTACTGGTCCATGGTCCGCTACGGCCTGGCCCACCACCTGGATTTCGCCAAGGAGCACTACGAGTTCTTCGCGGCCATGCAACAACGGCTGTTGCCCCTGGCCGGGGATTTGCGGGGGAGCCGCATCCTGGATCTGGGCTGCGGCAAAACCTTTTGGCTCACGCTCTTGTTGCATAGCTGGGGGGCCCAGGTCACCGGCATCGACACCGAGGCCGTGGAGCCGGGCAAGAACCTGGGCAAGTACCTGGGGCTTTGGAAAACCAACGGTCCGGAGCGGGCCGCCCGCACCCTGGTGTGGGATTTCATCTTCGCCGGACCCTATTACCGGGAGCTGGCCAAGTACGCGCCGTTCCCCCTGAACTTCCGCAACGTGGACGTGCGGGCCCAGGGCATCGAGGAGTTCCGCACCCCGGATGGGAGCCTGGACCTGGTGGTTTCCCACGAGGTGTTCGAGCACCTGCCCGACGTGCCCCTGGCCCTGGACCAGGTGCGGCGCATGCTGAAGCCCACGGGCCTCACCTACATCTACGTCCACAACTTCGCCAGCCTGTCCGGCGGCCACCACATCGCCTGGAAGTACCCGGACACCGAGCCCTCCACGGAAGTTCCGCCCTGGGACCATCTGCGGGAGAAGCGTTTCCCGGACATCCCCTCCTGGATCAACGGCTGGCGGGAGCGGGACTACCGCCGCGCCTTTGCGGAGCGCTTCGAGATCGTGGACTGGTTCCCCCTGGCCCGGGAGGGCGAGAAGCTCCTCACCCCCGCGATCCAGGCCGAGCTGGCCGACTACTCGGCGGACGAGCTGTTGACCAAGGGTTTCGTGGTGATCGCCCGTCCCAAGCCCTGAGCCGAAAGGGGAGGGTGCTGGCTGGCTGGCCGCGGTTTGACCGCCGGCTAAAGCCGCCAGCCCCAGAATTTGAGGAACCGGGGGAAGTCGTTCAGGTCGGAGGCGTGGCGATACCAGGGCTGCAGGCTGGTGTAAAAGGGATTGCGGGGGTCGCCGTAAGCCTTGTCCCAGCCCACGGCCAAGTCCAGGCTGAAAGGCCACATCAAGAGGGTTTCCCAGGGCTTCCAGGCCCCTTTCACGTGCCCGGCCAGGGCCCCATCCTCATGGAACATGCTCACCGTGTGGCCGTCCGGCAGCGGCAGGCGTTCCAGCGCTTCCAGGGGCAACAGCTCGGTGGGCCGGGGGGCCCAGTAACCGGGCCGGCGAGCCGCCGCATCCTCCACCACCAGGAGCCCCATGACCCGGTGCTCGCCGGGGCGCACCTCCACCACCAGGCGGGGCCGGTCCAGGCCCCGGAAAGCCAGGCGGGCCGGCAGGGTCTCCCCGTAGATCTCCCCGGGCCGGCCGGTCCAGCCCGCGGGCAGGGACTCCGGCGGCAGGTAGTCGGTGGCGGTGAGGGATACGTAGCAGCCGCAGGTGCCGAGCGTGGTCACCAGCACCGGGTGGCCGGTCTGGTCCAGGGTGAGAATGATCAGCAGGCCCAGGTTGTCGCCCCAGCCCAGGAGAAAAGGCGCCAGGCTGGCCGGGGTGCCGGGGAAATGCACCCGATAGACCAGGTTCCGGTACGCGCCCTTGGCCGTGGTGAAGGGAAAGGTCCCATAGTAGATGGCCGGGTGCGCCGGGTCCACGCGGATGACCTCGGCGCCCTGCTCGTCCCGGGAGGCCGTGACCCGGCCCACCAGGTTGTGGGTCTGGTGGGGGTTGTGGGCCAGGATGGCCGGGGCCAGGCGGGCCGCGGCCGGCTGGTCCGCCGGCGGGGTCACGAACAGGGCCGGGCGATCGGCGTCGGCGATCTTCAAGAGATGCCCGCACCCGGCCCCGGCCAGGAGCACCAGAAAGAAAAACACCGCCGCCCACCGGGCCGGCCCCCGCGCTGGTTGCATGATCTCTCCTCGCTTTCAACGGGCATCCCGGCTGTTAAGCTTCCATGGCCTAACCAGTTTAATCACTAAAGTTTTTTGGGGGAAGGGGGGGGTGGGGGGAAGGGGACTTTTTTTCAAAAAAGGGCCCTTGCACCCCAGAAAAGCTGCGCTTTTCCGGGGACCCCGCATCCTTCCCCCCACATCTTCTTCTTTCTCCAAGACAATCCTAGCCCGCGCCCAGGTTCTCGATGAGATCGCGCGTGGCCAGCACCTTTTCCCGGAGCCCTTGGCGCAGGAACTCTTCCAGGGTCCAGCCTTGTTTGGCCCAGTAGTTTTGCAGTTCCTGGGTGGGGTAGCCGGCGGGGTCGTCCTCCAGGCCGCGGTCAAAGGAGCGGAAGCCCAGGGCGTGGGCCGCGTGGTTGCCCAGGGCCACCAGCCCGGCGGTGCGGGCCTCCTCCTCGGCTTCCCAAGGCTCGTGATGGCCGCCCACGGCCAGGCACAACGGTTCCGGCAGGCCCCAGAAATCCAGGAGCAGGGCCGAGAGGTGGGCATGATCCAGCTCCATGGTCCGGAGTTCGGCCTCCCGCCAGGAGAGCCCCTCCTTGGTCAGCAACCGGACCACCTCGTCAAAGGCCTCGGGGCGGAAGGCCTCCAGGGTGAGCTTGCCCAGGTCGTGCAACAGGCCGTGCACGTAGTAGCCCTCGCCCCAGCCCAGGTAGTCCCGGGCCAGGATCTCGCAGCAGACCCCGGCGGCCACGGAGTGCCGCCACAGGTTCAGATTCAAGAGGCGGCGTTGCAAGGGTTTGCGGCCGCCGGCGCTCCACAAGAGGCTGAGCCCCAGGGCCAGGCGGCTGACCTGGTCGAAACCCAGCACCAACACGGCCCGCTCCAGGGAGATCACCGGCTGGGTGCCCCGGTACAACGGCGAATTGGCCACCCGCAAGAGCCGCGCCGCCAGGGGCGGATCCGTCTTGATGACCTCCACCATCTGCTCCACCGTGGAATCGGGGTCCGCGGCCAGGCGGCCCAGCTCCAGGGCGATGGCCGGCAGGGTGGGCAGGTCCTCCGGCTGGCAGCCGAGGAGCCGGACCAGGGTGTGGGCCGGACGGGACTCTCGCTGGGCAGCCAGGGGTGGAGACGAGGGGGGAGTGCTCAATATTTTTCACCTGGTTTTGAGGACGCGTGGCCAGGCAGGGGACTCTGAATCATTCTCAAACTAGCCAAATCCCGCCGGCGGCGGCAAGAAAAAAGCGGCGGTTGGCGGGACAAACTCGGCGGGGCCCAGGCCTGGCGCGACTTGGTGGCGGCGGGGCGCGCCAGGGGGCGGCACAAAAAGCGGTTGACATATTCTCCCGGCATGCCAATCTTTTAGATTGCCGGCAAAGGCCGTCCTGGCCTTTGCCGGCTGCAAGTTGGCCAAAGCGCGGGCTAGCCAAGTTGTACGATTTGCGGGAATTTTGGCGAATCAACGCAAATCGGCGGGCCCTCGGGCTCCGGCCGGCTGCGTTTGTCCAGCCGGGCTTTTGAAAGAAGATTTTTCTCGGTTCCGGCCATTCTCACGCCGGGGTTTCCCCGGCCAGTCAAAAGGGTGACCCAAATGATTGTCATGAAGTTCGGCGGTAGCTCCGTGGCCAACCGCGCCCAAGTCGAAAAGGTGATGGAGATCGTCAAGGGACGGTTGGATAAAGGGCCCGTGGTGGTTTCCTCGGCCCATAAAGGCATCACCGATGCGCTCATCAACTCGGCCAAAGCCGCGGTGCACCGGCAGTACAATCTGCCCGACGTGATCGACCTGCAATCTGAGATCGCCAGTTCCATGGGTTGCCCGCCGGAAATTCTGGCCGAGCTCTTTCAGGAGGTCAGCGATCTCTTGCGGGGCATCGGCCTGGTGCGCGAGTTGAGCCCCCGCAGCCTGGACTACATGGCCAGCTTTGGCGAGCGCATGGCGGTCCGGGTCATCGCCGACTTCTTCACCCGCCAGGGGCTGCCGGCCAAGGCTTTTGACGTGTGGGACCTGGGCTTCATCACCGACGCCAACTTCGGCATGGCCCGGCCCCTGCCCGACTATGCCGAGCGCATGAAGAACGCCTTTGCATGCATGGTGGAGCCCGGAGTGGTGCCCGTCATCACCGGGTTCGTGGGCAAGACCGAGACCGGTGATATCACCACCGTGGGCCGCAACGGCAGCGACCTCACCGCCACCCTGGTGGGCGCGGCCATCGAGGCCGAGGAGGTGGAGATCTGGACCGACACCGACGGGGTCATGACCGCGGATCCCTCCATGGTGCCCCAGGCTAAGAACATTCCCGAGATGAGCTTCAGCGAGGCCGCGGAGTTGGCCCATTTCGGCAGCCGGGTGCTGCACCCCGCCACCTTGCTGCCGGCCATGGAGAGGGAGATCCCGGTCCGGGTCTTGAACACCAACCGGCCCGAGCACCCCGGCACGGTGATCAACCGCGAAGGCCCCCTGCAAACCCAGGGGGTAACCAGCGTGGCCTACAAGGAGAACCAGGTGGTGGTGACCATCACCTCGGCCCGCATGCTGGAACAGGCCGGCTTCGTGGCCCGGGTCTTCGAGGTGCTGGCCGAAAGGGAAGTGGTGGTGGACATGATCGCCACCAGTGAGATCAGCGTGTCGTTCACCACCGACCGCCTGGCCCACATCGAGCGGGCCCTGCCCGAGCTGGAGAAATACGGCTCCTGCGATATCCGGGAAGGCAAGACCGTGCTGGTGGTGGTGGGCCGCGACTTGGGCCGCTGCCGGGGGCTGTCGGCCGACATCCTGTCGGCCGTGGCCAGCTCCGGGACCCAGATCGACATGCTGAGTTTCGGCATGGGCGCCATCAACTTCTCCCTGGTGGTGGATGACAGCGACGTGAAAAAGGCGGTCACCACCCTGCACCAGGTGTTGTTCGAGAAATAGATCAGCTAGCCTGTTTTCGCTCCGCCCGCCGGAGGTTCCGGCCGGGCGGAGTGCTTTTTCCGGGGCCATTCCCCCGGGCGGAGCCGCGCAAACCATGACTGGATCTGCCCCACCCGTCCTGCTCCGGCTCTTGGGAGCCGATCTGCGTCTGGGCGATCAAGAGGTGCTTCACGACCTCGCCTGGACCCTGTTCGCGGGGGAGAGCTGGGCGGTGATGGGGCCCAACGGGGCGGGCAAGAGCAGCTTTCTGCGCCTGGCCCGGGGGGAGGTCTGGCCCACGGGCGGCTTTGAGCAACGCCTCTACGGCCCGGAGGGTGCGGCCACGCCCAGCCCCCTGGTTTTCCGGCGGGACTCGGCCCTGGTCTCGGCCGAGAAATGGCAGGAGATGCTCCGCCTGGCCGGGCGCCTCACGGCCCGGGCCTGGGCGGCCGGCGGCTTCACGGACAGCCTCTACCCGGCCTCGCCCCTTACCCCGGCCCAGAATCAGCGCTTGGACCACACCTTGGCCGAGCTGGGCCTGGGGGATTTGGCCAGCCGGCCCCTGGAGGAACTGTCCCAGGGCCAGGGCAAGCGGCTGATCCTGGCCCGGGCCCTGGTGAAGGAGCCCCGGGTGCTGTTCCTGGACGAAGTGGGCGACGGCCTGGACCAGGCCTCGCGTACGCGGGTCCGCGAGCTGTTGGCCGGCTTCCTGGCCCGGGGCGGGCAACTGGTGCTGGCCACCCACCGGCCCGAGGACATCCCCCCGGGGGTGAACCGGGGCTTGTGGCTGGCCGAGGGGGCCATCCGGGGGCAAGGCGAGTTGGCCGCGGTGCGGGCCGCCTATGAGGCGGGCCCTGCCGCCGGGACGGCCGCGGTGGACTGCGACCTGGCCCCGGCGCGGGCCGTGCCGGCGTATTACTTCCGCCTGCGGTCCGCCCGGGTCTTCCTGGAGCGGCGGCCGGTGCTGGGGCCCCTGGACTGGGAGGTGCGGCCGGGCGAGAACTGGCTCCTGTTGGGTGACAACGGCGCCGGCAAGACCACGCTTCTGAAGCTGATCCTGGGGGATTACCGCCCGGCCCTGGGCGGCGAGGTGCGGCGCTTCGGCCCGGAAGACCCCCGCTGCACCCAGGACTTCCGCCCCCGCCTGGGCTATGTCTCGGCCGCCTGGCAGGCCCGCCACCGCCACCCCCAGAGCGGGCTGGCCACGGTGCTCTCCGGGGCCACGGGCAGTATCGGCTCCACGGGTCAGGCCACGGACGCCGAGGCCCACAGGGCCCGGGAACTCCTGGCCGGCCTGGGCCTGGCCCATCTGGCCGACCGCGACATCCAGCGCATGTCCTACGGCCAGGTGCGGCGGCTGCTCCTGGCCCGGGCCCTGTTCAGCCGGCCCTGGCTGCTGCTCCTGGACGAGCCCACCGAAGGCCTGGACCTGGCGGCCCGCCGGGCCTTCCGGAGCCTGGTCGAACGCCTGGCCGGGCAAGGGGTGAACTACCTCTGGGTCACCCACCGGCCCCAGGAAATGCTGCCCTCCGTGACCCACGTGGCCCGTCTCTCCAGCGGACGCCTGGTCTTCCAAGGCCGCCGCGAGGGCTGGCCCGGCTTTTAGGAAAGAGGGAGGTGTGGGGGGAAACCCCTTTTTTTGGAAAAAAAAGGGGTTTCCCCCCACACCTCCCTTCCCCAAAAAAACTTTATAGTTTTATGGGGTTGGGTTGTGGGGAGCTCCGACCCGGGCCACCGCTTCCCGCAACACCTTTTCCAGGCCGTCCAGGCCCAGGTCCAGCCTTTCCCGGATGGGCAGCCCGGTGAGCCGGGAGATGCGGGCGATTTCCTCGTCAAAGTCGTCCAAGTCGCCCAGGGGGTCCAAGAGGATGATGCCTTCCAGCACGCTGAACATGGGCTGGATTTCCTCGGCCGGATACTTCAGCTCGATCCGCTGAAAAAAGTCGATGAAGGACTGGTTCAGGAACAGGATCTTGTGCGTGGGGTCCAGGTCCAGGAGGCGCCCGCCCCCGCCCAACTGGCAGTCCAGGCAGTTCAGGGCCTTCACCTTCACCACGCCGTGGGCGGCCACCAGCTCGGGCATCTCGTTTTGAAAGCCCAGGCAGACATCGCCGTACACCACCACCACCCGACCGGCGAACCGCTCCTTTTGCTTGGGTATGGCCCCTTCCAGGGCTCGTTTGAGCATGCCGTAGTCGTTGTGCAGGCGGGAAGAGAGGTACACCGGCCGGCCGGGCAGGCGTCCCTGACGGGCCAGTTCGTCCATCTCGCGGCGCAGGATTCCGCAGGCCAGGAGGCAGGTTTCGGGGGTGCGGCTCATTGCGGTTCCTCCCGGGAGCTTTCATCTCCGGCTCGAGTCAGGGATTGCCTGGCTTGCTCCAGGGCCGTCACGGCCTCGTGGGCCTTGCGTTCCAAACGGGCCCGGTCGGCGGCCTGGGCGGCGTTCTGCCGGGCGTCTGCGAGCAGCAGGTTCACATGCCGCAAAAGGCAGTCCACGTCCTCCAGCCGGCACAACACCGGCGCCAAGCCGGCCAGCAGAACCATGAGGTGCTCCGTCACGGCAGGCTGGGCCGCCACCACGGGCCGCAACTGGTGTAAGGCGGTGTCGGCCAAATCCACCAGGGTTACCGGCCGCGCGATCACCCGCAACTCATTCCGGCCGTCGTAATAGGCCGTGGGAGGCATTTCCCGCCCGGCCAGCAACCCCAGGCCGTCCGCCAGCCAGTTGAGGCTGGTCATGGCGGTGAAGGGGTCATTGATACCGGGCGACAGCCCCCTGAGGGCCGCTTCCACCAGTTCGTTGAGGGGCAGGCCCACGTCTTGGACGGGGGAGCGTTCCCGGCCCAGCACAAAGGCCCGTCGCAAGGTGTCAGATCTGGATTCGTTCAAGGATTCGGGAGGCCAGGCGAGGGCCAGGGGGCTGCCCTGGAGCACGAAATCCCCAGGTCGGGCCAGCGTTTCCACCAGGAGGTCTGCCTGCTCGGCCTCTTCCAGCAAAACCGAGAGGCTCCGAATCAGCACGTAGCCTGAACGGTCCGCGTTTATGGGCGCGGCGCGCTTGGCGAAGCTGGCGGGAAGGGCCGGTTGGCGAGGGAGGTCCAGGGGATTCCGTGGCGGTTCGTTGGGATAAAGCCGCCGCACCGCGTGCTCCAGACGCCCACCGACCGTGGCCAAGAGCTTGTCGGCCTGGATGGCGTCGGCCATGTGGTGAATGAAGTAGATCAGCACCGCCAGGCTGCCCAGGGTCAGAACCATCCCCACGGTCAGGGAAATCCTGACCGGATGGCCGCCGTCCCCGCCGTCCATGGTGCCCTGCACGGTCAGGCAATAAGTGAAGGTGGCCAGAAAAACTCCGAGAACAAATTGGTTGCTCCGGTCTTCCATGAAATTTTTCATCAACCGGGGGCCGAACTGGGAGGAGGTGAGGGAAAGCACCACCATGGTGATGGAAAATACCAGGCCGGCCACGGTGATCATGGAGGTGGCGATGGTGGAGAGCATGGCTCGGGCGGCATTGTGGCTACCCTGGTAAAAGAACCAAAGGCTGAGCCCCCGGCCCGATTCCGCCAGCGAGCGATCCAGCCAGCCGGCGCCCAAGGCCAGGAGAATCGCGAGGGTCACCAGCATCGCGGGGAGGAACCAGAAGCTTTCCCGCATCCGGAACCAGAACTGGCTTAAATGTGCTTTCAAACAGGCTTTATCCCCTTCGGGACGGTTTATGGCTCACCTTTCCCAGGCTAACACGGGCGACCGGGCCGGCGCCAGAACGTTGCTAATCCGCCGCCCCGCCGCCCCGGACGTGGCGGACGAAATCGGCAAAGGACTCCCGGGTGTCATAAAGGAAACTGAACCCGGTGTCCCGCACCAGTTTCTCGGCGGAGGCGATCCAGGGGTGGACCATCAGCCGCAGGGCGGGGCTGGGGAATTCGGTGAGAAAGCGGAGCCGCAGGTCCCAGGCCACGGCGGTGAGGCCGTAGATGAGGGGCCAGGGCAGGGCCAGATGGAGGTTGCCCAGCATCCTCACCATCTCCCGGAAGGTCAGGACACCGGGGGCGGCCACGTTGTAGACGCCTCCCCGGCCATCCTTTAGGAAACGCAGCATGACCTCCTGGAGGTCATCCTCGTGCACGAACTGGAAGGGCTGGGCGCCGGCCGGCAGCATGACCAGGCGTTTTTGCAGGTGACGGGCCAGGGGGTTTTGGAAGCCGGGTCCCACCACGAAGCAGGGCCGCAATATGGCCAGGGTGATCTGGGGGTTGTCGCGGCGGAAGGCCTCCAGGATAGTTTCGATTTCCTTTTTGTTTTTGGCGTAGGTGAAGTCGTCGTTGCCGCGGAGGGGGCTGTCTTCCGTGAGGGGGACGTGGTTGTCGGGCCAGAAACCGTAGGCCGTGGTGCTGCTGGTGTAGAGGATGTGGCGCACGTGAGCGGCCCGGGCGGCGGCCAGCACGTTCAGGGTGCCCCCCTTGTTCACCTCCTCCATGTAATTCTTGTCATGCATGGGCGGGAGCACGTAGGCCAGGTGGGCCACGGTGTCCACCTCTTCGGCCTTGAGCAGGTCCATCAGGGGCGCGCGCACGTCCTGGGCGTGGAAACTGAACTTGGGATGCCGCCAGGCCGGGGCAGAGAGGTCCAGGCCCACCACCCGCTCCACCCAGTCCTCCTCACACAGCCCCCGGGCCAGCTTGCCGCCCAGATAGCCGGCCGCGCCGGTCACCAGAATGCGCATATCACCTCCAGTATAGGGACTATTGACGTGTCTCCGACCGCCTCGCTTCGGGAGCGCGCGAGGTTGGGCGCGGGGGTAAGCCAGCCCGACCCGCATGGGGAGCCGCAGCATGCGGTCGCGGCCGGGGT
>JAHLLK010000176.1 GCA_020444165.1 Deltaproteobacteria bacterium | reverse complement strand
AAGCCCCCATGGGCCGGCCCGATTGGGACCCGGCCGAAGCTGAAACCACCCCAGGAGTCTGCGTTCTCCGAAGGTGAGCCAGCCAGCCACCAGCAGGAGACCCACCAGCACGACAGCAAGCTTTACGACCAATAGGATGATTCCAATCACCAAGTCCATCATGGGACGCCCTCTGTCTTGCGGATGCAACTCTCCGGCAGGAAGACAGGCCATGTTTTTAACTTCCGCCATTCAACCTGCCGATGCCTGGGGAGAAGGATCGTCCCTTCTGCCATGTTGGATGCAACGGCAAGATCCAATGCCAGTTCCCCACCCCCCATGCGGAGGGAGTTCCTGTCTCCATGGACAAGTGCCAGCCGACCCGCATCCCAGGGATGCATCGTCAGCGTAGGCATCGTTTCCCCTTCCCTGGCGGGACGGGAGTAGGCGGAGAGTTCCTCCGTTCCGAATGTCCAATGGGTAAGCAGGAGTTCCAGCCCTTCCCTTGCGGGTTGCACTCCTTCATTCTCCCAGGAGAAAATATCGTCTTCCCGAACACTGTGTTGAAGGAGACGAATGCCGTCCCGAGAGGAGGAAGGGTCCTTGAAAAGAGGGGCTTCCTCGCTCAATCGATCTCGTAGGTCTTTCAGGAGATCCACTTCTTTGTCACCCGAAATGGCTGCATGGAGTTCCGCCAATACTTCATGGGCGGCCTTCGGGTCTCCCCCGGGTATATGGTTCAGAAACGTCCTTGGGGGGTGTTTGCCCCCGCTGATCAGGGAGATGGGCGTTCCCCCATTGTGAACGGGACGTACCATCTGGAGTCTCCCTTCCTGGTTCACAAAACTCACGGGAGTGCACTCAAAATGGGGAACCGTGGGCAGGACCCCGTGGGCCTTTTCCGCAGCCGCGGAAGGGAGATAATCCAGGATGAGGAGAAAATCCACCTTGCTCAAGGCCTGTTCCAGCCGTTCGCGGTCCGGACAGGCCCAAAAGGGGTCCTGCTCCACCAGCATCAGGGCCTTTACCTTTCCCGATTCCAGGGTCTCCAGCATCGATTCCGGATCCCGGTGGGGCGACACCAAACCGGCGCCGAATGCGTTGGGCCCCGGCAGGAGGTAAAAGAGTCCCGCGCCTTCGATGACCCGATGGAGAAGTTCAGCAATATCCGCGGCCAGGCCGGGCGTTTCCGGCCTGACGATGTCTGTTCCGCACACCACCACAGGCCGCTTGCTCCTGCCGAGCCTTTCACCCAGCTTTCTGAGACGTTCCTGCAGGTCCGGGCGTTGAGTGCCGACCTCGGGCAGGCGTTCATAAAATCGCACCGCTTTTGGGGAAAGTACGTCCTCCCGGTGCTGCTCCAGGACCTGACGGGCCAAGGCGCCGGCGCAAAGGTTGATTTCATCGGGGATCACGGCCAGATGAGAAAAGGAGAAAGGTAGAAAAACAGGCCTGGGATCCACCACCGCCACGGTCGCACCCTTTCGCCATGCCTGACGCATGGCCAGGGCCAACATGGGAGCTTCATTGACCGGGTCGGCGCCCAGAACCAAAATAAAGTCGGCATCCTCCAATCGGCGCATGGAAACCACCAGCCGTTCATCCAGTCTTTTTAGGGCCGTCTTGACTTTTTTAAGGACGTTCGGTTCCATGAAAAACCGTGGTTCGTGCCAACCCAAGAGCCCGCACATCCGTTTGATGGAAAACTGGGTCTCCAGGCTGCACCGGTCCGATCCGGCGCAGAGCACCGCCCCGCGGTCGATTTTCATCAGGCCTTCGGCGGCGGATCGAATGCCGTCCTCCCAGGAGACCTCTTTCCCTCCCACGAGCGCCCTCCGCGGACGATCTTTATGGTTGGCGAAGTCAAAACCGAAGCGCCCCCGATCACAGAGAAAATGACCGTTCACCGCCTCGCTGTATCGGGCTTCCTGGCGCATCATCTCCCGATACCGGGCGCTGCCCGTGGTGCAGCATCCCAGGGAACAGTGAAGACAGAGAGATGGCCCCCGCTCGAAGTTCCACCGCCTGCCCTTGAATCTCGCAGGTTTATCGGTGTAGACCCCGGTGGGGCAGATATCGATGAGGTTGCCTGAAAAGGGGCTCTCCAGCCGTCCGCTCTCAAATCGGCCGAAATATTCACGATGTCCGATTTGCATAACCCCCAGGTCCCGGTATCCCGCAAAGTCCTGGTAGAAACGTCTGCACCGGAAGCAGTGGATGCAGCGGTTCATTTCGTGCTGTACAAAGGGGCCAAGGTCCTGGTCGTGATAAGTCCTCTTTTTCCCTGAGTAACGTCGTATCCCGTGACCTCCTGAAACGGTTTCATCCTGCAAAAGACAGTGCCCCCCCTCGTCGCAGACGGGGCAGTCATGGGGATGGTTCAGCATGAGCCACTCAATCACATATCTGCGAAATGCCACCGCCTCCGGATCGCTAGTGGAAACGACCATGCCGTCCTTGGCCTCCACCATACAGCTCATATCAATCGACTTGCGGTGCCCCTCAACGAACTTCACGGCGCACATACGGCAGGCGCCCACGGACCCCAGGGCCTCGTGGTAGCAAAAACGGGGGATTATGATCCCTAATCGCTCCGCCGCCTCCATGACCTTAGTCCCCTCAGGAACCAGGATCTTCTGCTCGTCGATGATCAGCTTGGGCATGATGGTGCACTCACAACTTCACGATCAACGTTCCGGTCGCCGGGAAGGACCTCTGAAGGCCAATTGTCCCGAACCCGCTTCTGAAAGGGGCATTTTTTACCGCTGATATGGGCGTGCATCTCTTCCACAAAGTCTTCTACAAGGGCCTCCACCGGGGCGACCGCACCCTCCGCGAAGGCGCAGTAAGCCCGTTTCATATGGCCGCACATCTCCCGAAGGAGGGGGATATCTTCCTCCTTTCCCTCCCCGTTCTCAATGGCGCGGAGCAGGGTCTCCACATAGGGCAGCCCTTCACGGCAGGGGGTACACCAACCGCATGATTCCCTGGCGAAAAACCGGATCAGGTTCAGGGTCGCGGCCACCAGGCAGATGCTATGGTCAAAGACCATGATGGCGCCCGTTCCCAGTCGATGTCCGGGACCGATCTCCTTTACCGATGCAAAGTCCATGGGGACGTGGAAGAATTCCCTGGTCAAATACCGGGTGGACGCGCCGCCGGGCAAACAAGCCTTGAATTCGTACCCGGGCAGCATTCCGCCGGCGTGTTCCTCAATGATCTCTCCCAGCGTGGTTCCGAAGGGCAACTCGAATGCCTTCCCAGGTTTCTGAACCACTGGGCGCCGTTCCTGACGATATGCGGGACATAGCAAAGGGTCTCCGCATTGTTGACGATGGTGGGTTGCCCCCACAGGCCCTCTTCGGTCAGATGACCCTCGATATTGGGGTGGGGTCTTTGTCCCTCAAGGGCATGAATCAGGCCCTTGGTCTCTCCACAGATGTAACGGCCCCCGCTTCGGTGAACGATGATCTCAAAGGAATAATCCGATCCAAGGATGTTTTTGCCCAAGAACCCTGCCGTCCTGGCCTCCAAAACGGCCTCTTCAAATGTCAGGGCCACCTGCTGGTAGGAAGGTCGAATGAAAAAATATCCCTTTTCGGCGGAATTGGCATATCCGGCAATAATCATTCCTTCAATGACCGTATGGGGATTGACGGAAAGAAGCACGCGATCCTTGAACGTTCCCAGCTCCATCTCGTCCGTATTGGCCACGATATATCTTGGATGGGGAGCATCCTCTCTCAAAAGTTCCCATTTCCGCCCTGCGGGAAACCCCGCTCCCCCCCGGCCTTCCAGCCCCGAGTCCAGCACCACCCTTTTGACCTGATTCGGGGTGTCATTCCGAAGTATCTTTTCAAGCCCTTGATACCCGCCGCTCCGTTGGTACTCCTCCAGCCATATGGTCTGGTGTTCGGTCCTGCCCTGCAAAATGAAGGATTGGCTTTCAGCCATTATTTGATCTCCTCGCATTCGGGACGCTGCCGTCTGATGGCGTCCAGGGCGTTGTCGATGGAATCGGGCGTGAGAGGGCCGTACGGTTTTCCGTTAATGAGCATGGCCGGGGCATGGTCACAATACCCTAAGCAGCACGCCGGTAAAATGGTAAAAAGCCCGTCCGCGGTGGTCTCTCCAGGGGCGACTCCCAGTTTCTTGCAGAGATATTCCATGACCGATTCTTCACCGTGCATCCAGCAGATACTGCTGTCGCACAGATGAATCACGTACTCTCCCAGCGGCTCCCGGTAGATGAAGTCGTAAAAGGTTGCCAGCTCGTCGATTTCAAGAGGAGTCATATGGAGAAGATCGGCCGCTTCAAGCACGGCCTCGTCACTCAGATAACCGTAGTGTCTCTGAAGCGCATACATAACGGTCACCGTCTGCTCCCGGGGCGTTTCGCTCTCACGGATCCGCTCCTGCAGCCTTTCTTTTATCTCTTTGGGCAACATGGGGTCGTTCCTACCTGTCCGTGTCTGGCATGATATAATCCACGGAGCCGATAATCGGAATCAGATCCGAGATGGACCCGCCCACCGCCATGAGCGGCATGGCCTGAAGATGGGCAAAGTCGGGCGTCCGGATCCGCATGCGATAGGCCATGTTCCCTCCGTCGCTTACCACGTAGTAGCCCTCTCCTTTCGGTATTTTAGGTCCCCGGGTCACATTGATAAAATGGTGGATGAGGCTCTCGATATCCCTCAGGGTATCGTCCTTTTTCGGGATAACATAGCGGTAGTCATCGGAAACATAACGGCCGGGCGGCATGTTGGCGGCCGCCTGCTCAATGATCCTCAGGCTCTGGCGCATCTCCTCCACCCGGACCCGGTAGCGGGCGTAACAGTCGCCCTCGCTGAAACAGGGGACCTCAAAGTCAAACGCCTCATATCCCGAGTAGGGCATGTTTTTCCTTACATCCCAATTCAGCCCGCTTCCCCGCAGCACGGGGCCCGTCACCCCCCATTCGATGGCGTCGTCCAGGGAAAGATGACCCACTCCCCTGGTTCGTCCTTTAAAAATAGCATT